>JBHGBJ010000044.1:0-34550 GCA_041947025.1 Thermodesulfobacteriota bacterium
CTGCCGGTGGCGACGCGCCTGGCCTGTTGAACAGGCACGTCACATCCTTGCACTTCGCGCCTCCCAGATGTCGAGCCGGGTTTTAGAAAGATCAGACCTGCGATAGGCCTTCAGCGAATTCGTGAAAGCGTATTGCCCACGAGGGTTCCGCTTTCTCACATCCGAAGTTCGAGGAATCTCCGTTCCCCTATCGAACGGTCTTTCTCAATTTGAAAGACAACCCCTCCCAACGCGCGGCCGTCCTCCGTCTCGACCTCAACCCGCCATTTGCCCGGCTGATAGTTCTCTTTATAAGCATAGCCTCGATAACCCTGATCTCGGCCACCTTTTATAGGAAGGGGAATGCGGTCCGATGTGATCCATCGATTCCTTCGAGGATCCTTCATCTCCCATCGCAGAAAGACCCGGTGCTCAAAACGACTGGGGCCGAAGATCCTTGTGAAGAAGTAAACCCGATCCCCGTCGCGGGCAAGGAAAAGGCGCTCACTTTTTTGCCAGAAGCGCATCCAGGGAGGCTTCGAATAGGTCAACCGGTAACCGCCTGGCTGGGCCTCGACGCTTCTGAAAATACCAGCATATTGCATCGATAAAGGCACGGGTGGAATCCATTTGTTGAAATAGAAGATGGCGACCCCCGCAAGAACGAGAGCCGGGGACCACCCCAGTCTTAGGCGCGCCTTCTTTGACTCCGGACGGAGGCTGGCCAATTTCCTGATCAACCCAAAAGTGAGACCGGCGCTTAAACTCCATGCCAGCGTGAAAACCCAATCCCCCATGCGCCCGATTAGAATGGGAAAAAGATAATTGAGATAAGAAATCAGACAAAATGCGTAGAGGCCCAGCCTGAGCAAAGACCTCAACCGTCGGATCTGGGGCATTTCATTGGCAATCATCAGGATAAAGACGAAGGAGAGGAAAATGATCGAGCGCGAAAAACTTGTACTCTTGAAATAGAGGACGACGTAAGCGCTTAAGAGGCCCCCGTAAAAGAAGTGGATAATCTCCGACTCATATGACCACAAACGGGCCATCCACCCTTGCGGCTGCCATTGCCCCGCCTCCAGATAGGCCTGCCCCATAACGATGAGTGTAATTCCGCACAGATAAAAGGATTGAAGGACAAGGTCAACGATCGAATCAATCCGGATGAGGGTGAAGGCATCGAACAAAAAACCACCGATAAAAAAAACGACGTTACTGTATCGCTTTGCCAGAACGCGCATCCATCTTAGTCTGTGCATCAATGTCCGATGATTCTGTTGCATGGAAAACGAATAACTCGCCCTGTTTTTCTAAGAATGCTTGAATGAAATCTACATCTTTCAAGGAGCTCTGTCAATTCATCCCTCAGGAGATTCCACGGATGCAATCCCCTTTCTTTCCCTTGGAGAAGAACGGCCTCTCAACTTCCGCTAACGATGGCCTTCGGCAAGCTCGCGAAAGCGTATTGCCATTTCGGGCCCTTTGGCATCATCGTCTTCGTGCTTAAAGAAAACATAGGCCCGCTCCCATTTCTGCGAAAGGATCCTTTCCAGCCATTGGAGTAGATCTCCATTCGTATAATCGGAGCGGCGCAAGCGAAGATATCCCCATGGTGCCGTAGGGATAATCTCATTTGCCGGATTCTCATCGCCATCGGCGACGCACAGGCCGAATTCTCTTTTGCGAAGGAGATCCAGAATTCCACCATCGAGCCAGGATGGGTTTCGAAATTCGAAGGCGCAGGCCCTGTCCTTGGGAATCAGACCGAGAAAATCCTCCAGGGCAGACCGGTTCACACGAAAACTCTTGGGAAACTGAAAGAGGATCGGTCCGAGTCTATTGTCCAGGACCGTGAGTGTCCTGAAGAGATATCCGGTCTCCTCGGACACATTCCAGAGCCGCTTCAGGTGCGTAATGACCTGAGGTGCCTTGAGGGCGAAAACAAAATTATCAGGAACCTGTCCTGCCCAGGACATGAGCACGCTCTCCTTGGGCATTCTGTAAAATGTATTATTGATTTCCACCGTGTTCAGGCGTCCCGAATAGAATCGAAGCATCTCTCTGGATGAGATCTTTTCGGGATAGAATCTTCCCTGCCACTCCTTGTACGCATATCCGCTCGTACCGACGTAAATTTTCATACCATGGCCTCCGAGCGCAACCGGGCGCAACGCCTTAGCTGTTGGCTCAAGATCGTTCACTTCCCCTTATCGTAAAGCAACTCCCCCTACCCTCTCTTAACCGAAGAGGGGGAAGTTCCTTTCTTTAGGATAAAATGTTCCCCTGTCTCTTTCTCGCGCACCGCTTCGCTCGCGGCTTTGTCCTCGCGGAGCCGCAGAAAAACAGGGTGCCTCATCACTCCATCTTCCGTCCAGCCGGACAGAGCAACCTCGCAGACCCGTTCCGGCCTGACCCAGGTAACCGGGGTATTGGTTTGCGGTTCAACAGGAAAGGGGCATTTTTCCTGGATGAGAGGATCCAGTTTCTCCCGGATGTCCTTCAGATCTCTCTCCGCGAACCCGCCTCCCACGTGGCCAATGTAGGTGAACTCGCCCCCTTCGTATAGGCCCAGAACAAGGGCACCGAAATATCTCCTCCCCCCTCCCGGTTCTGTGAATCCTGCAATGACCGCTTCCTGCGTCAGTTGGGCCTTCACCTTCAGCCACTGCCTGCTCCTTCTACCCGCTTCGTACACGCTTTGGGAATGTTTGGCGATGATCCCCTCCAGTCCCTTTTCTTTGGCCACACTGTAGAATAAGACGCCTTCCTTCCATACGTGATCGCTCAATCGTATCCTTCCGGTGGACGGAAGGATCTTCTTCAAAAGCTCTTTTCTTCTGGAAAGGGAGAGGGTTGTCAGATCATGTCCCCGAAAGTAGAGCAGATCAAAAACGTAGTAGAGTAAATGACCGGTTCCGGTGTCCTGATAATGCTGTAGCCTTTGAAAATCAGGGCGTCCCTGATCATCCACCACAACGATTTCGCCGTCCAGAACCGCGTCAAATCCCAATTTCCGGAGGGCTTCTGTAATAGGGGAGAACTTTCTTTCGAAGGGGATCCCGTTCCGGGAATAGAGTGACACCGACCGATCCCGGATCTCGGCAATCGCCCGGTACCCGTCCCATTTCACCTCGAAAATCCAATCGGGATGATTAAACGGTTCCTTGACCGGCGTGGCAAGCATCGGTTCAATCGCGTGTGGCATGGGCTTGACGGGAGCGTCCCGTAGGTCTTCGCTTTCCACAGCTTCATGAAGACGGATCTGTCTCAGCTTCCTATCTTTGAACGATTGGGCTCTCTCGGCTTCCAGCATTTCCTCCAGGGTCTTCTGGGACACGACCGAACGGTTCTCCTTAAGAATATCCTCTCTGGCCGGACTTCGATCTTTCTTCTTCAGGAGAAGCCACGACTTTCCGTCCTTTCCCATTCTGACCAGCGCAAATTCTCCCCGGAGCTTTTCCCCCTCGAGGATGAACTTCATATTCCCCTTTCTGAATCCCTCCAGAAGAAGTCTTTCGTTTTCCTTTTCGTCCTGCGCCGAAGGGTGACGGTAAGAGCCCCTGTCCCAGATGATAACGCTTCCTGCGCCGTAACTGCCCTCGGGGATAACGCCCTCAAAATCTTTATAATCAAGCGGATGGTCTTCCACCATGCGGGCCAGTCTTTTCAGGGAAGGATCGAGGGAGGGGCCCCTCGGCACAGCCCAGCTCTTCAGCACTCCCTCCAGTTCGAGCCTGAGATCATAGTGGAGGGCCCGGGCCGCATGCTTATGAACAACAAAAACGGGACCCGAAGACCTTCCCGATTCTACGCCCCTCAGGGGCCGTAGATCCGGGACAGTCCCCTCACCCGGTTTCGGCTCGGGCGTTTTCTCGAATTTCCGTTTGGATGCGTACTCGTTTAAAGCCACACCCGTCCTCATAACCCCTCCGCGCCTCCCCTTATTTTAAGGGGAGGAATGCACCCCTCAATCTAACTCCCCCTCCGCTCCCCTCTTAAATTAAGAGAAGGGAAGGCGGCAATGGAACAGTTACAGATGCGGAAGCTTCTGTTCTTTCACAAGTACCTCTTGGAAAAGATCCCCTCTTTTTTCAGCCCGGCTTAAGGCTTCTGAATACGTGACCTGTAGCTTTTCCGGGTCGCCAAGACCGGCCACCAGATTCTCCAGTTCCTTCCATTCGAGGGGAAACGAAACCATTGGCTTCTCCCGGGCCCGAAGGGAATAAACGCAGATCATCGTCTTCGAAGCGTCGTTTTGAGACCAGTTGATAAAGACCTTCCCCTGTCTTTCCTTTTTTGCCATTTTTGCGGTCACCAGGTTCGGATAATGTTTCTGAACGATTCCTGCCACGGCCTTTGAGAATGTCTTGGTATCTTCAAACGTCGTCTCCTTGCGGTTCAGCGGAACATACACATGGAGTCCTTTCTTGCCCGAGGTCTTGACATAGCTCGCAAGTCCCATTTCCCAGAGAAGCTTCCGGAGGATCAGCGCCACACGGCCGCATTCCAAAAGAGTTGCCTGATCACCTGGGTCGAGGTCAAAGACTACGGAATCGGGCGTCTTCGGTGAATTGGCCCTGGACAGAGGCACATGGAGTTCAAGAGACGCAAGGTTCTCCGCCCATATCAGCGTTTCCAGATTGTTAACCACACAGGCTGTCATCTTCTCTCCACCATCCTGGGGAACCACAGCTGTTCTCACCCAGGCCGGACGGTGAGAGGGGCAGCGCTTCTCGAAAAAAAAATCTCTTTCCACCCCTTCGGGATAACGCTTCAAGGTCAGTGCCCGGTCTTTCAGATGGGGCAGGATAACCGGTGCGATCCGGCGGTAGTATTCCAGAATGTGGGCCTTCGTGAACCCATAGGAAGGATAAAGATCCTTCTCAAGGTTCGATAAAGAGAGTCTCGTCCCGGCTATCTTGACGAATATTTGGCTCACGGATCTCTCTTCCCTCTAATGGGACTTCACTTTGCGCATGCTCTCCTCCAGGGCGGCCACCAGATCTGGGGGCCCCTCTCCCTCTTCTTCCTCCACTGCAGGGGCCTCTACTGGCGCTTTTTCTTTCGCCTTTGTGGCCAGGAGGTCCATCAGTTTTTTTCGGCGTTCGTTCGCGTATTTCCCTGGGTCAAAGTCTGCGGTCATCTTCTCGATGCTTTCCCTCAACCGGGTCTGCTCTTCTGCCGCGACCTTCCCCTTCTTCGGCGAGAGATCCTCTTCTGGAATGATCTCTTCGCTGTAATGAAGTGTGGTCAGGGCCAGGGCTCCGTTTCTGGCAGTGACTGCCACCGGGTACTCCCGTTCGGCCAGGACGAATCTTGCAAGGCCGGCCTTCTTTGTCCGGTGCATCACCTCGACCAGCAGCCGATAGGCTTTTTCGCCTCCCTTCAAAGGGATGAGATAGTACGGGTGATCATAATAGATCGGATCCACTTCCGTGATATCGATGAACTCAATGATCTCGATCGTCCGGCTCCGTTCCGGCGATACCGACTCCAATTCCTCATCGGTCATCAGGATGTATTGACCGGGTACGATCTCGAATCCCCTGATGATCTCGTCCGCCGGCACCATCGTTTCTTCTCCCGGGCAAAACATTCTCCTCACCAGGGGAGAGTAATCCTTGCTGTGGAGCAGCCGGAAAGAGATTCGGCCGGGCTCAATCGCTTTGACCAAGCGCACCGGGATCGCCACCAGGCTGAAACTGATTGTCCCGCTCCATATTCCCTGTACAGCCATATTCTTCCTCCTCTACCCGATCCCATCTCAGGCGGCTTTCTTCAGGCTCGCTTCCAGGGCCTGAAGCAACTGATCTGATTCCGTGGGTTTCAGTCGCCTGGCTGGCAGAACGACGACCTTCTCTCCCCGGGCCTTCTTCTCGATCATATCCTGCAGCTTCTTCTGATGTTCGTTTTCGAATTTCAGCGGTTCAAAAGGAGCGCTCAATTTTTCGATCAACTCGCTTCCGATCTTCAGCTCTTTTTCCGACAAAGCAATCTCCTGCAGCTCAAGGGGCATCACCGGGATCACTTCATCGGCGTACCGGAGCGTACCCAGGCGAAGCCTCTTCCCGGTTGCTTGCAAGGCCCCGAAGTAGGACCGTTTTCTCATAACCCACGTGCAGACGCCAACGACATCCAGTTCCCTCAAAGCCTTAACAAGGCCATTAAATCCCTTTCCCTGAACATCTGTAATATCCGGCTCCAGGTAATAGAGACGATCGAGGAAGATGGGGTCGATTTGCCGGCTCTTGACGAACTCATGGACCTCGATCAACCGGCTGCTCTCAGGAGCGGTTTGTTCGATCTCTCTCGGATCGACGATCACATATTTCCCGTCTTCCACCTCAAACCCTTTCGATTGCTCTTCCGCTGGAACCGGCTGCTTTTCATAAGCACAAACCATCTGTTGGCGCAACCTCATCCGATCGGGAAGGTGGAGAAGATGAAATTGGATCCGCTCTTCCTTAACCGCAGTATGGAGCTTCACAGGCACATCCGTATTCGCGAAATGGATCGTTCCTTTCCAGATTGTTGTTCCCATCGTTCAAAATCCTCCAAGGGCAAAACCTCAGCACAGGGACCCATTATTTAAAGCTGTCCATCCAAGGGATTTTTGTCAACTCTTCGACTTTTCGACGAAATCTTTCGGCTTCGTCGGACCCTTGCTCCTTGACACGCTCTTCTCTCTATTGTTATATCCGAACCATCCCAAAGCAGTTTTGCATGGGCTTAGGGGAGGAAAAAATGCTCTTCTGGCGGGGGTGGGGAATTCTCGTATTCGTTGCTACCTTTGGGTGGTTATTTATCCTGATGGGGATCGTGATCGCGGGAGGTTCTCACGAACCGGACGCGGCAAAGGCCGCGGCAGATACGGACCGCCTGTTTGCCCTGTCTTTCCTCCTGTCGGCTGCGACCGTTTTCCTCCTGGCTCGATATAGAGAGAAGACCCCCGGTAAGGTGGTCGATCCGAGGACCGGCCAGATCCATTTGATTCCCCACGTAGACGAATTCATGTTCATCCGTATGAAGTACTGGACATTTGCTCTTTTGGCCATTTCAATCTGGATGTTCCTCAGATCGTTTTTTGAGTAACCCACAGCCCTTCGTCCCTCAAGAGAAAGGGATCAAAGGCCATCCGGACACGCTTCTGCTTCCATTGCCTATGCTCGGCTGTGAATGGCCAGCCACGCCTTCTCGAGCAGTTCCGGAGGAATCTCTCTTATTCCATGAGCGGTCATGGCGTGCTCAGTCGTCTTGCTGAAGACTTCCTCCTTCGTATCACCGCGGACCACGTACTCGCAATCAGTCCCCACATCCTTGCACCGGAGCTCTTTCTCAGTCCCCTGGATCGAACGTACATGGTCGGAGATCTGCTTCACTTCGGACTTGAACTGTTCATAATCCACCTGCATCCCATTCAAGTACGTACTCCAGCCCGCACTGGATTTGGCAAAATGAACAGCATCTTCGATCTCAGCGTCTGTGGCCCCGTTCAGTTTCGCCGCCTCGGTATGGTATACGGAACAATAGCGGCATTTGGTAACCGCGGAGATTGCAACTCCGATCAGCTCTCGGTATTTGTTGGGTATGGGCCCTTCATCAAATTGCACCCGTTTAAAGAGTTTCCACTCCAACTCGAGAGACGAATCAGGGATTAGCTTAAAAAAGCTGGGAACCAACCCGAACATCTCCTCCATTTCTTTATACACTTCTTGTCGATTCATAATTATCCCTCCTTGCCTTTTGAACTCCCCTGCTTGATTTAAAGTTGTCTATGTCTCCTCAAAAAGGCAAGCGGTGTGAAAAGTTCTACAACGCCACCTCGAAAACCGGTTTGAAAAAAGGCGTCATGATGATTAAATTTGAGTTTCGACGGCGAGGGCCGCTAAAAGAAATGGGTTTTTTGCATGAGCGGCCCTGCGGCGAAATATCTTCCTACGGAGATAAGGAATGAAGCGGTTTCTCAGGATTTTGTCGGAAAATGGTCCCCAAGGAAGCGTCGTACGGAAATTGGAGCCCGTACCTGCTTCGGATGAAGATCTGCTCGACGCCTATTCCAAAGCCGTCATTGGAGCAGCGGAGAAAGTCAGCCCCTCGGTTGTCAATATCGAAGTCCAGAAGAAACCGGAGGGCCGACGAAGGGCCCAGTTTCAACTTCCCGATGAGACGGCCGGCAGCGGCTCAGGCTTTATTTTCACTCCAGACGGGTTCATTCTGACCAACAGCCATGTGATCCATCAGGCGAACAGGATTGACGTGACTCTCTCGGACGGCCGTCACTTTCAGGGAGATCTTGTTGGAGACGATCCTGAGACGGATCTGGCAGTGGTTAGGATCAACGGACCGAAATTCGTGGGTACTCCCCTGGGAGATTCTCAAAAGATACGGGTGGGACAATTGGTGATTGCCATCGGGAATCCGTATGGGTTTCAGGCCACTGTGACCTCAGGGGTGGTCAGCGCCCTTGGACGCTCCCTGCGGTCCATGTCGGGCCGGTTGATTGATAACGTGATTCAGACCGACGCCGCCCTTAATCCCGGAAACTCGGGCGGTCCTCTGATCAACTCCCGAGGAGAGGTCATCGGCGTCAATACGGCTGTGATTCTTCCAGCCCAGGGACTCTGTTTTGCGATTGCCATCAATACAGCCAAATTCGTGGCCGGAAAGCTGATCCATGAGGGAAAGGTCAGGCGGAGTTATATCGGCCTGGGAGGGCAAAACGTTCCACTTCATCGTCGATTTGTGAGATTCTTCAATCTGCCTGTGGAGAATGGCGTCCTGGTGGTATCAATAGAAGACCAGAGCCCTGCTCAGAAGGCCGGGGTGTCCGTAGGAGACATCATCGTTGGGTTTGATGGGAACCCGGTGTCCGGGATTGACGATCTTCACAGGAATCTGACGGGTGAAAAAGTTGGAGCCCGAGCGAAGCTCACGGTCCTGCGGCGTTCGGAAAAACGGGAAATCGATGTCGTCCTGGAAGAGTCCAGGATGAAAGACAGTAATTAAAGGTTGGCATCTGAGAGTTACCCCTTGTTTTGTCAAAGGGGAGTGATTACCGTTAGATTGGAACGTTTTCCATAAAAGAATATTTTGACAGAAAGGGGTGTTGATGATGGAAAAGAGACTAAGTTGTAGGGACGTAGGCTCGGATTGCGATTTTGTAGCCTGCGGTAAGACGGAGGAAGAGATTTTCCAGAAAACCTCTGATCATGCCAAGAAGGAACACAATATGAATGAGATCCCCAAGGAACTCTACGAGAAAGCGCGCTCAGCCATTCGCGACGTGGAGCGCTGTTAGTTTTTGAAGAAGTCACCCGAGATTGCCTCGGGTGGCTTCTTTTAAATGCCGCTTGAGTACTGTGGAATTCCATTGCACTGCCAGGGACAGACTTGTACACACAATGTTACAGACTTGAACATTGTTAGGTTATCGATAAAGCCCCCCCACTAAGCCCTCCCTTTCCAACCCCAAAAGGCCCGAGTAACCCCAAATAACCCTCTTTTTTTCAAAGAAGCCTGTAATTTCAATAAAATGGCACAGGAATTGCTTACACACAAAGTATGATTCCTGTCGGAACAAACCTTTCCCGAAAAAATTTCCCATGGGTAACCCTTACCCTCCTCGTGGTGAACTGGCTTATCTATTTCTTCTTCAATCAGAGTGACATTCGTATAGCATTTTATATCTGGCGCTATTTTTATTCCACTCCAGGAGACCAGTATCCCTGGCAGTTGATTACATCCCTGTTTCTCCACGCTGATTTCTGGCACCTCTTCGGAAACTCGATCTTCCTCTGGGTCTTCGGTGTCTTCGTGGAAGATAAGCTTGGATGGAAAATCTATCTCTATCTCTATTTTCTGACAGGAGTGGCTTCAAATCTGATTCACGGGACCATGGTCGGTATTTTCATGAGAGAGAATCTTTTTATTCCATCCCTGGGTGCCTCCGGGGCTATCTCAGGAATCATGGGGATCTATCTTTACCGTTGCCACTATTCAAAGATCAAACTTCTCATCAGCATCTGGTTGCCTATCCGGATTCAGGTGCCTGCTGTCATCATTCTGGTCCTGTGGTTCCTCCGCGATTTCATGGGAGGCATTGACACCATTCGAGGGATTCATCACAATGTGGCCTTCTGGGCTCACGTGGGAGGTTTTGCAGCAGGATTGGGAACATGTAAATATCTCCACTATGAGGTCCAGGCCAGAACGGAAAAACTCGAATTTGTCGCTGATACGACATTAGAGAAGACCGTCGGATATGGAGAAGGCATCACTGCCGCAGAGACCTTGCTCAAAACAGACCCGAACAATCCAGAGATGCATCTCAAGCTCGCAAGAGCGAAATCGCGGCTGAGAGCCACTGAAGAAGGAAAGACTCACTACGAGAAGTCGATCAGACTCCTGCTTGAAAAAGACCCTAAGAAGGCAATGGAGGCATTTATTGAGTTTTGGAATAAGTACCTCGCCGTCCTCGAACCGAAGGTTCAACTGAGATTGAGCCGGTTGCTGAATAAGAGCCTCTACTATGATCTCTCTGCTCATAGCCTTCAGGCCCTTGTCGACAGCAATCATCCCCCGGATCTTTACATGGAAGAGGCCTATCTTTCCCTTGCAAAGATTTACGAAACGCAACTGGAGAAAGGAGATGTGGCTCGCTATGTGTACAACCAGTTTCTGGAAAAATTTCCACATTCGAAACATAGAGAGTTTGTGGAGAGGCTCATTCGCCGAGCCCCTCTGGAGTGAACCCCGTCAGGAAAGACGGGGTTTTCACCTCGCCTTTTCTATACGGAACTGAAATGTAATCTTTACGACCCCCTTCATAAAGAGCGGGGGGTTCTAACGGGGTGAACGTTGATTCGAAAGCTCATACACCAAAGCAAGCCCATGATCTCCTCGAAATATGCCCACCTCCTCCTGGGTCTCCTTGCCCTCTACGCGATATCCTCGTTCATCACCTATACCACCCCTTTCGACAAGATTACGGAAAATCTAAAAAGATATTGCTACACAAACTATGCTATGCAGATCCCCTTTTTCTCCCACAATAGCCGAGAAATAGAGTTTTATCGTGAGAAATTCAGGGAGCGACTCGATACCCTTACCAGAGGAATGTTTCATTATGAAAAAGTCGATGAAGCACAGGACTACTTTATGACCAAGGGGTATCTATACGATTCGTGGGAAGAGAATGGAAATCGCTCCCATCTCCTGGCCAAAATTCTCGAGAAGGGCGCTCATGAGAGCCAGAACCCGGAAGGGGGGCGTTTTGAGTACCTTCTTCTCGGGGAGAAGAAGATTGTCCCTTTTTCGGAGTACGAAAAATTTTCGGGACCAGGGGCCTTTGTCTCAATGGGTGAAAAATGGATCTATCTCTACAAGGACAGCCTGGAACCCCTTCTCCGGTGGTACTTCGAGTCCCTGTGGACTACAGAACCAAAAGAACCTCACCATTTTTACGGTGATGCTCTGACCTACTCTCTCTACCGCGACCTTCAGGAAATCTGCCAAGATATCTTCATCAAACGACATTATATGAATAAGCGGAATGCCGAGGAAACCTTTTTGGAAGAGGGCTTCAGGGTCTTCATACCGACTCTCCTCAGCATGGGGGCCAGAATGGCAGCGGATCGAAATAATAACTTTCCATCCGATTACCAATATCTGAGGGCCTGCCTTGCAGGTCTCTCCCTGAACCCAAACCATACGATGTTCTACATAATGAAAGCGGAGAGACTCCACATTTTTAGTCCGAAAGCGAAAAAAGGATGGATTGCTTTTTCGAAGCGTCTTGACCCCACCGTTCTCGATAACATCACGCTGGAGCAGATCTCCGAGATGTCCCAATCCGTCTTGAACAGCCTCGAGGATTCGCCCTGAGCCAATGGGTGATCTTGAACCCTACATCCCATCCTTCAAAAAATAGCCCCTAAATCATTTTTGACCCACCCCTATGCATCGTCATTCCAAGAAAAGTGCGCTGCTTGGAAAAAAGCTGACACACAACACAAACTCCTTACATTGCACCCTTTCCTGATCACGGGCCAGAATTCGGTCGTTCAAGGACCTCAACCCAATGAAACAGCAGAGGACAGTCATTCTGAAATCTTCTCCCGGGAAGGCCCACTTGACAACCCCTCTCCAAGATTCTACGATGCCGTTATATCTCTTAAACTGATGAAAGCGAAAAAGAGGAAGGAGCCCATTTCAATGAAGACCAGCGAAACCCTGCTCAAGGAAAGAAATGAGCACGTCCCGCAGGGACCTTTCAACACCCATCCGATTTTTGCCGAGAAGGCGAAAGGTGCCCTGATCACCGACGTCGAGGGGAAAGAGTATATCGATTTCACAGGCGGGATTGGTGTCGCCAATATCGGCCATTGTGACGAGGAGGTTCTGAAAGCCATTCAGGATCAGATCCAAAAATACATTCACACCTGTTTTCACGTGGTCATGTATGAACCCTATATCGAGCTGGCCAAAAGGCTCAATGCCCTTACGCCAGGAAGGTTCCCCAAGAAGACCATGTTTGTCAACAGCGGGGCAGAGGCTGTGGAGAACGCCATCAAGATCGCCCGCCATGCCACAGGAAGGTCGGCCACCATCGCCTTTGAGGACGCCTTTCACGGCCGCACCCTCCTCGCCTTAAGCCTCACCAGCAAGGTTAAACCCTATAAGTTCGGATTCGATCCTTATGCGCCTGAGGTCTACCGAATGCCTTATGCCTACTGCTATCGATGTGCCTTCGGTCTCGAATACCCTTCCTGTGAGATTCGATGTGCCTACTTCCTGAGGGATTTTTTCCAGACCCATATCCCCCCCGAGCAGGTAGCAGCTCTGATTGTGGAGCCGGTTCTGGGCGAAGGCGGATTTGTTGCTCCTCCCAAGGAATATTTCAAGGTCCTTCAGAAGATCTGCCGCGAAAATGGCATCGTCTTCATTGCGGATGAGGTGCAATCAGGTTTCGGCCGGACGGCAAAAATGTTTGCCATGGAGCATTACGGTGTGGAGCCGGACATCACTACGATGGCCAAATCGATTGCGGCGGGGCTTCCCCTGAGTGCGGTGACAGGCCGGGCAGACCTGATGGACCATCCGCAGGCAGGGGGACTGGGCGGGACCTATGCCGGAAACCCGGTTGCGTGCCGGGCAGGGCTTGCGGTGCTGGATCAATTTGAGAAGAATGATCTCCTGAAGCGCGCGGAGAGGATTGGTAAGCGGGTCATGGAGAAGTTCAGCGACCTCTATCAGAAATATCCCGCGGTTGGAGACGTGAGAGGCCTGGGGGCCATGGTCGGGATGGAGTTAGTGGTGGACCGAAAGACTAAGGAACCGGCGACGGCACTCACGAAAGAGCTGGTAGCGCACTGCCGGGAAAAAGGGCTGCTGATGATCTCGGCAGGGACTTTCTCCAATATCATCCGGCCATTGATGCCCCTGGTCATTACCGACGACCTGCTGGAACGAGGCCTTGCAATCATCGGAGAAGCCCTGGACGAGCTTCACCCAAAAGTTTAAGAATGCTCTTCCCATGCCGCCGCACACCCTGGTCTCTTTTCCTCTCCCTGCTCTTTACCAACTTGGTCAAAACGTCATCCTGCAGAACGAAAACTGCTTTTCAGAGCTCTCTCAGGAAGCACATCTCCAATTCTGTGAACGACCAGACGAAAATATCCCTGGGCGAAAGGGGTTTCGTTCCTTCAGAAAACGCTTGACAACCTCATAAGAGTGATATAAATATACCACTGGTATACCAAGAACTGGAGGAAGAAAACGATGAAATTTGGCCTACGGATTCCTCATTATGGAGAATTTTGCACGCACGAAAGAATCTTTGCCGGTGCTCGTTGGATCGAAAAGGCAGGATTCCATTCCGTCTGGGTACGGGACCATCTCACCTTTCGCCCCCATGCGTGGGAGAACCAGTATACCAACATTTTGGAACCCTTCACGACTTTATCGGCGATTGCGGCATTGACAGAGAAGCTCATCCTCGGAACAGCTACTGTCGTCACTTACCGTCATCCTCTGGTCACGAGCGCTCTTTTTGGCACGCTTGCCTATATCGCGAAGGGAAGGATCATTGCAGGGATCGGCGCCGGCGGAATTCGTACACCCTTCGATGTCGTGGGACTCCCCTTCGAAAAGCGGGGAAAAATTGTGGAAGAGTTTCTTCAGATCTTGCGCCTGACATGGAGTCAAGACCATGTCTCCTTTCATGGAGAATTCTACAATTTTGACGATATCACCATTGATCCCAAACCTCCGGCAGGGACACCGATTTACTACGGTGGGCTTTCAAAGGCGGCCATCCGGCGTGCCGTCACCTATTGTGATGGAGTGCTGCTCCAACACGCCCCCTTTTTCATGCTGGATGATTTGATCGCCCATATGCGACAGCTGGAGGAAAAACACCAGAAGCAGAAACGGACGATCGTGAGTTACAGCCCCTGGCTCAGCATCGACAGAGACAGTGCCAAGGCCTGGGAACGGATGAACATTGAGAGGGTGACTCAGAGCCTGAAACGTCAGGTCAGTCAAGATGAGAGATGGAAGGGAGTTGCCCTTACCCGAGAAAATTTAGAGGGGACCATCGTCGTGGGAAGCCCCCAGCAGTGTGTGGACCAGCTTGCCCGGTTCAAAGAACGAGGCTATGACGAGATCGTGCTCGATCTTCGAAATATATTGGATCGATGGGACGAATCGATAGAGCTTTTGGCTGTGGAGGTGCTCCCTCATTTTAAGGAGGGATAGTAAACGTCTTGGGAGGTACATTGATAAGGAGGTTTGTGATGCCTGTGAAAAAAGAAAAGAGCATGGAAAATGTCCGTGAATACTGCAAAAGCTATTTCGGCAAAGTTTTGGATCATCATGAATTAATGGGTCGCTATTATCCGGAATGTCTCGAAAAATGGATGGAGGCAAGGCAATCCCTCTTTAAGGATCCCCCCGAAGGGGCACTCACGCTACGGGAGAAGGAACTGATTGCCATCGCTATTGAGATTGCCGTTCGTAAACCGAATGTCTCGTTCCACGTGAAGAAAGCCATCGATGCAGGAGCAACAGCCAAGGAGATCGCCGAATTGGCAGGTATCTGCATGCTTCTGGGGGGGATGATCACCCTTGTGGAATCGGGCCAGCATGCCTTGAGAGTGGCCGAAGAATATGAAAGGGAGTTGGCCGCTCGCAAGAAGCCGAGATAGCCAATGATTTTAGGTGAGCTGAGGAGCTAAGAGGATGATTGACCAAATGTTGAGCGGGCTGCTTTCGATTTTCCATTTAAGTGTCTTGCCTTACATATTCCTTGGGCTGCCTGTAGGACTTCTCTTCGGTCTTTTACCCGGGCTGAGCGGCGTCACCACTTTGGCCATCTTGATGCCTTTTACTTATGGAATGGAGCCTCCCAAAGCACTGGCCTTTCTTCTGGGTGCCTGGTCGGTATGTAATAATGGAGGTACGGTGACAGCCGTATTGCTGAATATCCCCGGAGACACAGCCAATGCGGCGACGATGCTCGATGGCTATCCCATGACACAAAAAGGCTTAGCCGGTCGGGCCCTGGGCAATGCTCTTTCAGCATCCGCCTTTGGGGCCCTTTTTGGAGGCCTAGTCTTGATCGTCCTGATTTTTGTGGCGCGGCCCCTGATCATGGCCTTCGGGCTCCCGGAGTTTTTTTTCCTCATCTTTCTGGGTCTCTGTTTTATTGCGGTGCTGGGAAGTGAATCACCTGTCAAAGGTTTCATTTCCGGAGGCATAGGGATTACCCTTTCATTTGTTGGAATCAGTGTCCTGACCGGGGACCCCCGCTTCACCTTTGGATCTCTCCGGCTTTTGGATGGGTTCGATATTGTTCCAATCGGACTGGGTGTTTTTGCAATGCCCGAGGTGGTCGAGCTTGTCATCAGCCGCGGTGGAACGATTGCAAAGGTGGGAAAAGCTTCGGTCCAGGCCGACCTTTTGTGGGAAGGGACAAAAGATATCTTTCGCCATTTCAAGATGTTCTTGATGTGCAGCGGGATAGGCACCTTTATTGGCATTGTCCCGGGCGTGGGAGGAAACGTAGCACCCTGGGTGGCCTATGGCGTTGCCAAGCAGACCTCAAAAAACCCTGAGAAATTCGGGACAGGCTGTGTGGAAGGAGTGATCGCGCCCGAGGCTTCCAATAACGGAAAAGAAGGTGGGGCGCTGCTCACCACCTTGGCCCTTGGAATCCCCGGTAGCGCCGGGATGGCATTGTTCCTTGGAGCCTTCTTAATGGTTGGACTCGATCCGGGCCCGATGTTCCTGAAAGAACATTTAGATTTAGCCTTCAGCATGGCAAGCACTCTGATCTTTGCAAATTTTTTAGGCTCAGGAGCCATGATGGCCCTGTCAAAAAAGCTGAGTGCGATCTCCTACATCCGAGGAACTCTGCTGGGACCTATTATACTCGTTCTTTGCGTGTTCGGGGCTTATTGTACCAATAATGACCTCTGGGATATCGTTTTCTTCTTTATATTCGGCGCTCTGGGAGTCGCCATGAAAGCTTATCATTATAACAGACCAGCCCTGTTTCTCGGTTTTGTCCTCGGAGTGATGGCTGAAAAATACTTTGGCCTTTCCTTATCCACTTACGGCCCGCTATTTTTCCTGAGACCGATTTCCCTTGCCATCATTGCCACCACGATTGTGGTCCTTTTCTATAATAAGGTTAGGGTTGCCTTAAGCGGGAAAAAATATATGCCGGGGACTAATCCTTGATCGGAGGAAAAATGAAGAATGGGATATGGTTTCCGACTGTTCTCCTGATTGGGTCTCTTTTTCTCATCGTGCACGGGCTTAACGCCCTATCCTCGAGAGCAATGAGATTCCCCTTAATCGTCGGCGGCATTACTTCGATCTTGTTATTGGTGGAAATTCTTAGAGGGATATGGAGAGGGAGGCCGAAGACGGTTCTCAAGGAAACAAAGGAGGATAGCTTTAAAGAGTTGGGGTCCCATCTTCCTGCCATTGCCATGCTTGTGGCTATAGTCCCGCTGATCTGGATCCTTGGGTTTCTCATTGCCATTCCTTTGCACCTATTCCTCTTCTTGAAATTCAACGGGGAGAAATGGTTGCCGAGTTTCATTACTGGCTTGGTCACATGGATCATCCTATACTTTGGCCTTTATCTCGGAATGAGGATACCCTTCGATGAGGGCCTTCTCTTCTCTTATTTCTTGGGTTAAGGCGACTAAGGAGGCACGACTCTGTGAGACTCATTCAAGAAGAAGTAGAAATGCCGAAAGGAGGAATATATGAAGAAGCATTGTGCAAGGATATTCTGCCCGGTTTTATTCGGAATGGTGTTTGTATGTCTTCTTTCCATGGCTGCAACAGCGGTCTTTGGACAGGATGCAGCCTCTTTTTACAAGGGTAAGGTTCTGACGTTCGTAGTCCCTTATTCTCCCGGAGGAGGCTATGATGCCTATGCCCGGATGATCGCACCGATGCTCGAAAAAAAGTCTGGTGCCACCGTCGTGGTTCGTAATATGGAAGGCGGTGAAACCTACGTGGCCCAAAATTTTGTCTATCGTGGGAAGCCGGATGGTCTCACCATATTGATCCTGGACGGCATGGTATCGACGTTGAACCAGCTCTCCAATGACCCCAAGGCCAAAGGCATCGATCTGATGAAATATGAATGGCTTGCTCGCGTAAGCTATGAGCAGGGTGCAATTATACTCAGCAATAAATCTCCCTACAGAACACTCGACGATCTCAAGAAGGCATCCAAAGTGATTAAATTCGGAGGAACAAGAGGCTCCGCTGTCTCGATCATTGGATGTTCGTTTCTGGAAATTGCAGGCTTGCGGGGCCAGGTCATCCAGGGGTTCGGTGGAAGTTCGGGTGAGGCGCTGGCAGCGATGAGAGGGGAGTTGGACGGTTTCGGAAATTCCGGAAGCAGTGCCGTAAAGTTTGCCGAGCAGAAAGAGCTTTTCCTCTTCACTCTCATTTCGAATAAGAGATCTCCGTTAATGCCCGATACACCTACGATTGGAGAATTGATGCCCCTCAACGCCCAACAACAGAAATGGGTGGATAGACTGGAAACGATCCTTGGTGCGGGCCGCATCATCGTCAGCACGCCCGGTGTGCCCAAGGAAAGGGTCCAGTTCTTACAAACCACCCTTCAAGGGATTCTGACGGACAAGGAGTTTACAAGACAGGCGGACAAATTGAAACGGCCGATTGATTATCTCACAGGAGAAGATGCGAAGAAGAACGTGAACAAAGTATTAGGCGTCCCTGAGAAGGAGGCCAAAGAAATTAACTATGTTCTTCTGGAAAAGTACCTCATCAAGTAGCACGTCGTCCCCCGACCCCTTCGCGAAGGGGGTCGGGGGATTTCCTCTCCAGCGTAGGGCAGATGTCAAGAAAGAATGTCTCTCTTAATTTCCTGAAAAGACGAAGATCCATCCGGAAATACCTCTCCCGAAAAGTCCCTCCTGAGTTGATCGATCTCATCCTGGAAACAGCAAGATGGGCGCCCTCTGCTCACAACGCACAACCCTGGCGTTTTTTCGTCCTCAGCAAACCGCAGATGAAGGAGAAGCTGGCGAGAGAAATGGCGGAGCGCTTTCGGAAAGATCTTGAAAAGGATGGCATACCCAAAGAGCTGGCGCGTGATCGAGCAGAGATCTCTTTCGATCGATTTTCGGCATCTCCCGTGATCATCATCGCCTGTCTCGACATGGGTCAAATGGATCGATACCCGGACCATTTTCGGCAAAAGGCAGAAAAGGTGATGGCCACGCAGTCACTGGCTGCAGCAATTCAGACGCTTCTGTTAAGTGCTTCTGCTTTGGGATTAGGAGGATGCTGGTATTGTGCTCCCCTTTTCTGTCCGGAGGTCGTAAAAAAGGCAATCGATCTTCCTGATCACTGGATTCCACAAGCACTAATCACGTTGGGATATCCGGACGAAGTCCCCGTAGCACCCCAAAGGCTGCCATTAGATGAGATCAGAAAAATCCTATAGCCGGAGATTGACCCTTCTATCCGGAGGCGTTGGAGGGGCAAAACTGGTCTTGGGAATGGCCCAATCTATTCCTCCATCCGAACTCAGTGTGATTGTCAACACGGCAGATGATGCGATCTTTCATGGCCTTCATGTTTCCCCTGACCTGGATACGACGATGTATACTCTGGCAGGCGTATCCAATCCAAGAACAGGATGGGGGGTCATGAAGGATACCTTTCATGCACTATCATCTCTTAGAAGATACGGGGAAGAAACCTGGTTTCGTCTGGGTGATCAAGACCTGGGAACTCATATTCTCAGGACAAAACTACTCGGCCAAGGAAAGACGCTGACGGAGATTACTTCCCTCTTCTCCCGAAAATTAGGTATTGGAGCAAAAATCCTTCCCATGACCGATGAAAAGGTTGAAGCAATGGTCAAACTGGGAGAGGAGTGGGTTCCCTTCCAGGAATATTTTGTTTTGAAAAAAGGAAAGGGACATGTCAACGGCGTCCGATTCAAAGGAATTCGGAATGCCAAGCCCACCGCACAGGTGGTAGAAGGCCTGACCAACGCGAGCCTCATCGTATTGGCGCCTTCAAACCCGGTCGTCAGCATTCTCCCCATCTTATCCCTGCCGGAGTTCAAAGGTATGCTGAAAAGAGCGACGGCCCGCAAAGTGGCCGTATCCCCGTTCATTCGAAATCGAGCCGTCTCGGGTCCGGCCAAAGAGCTGATCGAGGCGATGGGATACGAAGGTTCTTCGGTGGGATTGGCAAAGTTCTATCTGGGTTTGATCGATCTTCTTGTGATCGATGAGCAGGATGCCCAGAGAAGGAAGGAGATCGAGGCATTAGGGATCCGGGTCGTGGTCACCTCTACGATCATGAACACGCTGGCGGATAAGACAGCTCTTGCCCAGGAGATCCTTAAGATCAAGCGGTAATTCCCCCTTCGTTGAAGTCAGCCGAATCATTCGGAAAATAAAGTTATGTCCATCGGCTGAGTTGTTCATCCTGTAGGGAACGCATGTATGCGTTCCCTACCATGAATAGAATGTCGGCCTGCCCTGTACCAGCACGGTTCATGGTCTGCAAGTAGGAAGGGGTGACGCTCCCGCCTTGAACGGATTGCCTCTTGATCAGATAAATTTGATACACGTATTTTTCTTTAGGCCATATTGTTTGATATTCAGGATGAGGGGGACGATCGGCTCGACCATTCTCGAGACTTCGAGGGGACCGGCATTGATCGGATGGAGTTGCTCTATCTCCTTCACTAAGCCCATCACCGTCTCCTTCGCCTCATCATGATCGCTGCAAATGGGTACATCCCCTTCGATGATCCTGTCAAGTTTGTGGAGGCGCGGAGCCGGAACCGTGTGAAGGGCCGATACGACAGCACAAGTTGGAAGCATCTTTTGAATCAGAAGGGCCACGCTTCCCTCAAGAGGTGCCTGGTATTGAAAGCTCTGGCCTTTCTTGATGGCAACGATGGGAGAGATCACGATTTTATGATGGAGCGGGTCCCGTAAATCCGTCAGAAGCGCCTGCAGATGCTCGAAATGAACGGCCAGGACGACCACGTCTCCGTTCGCAATGGCCTCTTGATTATTCGTGCCTACGAGGTTTGCGTCAACTCCCCATTTTTTCAATTCCAACCGATATTGTTTTGCCTCTTCCTCTCCTCTTTCTCGAATTCTCGAACCGACAAAAACCGTATGCCTTTTTGCCCATCGATAGACAAGCCCCTTGCCAAAACTACCCGTCGCTCCAACAATCCCGATCTTCATGGATCATCCCTCCTATCGGCCAATCCTTATTTAGCACATCGATACGGATTAGACAACTCTTGAGGACCCTCATGAGAAGTTTTAAAAGGTCCACAACCTTGTCTCGAAAACTTGACAATTTGAAAAGAGTTCATTAGAAATACCATTGGTATACAAAAATAATGAAGAGAAAAATTCTTGGAATTATCCCGGTAAAAGATCTCGATCATACGAAATCCCGACTGAGTTCCGTCCTGACCCTTGCCGAAAGACAGGCCCTCACCCTTCGAATCCTCTTCAAAACGATTCAGGCCATAGAGTCTTCGGGTAAGGTTCATGAGGTCCTCGTTTTAACACCCGATGATCGGGTCCTTTCTTTTGCGAAAGGGCTTCATCTTTTAAGCCTTAAAGATCACGGAAGGGGATTGAATCAGGCTCTGAGGAAGGCCACGAGCTGGGCAATCGATCATCATTTTGGGGCCATCTTGGTCCTTCCATGCGATCTTCCTTTTTTGGGCAGAGAAGACATTGAAGGGATCACGCGGATGGGCGCCGCGGAAGATAGAGTTGTCGTCATTGCTCCGGATGAAGAGAGGAATGGAACCAATGGTCTTTTCATGACCCCCCCTGGGATTTTGGGGTATTGCTTTGGGGTGGATAGTTTCTCACGCCACCAGGACCAGGCGTTCACCCGTCGGGTCAAGGTAAGGATCTATTCGTCCCCTTCGATTGGGTTCGACCTTGATTTTCCCGAACAATGCCGTTTCTTGGTCGGAAAACCATTTTTTTCGAAAAAGATTGGTTCTCATGAAGACAAAACAGCTTATCCTGATTCCGATTCATGGAATTCCACTCATCCAGCCGGGGGATGACCTCGTAAAGACCATTTTAGGCCGTTTAAGAGCTTCCGGCAATCGCTTGAAGGGCGGAGACATCCTCGTCATCGCTCAAAAGATCGTATCCAAGTCCGAGGGGGCCGTGGCGAACATGGCATCCTGCCGCCCGTCGAAAAAGGCAAAGAACCTGGCTCGATCCTCGGGCAAGGACGCCCGCCTGGTCGACCTTATATTAAGAGAATCGAAAAAGGTTTTAAGGCAGGGACCCCGTCTCCTCGTGACCGAACACAGGCGGGGTTGGGTCTGCGCAAATGCAGGGATCGATTACTCCAACGTCCCCGGAGAATATGTGACTCTTCTCCCGAAGGACCCCGATCGAACCGCAAGAAAGATACGGCAAAGAGTGAAGAAACTCAGCGGTATTGAAATCGCCGTCATTATTTCGGACTCTCATGGAAGACCTTTTCGCAAGGGTGCGATCGGCGTCGCCCTCGGAAGTTCCGGCATCCGTGCCCTTGTGGATAAGCGTGGGGAGAAGGACCTTTTTAACTATCGATTGAAAAGCACGGAGATTGCCTTGGGGGACGAATTAGCTTCTGCCGCCACTCTATTAATGGGCGAGGCAGACGAGGGGATTCCTGCGGTGATCATCCGTGGGTTGAATTACCTGAAGGGCCCCGGTAAGGCCCGTGATTTAATCCGTCCGGAAGAGACGGATCTCTTCCGTTAGCCCCATTCGTGAGAATCATGGCTGTGGAAAACGTCACCTATTCTCCGAGTCTGACCCTCCCGCTAACCCGGGCATGTATCAATCACTGCCTTTATTGCGGGTTCCGGAAGGATGGAGACGGTCTTCTCTCCAGAGACGCCATCGAGAGAATCGTGGCGAAAGCTCATCAAGAGAATGTCTCTGAGATTCTGATTCTCTCCGGAGAGAAGGCCGACAGAACTCCTGAGGTTCGTGGAGATCTGAATCGATTGGGCAGGGACTCGTTGGTCTCCTGGGCCAAGGAGGTCTGTGGATATCTCCTCGATGAAGGATTATTGCCCCATGTGAATATCGGGACCCTGGATACGCGTTCCCTCACAGAACTGAAGGAGGTTTCTGCTTCGCTGGGACTCATGATGGAAGGAACGAACCTTGATGTCAATATGCGAATTCATCCTGGTAAGAGCCTTCAGGAACGGATCAGAACCATTGAGACGGCAGGGAGGCTCAGGATCCCGTTTACGACCGGAATTCTTTTGGGGGTCGGTGAAACCCAGAGGGATCGTTTCACATCCATTCTGGAAATTGAGCAAATTCAAAAGCAATACGGGCACATTCAGGAAGTGATCCTTCAGAGATACATAGCGAACAGCGAGTCTCGGGTCATTCCGGGTGAGATCGGTCTGGGGGAGATGAAGGAGCTTGTGCTTTTTTGCAGGAACCACTTGCCGGATGTTTCCATTCAGATCCCTCCGAATCTCGAACCCTATTGGGAAGAATTGGTAAGTCTGGGAGCCAATGATTTAGGGGGGATCGGACGCGGTAAGGATCTTGTCAATCCCGAATCCCCCTGGCCCGAAGTCGATGAAATCACAAAAAAGGTTGCCCGGGCCGGGTCCATGTTAAGAAAAAGGCTGCCGATCTATCCCCATTTCTACAAGGCAGGATGGTATTCCAGAAGAGTGGCGAAGGTTTTAACCCGCTGGATCGAGGGAGACGATGAATACAACGACTATTCTAAGAGAGGTTTCCAAAGGCAGAACCCTCTCTCCTGAAGAATTCTCTTTTTTTCTGTGCCGCCGGGAAGAGACGGACGAAATCTTGGACTGGGCAAACCAATTGAATTGGATGGTAAACGGTGACCGGGTGACCTTTATCCATAATCGGAACATCAATTACACGAACGTTTGCATCAACCATTGCAGCTTCTGCGGCTTCAGACGAGATAGGAAAGATGAAGAAAGCTATTTTTTGAGTGTGGAGGGGGTCATTCGAGAGATTGAAAAGAGTCCGGAGGTCAGTGAGGTATGCATTCAAGGAGGACTCTTTCCCGGATTGGAATTCTCCTACATCTTGGAAATGCTTCAGGAGATTAAGCTCCGATTTCCCCGGATTCACATTCATGCCTTTAGTCCCATGGAGGTCTATTACTTTTCCCAGAGAACGAGGAAATCCATCTCCTTTACCCTGGAGCGATTGATCCAAAGCGGCCTTGACTCCCTTCCGGGGACGGCTGCTGAGGTCCTGGATGACCGACTGCGAAAAGAGATCTGCCCTGAAAAAATAGACGTGGCCACCTGGATCGAAGTGGTCAAGACGGCCCACCGGCTGGGGCTCCGGTCGACGGCAACCATCTTGTTCGGACATATCGAGACCCCTGAGCAGACGGCCCGCCACCTTCATCTCTTGCGGGGAATCCAGGAAGAGACCCATGGGTTTACCGAATTGATTCCACTCCCCTTTGTTCCTTTCCACACGCCGCTGGGAAAGAGGCCCGGATCGAAAGACATTTTTCCTTTCCCTCGCATACGGCTCTTTCATGCCCTGTGCCGTATCTTTTTTTACCATTCCATTCAGAACATACAGGCGAGCTGGCCAAAGCTTGGATTGGATCATGCCCTTTGTTGCGTTTTTTCAGGTGTGAACGATTTGGGGGGGACGTTGTACCAGGAAAACATCACCCGAAGCGCGGGGGGAAACCATGGGGAGAAGGTTTCTCTGGCCGAATTTCGCCAAAAGATTCTGCAGGCCGGGAAGATCCCTCAATTGAGAAATACTCTTTATGAACCGCTGAACATGAGTTGAGGATGAGAATGTCGACAACATCCAGACCTCTTAAAAATGCTTGAGAAATGCCTCAAGGGTAGGGGCGACTTTAGCCGTCCTAAGACAGAGAGGCTAAAGCCTCCCCTACCCCATTCTTTATTTTCAATGCATCTCCAATCGGTGCAATCAGAGATTTTGTAGAAAATTCTCTAGAAAATGCTTGACAAACGGATGGAGATTCTGTAAGTATACCGTTGGTATACCAAACTTACGGGTTCTCGGTTGTTGAAGAGAGGTAGTCCATACCGGGGAAAGGGAGAATCGAATGGTGTCCTTATCCACACAGCTTTCGAGATATTTTAAGAAACTATCCTACAACGACATTCCAGAGGAAAAAATGAGCGATATCCGGTGGCTGATCCTCGACTATCTGGGTGTCGCGACCAAAGGATCGAGGACGGAGAGCGGCCGCATCGCCATCGAGTATGCCACCGATCAAAGAAGTCGTCCGGTCGCCACGATGGTCGGTTCGAAAAAAAGAGCGGTCCCGATGCTTGCCGCCTTTGCCAATGCCATTTCTGCTCACAGCATTGAGCTCGATGATGTCGACGACCTCGCCCTTTACCATTTCAGTCCTGCCATTGTGTCGGCCGCCCTGGCGATGGCCGAAGCGACGGATTCGGGGGGAAAGGCTTTTCTAACCGCTGTCTATGCGGGATGCGAGATGATGGCAAGGGTCAGCAATGCGATGAATCCCTCTCTGAGAAATCGTGGGTTTCATACGACACCCGTTTGCGGGGTTTTCGGAGCCACCGTGGCGGCGGGGCTTCTTTCAGGCCTGGAAGAAGGACAGATGGTCAATGCCTTGGGGCTGACAGGCGCTCAATCCTGTGGCCTCATGGAGATGTACGGCGAGTCGTCGCAGAAACGGTTTAATCCGGGACCGGCCGCTGCAAGCGGGATCGTCTCTGCCGGGATGGCAAGATTAGGGTATACGGGAACGGATCTCATTTTCGAGGGAAAAAGGGGGTTGCTCAAGGCCTTCTCAGACTCCTCCGATGAAACCCAGCTGACCAAAGACTTGGGAAAAACATTTCCTGTCTATATTGATTTTAAGCCTTATGCCTGCGCACGACCTATTCACAATGCAATCGACTGTGTACGCGAGATTCGAAAAAAGTACTCCGTGTCCCCGGAAGACATTCGAAAGATCACCGTTTACCGGCATCCGGATTGGGCCCATTATCATGTGATCTATCACCCAAAGACGATTAACGAAGCACAGGTAAGCCTGCCCTACTCCGTGGCCGTGGCTTTTAAAACGGGAGATGCCTTCCTGGACCAGTATGACGATCGGTATTTTGGCGATCGCGGGATCAAGAGACTCATGGACGCCGTCACCGTGGAGCCCGATCCGAAACTCCCTCGAGGAGTCTCGTGCTTAATGGTCGTGGAGACCGTAAAGGGGGAGACCTATCGAGCCCAGGTTGACTATCCCAAAGGATCGAAGAAGAACCCGATGAGTGATGAGGAGTTGATCCACAAATTTACGAGGCTTTCACAACCTGTCATCGGCAAGTCCAAAATCCGCCGTGTGGTCGATCAGGTCTTGTCACTCGAAAAGACGGAACAAGTGAGACAGCTGACGCGATCCTTTCAAAAGGGGGATTAAGATGGAGCACGCCCTTACGGCCGAATTTGCAAAGTTTATTCAATCCCTTTCCTATGCCTCACTCCCCCAAGAGGTCGTCCGACATGCCAAACGATGTATCCTCGATACCCTGGGGTGCGGATTATTCGGATCCAAGCTGCCATGGAACAGGATCTTGATGGACGGGCTCCGGGAGGTCGACGATCTCTCTCAGGCCCCGATCTGGGGCATAGGGTCGAGGTACTCGGTGACAAATGCGGCCCTGATCAACGGAACCATGGTTCACAGCTTTGAGCTGGACGATCTTCACAGCCGGGGGATCATTCACCCGGGTTCGGTTACCATCCCCCCCGCCCTGGCATTAGCCACTCACCTGGGAAATATTTCGGGCAAGAAGCTGATGGAGGCCATCGTTGCCGGATATGAAATCGGTGCACGGGTCGGCGTTTTTGTGGGCACCTCTCATCTCCTCAAGGGATTTCATCCCACGGGCACGTGCGGAACTTTTGCGGCGGCAGCGGCTGCAGGAAAACTTCTCAATCTCTCCAGGGAGGAGCTCGTCCACGCCCTTGGGATCGCAGGAGCCCAGTCCGCAGGGCTGATGGCTGCCCAGTACTCGTCCATGGTGAAACGAATGCATGCCGGAAGGGCCGCAGAAAGCGGCCTGCTTGCCGCGCTCTTGGCGAGAAAAGGGTTCACCGGAGCGACCGACATCCTGGAAGCCAAGTACGGGGGTTACGGGACGACCATGTCCGATCAACTCGATTTTAGGTCGGCTTCCAACGGGCTTGGGCACTCCTATGAAGTCCTCAATGTGGGTTTCAAACCTTACTCATGCTGCGGGAGCAATCATACGAGTGTGGATGCCCTAAAACAGATTTTTAAAGAGGCCGAAGTTCATCCCGGGCTTATTGAAAAATTGGACATTCGAACGACCAAGGCAACGAAGGTTCACGTGGGCTGGCCTTATACTCCGGAGAGCATTACCTCTGCCCAAATGAATCTCTATTACACGGCCGCAGCCTTCGTGTTGGAAGGGGATGCCTTTATCGACCAATTTACGGAGGAAAAGATCAGGGACCCAAAGATCCTGGACTATATCCCGAAGATTCATATTGAAGAAGATCCGGACCTGGATGCGGAAGGACCGTCAAAAAGACACAGCGTCCGGGTCAAGGTGTATCTTAAGAACGGGAAACATTTTGAACGGAGGGTCGATTATCCTTTGGGAAATCCTAAAAATCCGATGACCCAAGAAGATGTGGAAATGAAGTTTCGAAAATTGACGGCCAAAGTTTTTTCGGAGAGTCAAGTCGATCAACTCATGAGCACGATCGATCGCCTCGATCAAATAGACAACGTCGACCAGCTAAGCAAGCTGCTGATCTAAGACAGGGTGAGAAATGAGAAAGACAAGTGAGTTAAAGAAATTGCTTCTAGGAAAAGAGATCTTGGTTGCTCCCGGCGCCTATGATGCCTTATCCGCAAAATTGATCCAGGAAGCCGGATTTAAGGTGGTCTATGCCACAGGCGCAGGGATTTCGAACTCCCAATTCGGCTTTGCGGATGTCGGCTTGACCTCCCAGACGGAGATCCTTGAACAGGTCAGAAGAATCGTCAGTGCCGTTGAAAGACCGGTCATGGTCGATGTCGATACGGGTTACGGAAACGTCCTCAACCTGATCCGGACCGTGAAAGAATTCGAAAAGGCAGGGGCGGCTGCCTTACAGATCGAAGACCAGACCTTTCCCAAGAAATGCGGCCATTTCGAGGGAAAGGATGTGGTCTCCCGAGAGGAAATGGTCAATAAGATTAAGGCCGCCGTGGATACGAGGCAGGATCCGGATCTTGTCATCATCGCCCGAACCGATGCAAGGGCCGTTCTGGGGCTGGAAGAGGCAATGGCAAGAGCCCACGCCTACGTTGAGGCGGGTGCAGATGCGATCTTTGTGGAGGCTCCCGAGACAATAGAGGAGATGCAAAGGATTGGCCGTGAGATCTCTATCCCAAAGGTAGCCAATATGGTTGAGGGAGGGAAGACCCCTCTCTGTGATGCCAAAGAACTGGAAGAGATGGGATATCGGGTAGCGCTGTTTGCGAATTGTGTCTTAAGGACATCGGTCAAGGCGATCCAGAAACTTCTCAGATATCTGATCGAGCATGGTTCCACAACCGAGCTTTTGGATGAAATGATCACCATGCAGGAGAGGAATCGCATTACCGGGTTGGGAGAGACGTACCAGATCGAAAAACTTTATGCCATTAAGTGAGGGAGCATTGAGCGATGCAACGACCAAAGATCGGATTTATCGGTTTGGGAAATATGGGTGGGCCCATGGCCCGCAACATTGTCAAGGCGGGATACCCCTTGACCGTTTTTGATCTGAAAAAGGCGCTCGTAGCCGCCCTGGTCAAGGAAGGAGCACAGGCCGCAGCCTCCGCCCGGGAGGTGGGCCAATCGAGCGAGGTCATCCTGACCTCCCTGCCGAGTCCTGAGGCTTCCGAAGCGGTCTGGCTGGGTAAGGGAGGTGTCCTGGAGGGAGCGAAGCCCAAGAGCATTTTTGTTGAACTCAGCACGGTTCATCCTGACTTCGTAAAGACCCTTTATGCCCGGGCCTCCGGGAAAGGGATCGATGTGGTCGATGCCGGGATCTCGGGAGGCGTGAAAGGGGCGGAAGACGCGACGTTGACGATTATGGTGGGAGGAAAAAGGGACATCTTTGAAAAGGTGCTCCCTACCCTTCAAGTGATCGGAAAGAAGATCTACCATGTGGGGGACATCGGGGCCGGCATGATCGTCAAGCTGGTCAATAACGCCATCGGCCACATCAACGTCGTCGCCTTCATTGAATGTGTCTCCGTGGGGCTGAAAGCGGGGATCGATATTCAGACGCTCTATGAGGTCATCAGCCAGGGAACGGGAAGCAGCAAGCAGTTTGAAACGCGGTTCAAAGACCGGATCATGAAGAAGAACTATGAAGCCGGGATGAAACTGGATCTGGTTTATAAGGATTCGAAGCTGATGGAGGACCTGGCCAGTCAGCTCGGAATGCCTGCCTTTCTGGCCGGTGTGGCCCACCAGGTCTTTGAAATGGGCCGATCCAGGGGGATGGGAGAAAAGGATTACGCGGCATTGATGGAGCTATGGGACGAATTCAGAGGAGCGAATTAATCTAATTGATAAGGAGGAGGAGTAAAATGGCAAAGAAAGTTTTCGAACTCGAAGGTATTTCTGCTAAACCGGGAACACTTGGCAAGGGTTTTATCAAGGTGGGGGAATTCTGGGATAACAGCCCGGTCAACATGCCTGTCATGATCTTGAATGGAGCAGGCGAAGGCCCGACCTTGCTCATGATGTCTGCCGTTCATGGTAATGAAGTGGTGGGCACGGAGGCCATCAAGAGGATCATGACGGGCCTGGACCCCAAAAAAGTGAATGGAACGATCATCGGGATCCCGGTCGTTAATATCCCCGCCTACCTGGAGAGCGCGAGGATCAACCTGATGGAGCAGCCGGCGGGGGACAACGACCTGAGCGGCATGATCCGGAAGGGCGGCGGGGTGCAGGGCCCGCAGAGCCAGACGATCGCCAATTTTCTTCACGAGAAGGTTTTCCCGAGGGCCGAGGTCGTCCTCGATCTTCATTCCTCCGCACCGGGGACCTTCAATTACCCGAGGGCGATCGTCATCGGCGACCACATCGAAATCCCGAAGGCGCTCCGTGAGAGATGCATGGCCTTGGGAGTCGCCTGCAACTATGAGTTCGTTTTCAAGCCTGGCAGGCCGGCGTGGACCGGAATGTATTTCGCTCCCGGGTCGATGTTTGAGACCAAGTATGGAATTCCGGCTCTTATCCTGGAAACAGGCGCTGCTCCCACCACCGACGACGTGGAATCGATCCTTTACGGGATCGATAATGTTCTGAAGCATCTCAAGATGATTCCGGGAGATCCCGCTAAGAAGAATAAACAGGTCTATATTGACCGTCTGGTGGCCGTCCGGGCCCAGCGCGGAGGGATGTTCCGTCTCATGGCCAAAATGTGTGACCGTGTCAAAAAGGGTGATGTGATTGGAGAGGTGACCAACCTCTTTAACGAGGTCGTCGAGACAATCCGGGCCCCGGAGGACGGGGTGATCATCAAGATTGCAACATCAGCCCTGATCTGTACGGGCATCCGTGCGGCGGTGGTTGCTACCCCCGCGAAGTAATGAAGCAGAGGGCGACGCGTAGATGTGGCTTGAAGGGTTCCTCATTGCGTTAAAGCCGATGAATCTGCTTTTCCTGTTGGCAGGGAATTTTATCGGCCTGATCATCGGGGTCCTTCCCGCCGTGGGCCCAGCTTTTGGCGTTGCCCTCATGCTCCCATTCACCTTTGGTATGGATGCCGTTTCCGCCCTCATCTTTCTTTGTGCCATTCACGCAACCTGTGCCTACGGAGATTCAATCACTTCCATCTTGATGAAGACGCCCGGCAGTTCCATCTCTGTGCCTTCTTGCTGGGATGGTTTTCCCCTCACCCAAAAAGGAAAAGGGGGGATGGCACTCGGAATCGCTGCGGTCGGTTCGTTTCTTGGAGGCTTTGTGGGTTGGTTGCTCTTGGTAGCCATTGCGAAACCGATCACTCGCTTCGCGATCGAGATCGGTGCTCCCGAGTATTTTGCCCTCGGAGTCATGGCATTGGGGCTCGTTTCACTCGCCTCAAAAGGAGAGGCCCTGAAGGGGATTCTCTGGGCTTGCATTGGTTTGTCGATTTCTTTTGTCGGAGGAGACCCGATTACGGGGCTGACATCGCGGTTCTCCTTCGGGGTGGTCTGGCTTGAAGGAGGCATTCCCATTTCCATTTCCATGCTGGGTCTCTTCGCAATGGCACAGGTCGCCCACATGATGGAGCAAGGCGAAAGCATCATTCAAGTCAAAGCGGCGGAGGATAACCCCTTAACCGGATTTGTGGAAGTTCTCAAACGCCCGATTACCTTCATCCGTTCCTCCATTATCGGTCTGTTCATCGGTGTCCTCCCCGCGCTCGGAACCACGCTCGCTTCGGTCACAGGATATCTGGTCGAGCAGAAATATTCGCGTGAAAAGGCAGAATTCGGCCAAGGAGCTCCTGCGGGTCTGGTGGCGGCAGAAGCGAGCAAAGGGGCGTGCGTCGTAGGAGATCTGATTCCTACCTTCACCCTTGGCATTCCGGGTTCGATCACCGCAGCCATCTTGATGGGAGCACTGATCATCCATGGGATCGACCCAGGCCCCCGATTCATGACCTCCGGAAACTTGCCCTACGCAGTCTTTGCAGGGATCTTATTGACGCAGGCTTGCCTCCTGCTGACAGGGATTTCGGTTGCAAAATATTTCGCAAGAATTGTGTTCGTCCCGAACGCCATACTCGCCCCGATGATTGTCACCCTCTGTTTCTTGGGTGCCTATGCCGAAAGAAACGCCATCTTTGATGTGGCTCTCATGATCTTGTTTGGCACGGTAGGTTGGCTATCCGGCCGTGCCCGGTACCCGGTCGTATCCATGTTGTTAGGGATCCTTTTAGGGCCTCTTGTTGAAGTGAATTTCCACCGCTCTCTGCGGATCGGGCTCGGTTCCTATGGCATCTTTTTCACCCGGCCCATCACCGTCGTTTTGCTGCTGATCACGTTCGCTTTCATGGCCTGGCCCTTTGTCTCATCCCTGTTCAAAAGAGAGAAGGGTAAACATCGTGCCAGATTCAAGACAGAGGAATCCCAGGAAACCAAGAGCGATTCCGTTTGGGCTGAATTCGGTTTGCTCGTCCTGGTAGTCTTATTCTTCGGGTTGACTCAGTGGGAATCCTGGCAATATAGCAGAGATACGGTGATGTTTCCCAAAATGGTTTCGATTCTCGGTCTGGGACTGGGGATCTACCACCTGCTGATCCTTTATCCCAGGCTCATGGCACGGAATCGAAAAGAGTTGCAGGTCGGTGGGGCCAAGACTTGCGTGCCCGCCTGGCTCTCTTTTTCCTGTTTTGGTGGTTATGCTCTCTTATTTTACCTGGTGGGATTTCCAGTGGCAACCGTCCTCTACGTGGTCGGGGCAGCCTGGATAGCGGGCTATCGGCGTATGAACATTTTGGTGCCTTTATCCATCGGAACTGGAATCTGTCTCTACCTTTTTGCGTGGACCATGAGAATTCCGCTTCCGGCATGGGGTCTTCTGTAACTTTTGGAGTCAAATATCCTTTGATCAAAGGAGGTTTACCGATGGACTTACTTTCAAGAAACAAATGGTTGATGATCTGTATCGTCGTTCTGTCGGCGATGGCTATTTCCTTCACGGCCGTGGCATCTCTATCGGAGGCAGCCCCCTATCCTGAAAATGACATCACTTTTGTCGTGCCATTCAAACCCGGCGGTGGACTGGATATACAGGCACGGGTACTGGCTCCTTTTATTAAGAAGTACCTGCCTAAACAGGTCAACATCGTGGTGGAAAACCATTCAGCGGCAGGAGGAAAAGTGGGGGCTCTCAAAGTATTCGACAGCAAGCCCGACGGGCACACGATCGGCATCTTATCTCCGAATTCGATCGGCCTCCTCTATGTGAAGGGTGATTTTGGAAAGCGGAATCCCGCAGACTTGGCCTATTTCGGCAGATCCAGCCATGCCCCTTATATGTTTACCCTTAGTGCGAGGAGCCGCTTCAAGAACGTTAAGGAGATGAAGGGAGAACAGGTGAAGTTCGGTGGGACGACGTCGGTCATCTTCCAGGGAGCCCTGATCGCCAGGGAACTGGGCATTCAGATGGTCTTCATCACTTACGACGGCTTTCCCGAGACTGCGATGGCCACCTTGCGGGGCGATGTGGATTGTTTTTTCTTCAATTGGGATAGCGGGATCAAGCACATCCAGGCGAGCGAGGGGAAACTCATCCCTCTCTTTATCGCATCGGACAAACGGGTGCCCGAACTGCCGAACGTCGCTACCACCAAGGAGGTGGGCTTAACGCTGAAACCGGAAGAGGCGGCTGTAATGGCTGCGGGCAATGTCGTTGTCGGCCCTCCAAACATTCCCCCAGACGTCCGGGGAATCCTTGAAACGGCAATCACCAAGGCCATGAACGATCCCGAGCTTCAGGCGAAATTGGAGCAGGCTAACTATTTCATCAGACCCGTTCTTTCGCCAAAAGAAACGAAGGAGTTCGCTCTCAGGATTTTTGAAACGTACTTAAAGAATAAAAACCTCATTGCAGAGGTGAAATGATACCCCGTCCCGAAAGGGAATGAATGGAGCAAGGCAAGTTTCGATGCGCGGGACATTCCTGTCCCGTCACCGTTTGGCCTTGGGTTGATGAGTCGCCTGTGCTCTTGCATATAACCATGTCATCTCGGAGGAAGAAACCATGACGGAGCGGAAGGAAAACTTCTCTGATACCTCACCGGGCGAGAAGTCAGCCTTTGAGAGATGGGTGGAGAGCGAGGGGCTTGACCTGGTTGGAGGTCTCTTTGTCGAAGACCTGAAGACCATTCCCCTCAAGCCCTGGGCCCGAAAGGGAGGGCTGGGGGTCTATATCAAACTAGATGGCGCCGGATGGGAAAATGCCGCCTATGTTTGCGAGATTGCCCCGGGGAAGGCCCTCAAGCCCCAGCGCCATCTGTTTGAGGAGAATATTTACATCTTGAGAGGAGAAGGCTCGACGCGGGTATGGAATGACCGGGGGAAGGAACAGACCGTGGAGTGGAAAGCCGGGAGCCTTTTTGCGATCCCCTTGAATACCTGGCACGAGCACAGAAACCGAAGCAAAGAGCAGGCCGCTCGCTACGTGGCCGTGACCCTTGCCCCATCAATGATCAATATCTTCAGGGATACGGACTTTATCTTCAACACCTCCCATGATTTTAAGGATCGATTCGATGGAGAGCCAGGCTATTTCAAAGAGGAAAAGAAGGTCTTTAAGGATCCGGGTGGGTTCAAGGGCCGGATCTTGGAGACCAATTTTGTCCTTGACGTTCCCGGCCATGCCCTGGCGGAGCGGGAAGAGAGAGGGGCCGGGGGGAGAAACATCCGGTTCGAGATGGCGGGCAATGTGATGGACTGCCATGTCTCGGAGTTTCCGGTCGGAACCTATAAGAAGACCCATCGTCATGGCCCATCGGCCCACGTCATCATTATCAAAGGCAAAGGTTACAGCCTGATGTGGCCGAAGGAGTCTCCCATGCAGCGATATGACTGGCACGAAGGGAGCCTCTTCGTCCCGCCGGATCAGTGGTGGCACCAGCATTTTAATACGGGAAATACGCCTGCACGTTACCTGGCCCTTCATGGTATGAGGAGCCATAAATATAAGATTGGAATCAAGCTCTCAGACGCTATCGATGTGAAGAAAGGCGGAGACCAGATCGAATACGCGGATGAACCTCCAGAGGTCCGGGAGAATTTCGAAAAGGAGCTGGCGAAATCAGGGATCATCTGTCGAATGGCCGCGGCCAACATCAGGCGCTGACGATCGATCACAGTAAGAGGGAAAAGGGATGACTGAAGTCAAGGAGAGACTGGCCTTCGAGAGATGGGTGGAGAGCGAAGGGATCGATCTGGTACGAGGG
>JBHGBJ010000045.1:0-33737 GCA_041947025.1 Thermodesulfobacteriota bacterium
ATCAAGGGGACATTTTCACGTTGCAGTTAGGGGGACATATTGACGTTGCTTAAACAGAAAAAACATCCCCTTCGTTCCTTCTCCCGCGGAGGGGACAGAGAGGATCATGATGATCCGTAGCCATAATGGATGACGTAAGCAATTCCCATGCCAAGCTGAGCTTTCTTCAGTCCTCCTGAGATCCTGAAAACGAAGATCCTCTTGTCTTTTTAAGCCAGATTGTTTAATAATAGAGGGATCTGTCATTCTCATACCGTCTGATTAAGGAGAGTCTTTATGTTGAGGATCTTAAGGGAACACGCAACATCGTGGATGCTCCGAGGCATTCTGATATTGGTGGCCGTGACATTCATCTCTTGGGGAGGATATTCCCTGATTCGGGAGAAGAAAGAGACTTATGCCGCCAGGGTGAACGGCGTTTCTATCGACATAAGAGATTTTAGCGATGCCTATCAGAATGTGGTCAATCAGTATCGAGAGGCGCTGGGTCCTTCGTTCTCTGAGAAGATGGTGGAAGAACTCCGCCTAAAAGAAAGAATCCTAAACGATCTCGTTACTCGTCTCCTGATCCTTCAAGAGGCAACGCGGTTGGGATTCGACATCGACGACGAAGAATTGAGAGGGGCCATCGAATCCGTCCCTGATTTTCAGTCCAATGGGCAGTTTGATCCCAGGAGATATCAATACTATCTTCGTGAGAAACGGATGAACCCGGAGGAGTTCGAACGGACACAGCGGGACATCCTGATGCTCACGAAGTTGACCAATCTGATCAGACTGAACAGCGGAAAGGTTTCTGACGAGGAGGTTCTGGAAACCTATCTTTTTGAGAATGAACGAATCAGCCTCAACTTTCTGAAAATCACTCCTGAGGCTTTTAAGGGGCAGACGAGTGCAAATGAGGCGGAGATCAAGGACTATTTTCAGAAACATCAAGAGGAGTTTAGGATTCCGACCTTTCTTCAGATTCAGTATCTCGTTTTTCGCCCCTCCGAATTTGAAGGCAAGGTTCAGGTTTCATCCGATGAAATCAAACGATTTTACGATCTGCAGCAGAACCGGTTTAGAACACCCAAAAAGGTCAGGGCAAGGGAGATCCTGATCAAAGTGGACCCCGAGGACTCACCCGAGAAGATCGAGGAGAAGAAGAAGAAGGCCGAAGAGACTCTGGAGAAGGCAAAGAAAACGAAAGACTTCAGCTCCTTGGCAAAGCAGGTTTCTCAGTCGAATACCGCTTCCAAAGGGGGCGATCTGGGATGGATCCAGGAAGGAACGGTGGATGAGTCCCTTGAGAAGATGCTCTTTTCGAAAAAGGCGGGCGAGGTCGTGGGTGTGGCCAGCGGAAGAGAAGGGTTTTACATCTTCAAGATAGAGGATATCGTCGAGGATAAATTGAAATCTTTCGAGGAGGTCAAAGGTGAGATCCTTCAAAGATTGAAGCAGGAGAAAGCACGAGGAGAAGCCTCCCGCCGAGCGGAGGATGCCTTCTACTCACTTTTCCGAAGTCGCGACTTAGAGGGGTTTGCGAGAGAAAAGGGTTTCTCCATCAAGACCACAGGCTTTTTTAAGGAGGGTGATGAGGTCCCGGAGATAGGCAAGAACCCGTCTTTCTACTCCAGCGCCTTTTCGCTGAAAGTCGGGGAGATCTCGCCTGTCGTGACCATCCCACCCAATTTCTATATCCTGAAATTACTGGATAAGAAAGAATCCAGGATCCCTTCTCTGGAGGAAGTGAAGGATGAGGTGAGAAGAAAAGTCATCGGAATGAAATGCGAAGAGAAGGCCCGCCAGGCGGCTGAGGACCTTCTCGGTCAGATTCAGACAGGCAAGAGCATGAAGGACCTGGCAAAGGATCGGGGAATCCCGATGGAAGAAACAGGCCTTTTCACTCGCGCAGGAGGAATGGTTCCCAAGATCGGACCTGTCGGAGAGTTCATGCTGACACTCTCTTCGCTGACCGAAAAAAGTCCTTCTCCCAAAGATGTCCTTCGGACGAAGGATGGTTATTTCGTCATCAGGCTGTCATCGGTCGTGCCCGCCGATCTAAGTAAATATCCATCCGTGAAGAGTGAGCTTCAGAAAAGGCTCCTTTACCAGAAGCAGGAGGAATCGTTCCAGAATTGGCTTGAGCAGCTGCGTGCCAAAGCCAAGATCGAAATCAACAAAGAGGTACTTTAATCTGCTTTTTCGTAGGGAACGCATATAGACATTCCCTACCCAATTTTACCCACGGGAATGATATAAAGGGGCTCCTCTTTTATCCCCAAGATCTCTTTGATCTCCCTGTCGTCAAAGGCTCCAATCATGACTGTCCCCAGTTTTAAAGCATTCGCCTGGAGGGAAATATTCTGCCCCACGTGGCCCACTTCCATGTGGACGTAGCGAATACCCCTTTGGCCGTAATGGCCGGTAGTCCTTTCATAATCTGCGGCAAGGATGATACTGATGGGCGCTCTTTCGACCATCCTTTGTCCCAGGGCAGCCCGAGCTAATCTCCCTCGCATATCTTGTTCTCTTATCTTTTCCAAAGCCTGTTTTGAATAAGAGTAATAGTATAGTCCTGGCTCCAGCCCTTCCACCTCTCCCACCGCCGCATAGATTTCTAAGGGATAGGTTGCCCCGGCGGAAGGAGAGGTTCTTCGATGAAGATTCTTACCCGAAGCCGCCCAAAGGAGCTGAGAGATCTCGGCAAGGCTCAGTGCTCCCTTCTTGTAATCCCTGACCGATCTTCGTTGATTCAGGGTTTCTTCGATTGACACGGATCCCTTTTCTCTTGGGTTCGGAAGTTTGATCTCTTTTATCATGCTTATTTCCTCCGATTAGATTTCGCACATTCGTTGTTAGGCCAAATCCATCCAATTTGCCATAATAGCAGTTGACAGGGAATAGAGTAGAGGCTATACTTTGTATACCCTCAGGAGGTGCGAATATGGTCACGAAAGTTCAGAAATGGGGCAACAGCCAGGGCCTTCGTCTTGCCAAGCAGGTTCTTGAGGAGGCTCGCATTTCGGTCGGTGATCCTGTCGATGTGTCTACACGGGATGGCCTGATTGTCATTGCTCCCGTAAGGCGTATACGAGGCAAACTGAGCCTGCATGAGCTGGTGTCCCGCATCCCTAAAAATTACAAACCTGAAGAAGTTGAATGGGGAAAACCGGTTGGGAGGGAGGACTGGTAAATGGCAAGCTATATTCCCCAAAAAGGTGACTTCATTACCGTCACTTTCGACCCGCAGTCTGGCCATGAACAGAGAGGACGCCAACCTGCCCTGGTTGTAAGCAACACTCTGTTTAACAGACATACAGGCCTCGCCATTGTCTGCCCCCTCACCAACACAGATCGGCGGTTTCCCTTCCACGTGGCCGTTATGAACGATCCGAATGTCACGGGATTCGTCATGGTTGAGCAGGTCAAATCGATTGATTTCCGTGCACGCAACGCCAACCGCATCGGGAAGGCTTCAGATAACGTGCTTGAAGAGGTTCTGTCCATCCTTGATGCTTGTATCTACTGAAGCCCCGCCAACACGCTACCCTACCCCATTGCAATCGCCAGAAGTTCCTCTTCGATCATGCCGCGGAAGAGGGGGATCTTGTAACCGTTCCGTTCAAGGGGTTCCGCATTCTTGAGAGCGGCCTCCGAAGCCTTTGCCACTGTCTCAGCATCCAATCTCTTTCCTGTAATGCTTTCCTCCACCTCCCTGGATCGCCAGGGGATAGGCGCCGCGCCACTAAGTACGACACGGGCTTTCTCCACCACATCACCCTTAAACTTCAAAGCAAGGGCGACTCCAGCCAGGGCGAAATCCCATGATCGCCGTGCCCGCACTTTCCGATAGGAGCTACGGAGCCCCTTTGCCGGTGGAGGGAGAATAATTTCTGTGACCATCTCGTTTGGCCTTAGGACGGTTTCCTTCCGCACATCTTCACTGGGAAGAACATGGAATTTTCCGGCAGGAATCCTTCTCATACCCTTCGGTCCGGCAACCTGGATCACTGCCTCATAAGCCACTAAAGCAGGGGCCGTATCAGAAGGGTGCACGATGTAGCAAATGCCCCCGCTTCCGAACAGACAGTGATACTGGTTTTCGCCGTTGTAGGCATAGCACCGGTCTCCACCCTTGCGGAGGCAATGGAACTCCCCCCGGTAGTACCAGCATCTCGGCTTCTGGCAGATATTTCCACCCACCGTTCCTTGATTCCGGAGTTGGGGACTTGCCGCCTCGGAAGCAGCCCTTGCAAGGGCGGGATAACTTTCTTGGATCATCTTGTGATTCGCTACTTCGGTGATGGTGGTAAGTGCTCCGATTCGTAATCCAACACCTCTTGCTAAACGAATCCCGCCGAGGTCTTTGAGCTGACTGAGGCCGACAAGCTTTTTGGCCCCAAAGATATCGTCGCGAAGGCAACCGAGGAGATCCGTACCTCCAGCATGGATCCTCGCACCCTCTGAGGATAGATGCTGGATCGCCTCTTTAATCGATTTCGGCCGGACATAGGCAAAACTCGGCAGGATCATGGGTCATCCCTCCTTCCTTTGTCGCGAAATCATTTGGATGAGTTTCATCGGATTGATGGGAGAGGTCGTCATCCGGGCTCCCGTCGCATGATGCACGGCATTGGCAACGGCTGCAGCCGCTGGGATCGTGACCGGCTCACCCAGACCCTTGGCACCCACCGTGTTGGCTTCGCGGTCCTCCAGCTCGATGGGCTGAGATTTTACCTCCATAGGAACATCGAGGGCGGTGGGCAATTTGTAGTCATGCCAGTTTCGGTTCACCATCTTCCCGGTCTGCTTTCCATCGAGAATCCGGGCCTCTGTCATCGCAAGCCCCACTCCCCAGGTGATTCCACCAAAGACCTGATTGTCATAGGTCAGCCGATTCATGACACGTCCGCTGTCATTGGCGCTCAAAAAACGCAAGATCTTGATCTCCCCTGTCTTGGTATTGACCTCCACCTCGCAGAACTGGGCGGCAAAAGGATTGACGACCTTGCCCTCCGGATTGGGCCCACGATAGCCCACTCCAAGAAGAACCCCACGCCTTCTGAAATCCGAGAGGTTTGCTATCCTGACCTTTTTCGAAGGATCACTCTTCGAGCGAATCTCATCATTCTTGAGGATCAGATCTTTCGGATCCGTTTTTAAGTCTTTACTCGCTAATTCGAAGAGCTGCCGTTTTACCTCGAGAGCAGCAGCTCGAACAGCAGGAGACTCGGTAGGTACGGTCTTGCTCCCACCGCTCGGGGTTGCATACTGGGTCGTTCCGGTATCCGCATGCTCGATCTGGATCTTCTCCAATGGCACTCCTAACTCCTCGGAAACCACCATGGCCATGACGGTTTTCGTCCCGGTGCCAATGTCACTGGCACCCATGTTCAGATTGGCACTCCCGTCCGAAAAGAGTTTAACGATGACTGTGGAGGGAGGCCCGCCACCTCCTGCAGCCCAGAGGGAGCTTGCCATTCCGATCCCACGACGAATGTGACCACCCCTCTTCGTTTCCGCGATTCTCCTTTTCGCATCCTCCCATCCAAAAGCCTTTGCCCCTTCTTCCAAACAGCCCTTGAGACCTGTGGTGGTATACGAAGGATTTCCCTCCCGCGCCTGACTGTAGGTGGGTATGTTTTTCAATCGAAGCTCAACAGGGTCCATCTTGATCGCCTCGGCCAGGGCATCCAGCATCTGTTCCAGAGCCCAGGATCCCTGAGGATGGCCAGGAGCCCGGCAAGGCCGTGACGGACCGGCATTGATGTAAACGTCTGTCATCTTCGTGCGGACATTTGGGCATTGATAGAGATCCCTCACCTGCCAATCGACCAGAGAAGTCCCGCCTGCCGGATAAGCACCTCCTGTCCCGATACAGGTGAATTCGAGTGCTGTCAGGGTTCCGTCCTTCTTAACCCCTGCCTTGAGCTTCATATTGCTCGGAGGTCTGTTGCCCACACAGAGATAGGTCTCCTCCCGGGTCAGGAAGAGCTTCACAGGCTGAGCCGTCATCTTGGCGAGCAAGGCTGCGATGATGGTGTACTTTCCAGGCTGGAGCTTGCTTCCGAAACCTCCACCCATGTAGTGTCCGATGACACGCACGTTGGCCAATGGAAGGCCAAGGACTTCAGCGACCCTTGCCTGGACCGCATAAACCCCTTGTGTCGACTCCCATAGAGTAAGACGGTCTCTATCCCATTTGGCGACGCAGCCATGAAGCTCCATGGGCGTGTGAAGCTCGCTCTCTGTCCTATAACTCTCCTCTAACACAACCTCAGCATCAGCAAATCCTTTTTCGAGGTTTCCTCGCTCATAGGCCTGCGTCTCTCCTGCACGGTTTCCTTCAGGATAAATGGCGGGTGCACCCGGTTCGAGGGCTTTTTGCTCATCTGAAACGAAGGGGAGTATCTCATACTTCACCTTGATCGCCTTGAGGGCATCCCATGCCTGATAAGGAGTCTCGGCTGCCACGGCAGCCACTTCCTCTCCTTCATGACGGCAGGTAGGATCAAAAAGCTTGGTCTTGAATCCTCTCGAATAAGCCCAGTCCAAAGCGGCTCCGGAGGTGCTCCCCGTAATCACAGCCCTGACCCCTGGCATCTTCTCCGCCTCCCCGGTGTCCACGCTCAGAACCTTTGCATGAGCGTGAGGAGATCTGAGAATCGCTCCGTAAAGCATGTCCGGAAGAGAGATATCGGAAGGGTAGATGGCTGATCCACTGACTCGCTCGTAAGCGTCGATGCGGGCCAGCCGTCTTCCAATCACCCTGGTCTCCTTCAAGACCGGAGGCGTGTAGCTTGGTTTTGGTGTTTCCGGAACAGGAATGGCTTGAACAGAGTAGAGCCTTTCTCTCTTTTCGGTCATCATGCACCTCCTTTGCCTCTCCTCAGCTCAGCCGCCCGTGGCACGGCCTTAAAGATATGCTCGTAGGCCCCGCAACGGCAAAGGTTGCCACTCAGACCCTGTCGAATCTCTTCGACGGATGGTTGGGGGTTGGACCTCAGGAGCCCCTCCACCGCCATGATCTGTCCGGGAGTACAGTAACCGCATTGGAAAGCATCCTGCTCCAAGAAGGCCTGCTGCACGGGCCCGAGTTCCTCGCCTTTCATCAGCCCTTCAAGGGTTGTAATCTCTTTCCCCTCCGCTTCCAATGCCAAGGTCATGCAAGCATAGCGTGGCTGTCCGTTGATGAGAACCGTACATGCGCCGCACTCCCCGCGCTCACAGCCGACCTTGGTCCCGGTCAATCCCAGCTTCTCACGGAGGACGAAGAGCAATGACCACCGGGGTTCGACCAGGAGGCGATGGCGTCTTCCGTTGATCAACAACTTGATCCCGATCATTTCAGAGGCTTTCCTGACCTCGGCTGCAGGTTCACCGCCAAACCCCCGGGTTGCCGCAGTGGTCATCGCACCCACTCCCATTAACTGGAAAAATCCTCGCCGGGTTATTCCCTTCCGGCCTTTATCATCACCTTTCTTTCCCATAACCTCCTCCCCGCTCTTCTGTGATCTTACAGTTTCGCCAATCCAACAATGATAAAAAACATTTTACCAAAAATCTCATCTCAATTCCAAAAGCGTATGATGGAGTCCCTTGACCACTTCTCCCATCTTTATAAAATTGAGAGTATCCATCGTGTCCGTTTCCTGGTGATAATTCCGATTTCTAAAAAATGAAGTGTCCGTAATCATCACCGCTCGGTATCCATGGCGCCAGAACGAGTAGTTGTCAGAAAGATTAATCCCCCCGAAAAATTCAGGTGCCGTCAGGGATCTTGAACGGATACTTGAATGTCTTCTGATCCCTTTCTTGAAAAAGGAGACATATCTCGATGAACGAAAGTTTCCCACCACCCCGATATAGTCTCCTCTCTTAGGATAGAAAAACTTCATTCCCGGAATCGGGTAGGCCTGTATGGCTTCTTCACTGAAGAACCCGATCATCTCCAAAGAGACCATCACTTCGACCGGAATCTTCTGCTCCCTTAAGTACCTTGCGTAGGCCATGCTCCCCATATTGTATGATCCAAAGCAAGGAGGCTCTTCATTGACGAAGGCAGCAAATACAAGGCTCTTCTGGCTCGCAATATTCTGACTGAGTCTTGCAAGCTCCAATAAACCAGCCACAGCCGAGGCATTGTCATCTGCGCCCGGAGTTCCCGGAACGGTATCATAATGGGCGCCTATCACGACTACCTCTTTGTCGGTTCCGGCTTTTTCGGCAAGTAGATTCGAAACGCTCTTGCCATAACAGGAATACGTCTGTCGCCGCACCGGATAGCCGTAAGAGGCAAAGGCCGATTCAATGTAGTCTTGGGCCTTCTCAAGAGAAGCATCCTTCCAGAGATGTCGATCTCCGATCCGGACGGAGAGATACGCTACGTGTTGATGAAGACTCTCTATGGAAACTTCTTTTTTCTCCGGCGATTCCTGCTTTGTCATGGCCTTAGATGAATGCCCTGACTTACTATTCGTTTGCGTCTTTAGGAATGTCATTCCCACGAAAGTGCCTGCCCGCCGGTAGGCAGGGGAATCCAGAATAAAAATACTGGATTCCTGCCCTGGCTTCGCCGAGGCGAGTTTATGCAGGAATGACTTTTGAGGAAACGAGCTAAATACCTTTTTCAATATAGGTCAACAGCTCATCATCGAGAGAGCGGGGATTCGTCTTCGTGCGCCTGGTCTGGATAAGGGTATTCTCCAAAAGCGTCCGGGCGTCCTCCTTTCTGATCCCGAGCTCAGAAGGTCTGGAGGGAAAACCGAGATCCCTGATCAGGTCTTGGATGTGGATGAGGAAACGTTCCCCTGAAACCGGGCGAGGATCCCCCACCTCTTTCCCCTCCATGATCGTCGCCAGGCTGGCAAGGTCCTTTTCACAGGCTTTGAGATTATAGCTCAGGCCGATGGCCGTGCAGGCTGCAAGGCAGACGCCATGGGGGGCATCCACCATTCCTCCCAAAGATGAACCGAGGGCGTGGACCAATCCCAGGCCGCTGTGGCTGAAGGCAATTCCTGCCAGATGGGAGCCGATGGACATCCCGATACGCGCTTTGCGATCCTCTCCTTGCGATACGGCCTGCCGATAGGAATTCCAGATCGAACGAAAGGCTTCAAGGGCCAATCCCCGGCTGAAAGGATTGCTTCCTTGGTAAAGGATCGGCCGCTCGGGAACCTGTTCATGCGAGCGGGCCACGAAGCTTTCGGTAGCGTGCATCAGCGCATCATATCCCGAATTCCGGGTCACCATCGGGGGCAGCCCCACTGTCAGTTCCGGGTCCACAATAGAGACGACAGGACGGATATACTCAGAGGAGCATCCAAGCTTCACATCCCCTACGGTAAAAACCGTGGTCTGGGTGTTTTGCGAACCCGTCCCAGAGGTCGTTGGTATGCAAACGATCGGAACGACCGGTCCCGGGACGGTCCCTTCACCCACATAGTCTCCAAGCAATCCTCCGTGAGTCATCACAATGGAAAGGGCTTTCGCAAAATCCATCGCGCTCCCGCCCCCCACACCCAATAGGACGTCGAAACCGGAGCCGAAACGTCCTTGCTCCTTATCCACATCCTGGCTGCGGGGCTCGCTCGGTGCACCGTCGAATCGCTCCACATCGAACGACCCTTTCAATAGATCCAGGATCCTTCCGAGTATGGTGCTAGCGCCGACCTGGGGATCGGTCACAATCAAAATTCTTTTGAAGCCTCTCGCCTTCAAGACCTCCGGGAGCTTGATCAAAGCCCCGAAGCCAAAGAGAGACTGTGATGGAGAAAACAGGATGATCTCAGACACAATGACACCTCACAATTTAGTCTCAGGGGATCGAACGATCCCTCAGGTTCCAGATCAAGATAACGAGGCTGGGCAAGACCCTTCTCATTCACCCCTCCTCAATGATTCCACCATTGCTTTTGGATAGAGAGAGATCCCGGAATTATGGAAGCTCTCTCTCTATCTTCCTACTCTCCTATTTCTTATGACATTTTCCGCAATTCGCCGGATCACCGGATTTGAAGGCTCTTTCCCCGTTATGGCATGTCCCGCAGTTTTTTCCCGCGTTCATATCAGCCATCGTGATTTTTGCCCCCTTCTTCATCTGGAAAATCTTCGTATGGCAGTCCGTGCATTTCAAACCCTTGTCCGCGTGGACTTTACCATCAAAGATGACCTTGCCGGCGGATCCACCTGCATATTCAATCTTCTTATCCGAAGAAACCGCAAAAGCGCTTCCTGCCAAGGCGACCGCAACAAGCAGAGCTAAAAACAATCCCATAAGGCGCATCTTTTTCACCTCCTTTCGCAAACCAAAATTATGACTCCATTCACTCCATCATCGGAGTAAGGATCCACGCTCGATTCTACGCTCCGCGGATAACCTGAAGGACCTTGATCAACATCTGGTCTCTCCAGTCTCTGATCTCTTCCAAACCCTTTTTCCGAACCACCTCCATCTCCTTGACGGCCTTCACAATCTTCTTGGCTGTTCGAGGAGGAATCGAGGTCCAGGTTTCCATCGTCTCCCATCGGTGACGGTAGGATTCGGCATAATTCTCGATGAATCGTTCGACGCCGCCCCCGGCCAAATGGATCCGTAAGAATGGGCCGATGATCGGATCGCGAAGGCCAATTCCCATGCAAAAGGCTCTGTCTACGTCTTCGGCACTCGCCACCCCCTTGTCAACGAGGTCGATCGCCTCACGCAACAAGGCTGCCTGCAATCGGTTTATGATATATCCGGAAACTTCCCGCTTCAGTACGGCAGGTTCTTTCCCCAGCCTCTTCATGAAATCACAGGCTATCCTCACCGTCTTGGGAGATGTCTTTTTCCCTCCCACGACCTCAACCAGAGGGATGAGGTGGACCGGAAGCACAGGGTGGACTAAGACGCAGCGTCCGGGTCTCGTGGTCACTCTTTGAATCTCGGTCATGAGCAATCCCGAAGAGCTGCTCGCCAGAATGGCCTGAGCAGGAGCTGCATCGTCCATTTTCTTAAATACATCTTTTTTCATATCATAATGATCGGGTACGGACTCCTGAACGTAGTCTGCATGAGATACTGCTTCACGGATGTCTGTGCTCACCTTGATCCGCTTCAGAGCGGCCTTGGCCCTTCCCCGGTCCAAGAGATGATTCGCCTCCAGAAACGTCAGGTTCGATCGTATACTTCTTACCGCCTTCCCAAGGATGCCTTCATTCACATCCTGGAGAGTCACTTCAAGGCCTGCAGAGGAGAACAGAACCGCCCAACCCTGGCCGATCAGACCCGTCCCAATGCAGGCAACCCGATGAATAGCCATTTTCGCTCTCCTTCCCGTGAAAGGGCTCGTCCGAAACCCTCTCGAATTATTATACGAGGCTCAAAGAGAAATATAAATGAAAATGTTTCTCTTGATCTGAGGTGACCATTTCATTTATGTCCCATATATTGTAAAATTTCTACAAGACATTGTATAACGTTTTTCATAGCGAGGTTTCATGATGGGCCTTCTCAAACTGCTGACTCACGATCCTTTGGCTTTTGCTCTGGTGGTCATTCCTCTTCTTTTCTCGGTCATCATCCATGAGGTGGCTCACGGCTGGGTCGCTTATCGGATGGGCGACCCCACTGCCAAATGGTTGGGCCGGCTGACCCTCAACCCCATCAAGCACCTCGACCCCATCGGAACCCTCATGCTCTTTCTGGTGGGGTTCGGATGGGCGAGACCGGTTCCGGTCAACTTCAGCAACATCCCGGACAGGCGAAAAGGGCTTGTCTTCGTCTCTTCCGCCGGGATTGTCGCAAACATCTTTTTCGCTTTATTTGCTCTCTTGTTCTTCAGGCTGTTTTCAACGTCCTTCTCAGAGATCGCCTCTATCCTCGTTTATTACGTGGTCCAGATCAACGTCACGCTGGCTGCTCTCAATTTGATTCCCATCCCACCCCTGGACGGCTCAAAGATCGTCATGGGAATCGCCTCGCACAGAACCCAGTACTTTCTCGCCCGCCTGGAGCCTTACGGGTTCTTTATCATCATCGGTTTACTTTATTTAGGCCTTCTGGATCCGCTGATCGGATTCTTCCGCTGGATCATCGTCACGCTGATCAGAATCCTCTTGCCCTGAAGGGTAAGCGGATGCCTGTTTGAAACTGGATCAATGGCAAACAGGAGATGAATGGATTAGGTTGATAGAGTGGAGAATTTTTATGGTCGTCCTTTCCGGGATACTCGGCGTAGTCCTCATCCTTATCACTTTGGGGGATGCTTTCGAGACAATTGTTCTTCCTCGCCGGGTGACGCGTCAGATCAGTCTTGCCCGCTTTTTCTATCGATCCACCTGGCTTTTTTGGTCCCGGGCGGTTCGTTCAATATTTTCGGGCAAGCGCCAAGAAACCTTTCTAAGCTGGTATGGGCCTCTTTCACTGCTCCTGTTATTAATTTTTTGGGCAACCTGTCTGGTGATCGGTTTTGCACTCGTACACTGGTCATCCGGCTCAATCATCAAAACTCCAGAGGGAACAGCAGGTTTTGGCATCTATCTCTATTTAAGTGGGACGACCTTCTTCACCCTGGGACTGGGAGATGTCATCCCCACGACAACCTTCGGAAGGGGCCTGATTGCATTTGAGGCAGGCATGGGATTCGGTTTTTTAGCCCTTGTGATTGGGTACCTTCCCGCGCTCAACCAATCGTTTGCCAGGAGGGAAGTGATCATCTCGCTGCTCGACGCAAGGGCAGGCTCGCCTCCCACTGCTGCCGAGATGCTACGCCGGCACGGCCATGACCGCGGATTAGAGGACCTCCAGCAGCTTTTTCACGAATGGGAACGCTGGTCAGCGGATTTACTCGAAAGTCATCTCTCCTATCCCGGCCTCGCTTATTTTCGTTCCCATCACGATAACCAATCCTGGCTGGGTGCTCTCACAGCCATTTTAGATGCCAGTGCCTTCGCGATCGTCAGTTTTGAGGGTCCCTGCCAGCGCCAGGCTCAGCTTACATTTGCGATCACGCGGCACACCATCGTCGACCTCGCTCATGTTTTCAACTGTCCCCCTCATAAGTCCAGACACGACCGCCTTTCCCAGGAAGGATTGGCTCGAATACGAACGACCCTCAAGGAAGCAGGTCTAAAGATTCTGGAGGGAGATGTTGTCGATCAAAAACTTTCAGAGCTTCGCCAGATGTACGAACCTTACGTCTATTCCCTTGCCAGCTACCTGCATATCGTTGTTCCGCCCTGGATCCCCAAAGCCAGCTACATCGATAACTGGCAGACGAGTGCATGGGGACGGACTAGAAAGTTTCAAATCGATGCTCTATCGAGCGAAGGCAACGACGAACATTTCTAAGACGGAGCCTTTTCATGTAGCTCCGTCGCTATCAAGATGACGTATCGCCATGACGAAGAATACCTGGGATTTCCAAATCTTTGTCCTTCAAGGGACGAGATCGGTTATACTTAGAAAGGGAAAATGAACCACGGAGATTATTATCAGATTCTGGGCGTCGACAAGACCGCCACTTCTCAAACGATCAAAGAAGCCTACCGGAGACTCGCTTTTCAATTTCATCCGGACCGGAATAAAGGAAACCCTTCGGCCGTTGAAAGAATGAAGGAGATCAACGAGGCCTACGCCGTCCTCTCCGACCCCAAGAAAAAAAGGGATTACGATACGCTGCGGGATCAGTACGGATCTTCTGGCTACGACCGATTCAAACGGAGTTACTCCGAAGAGGATATCTTCAGAGGTTCGGACATCGATCAGATTTTTGAGGAGATGGCCAGGGCCTTCGGACTGAGAAATTTTGGTGAGGTCTTCAGAGAAACCTACGGCCAGGGGTATCGCACCTTCGAATTTAGAAGACCCGGGGTGTTTGCCAGAGGTTTCATATTTTTCGGTCCCGGTCGAAGGAGGGCTAATCCGTCCGAGATTCCAACCTCTTTCAAGACTTTCCCAAGACATCTGGGCCGATTCAGCCAAGTCCTCTTAGGAAAGATGCTGGGAATACGGCTGCCCCAGAGAGGGAAAGACTTGGAGGATGTCATCCATCTTACACCCCTGCAAGCCCGGGAAGGGGCGAGAGGACGATACCATCACCGAAGGAGATCCAAAGAGCTGATGATTACGATTCCTCCTGGCGTAAGGGAAGGGCAAAAGATCAGACTGAAAGGAATGGGAGCCGAGGGCAAAGAGGGTGGAGACCCGGGCGACCTTTATTTGAAAGTCAGGATCAAAAAGTCGCTGCTTCAGAGAATTAGGGAGCTACTCAGGATTTGATGAACTTCCCCTTCCCTCTCTGAAGATAAGAGGGGGAAAATGGAGGGGACGTTAATAATCGCGGATGATATGAATCCTCTTCGGAGGAAGAAGAAGAATTGAATCTTCCCGGATCTCCTTCTCGGCCGGGTCGAAAACGTCTACAACGATTTCCCGGCCAAGGGCCTCCACCCAGTACCGAAAGTGGGATCCCTCGAAGATATGGTTCCGCACCCTGCCCGGCACGATATTGGAAGATCTCTCCTGTGCCTGATCCACGATCTCGACGGTCTCCGGCCGGATGCAGAGAACGACTTTCGCACCCAGAGGAGGAAGGTTTCCTTCTTTACCCTCCAAACGGAGGGATGCCTGTCCGACGTCCACAAGGACTCCTCCAGGGGTACTCTCAACGACCTCCCCTTCCAGAAGGTTGGCCGTACCCACAAAGGAGGCCACAAAAGCGCTACGGGGCCGGAAGTAGATCTCCCAGGGAGACCCCCACTGGACGATCTCGCCCTCGTTCATCACCGCCACCTGGTCGGAGAGGGCCAAAGCTTCGGCCTGGTCATGGGTCACATAGATCGTCGTAATTCCCAGTCGCTTCTGAAGTTGCCTCAACTCGGCCCGGATGTTGATCCTCAGCCTCGCGTCCAGATTGGATAGGGGTTCGTCCAGAAGCAGGACCTCGGGCTCCATGATCAGTGCCCGGGCCAGGGCTATCCTCTGCTGCTGGCCTCCGCTGAGCTGGTTGGGACTCCGTTCCAGAAGCTCCTTCACTCCCAGGTACTGGACGGTCTTGTCGAGCCTCCTCCCGATCTCTTCTTCGGAGAACTTCTTGATCTTCAGACCGTAGACGATGTTCTCGCGGATGCTCATATGGGGAAAAAGGGCATAATCCTGAAAGACCATGATGGCGTTACGAAGGTGAGAGGGCACGTCGTTGATCCGCTGATCGCCAATGAATATTTCTCCCTTCTCCACGTCATAGAATCCTGCAATGGTTCTGAGGAGTGTGGATTTTCCGCAACCACTCGGACCCAGGAAGGTCGTAAAGCTTCCTTTGGGAATATCCAGGCTCACGTTCTTAAGGGCTTTGACTTTGCCGAAACTTTTGCTGACATCCATGATGCGGAGGTGGATGGGTTTCATCATTCTTCATCCGATTAGACTTTGAATAACTCCATTCTCTTCCCGATGGCCAGCTTGGCCAGGCCGAGAACGAAGAAAGAGACGACCAGCAGGGCACTGGTCAGGGCAGCGGCCTTTCCGTAAAAACCGTCGCTCACCAAATTCATGATGCTGAAGGTGGCCACCACATTGCCGGAGGTGGATAGAAATATAATCACGCTCAATGTGGTCACTGCCCGGATAAAGGAAACCACAAAGGCGGAAAAGAAAGGGCCTTTCACCAAGGGTGCTTCGATCTCCCAGAAGATCTTCATGCTCCCGGCCCCGAGGTTGCTCGCAGCCTCACTGAAGGAAGGAGAGATCTGGCTGAAGGTGCCGATTCCGGTCTGGTAACCCATCGAAATATTCCAGAAGACCATGCTCAAGACGATGATGGCCGCTGTGCCGTAAAGGTCGAAGGGAGGACGGGTGAAGGCAATCGAATAGCCAATGCCGAAGAAGATTCCGGGCAGCGCTGCAGGCAGGATACTGACGAAGTCCACAAACTGCCGAAAGAGGAACTGCTTCCGGGAGACGAAGTAGGCGGAGGTCATCGAGAAGATAGCGCTCGCCAGACCTGCGATCAGGGCGAAGCTCAGGCTGTTCACTAATTCCGGAGAACGGGATAAGATCTCCTTGACGTACCGAAGCGTTGGCGTCCAGTCAAAGCCCCAGCCTTTCACAAAGGAACCCATCAATAGGGCTGCATAGATCAGTAAGATCATGATCGAGACGAAGGTGCAGAAGGTGAACAGAAGCCAGCGGACAGGCCATCCGGTCTTCTCGATATCCACGAGGCCGATCTTGCCCGTGACGGTGACATAGGAACGCTGATGCACCCAATAGCGCTGGACGATGAACAGGAGGAAAGAGGGTAAAAGGAGCAAAGAGGAGAGCACGGCAGCACCTCTCACATCTCCCCATCCCTCCACCCGCAGCCAGGCCTCAGTGGCCAGAACGGAAAAGTCTCCTGCGATCATGATGGGATTGCCGAAGTCGGCCAGGACCTGGATGGAGACAAGGAGGGCCGCTCCAGCTACCCCGGGTCGCGCCAGAGGGAACGTGATGGTCCGAAAGAGCTTAAACCCTGTCGCACCCAGATTTCGACCTGCATACTCTAAGCTCGGAGCAATCGACTGGAGCACTCCCTCCATGATCAGAGCGGCAATGGGAAAGAAGGCAATGGTTTCAGAGAGCCAGAGGCCATGCCAGCCAAAGATGTTCACCCGCAAACCCAATAGCTGATAGGTGATCAGCCCATTTTTGCCGAACATCATCATATAGCTGAAAGCCACCATAAAGGGAGGAGAAAACAGGGGGAGTATGGAGAGAAATCGAAAGACCCTCTTGAGCGGCACGTCCGTGCGGGTCACCGTATAGGCGAAAAGGAATCCGAACAGGGTCGCCGTGGTCGTGGAGAGAACCGTCATAAAGAGACTGTTCAAGATCGCCTTCAAATAGCGCGGGTTAAACGGAGTTTTCAGGAAGTCTCGGAGGCTGGGAAAAGTGAAAACCCGAAAGATGGGATAGAGCACAAAGAGAGCCAGGCTGGCGATGATCACAATCATCGTCAGAAGCAAGACAGGCTCCCGAAGCAGTTTCTTCAGTTTCTTGATCGGCCTTTCCCCTGCGGAGACAGTGGCTGAGTTCGAAGTTAGGAGTTCGGAGAAATTCAAGAAAATGCGCGGGGAGGCTTAAGAAACCAGCCTCCCCCGCGATCAAAGATTATTTACCCGTGATCTCTGCCCATTCCTTCTTCCACTTATCGACATTATCCGCTGCCTTTTTCAGGTCCCAGGGCGCAAGCTGAAGGGATTCGAACGGAGGGACTCCGGCTGGAAGCTCTACACCCTTACGCACGGGGTAGCGATAGCCATTCTGAGCGTTGATCTTTCCTGCCGCGGGCGAGAGAAGAAAGTCAATAAATTTCTTGGCCCCTTCCAGGTGAGGAGCACCCTTGATGATCGAAGCAGCGCCGATCTCAAACCCCGTATCCTTCGGAAAGACCACCACGATGGGGAGGTTCCCTTGGGCCTTCTGCTTCAGGGTGTCGTGCCCCCAGGCAAACCCTACGATGGCCTCACCCTGGCTTACCAGGGGGATGGAACCATTGGCTCCCTTGGTGTACTGGGCTACGTTGGCGTTCAGTTTGCGAATGTAGTCAAAGCCCGCCTTCTCGCTTCCGAGGCGGAAGATCTGGGCAGCCGTCATCAGGTAGGCCCCGCCTGTGGTTGCGGGGTTGGAGCCGATCACCTGGCCTTTGTAGACCGGATTCAACAGGTCGTCCCAGGTGGTGGGCGGCTTGATCCCCTTAGGCTTAACCTCTTCATTGTAGCGCTTCTCATTGTAAAGCAAACAGAGGGCGCCTAAGTACCATCCCGTCCAATAACCGTCGGGGTCCATGAACTTCGTGTCGATCCCGGCCTGCTTGATCACAGGAGACCTGTACTTCTCCAGGTATCCTCCCGAGACAAGCTCGGTGTGAAAGTTGGAGTTTCCGCCGATGAAGACATCGGCCCGCGCAGTGGGCGCTTCGGTCTTGATTCGGCCCGAGACGGTCCCGGCCTGCTCGATCTGAAGGGCAACCTCTGCATCGATTCCGGTCGCCTTCTTGAAAGCAGCGGCAATCTCATTGACCGTCTTCTCATCCAGGGCAGCGTAAATGACCACTTTGTTCTCTTTGGGCTGGGCGAAAACGCTCGCCGCCAAGAGAAGGGCCACAAGACAGATCAATCCTTTTTTCATGGCTAACCTCCTTCTGCTTCCTTATTTTTTGCCCATTATAGAAGAAATAAGAGAACCCTTCAACACAAAAATTTGAGTGGAGGGAAATTCTTGAACATGAGAGATGGGAAAATCACAGTTCTGATACATTCACTTTCATGGGCGACTTTGTCCTTTCAAGAAAGTAGTGTCTCTCCCATCCCTTTTTTGCGGCAAGAGGGCTTTAAAAGCCCAAAGATCTTTCAATCACTCCTACGGGAAGTGGAATTCTGAGAAAGACTTTAAAAATCATATAACAAACACCTGAGGACAAGAGGGCTCCTAAAGCCCCAAGCATCCATTTTTCTGGCCTTCCGAAGATAAACAGAAATTGCATCAAGAGAAACGTCGATAACAGGAACCCTGCAGCTTCAAATAGAAGAACATAAAGGATCAGGGAAACAGAAATGTATATGGTCTTTTGCCATTTCAACCCAGTCCAGGGATTTTCGCCCTTTGGAGCGCTCTTTCGAAGAAAGACCTCTCTGATTAAGAAAAGTAAAGTGAGAAGTCCCAGAATTCCACTCAGGACAGCAGGGAAGAAACCTGGTTCAGGGTTTCTGAGGCTTCCGATGCGGTAGTAAACAGACTGCACGAAGAAAAGGATCGAAAAGACCAGAAGGATCAATGTAACGGGCAATTGGCCGTAGGAAGGGTTTTCTTCCTGCGTCTTCGTCAACCTTTCTTTTATATTCACAAAGTTTGATGCGATCACAAGAAAAGCCAAAATCATGAAGACGACAGAAATGGGTCGTTTGAAAAAAACAAGAAGGTCTCCGTGAGAGTAGATCAGGGACTGCCGAAAGGTCCTCTCAAACATCGGACCGAGAATAAAGGCAAGGAAAAAAGGGGTAGTCTCAAATTGAAATTTCCTCATGAAGTACCCAAGAATTCCAATCATGATGACGATCAAGGCATCGTAGATATACCCATCAATACTATAGGAACCGATTAGACAGAAAAGAAGGATGAGGGGGGCAAGGACCCAATAGGGAACCTTGAGAAGTTTTACCCATATGCCGATCAGAGGAAGATTCAATATGAGAAGCATGATATTGCCCACGTACATGCTGGCGATGACTCCCCAAAATAATTCCGGATGCTCTTTGATAAAAAAGGGGCCTACCTGGACTCCATGAATCATTAAGGCCCCCATAAATAGGGCCATCGTAGCGGTCGGCGGAATTCCAAGGGCGATCAAGGGAACCATAGAACCGCCGATACCCGCATTATTTGCTGCCTCAGGGCCTGCAACTCCTGCTATCATGCCGGTCCCGAATTTTTCCGGATGTTTGGATAGCCTTTTTTCCATGGCATAGGAAATGAAAGTGGGGATGATCACCCCTATCCCGGGCAAAATTCCGAAGAAGAATCCCAGGAAAGATCCCCGCGTAATCGGTTTGATCGACTCTTTCCAGTCCTGCAAAGTCGGCAGAAGGCCTTTGATCTTTCCTCTTACCAGTTCTCGTTGGATCGAGCGCTCGACATTTTCAAGAACCTCAGGGATCCCAAAAATTCCCATAACTACCGGTACGACGCCAAGGCCGCCCATTAAGGTAATGATTCCATAACTAAACCTCTCCGTCCCTCGCATGGGGTCTGTCCCGATCATTCCGAGCATCATCCCAAGGGCCGCCATCATAAATGCCTTTAACATAGATTCGCTTGCCAGATAGGAAACCATGACCAGGCCCAGAAGGATGAGCCCGAATATCTCGGGATAGCCAAACTTTAATGCGACTTCGGCAAGGAGAGGGGCGAGAAACATTAACAAGACGATGCTAAAGGTTCCGGCGATGAAGGAACCAAATGCAGCGATGCCCAGGGCGGGCCCTGCCCTTCCCTGTTTCGCCATCTGGTAGCCATCCAAACAGGTAATCGCCGACGGTGCTTCCCCCGGGATATTGACCAAGATGGATGTAGTGGATCCGCCATACATCGCGCCATAAAGAATCCCTGCTAACATGATGATGGAGGAGAGAGCCGACATCTTGAAGGTGAAGATCATGAGGATTGCCATGGCGGCGCCGGCTCCGAAGCCAGGCAACACTCCTACCAGGGTACCGAAGAGGACTCCGATGAAACAGCTCAGGAGGTTGGAAGGAATGAGAATAAGCGAGAAACCATGAACCAGATGGTCTAAGGCATTCAAGAAAATCCCGATCCATTATAAGGAATCTATATAATCTCTGTAAAAAGACTGGAGGACTATTTCACCATTCCCGATTGTTTCAAAATCTTAAGCGAAAGGTTATATCCGCTATCCAGGGCCTTGGAGGTCTCCTCAGGGTTCTGGTACTCTGGAAGCACATAAAGCTTTCCCAGCTGCTCTTGCAAAGAGGGATCTTTGCATGCCGTTTCAAAGGCTTTCGTCAATTTGGTCAATACCGGCTGGGGCAGTCCCTTTGGGGCAAACATCCCCACCCACTCCTTCAGACTCACACCCGGATAACCTTCCTCCTCAAAGGTTTTGATCATGGGAAATCCCGGAACCTTGTGGGAGCTGACCAAGGCTCGAAGCCTCCCGGCTTTCAAAAAGTTGATGCCCTGTGAAAGAGAACCCATACAGAGCTCTGAATGACCGCCCAGAAGAGCAGCCGTCTGCGCCGCTCCTGCCGTTGTCGGGATATTGGTAATATCGATTCCCGCCTCGCTTTTAAAAAGATTCATCACCACGTCAATCAGGGTTCCTGCCTGGCCCACCGTGGCTCTTAATTTTCCGGGATTCTTTTTCGCATAGTCGACCAACTCCTTCAAGGTCTTCCAAGGGGCATCGTTCATGACCCAGATCGCCAATGGTATGGCAGTGGTCCGGCAGACGGGGGTAAAGTCGCCGTGTCGAAATCGTAACTCTGGAGTCAGGATTGGCTTTAAGATAAGAACTCCGGAAGTACCGGCCAAGAGCGTATATCCATCCGGTTTTGCCTGAGTCACAGCCAAAGCCCCTGCAGCGCCCCCACCCGCGGCATTATTGATCACTACGATCGGGGTTCCCAAAATCTTCTCTGTCTTGTCTGCAAGGATACGGGTGGCGTTATCGATTGCTCCCCCGGCAGCATAAGGAATGATCAATTTTATCTCCCTCGAGGGAAACTCTTGGGCCCACGATACTTCTTGCAGGGATTCCCCCGGGAAAAAACCCCCAAAGAAAGAAAAAAGAATGATGACGAGCATGCTTCTTAAGATCCTTGAAAGAAAAAACGAAGAGCCCATGGTTTTCCTCCTATTCGAAAAAGTGGCGGCGATTCATCGAATCGTCATGTGATGATACACAGTAAGCGGATCGTTCTATCTCGCAGTCGAAGGTGTCAAATATGAAATTGTTCTATAACACCGATTACCTTTTGTCAAGTTGAGCACCTCTCCCGGGTTTGAAATCTTTCCGCCCCATGAGTCCGTCTTTCCTTCCCACGGAGGATACTTCCATTTTGTTAACAAAGAACCAAAAATTTTCCTTGACAAATGGTAATAGGTATTATATATGACCATTCATGGCAGCCAATTCCATTCTCTTTACGCGTCTCAAAACGAAAAGGGCCTTTGAAGAAATCTCAGACCAGATCAGGGAATTAATTTACTCTGGAACATTTAAGCCCGGTGACAGATTACCTTCCGAAAGAGAATTGGCGGAACAATTCGGAACCGGACGAATGGTGGTGCGTGAAGCATTACGGACATTAGAAGATTCGGGTTTCATCTGTATCAAACAGGGAAGTTTGGGCGGGGCATTTATAAAAAACGCTGACACAAAAATCATCACACGATCGATTTCCGATATGATCCGGATTGGGAACGTGACGCTCCAGGAGTTAACCGAGACAAGGCTTGCCATTGAGACAGTGATCTTAGACTTTGCCTTCAAGAGGATCAGTAAAGAAGACCTTGATCTGCTCAAGAAAAATCTTGAGGATTCAGAGCAACAGATCTCAAAAGAGATCAGGCCCCTCGAAACGAATTTGAACTTTCATTTACTCTTGGCGAGGTTTTCGAAAAACACCTTATTCGAAATGATTATTGCATCGATCATGAATGTCACGAATTCCATTTTGCTGTCCGTGAATCCGGGAAGGGAATACTTTAAGAGGGTCTTGGATTACCACAGAGCAATTTACAAGGCCCTCAAAGGAAAGAAGCTTAATCTTGCGAAAGATAAGATGAGAGAACATATTTTAGACGCTTACAGAAAGACTTCGGAATTAAACCGGGATTCTTGAATCCCGCATGGTCTCCAATCCTGAAGAGTCTTAAGCATCTCCCTTAAAACTCTCTCTATTGCAGGAAAAGGCTGAGAAAAGGAACTCTTTGAAAGGCCCCTTTCTGTCTGAGGAGGCGCTATGAATGTGGATAAGGAAAAATGCACGGGATGCGGAATATGTTATCCCTACTGTCCTGTTGGAGCAATTGGTCCATTTGAGTCCGAGAATGACCCCGCAAGTGAGATCAACCAGGATCAGTGCGTCGAGTGCGGCGTCTGCCTGAGATCCGGCGTTTGTCCGACCGATGCTCTGTATATGCCCGAATTGAGGTGGCCCAGATCGATTCGAGCAGAATTCAGTAATCCCATCACGAAACATCCGTCCGGAAGCAAAGGGAGGGGGACGCAGGAAATGAAAACCAACGACGTGACAGGTCGCTTCCGCCGGGGGATGGCCGGAATCGGGGTTGAACTGGGACGGCCTGGAGTGGGCACAACTTTCAAAGACCTTCAGACCGTCTCGATGGCTCTCGCCAGAGCCGGTGTAGAATTCGAACCCAATAATCCTGTCTCTGCCCTCATGGAAGATAGAAAGACCGGGAAAATGAACGAGGAAGTTTTGAACGAGACCGTTCTTTCCGCCATCATTGAATGCAAGGTTGAAATCGGCCGATTGAAGGAGGTTCTTGAAACACTCAAGGCTGTAGCGAAAAGGATCGAAACGGTCTTCTCGCTGGACCTGATCAGCCGGGTGAACGAGGACGGGTCCATACCCGCTGTCGCCATTGCCAATGAGGCGGGACTCCCTCCGAGGCCGAATACAAAGATGAACTTGGGTCTAGGAAGACCACTCAAAGAGGAGGTCTCAGGATGACACACACCTTGCACCGAAGGGGAAGTATAGAAGATCTGCACGGGGACTATGTCCTGCTTTACATGCAGGCGCGAGGGGTGAATCTTGAAGGAAACGAAGCGAAGCTGAGGCAGATATGGGAGGTATTCTCCCATTACGAAACCGAGCTTGCCAACTTCGGCAATTCGGATGATGGCAACAGCCATACAACAACCATGGAGGCCCTGAAGAAAACAAGAGCGTACATCGGCCATGCAGTCTTCAAGGACCGGGAAACGCTCAAGGCCTGCTTAAAGGAGTTGAAGGACCGGGACATTGGGGTCTCGATCGTCGTCTCTGGTATTTACGAGGAAGTGGAGAGACTCTGCTCGGAGATCGGCCTCTCCCCCCATACCGTGGAACATTCCTTGGGGACACATGGGAAGACGGAAAGATTGCCCGGGGAGGATGTTCTCGAAATCACCACCATGTGCGGACACGCCCTGGTTTCTCCCAACCTGGTCCTTCAGATGGTGGATGAGATCAATCAGGGAAAGAGGACTCATGGGGAGGCCGCCATCGAGTTATCGAGAGTCTGCGATTGCGGTATCTTTAACCCGCTCAGGGCTGAGAGAATTCTCAGAAAAATGACATCAAAGGCATAGACTTGACCCTTCACGGAGGGGTTATGGTCTAAATGGAAAAATACTTTTTGACATTGGATACGATTAAGAAGGAGGAGCGAAAATGGAGTTATTCGGTTCATATGATGTGGTAGTCTGTGGCGGCGGGACATCCGGTGTATCTGCGGCGATATCCTCGGCCCGGGCCGGCGCGAAAACTCTCCTGATTGAACGATTCGGCGTCCTGGGCGGTCAGATGAATGTCTCTGGCCCTCCCGGCTTCGCCTATGCTCACCTGTTCAACGACTACGGTGAACAGGTGATCGGGGGCATCGTAGCGGAGACACATGACAGACTGGAGAAAGAAGGGCATGCCCTGCCGTACCCCCAACCCGAGCTTCGCAACGGAAACAGTTTCGCCTTCGTTGATCCCGACTGGTGGGGGCTTCTGGTCTTCGAGATGATCCGTGAAGCCGGCGTCCACCTCCTTCTCCACTCACTGGTTGTCGAGGTACTGAAAGAGGGGAATGGGGCCCATGGCGTGGTGGTCGAGAACACCTCTGGCCGGCAAGTTGCACTGGGGAAAGTGGTGATCGACTGCACGGGTGAGGGAGACATCGCATTTAGGGCGGGTGCACCATGCGAAAAAGTTTCGAAGGACGAAATAGAGATCGAGCCCCCTTCCATCTCCTTTACCATGGACGGAGTCGACTGGGAAAAAGTCTTACAGTACGTCAAGGACAACCCGGATGATTTTTTGGGATCGAAAGTGCGTCCTAAAATCTCTCATAACGAGGAACAAGAAACACGGCGACGAAAACAGATTACAAGCATCAAGAGTGTCGAGGACCTGGTCTCTCTGGGTTCTCTTGGCTTCCGTAAGATCACGGAGATGGCCATCGCCAAGGGAGAGTACCATGAGTTCGGTGACCTGGGCTTCTTCTTTACGCCTCGGGACGGCGGGGTGCTCCAGGCCATGTTCCAGCATTCGTCCCAGGTCGCAAACTGCGACTGCACCGATATCCGAGACATGACAGTCGGTGAGATCGAAGCCAGAAGACAGGTGGGGCTGGCTCTGAAGACCGCAAGGAAGTACCTTCCCGGCTTTGAGAACGCCTATCTAACCAGAATCACCACCTGTTTAAGGATCCGTGAGACCAGACGGGTTATGGGCGACTTTGTCCTGACACTGGAGCACGTCGCTGCGGCGACCAAGGTGAAAGATGTGATCGGAAAAAGCAGTTTTGGCTTGGGAAGCCACCACGTTGCAACCATCGATTCACGACGCCCGGGGGTTAAAGGCAGGCAAAGCCCCAAGGACGGAGGCTCCTATGACATCCCCTACAGATGCCTGGTACCGAGGAATATTGAGAACTTCATGGTGGCGGGCAAGATGATCTCAGCGGAAAGAGAAGCCTATCTGAGATTCCTTCCGGAGACGATGGTGACAGGTCAGGCCGCCGGCGTAGCCGCCGCCATCTGCGCTCAAAAGGACATTACACCGCGACAGCTTGAGAAAGATGTCTCCGAACTTCAAAAGATCCTTCTTCAGCAAGGAGTCATACTCTATGGTACCCATTGAACTTCAAACGCGAATTCATTCAGCGAGGAGCACCTTTATGAGGAAGAGACTGAATCCCTTGTTAGACCCCCGTGGAATACAGGAAAGAACCGTTCTCAAGCTGGCTCCAAGGGTTGACATGGAGAAACTGAAAAGCGGCAAGATCCTTTTTTATGACAACACCAAGCTCGGATTCTGCAATTACGGCGAGGTCTTTGTCCGGATTAAGGAGCGCTTTCGTGAGGCGGGGATCGCGAATTTTGTGGACTATCGGGAGACGGTCCGAGGCAAAAACACCCAGCAACTGGAGGCTTATGCGGCGATGTTGGCCAAGGAGAAGCCGACTGCTGCAATCGTGGCGCTGGGTGACATGGGTACCTCCCCGGCAACGTGCATCGTCACCATTGCCCTGGAAAAGCTCGGGATCCCCAGCGTTTACATCACGGCGCCTCCGGGCGGCGAACTGGTTGAGGGGGTTGCGTTTTACCGAGCAGGAAACTTGTGCCTCTGTAAAATCGACATCTACCAGGCCAGTACCAAGGAGGAGATCCGGACGCAGATCGACCGCAAATGGGACTACATCATCGACTCATTGACGACAACCGGAAGCAAGTTGAAGAAGGTGGCACACATCGACTTCAAGATGGACAAGATTCCTCCTTCTGATGACGGACTGCTGCCCGTCATCGACAAGATCGAAGTGGATGAAAAGGGGCTCTGTGAACCTGGCTGCTACATGGATGAAATCATGGACTACTTCAACGAAGAGCACCTCAGCGATGGCCTGCCCATCATTCCTCCGACTCGCGCCCGTTACGAAAAGATGCTTACCTATTGCCCTTTTGACCCGGCGATGGTGCTCTGGTATGAAGTGGGCCCGACCGGTAAGAACGTTACGGTCAAAGATGTGGCCATTGCCGGGGTCATGGCCGGCTGCAAACCCCACGCCATGCCGAGTCTCGTGACCGCCTTCAAGGCGCTGTATAATCCCAAATACAACCTGCTACAGTCCGTGACAACCTCTCACCCCGGCGGCAACCTGGTACTGGTGAGCGGACCCATCGCACAGGAGATCGGCCTTTCGGGTAAGCAGGGCTGCATGGGGCCCGGCTATGCTGCTAATGCTACCGTCGGCCGTGCAGTCAATCTTGTGATTATGAATGTCTGCCGTTCCGTACCCGGCATATGCGACCTGGACTGTCTTGCCTCGCAGGCGGAGTTTACCTACTGTTTCGCCGAAGAGCCCAGCCTGGCCCAGTGGGAGATGATCAACGAGGAGCATTACGATTCCGATACCACAACCGTGTACGTGATGAAGGCCGAGCCGCAGCACGATATCATCGATTTCCTGAGCCTCAACGGTCACGACCTGCTCGACACCCTCACCGACTGCTGCACGACCCTCGGTTCGAACAACGCTTATATGCCCGGTCCAATGGTTGTCGCCCTCACCCCTGACCATGGGATCATGCTCAAGAATTCCGGTTACACCAAAGACATGATCCGTGAGCATATCCATCTTCGGGCAGTCCATGAAGTCCCCATGGTGAGAGACAGGGGCCTTGTGCCGGTGCGTCCGCCCGAGTTTGCCAACAAGCACCCCATGCCGGTCACTCGCAGTCCTAAGGACATTGAAGTGGTGGTTGTCGGGGGCCGCGGCGGACATTCGGGTGTAATCCTGCCCTGGGCACTCCACAGTGAAGGGATTGTTGAGCCTGTGATATTGCCTGACGGAAAGGTGGCAAAGAGCATTAAGGAGTTTAAGAAGTGAAGCGATATGTCGGCTCACAGAATTTAATAACGGAAAGGAGGTGCATTTGATGGCCCCTTTAAAGGACTTCCCATAAAGGAAGATTTTTGTCCCGGGAAGAATAGAGATTTTTGATGACTTTAAGAGGAAAGGAGAATATCATGATGAAGACAAAAAAGATGTTATTATCGCTGTTAATCTTTACATCCATTTTTTTATGGATGTTTACAAACACATCTTATGCACAATCGTTCCTGACGAAGCCAATCGAATACGTTGTTTCTTCCTCAGCGGGAGGGGGGTCTGACATCATGGCCCGAACTTTAGAGAGCATCATCTCATCAGAAAAACTGATGTCGCAGGCGATCGCTGTCGTCAACAGGCCTGGCGGTTCAAGCTCCATTGGCATGGCCTATGTAGCTCAGAAAAAAGGGGATCCTCATTATTGGCTCCAAGTTACGCAGGGGGGGTTTATAGGGACTCCGATCATGGGTCAATCCAAATACAATTACAGAGATTTTACTCCTCTTGCCATTCTCGCATACGATTACTTTTTTCTGATTGTCAAAGCGGACTCGCCTTATAAGGGAATGAAGGATATCATTGAGGCAGCCAAGAAAAAGCCTGAGGAGATAAAGTTCGGCGGAACGGGTGCACAAGGCTTAGATGCCATGTGTGCCTTTCTCATTAAGAAAGGAACTGGAGCTCAATTCAACTATATTCCTTTTAAAGGCAGTGGGGATGTTGTAATGGCCTTACTCGGGGGCCATATCGACATAGCCCCTGCCAACCCGGCAGAAGCGATCAGCCTTGTGGAGGCAAAAAAAGTGCGAATATTGGGCGTCACGGGTGAAAAGAGACTGGAAAGCTACCCAGATATTCCCACTTTGAAGGAACAAGGGGTCGATGTGGTCCTCCAGCAATGGCGAGGCATTGCTGCTCCAAAAGATATTCCTGAGGAGGCGGCCAAATTCTATCAGGACCTCTTTAAGAAAGTATCGGAAACTAAGGCATGGAAAAAATATGTCAGGGAAAATATGCTTCAAGGGGTCTATCTTAACGGCGCAGAAACCTACAAGGTGTGGGTAAGCGAGAATAAGAGCCTTGCTACGATCTATAAGGAGATGGGAATCATCAAGTAGTCCTTGGCGAACCGATGTTGCTGGCGAAGAATTGAAGAAGGCCATTTTTCGGTGAGCAACCACCGACAGGGTCGGTGGTTGCCCCTGCATGGAAGAAGGGAAAGAGGTTCCAATATGAAAAGAGGGCTAATCGCGGTAAGCATTGCCCTTATGGTGGCCTCGGTTGTGGGGATGATCGAGTCATCCAAATTGCCTCGATCGTTGAAAATGGGCATCGGTATAGGGTTCCTGCCCTTTTGGATGAGTGCAGCCATAGGGATTCTGGCGTTACTGCTCTTCATCAGTACTTTCAGGGGAAGAATGGCACTTGAGGATAAACCCATTTTCGTAAAGGAATCCCTTTCCCTGGTCATCCCCGTGTTTATCGCCATGATACTTTACTTGATTCTTATCAACATCGTCGGCTACGGAATCTCCACTTTTTTATTCTTGTTTGCCACGATCCTCGTTCTTCAACGGTCAAGGTGGGTGACCGCTTTCATCTCTGCTGTGGTATTCACTTTCTTCTTATATGCCCTGTTTAAATTATTTCTTCGGGCACCTCTGCCGACGGGACTCATAGGTGTTTGAGGATGAAAAGCAAAGAAGGGACTTGAAGATGGGCTTGTTCGACAATTTATTACTCGGCTTTTCAGTAGCGGCTTCGCCCATGAATCTCTTTTTCTGCTTCCTAGGCGTAACCATGGGGACCATTGTCGGTATTTTGCCGGGTATCGGGCCCGTGGCCGGTACTGCCCTGCTCATCCCTTTCACGTTCAGCATGAATCCCACATCGGCAATCATCATGCTCGCGGGGATTTACTACGGCGCCATGTATGGAGGTTCCATTACATCCATCCTCGTGAATCTGCCGGGCGAATCATCTTCTGTCATGACCTGCCTCGACGGTTACCAGATGGCCAGAAATGGAAGGCCGGGGGCTGCCCTGGGAATGGCCGCATTCGGATCATTTATCGCTGGAACATTAAGCATTGTCGGATTGATGCTGCTCTCACTCCCCATCATCGGTTTCGCTCTTCGATTCGGTCCACCGGAATATTTCTCTCTCATGGTATTGGGTATGACGCTGATCGTAGCGATGGTGGAAGACTCTATTATTAAGGGATTGATAGCGGGTGCCTTCGGGATATTTCTTGGAACGGTAGGAATCGATCCCATCAGCGGCATCCCGAGATTTACTTATGGGGTGCCTGCGTTACTGGATGGGATCAGTTTTGTCAGTGTTTCAGTAGGCCTATTCGCCGTTGGTGAAGTTCTTGAAACGACGGAGAAGTCCCTGGAAAAAACTTCCTATATCGATAAGATCTCTAACCTGCTGCCCAATCTTAAGGATTGGAAAGATTCCGTTCTCCCGATACTCCGGGGCACGGTCATCGGATTTATTGTAGGAGTCCTTCCGGGCGGTGGCGCAACAGTCTCATCGGTGATTTCCTATGCTACAGAAAAGAAATTGTCAAAGCACCCTGAGAAATTCGGGACAGGGGTCATAGAGGGTATCGCAGGACCGGAAAGTGCAAATAATGCTGCGACGGCAGGGGCTTATGTCCCGATGTTAACTCTGGGCGTTCCAGGGTCCGCGACGGCGGCGGTTCTGATGGGAGCCTTACTGATCCATGGGCTGAGGCCAGGACCTCTTCTCTTCGAACGACACCCGGATTTTGTCTGGGGTTTTATCGCAAGTATGTACATTGGCAATGTCATGCTCTTAATCCTGAATTTACCTCTCGTCGGAATGTGGGCAAGGATGCTGAAGATTCCCCAGCCCGTGCTTCTGCCTCTTATCCTGGCCTTTTCGATCGTCGGGGTATTTACAGTAAATAATAGCATGGTTGAGGTCTGGATCATGCTGGTCTTTGGCATGATCGGTTATTTCATGAGAAAATTCAAGTTCCCGGCGGCCCCTGTTCTCCTTGCTCTTGTGCTCACGCCCCTGATGGAGACAGCCCTTCAGCAGTCTTTACAAATGTCTCATCAGCATTTTTCAATCTTTTATACCAGACCCATATCTCTAATCGTTTTAATCATTGCCATGCTGTTCCTTGTCAGCCCCTTCGTCAGATATTTGTGGCCCAAGGCAAAACTCCGGTTTGTTCGCAAGAAAGGGGAAGTAGATTCCACTTAAGAAGATTTTGAAAGGAGGGATATTCGTTATGGAAAACCCGCAAGAGATACTGACCGAATCGGTGTCGACCCGAGAGCTGGAGAGGAGATGGAAGGCCGTACGGGAAGTGATGAGGGGAGAGAGGATCGACTTTTTGGTCATGCAGAATGACAATGAGTGGCTGGGAGGATACATTAAATGGTTCACCGATATTCCGGCTCGAAACGCCTATCCCATGACCGTGATATTTCCCGTCGATGATGAGATGACGACCATCACCTCGGGCGGTAAACCACCGGGTGATTTAGGCCCTCCGGCATGGACGATGAGGGGGGTGAAAAGCAGGCTGACAGCACCGTACTTTCGAAGCTTGGCCTATAGTAACACCTACGATGCCGACCTTGCCTTACAGACGCTGAAGGTCAAGAAGAAGGCAAAAATCGGTATTGTCGGAAAAGCGACCATGTCCGCCATGTTTTATGATCTTTTGACAAAGGGCCTCCCGGAAGCAACCTTTGTCGATGCCACCGGCTTTGTGGATGAATTCAAAGCCGTGAAGAGCGACGAAGAGATCTCTTTCCTCAAAAAAACCGTGGCCCTTCAGGATGAAGCAATCGCCTATGCGAAGAAGGTGATTAAACCGGGGAGAAGGGATTTCGAAATCATTGCCGATGTCGTCCATAAAGTCACCGTTTTGGGGAGTGAAGAGCAGTTGGTGATTGGCGCATCCGGTCCGGTGGGAAGACCTGTCCCTATGCAAAAGCGCCATTTCCAGAATCGCACGGTGAGGGAAGGAGATCAATTCACACTGATGATTGAGGTCAATGGCCCCGGAGGGATGTATGCCGAAATCGGGAGGATCTTTTTCCTTGGAAAGGCTCCTTCCCAGTTGCAGGAGGCCTATGAGTTATGTAAGGAGACACAAAAGGTTACCTTAAAGCTCATGAAGCCCGGTGCAGACCCTGCGGAGATATGGCGGGCCAACAACGAATTTCTGGTGAAGAATGGTCAACTCCCTGAAACCCGGCTCTATGCCCATGGCCAGGGGTATGATCTTGTTGAAAGGCCTGCGATCCGGGATGATGAACCCATGAAATTGAAGGCCCGGATGAATATCACCGTCCACCCGACCATCGGATCGGACAAGCTCTGGGTGTGGGTCTGTGACAACTATCTGATTACGGATTCGGGCGTGAGTCCATGTCTACACAAAACACCTCAGAAAATCTTTGAGCTTTAAGGAGGATGAATGATGCGCCTGCTCATTCTGAACCCGTCTGCACTGGACTATGAGAAAGCTTTGATGACAAAGTTTCCTCAGTTATCTATCCATGCAGCTGTCAAGGAAGAAGAAATCGGAGACCTGATTGAAAAGATCGATATTCTTCTCACGACCAGGATTTCAGACTCCCTGATCAAGAGGGCTTCAAACCTGAAATGGATCCAAGTGATGATCGCAGGAGTGGATTATATCATCACCCTTCCTTCGCTAAGGAAGGAAGTGCTCGTCACATCCGCTCGCGGGATTCATGGCCCCCAGATGTCAGAGATGGCCATTCTTCTGATGCTCGCCTTGAACCGGAACCTTCCTCAAGTCATTCGAAACCAAGATAAAAGAATCTGGGAACGCTGGCCGGGGAAGCTCCTTTATCGGAAGAAGGTGGGGATTCTCGGAGTGGGGGTCATCGGAAAGGAGATCGCCCGGAAGTGCAAGGCCTTCGGGATGACGGTCTGGGGCATCGATATCGTCAAAAGCAAGGTCGACGGAGTGGACTGTTTCTACGGACCGGAGGAACTTCCCCAGGTCGCCCGGGAGGTGGATTACTTGATCCTCGTCGCTCCCAATACCCCCCAAACGGAGAAGCTGGTTGGGGCCAAAGTACTCTCGTCCGTGAAGCCAACGGCCTTCCTGATTAGCATCGGAAGAGGAGAGATCGTCGACGAGGAGGCATTAATTCACGCTCTCAAAACCGGCCGGATCGCTGGCGCAGCCCTGGATACCTTTTGGAAAGAGCCCTTACCCATAGATCATCCGCTCTGGGAGATGAAGAATGTGATCATCACACCCCACGTCGGTGGGATGAGTGATATTTACGCAGAGCAGGTTCTTCCCCTGCTCGAAGAAAACCTCCGCCGATACCTCCGAGGCGAAAGAAAGAATCTGATCAATCTCGTACAAGGATAGATGGATCAATGTTTCTTGCGGGTGGGGAAGGAGAGCTGCCTTCCGGATTCGGGATAGGGAATCCCGAAGTGCCGGTAGGCCGATTCTGTGGCCCTTCTCCCGTTCTGCATCCTTGCCACAAAGCCGATCTTCAGAAGAAAAGGCTCGATCATATCGACCAGGGTATCTGCTTCTTCCTGCAGGGTTGCAGCGATCGCCTCCAGACCCACGGGCCCCCCTTTATAATACCGGATGATCGTCTCCAGGAACCTTCGGTCGAGGCTTGTCAAGCCGATCTCATCGACCCCCTCCAGGTTTAATGCCTCATCGGCGATCCTCTTGTCGATCCTCCCTTGCCCGCGGATTTCGGCAAAATCCCTCACCCTTTTGAGAAGGCGGTTCGAAATCCTCGGGGTGCCTCTGGATCGCTTGGCGATCTCATGGGTCCCTTCCTCATCGATGGGGACTCCCAGGAGGGCGGCAGAACGTCTGACCACCTGGCAGAGCTCATCGACCGTATAGAAATCAAGATTCCTCAGTATGCCGAATCTTTCCCGAAGGGGTGCCGAAAGGAGTCCGGCCCGTGTGGTGGCACCGACGAGGGTGAACCGCTCCAACCGGTAACGGTGGCTCCTCGCATGGGCCCCTTTATCGAAAATGAAGTCGATGCAGAAATCTTCCATGGCAGGGTAAAGGAATTCTTCAACTACCTTCGGGAGACGGTGCACTTCATCGATAAAAAAGACATCCCCCCGCTCTAAGTGAGTCAGGATGCTGATCAGATCTCCACCCTTTTCGATCGCAGGTCCTGAGGAAGTGACGATCCGAACACCCATCTCTGTGGCAATGATATGGGCGAGCGTCGTCTTCCCAAGCCCTGGAGGGGAATGAAAGAGAACGTGGTCCAGAGGCTCCCCCCGCTTTTTGGCCGCCTGGATTGCAATCTCCAGGGTTTCCACCACCTGCTTTTGGCCGATATATTCGGAGAGCTTTCGAGGTCTCAGATCGAGAAAATCTTCGGCTTCAGGAGAAGCTCCTTCGTTCGCTTCTTCTGAACCAGGCTGTTCTTCTTCAGATTCTTTCATCTCTTCCTCGCCGCGCAGGCTCGTAGGTTGCTGAAGACTCAATTTCGATAGGCTGCTCAAAAATGCCCAGGTGCAAGGCTCCCGAAATCCTGAGGAGTGAGGCGTACTTGGAGGTACGCCGCAACGACGA
>JBHGBJ010000046.1:0-33071 GCA_041947025.1 Thermodesulfobacteriota bacterium
ATTAAGGAGAGATTTGAACAAGCGGAGGGATGGCCGAGTGGCTTAAGGCGGCGGTCTTGAAAACCGCTTCCCGTAAATCCGGGACGTGGGTTCGAATCCTACTCCCTCCGCCACGACATCACCGAAGGTGATCATGTGATGGCATGAAGGCTTGGGATGAGAACCCTTCCGCGTAAGCGGAATCGGTTCGGCGACCCCGCCGCAGAGCGTGGGAGGCGGAGTGAGCGAAGCAAACGAGCACATCCTACTCCCTCTGCCATGCATCGCGCAGGGTGCATGGCAGCCCTGAACTCCAAGTAGTTCGAGGCGCTATTGATCAAGTATCACGAAAAAATGACTGATGGCCAAAACCGGAGAGATGCCCGAGAGGCCGAAGGGGCTCGCCTGCTAAGCGAGTATCCCCCTTAAAAGGGGATCGAGGGTTCAAATCCCTCTCTCTCCGCCATTGTATTAGGGGACGCTTCCCTATTTTTGACCTTACCTGCCAGCCAGGCGGAAGCGAGAATCGCTTGGCAAAATAGGGAAGTGTCCCTTCATTTCATACTGATGGAGGCAAAAAATGGAGAAACATATTTCATGGTTCGATGCCAAGGAAAAAGAGCTTGAGAAGAAAATCGTGGCCGCCTATTCAAGTGACAACGTCAGGAAGCATCTCGAATTTTTAGCGGCCCTCACTCGCCGTCCCGGAACCGAGGATGAATTGAAGGCGGCGCAATATATCAAGGGTCGACTGGACGAGTACGGGATTGATGGAAAAATTTACGAATTTGATGCCTACGTCGGTCACGTTGGAGATGCACAATTGGAAATTCTTTCCCCCGTCCAAAAATCCTTTCCCTCTGAACCCCGGGTCTTCACAGCCCCGACGCCTCCCGAGGGGATAGAGGGAGAGCTTATTTTAGTGGGAAGAGGACTGCCAGAAGATTATCAGGGGGTGGATGTGAGAGGTAAGATTGTCCTCATGGAACCGGGAGGGCTGGCAGGTGCCCGAATGCCGGCGTCTCGATTGGCCGAGGAAAAAGGAGCCATCGCCCAGATTCATATCGCCGACGGAAAATCACGGGACATCCACATGGGACAGATCCGATTTACGTGGGGGAATCCTACTCCGGATACGATCCGTCTGGTCCCCCAAACCCCCTTAATATCCATCTGCAATGAAGACGGAAGATCTCTCAGGGAATTGGCCAAGGAAGCCCGCGTGGTGGCACGGATCAAGACCAATGCCCGGCGTGGGTACACCAGGGTCCGGGAACCTATCGGGACCCTTAAAGGGACGAAGGAGCCCGAGAACTTCGTCCTCTTCGGGGGCCATTACTGCAGCTGGTACAAAGGTGCAACCGACAACGCTGCTGCAAATTCATTGATGCTGGAAATGGCCCGAATCTTTTCGGAGCACAGGAAAAGCCTTGGCAGGAGTATCAAGTTTGCGTGGTGGCCCTGTCACGAGCAAGGGACCTATGCCGGTTCAACCTGGTTCGTGGACAATTTCTGGGATGATATCCGGGACCATGCGGTCGCTTATATCGTCGTCGATGGACTCGGACGGGCCGAATCGCCTGGTTTCGTGCCGAAGTACATCGAACCGAGAAATTCAGAAGAGATCAGAAAATTTAATGAGATGATTCTCAAGAAACTTTTTGGATTGGAAGTGAGAAACAAGAGGCTGAATAAGAGCGGAGATCAGAGCTTTTGGGGAATGGGGCTTCCGTCCTTTTTTGGCAAGCCTGATTTTAAGGCGGGGGAGGATGCAACAGTAAAAGGAGCGCCCATCTGGTACAGCCATACGCCCGAAGATACCCTGGATAAGGTGGATCTGCAACATCTGTTTAGGATTCCCTTCAGGCTCACGGCAACTTCCATCTTGAGACTTTGTAACAACCCTGTTTTGCCCTTTGAATTCGTGGCGGTCGCAGATGCGTATGAGAAACGTTTAAATGATCTGGAGAAAGAGGGCCGCTCCGTTCTGGATCTCACCTCCCTCATGCCCCAGGTGAAGGGATTAAGAAGGAATGCGGCGCGATTGAATCAGGAGATCAAGAAGAATCTTTCAATTCTTGAAAAGGGAAAGTCTAATCAACGGATTCAGAATAGATTCAAAGAAATCAACGCATGTCTGATGGAGCTGAGCCGCATTCTAATGCCCCTTCTCTCCTCCAAAGGAGGAAGATACGGACAGGATCCAATGGGGTTCAGGTTCAAGTCGATTCCCGGGCTTGAACAACTCGAACACCTCCATTCGATGGACAGCGCGAGCGAAGAGTATAAGGCTTGGTACACCTTCCTCTTGAGGGAGCGAAACAAATTGTCGGATGCCTTTGAGCTGGCGAATCATCTTTTGGGCCAAACATTGAGTGCCCTTTAGATTCTCTGGAGAACGTCATGGCCGAAGAAGATGTGAAGAAGGATCTTAAGGCGGATGCCTTCAGGTTTATCGACCGGAATAAGGAGGAAATTGCAAGGATCGGGGATGCCGTATTCTATTTTGCCGAGCTCGGGATGCAAGAGTCTAAGACCTCCGAATATACTGCGGATGCACTGCGGCAAGCCGGTTTTACCATCGAAACAGGGATCTCAGGAATCCCGCCAGCATGGGTGGCCACCTGGGGTTCGGGCAAACCCGTGATTGGCGTCCATTGCGAAGGGGATGCCCTTCCGAATTGTTCCCAAGTCTCAGGGGTGGCCGAGGAGAGGCCGATCATCGAAGGAGGGGCACCGGGGCACGAAGAGGGGCATAATGCCAACATGGCTGTCCTGATCGGAGGGGCTGTTGCCGCCAAGGCCGTCATGGAGAAAAGGAATACCCGGGGAACGATCAAGCTCTTTTTTGCTCCGGGCGAAGAACAGAATATTCCACGGCCCTATTTTCTCCGCGATGGATACTTCGATGGGATCGATGCGGTCTTTCACCCTCATGTGGCATCGGATCTGTCCACGACCTATGGGATCAGGCAGTTTGCGAATGTTTCCGCCGAGTTCATCTTCCACGGGAAGTCAGCCCACAGTGCGATCGCTCCGTGGCTGGCCAGGGATGCCCTCGATGCGATCACACTGATGGACGTCGGATGGGGCCTGATGCGCCAACACCTGGAGCCTTCTCAGCGCAGCCATCGGGTGATCTTAAATGGAGGGGATCAGCCCAATGTGATCCCCAGCTATACCAAGGTCTGGTGGTGGTTTCGAGACAAGGACATGGATCCGGCGAACGTCCTTTTTGAAAAAGCGAAGAGAATCGCGGAAGGTGCGGCCATCATGACGGGCTGCACTTACGAAACGAATGTCATTTCAACATGCTGGCCAACCCGCGCCAGCCAGGCCATGGCTGAGATCATTCAAAGGAATATCGAAGAGGTAGGGCTGCCCCGATGGTCAGAGGATGAAGAAGGACTTGCGAGAGAGCTGCAGAAAAAGATTCATGTCCCTGTCGCCGGACTTCAAAAAGAGATCAAACCCCTCAAGGAAGCGCGGCAAAACACCTCCTGCAACGATTCAGGCTGCGTCTCATGGGTGATCCCGACCGGAAGGATCAACTTTCCGGCCAATATCCCCGGGTACACTTCCCATACCTGGGCTGCCGGCGTCACCTTGGCCACGACGATTGCCCACAAGGCCGAAGTCCAGGGTGCGAAAGTCCTGGCCGCAAGCATGATCGACCTTTTTACGGACGAGGTTTTGTTGAACAAGGTCAAAGAGATTTTCAAGAAAGAGATCGGGGATCGCCAGTACTTTTCCGTTCTTCCAAAGGACCAGAGGCCGCCGGTCGATCTCAATCGAAACGAAATGGAAAAGTGGCGTCCCCTGATGGAAAAATTCTACCTGAAAGAAAAGGTGAAGTGGCGCTAAATCCTCTTGGCCCTGATCTCCTGATCGACCCTGTTAATGCAAAGCGGTTCCACCGGATATATCCATACAGACACCGGTCACATGGCTGGCGTCTTCGCTGACCAAAAACGCGATCGCCCCGGCAACATCTTCCGGAGAAGTCCGCCGTCTCAATGGGACTTTCGCATCGTCCCTTTGTCGTTTCTCTGCCTTCTCATGGACCCGCCACGCCGATTGAACGCCGCCCGGGGCGACGCTGTTCGCACGGACACCGTAAGGCCCTGCCTCCACAGCGATCGCCTGTGTAAACGTGACGATTGCTCCTTTCGCAGCAGAATAGGTGGCTAAGCCCGATCCGCCTTTTAGTCCTTTGCCGGATGAGATGTTTACGATGTTTCCCCGTCTCCGCTTAATCATCCTGGGCAGGACGACGTAGCATGTATTCATTGTGCCCACAAGATTGATCTGGAGCACCGTGTCCCTTTCTCCCAAATCCATCTCCCAGTAAGGCTTGGCAATGTAGCCCAACCCCTGATACCCTCCAGCCGCATTGACCAGGACCTCAATCTCGCCGAACCTCGCTTCAATATCATCGACCGTTCGTTTCACCTCATCTATATTCGCCACATTACACGGCGCATAAATGGCCGAGGTCCCTAACTCCTTGCCAACCGCCTCCGACCGTTCACGATGAATATCGACGATCGCCACATCATACCCGCTCTTTTTGAGCCTTCGAGCCGCGGCCGCTCCGATGCTTCCCGCTCCGCCCGTAACCATAGCAATCCTATTAGACATGATCTTCTCCTCTCTTCCCTCATTTTGCAGGACTTCTGTGTTTCGACAGATAAGTCTCGTAATCCAAAAAACCAAGATACAGCCCGCCGTCCACGTCCAGGGTCACCCCTGTGATCATATCCGCCCAGTTGGAACAGAGGAATACGATGGCCTTTGCCTGATCTTCCGGACGTGAAAAGCGCTTCAAAGGAGCCTTTGACAGTCGGATATCCTTGCCGTCTTTGCCCGGATCCGGTTCATGGGTGGGCCCCGGTGCAATGGCATTGACATTGATATTAAAAGGGCCCGCTTCAAAGGCTAATTGCTTCGTGAAGGTGACGATCCCTGCCTTGGCCGCAGGATAATCGGCGCTGGTTGTGTAGCCCATTCCCCGCCCCGCCATTGAGCTGAGCAGTATGATCTTGCCTTGGCGTTGTCGCTTCATCACCGGCAGGACTGCCCGGGCACAAAGAAAGGCACCCGTGAGATTAACCTCAATGTTGGCCCTCCACACCGATAGGGGAGTTTCTTCGATGAGAGTAGACCCCTTATGGCCGCCTACGATCTGTGCCCACACGTCGATGCGACCATATTTTTCTGCAATCTCTTTGACGCTTCGGCCGACCTCTTCCTCCTTTGTGGCGTCAAACTGCCATATTCCTGCGGGGGTCTCGGCAAAGGCACCAATGAGCTTTGCGGTTTCGGCTGCGGCATCCTTATTGATATCCAAGACGACTAATTTGGCACCCAGTTTGGCAAAAAGCACGGCAGTGGCCCGTCCGATACCGTTGTGGGCACCGCCTCCTCCGGCCACGGCCACAACTTTCCCGTACAGACCCAATGCCCTGCCTGCTTCGTAAATAGGACTATCCATGTTTAACCTCCTTCAATTGTTCCCGGTTGATCAAAAATAAGCATCGATGATCTTTGGATTGCTCTTAAAGCCTTCGACGACAAAGCGGATTCGCTCCATACACTCTTCTTCGGTCATGATGTCCACCGGAGTATCAACCTTCACACTCCATTCGAGTGTTCGTTTATCCTGGAGACCCTTTATCAGCGCTTCTCTCAATCCCTTTTGAATAGGTTCCGGCGTGCCAGGGGCTACCTGCATCAGCCGCATAAGTCGATAGTTAGCCCACTCCTTGGGCATTCCCAACTCAGCATGAGTCGGAGTATTCGGAATCAGCGGGAAACGCTTGGTACCCAATACGTACAGTGCTCGGAAATCGCCCGATCGAATCTTATCCGTGTTGACGCCTGACAGGGCACCGATCGTCAGATCCGCATCGCCGGCAATGACCGCCAAATTCGCCTCCGCAGACCCCTTGAATCGAGCCACTTTGTATTGAATCCCTTTCTTCTCCAAATCTAAGAGCATTGGTAAAATGCTAAAATTCGTTCCGCCAATTCCAATCCGAACATCTCTCTTCACTTTCACCAGGTCTTGATAGGTTAAATAAGGGGATTTCGTCGAAGCATAAACGGCATAGGGAGGAGTATCGATTGCCAGAACGATGGGTAAGTCCTTAACGTCCCAAGGATATTGCTTTTTCACTGACAAGGTGATGTATGTACCCATGCCTATGAGACTGATCGTTCGACCATCGGGCTTAGACTTTTGTACAAAATCAAGAGCGTTGGCTCCCTCCGCCCCTGTGACGGCCTGGGCAATAGCGGACTGCCCTAAATAGTCGGGTAACACTTGGCCTAATTGCCGGGCGGTCAGATCAAAGGCGCCTCCGTAGGAACTCAGAATGATGGTTAATCTCCCTTGAGGCTTCCAGGCCTGAGGCTGGGCATCCGAACTCTTCTGGTCAAAACTTAGAGTCAAACACGTAATGAAAAATATAAACAGAAGCGTCATGCCAGAACGTCGAACAAAACGGAGAGGGCTATCCATACCTCGACTCCTCCTTCCTTGTCTAAGTGGTGCCCCTGAAAATATTCTGTTTCGTCCACGGAGCACTCTTTTGATTACCTATCGTGTGGAATAGTTTTTCAGCCAGTACTCGGCAATATCCTTTCTCCTGGTCAGCCACACCCTCGGATGGCCTTTGATATACTGAATGAATTTGTCCAAGACGATGATGTTTTCAGGCCGTCCTGTGATGTAGGGATGAAGTCCTCCCAGAGACAGGATCATCGGAATCCCTGCCCTTCCCTCTTCGTAGTAGGCATCAAATCCCCATTTCAAGAAATCGAGGGCCTCCTGGGGACTTCTCCGGTCTGTGCCATAGAGACGATGATCGCTGCATAAGCCATTCAGTTTATAGGGAAGGATCACCAGCTTCTTTTTTCCCACCTTGACGATGTAGGGCAGGTCATCATCCTGCAAGTCTCCGTGCCAGAGAAAATCGTTCTCCGCCAGGAGCTCTACGGTATTCTCGTCACAGCGGGCTCCGGGTGAGATCCAACCGCAAGGCCGCTGGCCGGTAGCCTTTTCTAAGGCAGAAACCGATTTCTGAATCACCTTCTTCTGTTCCTCACGACTCAACAAGGGCAGCTCAATACTTTGGTCATAGGAATGGGCGCAAATCTCATGGCCCTTCTCGGCCAGTCCCCGAAAAAGATCGGGATACGCCTCAACGGCCATACCCGTGCAGACCACGGTGACCTTCATCTCGTGTTTTTCAAAAACGCTCATGATCCTTTTGATCCCGATCTTCAAACCGTATTCCACCATGGTCATCATGGTGAGATCTCCCCTGGGCAAACCCGCGATGGGATTGGGTCCCCCTCTCGGAGGTTTTTTCGTGATACTCTCACGTCCCCAGACCTCAATGGGCACATTGGGTGCCACGACAATCTGTGCGTTTCCCGGCCAGATGATCTTTCCACGCCTCTCTTCATAAGGAATGACGATCTTCTCCATACCCGTAATCCTTTCTTAAATCTTATTTGGCTCCCTACCCTAAATCACGGGTGCTTATGTTTTGCCAGATACGTTTCATAATCCATCCAGGCAAAGTACATGCCCCCATCCACATCCAGGGTCACCCCCGTGATCATATCCGCCCAGTTTGAGGCCAGAAATACGATCGCCTTTGCCTGATCCTCTGGACTTGCAGGACGTTGCAACGGGATGATTGCTAAACGGTTATCCTTGCGGTCTCGTTCTGCATTCGGCGCATGGGTTGGCCCCGGTGCAACGGCGTTGACATTGATATTAAAAGGATCCCCTTCAAAGGCCAATTGCTTCGTAAAGGTGACAATCCCTGCCTTAGCCGAGGCATAATCGGCGCCGGATGTGGATCCAATTCTCCGTCCCGCCGACGAGCTGATCAGGACGATCTTTCCCTGCCGCTGCTTCTTCATCACCGGTAAGACTGCCCGGGAACAGAGGAATGCCCCGGTCAGGTTAAGCTCAATGCTCGCCCTCCATACGGCCGGAGGAATCTCTTCGATCAGCGTCGACCCCCGATGGCCTCCTGCGATATGGGCCCAAACATCGATGCGCCGGCATTGGGCTATGATCTCTTTTACGACTCGATCTACCTCTTCCTCATCGGTCACATCCACCTGCCATATCAATGGCGGAGCTTCGCCGAATGCCTTCGCCTGTCTTGCGGTTTCGGCTGCTGCCTCTCTATTGATATCCAGGACCGCGACTCTAGCTCCCATCTTCGCAAACAGCACTGCGGTCGCTCGTCCAATGCCATTCTTGGCACCGCCTCCTCCAGCGATCACCGCAACCTTTCCGTACAACCCTAAAGCTTTACCGAGTCCAAGGTAATCCATAAAATGCACCCCTCTCAAAGTCATTCTGCAAACATATCCGTTGCACAAAAAACCCCGTCAAAGGCGGGTGGGTGTGGTGTAGAAACTTTATAGCGGCTCCTTTGAACACTTACTACCCGTTTTCCAAGTATATTGCAAAGAACCCTCTAGGTGAAACCGTATGCCACCCATAAAATCTATAGAAGATCCGCAATTATAAAGTTTCTGAAGCACAGGCACCCGCCTTTGACGGGGTACTCGAATCCACAAATGGTTTCGGATCAGGGATTACTTAAAAGTACTCTTTGACAATGCGCTCGTTCTTCTTATCCTTAAAGCTCCCTATCACAACAGACATTGCCTCCCCCACCGCTTCTTGGGGTAGAAGATCCACGGGCGTATCAGCCTTCTGGCTCCATTCCAACGTCCGCTTATCTTTTAAGATCTGGGTTATTCCCTCTCTCAGCCCTTTTTGAACATTCTCCGGTGTACCGGGTGCCACCTGAAAGAGGCGAATGATACGATAATAAGCCCACTCCTTGGGCATTCCCAGATCCGAAAGGCATGACGTATTAGGAATCAACGGGAAGCGTTTCGTATCGAATACCAAGAGGCCAATGAAATCACCCGCCCGGATTTTGTCCGTATGGACGCCTGATAAGGCACCGATTGTGAGATCCGCGTTGCCAGCGATGACTGCCAGACTGGCATCTGCCGATCCTTTGAAACGGGCCACCTTATATTGGACCCCTTTCTTTTCAAAATCCAGGATCAGGGGAAGAAGGGCAAAATTCGCCTGACCCGTTGCAATGCGAACCACTTTCTTCATCTTTATGAGGTCTTCATAGGTCTTGTACCCCGATTTTGGGGAAGTATAAACCGCATAGGGCGGCGCGTCCATGGCCAGTACCGTGCCTAACTCATCAATACTCCACGGGTATAGTTTTTCCAGCGACAATTGGATGTGGGTCCCGATCCCCGTTATGGCGAAGGTCCGGCCATCCGGTTTGGACTTATACAGGGTATCCAGAGCATTACCTCCCCCTGCCCCTGTAACGGCCGTGACGATGGCCGACTGTCCCAAGTATTCTGGAAAGAGTGAGCTGATTTGCCGGGCGAGCAGGTCATAAGCACCTCCGTAGACGTTCACAATGATGGTGACCCTCCCTTCAGGTTTCCACGTCTTCGGCTGGGCAGGCGCTGCCAGACTGTTTGAATCATAACCGATGATTAACGTTACGAAAAAGACCATACCTAAAACCAAGAGACCAGACCGACGAATAGAATTGACATTCCTACACATGGCTTCCTCCTCCTTTCTTACTCCTCCTTCTTGGGCTTGAAGATGACCGAAGGGCCAGCCTCCGCTGAATAGACGAATCCCGCAGCCTCCTTCGACCCTCCGTATTTTGCCTTCAGTTTATCCATGGGACCGGCATCCAATGCCATCATCGGGCAAGCATCCACGCAGATCGGATTCTTGTTGGCTCCGAGACGGTCGAGGCAAAAATCACACATCCGCATCTTTGCATTCTCCTCTGTTCCGAACTGAGGAGCGTCATACGGACAGGCCTCCTTGCAAACACCACAATGATCCTTGCCCAGGCACAGTTCCTGGTCCGCAACAACGATTCCATCCCCTTTGCGCTTGGTGATCGCACCCACAGGACATGCCTCGATGCAACGAGGCCGGGCACAGTTGCAGCATGCCATCGAGAGATAGGCCACAAACAGGTTGGGGAATTTTCCCCTCTCGATACTCACCACCCGTCTCCAGCTTTCTGGCCCCGCGGGTATGTCATGCCAGTCCTTACAAGCAACCACACAGGTATAACACCCGATGCACCGAGATTGGTTGAAATAAAATCCTTTTTGCATTCTTTTAGCTCTCCGCTCTTTCAACTTGAACTAAGGTCGTATTGCTGGTCAGTGCCCCTCCTGGCGAAGATTCGTCCCTGGTCAATACATTCGCAGATCCCCCCCGATCGATACCCTTTTCATCCGGATTAAACCACGCCCCTTGCGGGATGTCCACGACTCCAGGCGTGATCCTCTCTGTGATCCGGACCGGGAGGATCATCTTTCCCCGATCATTGAAAACCCGGACCTGATCCCCATCACGGACATTCCTAACCTTGGCATCCACTGGATTCATGGATATGGCTTGAGTTCGAATCTCCCTCAGCCACGGGAGGTTGTCAAACTGAGTATGGGCTCGCCGGAGAAAATGTGTCGTGATCAACTGTAAAGGATATTTCCGAGCGAGCGGATCATTCCTGCTTTCCCACGTCTCGATATATTTCGGAATGGGAGGGAGTTCCGGATGATTCATTTGAGCCAGATGCTGAGAATAGATCTCGATCTTCCCCGAGGGTGTGGGAAAAGGATGATTGATCGGATCCTCTATCTGCTTCTTGAAGGCGACGTGGGGCTCGGGGAGGGTGACCTTATAGAAACCTTCCTTTTTAAATGCATCCAGGTCCGGAATGTCGCTTTTTTTAATCAGCTCCATCAGCATCTCATCTTCTCTTTTATTCACGAAGTCGCTGACACCGATGCGGGGCGCCAACTCCATGGCAATCTCGTAATGTGACTTTGACTCATCAAGGGACTCAACCACCTTATGCATATAACCATAGAAAGGCGGCGTGACATGTCCTGTGGTCACATCGTTTCTCTCATACAGGCTGTTTGCCGGCAATAAAATATCGGCAAACTTGGCGGTAGGGGTCATGAACTGCTCATGTACGGCTATAAATTCCAACTGTTTCAGGGCCTTCACCGCTTTATTAATGTTGCAATATTGATTCGGGTAAGCGCTGCCGACAACATATAACAGCTTATAGTCGGACGGATAGCCTCCGGCCCGGCCCTTCAGAATGGCATCGGCCACCTTGCTGAAATGGATTCTGGCACTCGATGCATGCTGCCCATAATTGAGGGGAGCATATTTTCGAGGAGGGGCCCCAACCTCAACGGGGTTCGCCACATCTCCAACACCCATACCCCTGCCGATGCGGGGCATCTTAAGGAACGGATACCCGCCCATCGTAATCGCCCACACCATGCCTGCAGAACTTCCTCCAGGAATACCGATATTGCCTGTCATCGCCGACAAGGTGATCGCAGCACGGTGATACTGCTCTCCATAGGCCGTGCGGCCGGGGGAGATCCCGCACAGAAGCGCTGCCGGCTTCGTGGTGGCATAATCCCTTGCCAGCTTTTCGATCGTCGCGGCAGGCACGCCGGTGATCGGCTCCGCCCAGGCAGGCGTCTTGGGTATGCCGTCCTCCTTCCCTTCAACATAATCTTTGAATGGCTCAAATCCTACGGTGTATCGATCGAGAAAAGCCTGATCCTGAAGCTTTCCCTTGATCATCACGTAGGCCATGGATATCAGCATTGCCGTATCGGTCCCGGGTATGATCGGTATCCATCGGTTTGCAAAGATGGCCGTTGTATCGGTACATCTTGGATCGATGGAGACGATCTTAATCCCCTTCTCTTTGGCCTGAGCGAGATACCAGGAGGCATGACCGCAGACCGTGTTGGCCGGATTCCAGCCCCAAATGATGATGAGACGGGAGTTGGTCAGATCATCGAATGTGCTGCGAACCCGCGTCGTCCCGTAGGTAATTTGGGCGGCAAATCCGCCTCCCTCATTTGAAAGTGTTCCCCAGGTTTTGGTGGTCCCTCCCATCTTCCAGACTAATGTGTTCACAAACGTGCCCGTACTTAACGAACTGCTGTCACCGCCCCCTGTCATCATCAGGATGGCAGCAGGCCCGTAAGTTGCTTTAACCCGTTTCAGTTCCCTGGCTACCGTATCCAGTGCCTCATCCCAGGTGATGCGTTCGAATTTGCCTTCGCCGCGGGCCCCCACTCTTTTCATCGGAAACTTCAGACGATCGGGGGAATAGACTCTTTGACGATAGGCCCGCCCTCTCAAACAGGGTCTGAGCTGGGGGTCCCCGCCGTCGTTGGCTTCGATCCTCCGGATCACCCCATCGCTCACGTGGACTTTGACGATACACCTTCCGCCACAGTGACCGGAGCAGCTCATCGTAATCTCTTTCTCATCTCTCTTTACATCCATGGCCTGTCCTTAAGACAAAGTTTACATGAAAGTTCGCACGGAAAATTTGTAATCGGCAGGGGAGAGTGCTGTAAAAACTTTATAGCGGCTCCTCTAAACATTTTACTACCCGGTTTCCAAGCATATTACAAAGGTCGCTTTAGGTGAAACCGTCTGTTACCCATAAAATCCATAAAAGATCCGCAATTATAAAGTTTGGAAAGCACTCTCACCTGCCGATTGAATGCAACGTCAAGGTCTGTCAGGATATTTTCCGGCAGCCTTTTAATAGGTGACGCAGGTCCGGGCCGTTGCTCCTCCATCCGCCACAAAGACCGCCCCGGTGACGAAGCTCGACTCATCACTGGCCAGATAGAGGGCCAACTTTGCAATATCCTCCGGTGTTCCCACGCGGCCGACAAGGGTCTCATTAATTCGTTTCTGCCGGTATTCGTCATCCCGCCTATCAAAACTGCTCTTCGAAGTCGCAATCGTACCCGGACAGATCACATTGGCCCGGATATGCTTGTCGGCAAACTCCAGTGCCAGCTGCCTGGTAAGGCCGATGACCGCTGCTTTGGCTGCAGCGTGGACCGTTCCCCAGATAAACGGGTTAGCCCGCAGGGCAATCGCCGAGGAGGTATTGATGATCGATCCCCCTCCTGCCTTGATCATCTCGGGTATCCCGTGTTTACACATCAAGAAGACTAGATTCAGTTCGTTCTCGATGGTATAGTCCCATTCTTCCTTTGAAAGCTCAAGAAACGGCTTTTTCGCTCCTCTGGCCGCATTATTATACAGCACATCGAGACGGCCATATTTCTTCACCGCAAACTGAACCAGAGCTTTCACATCCCCTTCCCGCGTGAGGTCCGCAGTGCAAAAGGCCGCTTCTCCGCCCTCCGCCCTGATCTCCTCCATGAGAGCTTCGCCCTCCTTCCGGATGTCTGTGCCCACAAGCTTCGCTCCTTCCTGAGCAAACAAACGCGCCGCCGCAGATCCCTGGCCGACGGCCCCGGCCGTTCCGGTGATGAGACAAACCTTATCCGCAAGGCGCCCACGCCCCACACGCTGATTTTTTTTCTCGGCCATCATTCATCCTCCTTTGATCTCAAGTCTACCTAACAACTGCATAAAAAACTTCGTAAGTCGAATAGCACCGACCGCCGGAGGCAGGTGGGTGTGGTGAAAAACTTCATAGCGGCTCCTTTGAACACTACACTACCCAGTTTCTAAACATAATGCAGAGGCCACTCAGGTCAAATCCTATGCCACCCATAAAATGTATAAAAGAACCGCAATTATAAAGTTTTGTAGGCACACTCACCTGCCGATTGAATGCAACGTTACGGTCTTTTTACGGAACGGCTCAGCCCTTCAATTGGTCCCTTGACAAGGCTAAACCCACGAGGCATGCGCTTTCCGGACGGGTCAGAAGAAGGATCATCCCTGCGATCTCCTTTGGATCTGCAATCACCTTCCCATCCGCCAATGCCTTTTTCTTCTCTTCCTCGGTATGGAGACGTTCCCAGAGAGGCGTCCGGGTCGCACCGGGGTTCACTGCATAGACCCGTATCCCGTGAGACCGAAGTTCTTTCGCCATCGATTTCGTCAGGGTGATGATGCCCCCTTTGGAAGCCGCATAATGGGCTGCCCGATCAGAACCGTAGACTCCCCTGTCGGAAGCGACATTGATAATGATCCCGCTTCGTTGGGGCAGCATGACGCGGGCAAAGGCTCGACCGCACAAAAAAGTCCCGAAAAGATTGACCTGAACAACCCGCTGCCATTCTTCCACAGTCATATCGACAAAGGCAGATCGTCCCGAGACGCCAGCTGAATTGACGAGTATATCCACACGTCCATATCGTTTCATGACCTCATCTTTCGCCTTGTCCACGTCCGCAGGCTGGCTGACATCGGCACGAATAAACCGTTCCGGCTCTGCCTCGCCCGATGCGATATCCATCACAACCGTCTCCGCTCCGTGCGCAGAAAGGGCTCTTACCGTTGCCGCCCCAATGCCGCTGCCCCCTCCTGTCACCACGGCCACTTTCTTCCTTAACCAGGAATCCATGGTCACATCCATGCTTCTTCCTTTCTTCCCTTCTCGAGACTTGATGCCATCCGGTTGTGTATTCGCTCAGGACAATAGTCTGTAAATCCATGGGTCGGGCAGTACTTCCTGGGCCAACTGACTGATAATGACATAAACCACTCCAACGATCACTCCTGCCACAACGATTGACTTCACCACGCCGACCTTTCGTGAAGACTGGAGGTATAGAAAGACAAAGAGGGCCAGACTCGGGTATAGGCCAATGACAAGGATGCTAAGATAGAGCCCCAATAACCAGCCGAAGTATTGTACGGCACCCAAAATACTTTGCCGGGTTGTGGTTTCTTTTTTAAAGCCTGAGTCCATGATTTGTGCCTTTCCGGTTGTGCCTCTGATCTCCTTGATGAATTGGATGAAAGACAAAGTCCCTACGATCAACCCGCAGAGGATAGGGACCAATGCGGTTTTATAGTCCCAAGTCAATGCCACAATGATCGCAAATGCAGAAATGACAACAAAGAATAGCGTAAAAAAGCTCTGCCCCTTAATCTTCATCCTCTTCCACCTCCTTTGTCGGTGCAAAAGCTTTTGTATCCTTATCTTTCATGAGCCTTCTTTCTTTGATCGAAGTCCAAACCTGGTTCAATACAAAGATGACAATCATTCCAATGACCATGGGCCGCAAGAGCCATGACAAACCCATTAACGTTACGGATATGACAAAATTCCACTCCGTAATGTCCGAAAGCACAAACCCCACGATCAGGGGCGGCCGCGGCCAACCGCACTGTTTCATTCCAAAGCCGAGCAACCCGAAAAGGATCATGACCAGAACATCACCCAAATCCCTTGCACCCATATAAACCGCAAGAATGAGAAAAGACGTGATCACCGAGATCAGATAATGTTTTGGCATGTAGATGATCTTTGCGATTTGAGAGGTGAAAAGGAGGCAAGTCCCGCCGCCGATCACATTCGCCAGGGCCAGTGACCAAATGATCTTGTAGGTTATCCCGACGTCTTTGGTCAGCATATTGGGCCCCGGATGAATCCCTGCGATCAAGAAGGCGCCAAGAAGAAGAGCCATGCTGGCGGCGCCCGGCACACCGAAAGCTAAGGTCGGGATGAAATCCCCGCCCTTACAGGAATTATTCGACGCCTCTGGCGCAATGATTCCCCGAATGTCTCCCTTCCCGAACTGGGAACGGTCTTTCGCCGTCTGCACCGCATGGGCATAAGCAAACCAGTCGGCCGTGGCAGATCCAACTCCGGGCACGATTCCTACCCAGACGCCTATCATACTGGCCCGGAACAGCAAAGACCAGTGGCGAATGGCGTCTTTCATGCCCTCGAGCTGCCCGCGCAGAAGGGTGCCTCGAATATCTCCTTCCCGGGTGACCCCCTTTTCCACAGCCAATTTGATCACTTCTGGAATCGCAAAGAGCCCGAGTGATAATGTGATAATTTTTATTCCATCGATGAGATAGGGAACATCGAAGCTATACCGGTAGATACCACTGGTAGGGGCACGGCCGATCGTCCCGATGAGCACTCCCAGAAATCCAGCGGATAGGCCTTTGAGTGGCGAGCCACTGCTTAATGCCCCAAGCATACTGAGTCCCCATAGGGCAACCATGAAGACCTCGGGCGGTCCAAAAGCCAGCACGATGGGCCGGAGGATTGGGACCGACACCCCAAGGCATATTGCGCCCAGCACACCCCCTATGATGGAGCTCGTATAGGAAGCGCCCAAAGCCCGTGAAGCCTCCCCTTTAAGGGCAAGCTGGTGGCCATCCAAGAGGGTCGCTGAAGCGCTTGCGGTGGGCGGGATACCGAGTAGTATCGTTGGAATGGTATCGCTTGTAATCGTGACAGCCAGGATGGAGGTCATCATGATGATCGCATATTCGAACTTCATGGTATAGGTCAAAGGGAGAAGAATCGATAAGATGGTGATTCCACCGAGTCCCGGGATAACCCCCAAAACTAGCCCTATCAGCGTGCCACTGATAAGAAATCCCACGTAGGGCCACGATAAGACCGTTAACAAAGAGCCAATGAAAGTGTCCATACGACTATCCTCCTTTACGACTCGGTCCCTTTTCCCTGATTGCAGGACGAACGATAAAATCCCATTGGCAGCCTAAATCGGACTGAGATCGTCACAACCTATAAGAAGTAACGTTTGGCAATCTCCATGTTATTTCTAAATTCTTCCACGATAGACCGTATTTGTTCTTCTATGTCTTTCCGTGGCACCGTTTCCAAGGGAATCTCAGTCTTCTTGCTCCATTCCAAAGTTCGCTTATCCTGAAGGGTCTTTAGGAGTGCTTCGGTTAAGGCATTTTGAATTTCCGCAGGAACGCCAGGCGGCAGGGCAATCAAGCGTATGAGATTATAATTCGCCCATTCTCGAGGCATCCCGAGTTCGACGACCGTCGGAGTATTCGGCAAATCCGGGGAACGTTTGTTGGCAAAGATGAACAGGGGCTGGAAATCGCCCGCTCGAATCGGATCCAACGTCACAGATGAGAGAGCGCCGATCGTAATATCTGCATCGCCGGCAACAACCGCCAAATAAGCCTCTGCCATGCCCTTAAAGCGAGCAGCCTTATATTTGATCTTGTTTCGGTCCAGTTGCAGGATCAACGGGACCACCGCAAAATTTGGTCCTGGAGTCGCAATCCGAACTTCTTCTTTGGCTTTCATGAGATCGTTGAAATCCTTGATCTTTGAGTGCTTCAGAGAAGAGCAGACCGTATACGGAGGCGCCTCGATCGCCAGAATCAGATTCAACTCTTTGATATCCCACTTGTAAAGTTTGGATAAGGTCAAGTTAATCTGCGTTCCTACGCCATATAAGGCAAAGGTTCTGCCATCCGGTTTGGCCATCTGCAGCATGTCAAGGGCGATCCCTCCCCCTCCACCTGGAGCAATATTGACAATGACAGGCTTCCCCAGATAATCCGGAAGGACTTGGGCGATCTGCCGGGCAAGGAAGTCGTAGGCCGTACCGCTACCGGCACCCACGATCAAAGTCATCGGCCCGCCGGGTTTCCAGGATTTCTTTTCTTGAGCCAGACTATCCTGGCTATAAACCGCGGTGAAACACACGACAAAAAAGAAAACGACAGGGATGATACCAAACCGACGGATAAACTCAACTCTCCTGCACATACCTTCATACCTCCCTTCTGCTCGTTTGGGCAGTATCTTCAGGCTGTTCTATCCCCTCCAGTCACCCATATCGCTGTAACCACCATGATGCAATGTCCGCACGACGAGCGAACCACACGTCGGGGAACCTCTTGGCGTAGTGAATGGCCTCATCAAAAGCCCACACTCCAGACGGGCGTCCAGAGATCGACGCATGGACAGCCATCGTCAGCACCCCGGGACGCTCTGTTCCTTCCTGGTACATCCAATCGAAGGTCCTCTTAAAGATATCAAGAAACGCGAGAGGGGAGATTCCTCCCCGAAGGGTGCGCATATCGTTGATTTCAAACTGAAAGGGATTAGCGACGATCCTCTTTCCACCCATCGTCTCAATTCGAGGTAAATCGTCTCCCGCATAGTCGCAGTGATAGAGGAAACCTTCTTCTGCTAAAAGGCGAGCGGTGCTCTCACTTGACTGCGCTCCAGGACTGATCCAGCCTAAAGGTCGTTGCCCGGTGGCATCCTGGATAATGGAGATACACCTCCGAATATTCTCCCGCTCTGCATCCGGATCCAACATCCATGAACGAATATCCTGGGCGTAGGAGTGTGCAATGATCTCACTCCCTCGCTCTACAAAAGCCCGGGCTGCGTCCGTGAATCGCTCTACAGCCAATCCGCTGAACACTGCACTGACGGAAACGTGATGTTTCTCCACCACATCCAGAAGCCGCCAGATGCCGACTTTCCCAGCGTATTCCGCCCAGGAGAGCGAAATAAAGTCCTTCTTACCGGACCGGATCGCTTCTTCCGGTAAACCGGGGGCCCCGGTGCGCCCCGATTCCACCTTCAATCCCGACCACTGTTCCAGCACAACATGGGTGGCGATAACGATCCGGGCCCCGTTGGGCCACTCCGCTCTCTCTCCTCTCATTTCCGTATCACCTCGCCCGTGGAAAAATATGACTTCTTAGAAGAAATAACGTTTGACAATCTCCATATTATTTCTAAAACCTTCTTGGACAATGCGCACCCGCTCGTCCAGCTCTTTCTTTTCCACAATATCAACAGGGATCTCCGCTTTCTTACTCCACTCCAAAGTTCTCTTGTCTTGAAGCGTCTTGATCAGTGCCTCTGTAAACGCCTTTTGAATATCCGTTGGAACGCCGGGGGGCATGGCAATCAGCCGTATGAGATTGAAATTCGACCATTCTTTAGACATCCCCAATTCGACCTGAGTTGGCACATCCGGCAATTCCGAATACCGTTTGTTCGCAAAGACCCACAAGGGCCGGAAATCGCCTGCCCGAATGGGATCCAACCCAATCGATGAGAGGGCGCTCATCGTAATATCCGCATCACCGGCAATGACTGCCAAGAAAGCTCCGGTCTGATCCTTGAACCGGGCCACTCTGTATTTCACACCATGTTTTTCCAGTTCCAGGATCAGAGGCACAATGACGAAATTCGCTCCACCGGTGCCGATACGGACTGTCTCCTTGGTGTTCATCAGCTCCTTGAAATCCTTATAGGTTGACCGTTTCGCTGAAGCGAGAACTCCGTAAGGAGGAGCATCGATCGCCAGAATCAGGTTCAACTCTTTGATATCCCACTTGTAACGTTTCTCCAAGGCCAAGGCAACTTGCGAACCAAGACCATACAACACGAAGGTTCTTCCATCCGGTTTGGCGTGGTACACGGTGTCGAGGGCGTTGCCTCCTCCGCCGCCCGGGACACTTTGGACCATGACAGGCTTTCCTAAGTAATCCGGGAGTACCAATGCGATCTGGCGGGCAAGATAATCATAGGCCGTACCGGGTCCTGTATAACAGATCAAGGTCATTGGGCCAGCAGGCTTCCAGGACTTTTGTTGCTGAGCCAGACTGTTCTGGCTACCGACTAAAGTTAGACCGATCATCAAAACCGTCATCATAAAGATGATACCAGACCGACGAATAAAATCGATTCTCCTGCACATAACTTCAGACCTCCTTTTCGTTAATGTCGAACAGCATGGGTTCTAAGAGCTCAATGGAATCACTTCTGCCGTTTTTCCTTGTCAGTACAAGTGTCTTCCGCCGGATACGTTCATGCAGGTCCCTGTCACGTGTGAGGCATCTTCGCTGACCAAAAAGGCGATTGCAGCAGCCACGTCCTCCGGATGCGTCCGCCGTCTCAACGGAAGCTTCGCCTCTTCTTTTTCACGATCCCCCGCCTTTTCATGGGCTGCTCGCCAGGCTGTTTGCACACCCCCGGGCGCAATACTATTGACACGGACTCCGTAAGGCCCTGCCTCAAGGGCTAATGCTTGGGTGAAGGTAATGATCCCACCCTTTGAAGCAGAATAGGTTGCCAATCCCTCGCCGCCCTTTAACCCTTGGCCGGAGGTAATATTGATAATGTTGCCACGCCGGCGTTTGATCATGAGGGGCAGAACGACATAGCATGTATTCAGGGTACTATAAAGATTCAGTTTCAGCAGCAGTTCTCTTTCTGCGATATCGAGTTCCCAGTAGGGCTTCTTGGGAAAACCCAGTATCTGATTTCCCCCTACCCCGTTAACCAGCACTTCAATCTCACCGAAATCGGCCTCAATGTCACTCACCACTCTCTTGACCTCGTTGACGTCTGTCACATCGCAAGGGGTGTTCAGGGCCGACTTTCCAAGTTCGTTGACGACCGCCTGTGCGCCTTCCCGATTGATATCGATGACGGCAATACGGTAACCCATCTTGGCGAGCCTTCGAGCCGTTGCAGCTCCAATACTGCCCGCTCCACCTGTGATCACAGAAATCCGATCCGGCATTGAATCGCCTTCCTTTCTTCGTTTTAAAAGCGCGTTTAGAACTTCACATATCTGCCTAACTCTTTGACCACCTCCGGAGGCTGGCCGAAGATGTAATGCATCACTTTCAAGCATTCTTCCGGAGGGACATACTGAACGTCGAGCATCTCTTTATCGGACTCTGCCTGAAGCACAGGATCCTTGAGGGCCTTTGAGAAACCCTCCTTCAGGATATTCAACAGTTCCGGAGGGATCCCAGGAGGGGCAATGAAAGGTTTTGCCACCAGCCCTGTTGAAGAATGGACGGCCATGATAACCTTCCCCATCTTATTGTCTGTCAGGTCTTCGCCGTTGGGTAAATGTTCGACCCCTTCAGACAAAATCCGGGTACGGAGCACGGGACGCACCAACCCCCTATCAAGGTAGGGCCTGGCCGCATTAAAGGAGAAGACGGAGGCATCGACTTCTTTTCGCTCAAGGGCCAAGACGCTTTCCGCTGTTCCCCGGTACCCCACCATCTTTCCATTAACACCCAGGAATTCGATGATCATCTTGCTCCATTGATCGCCGAACGTATTGGCTCCCTGACCCGCTATGTAGATGGTTTGTTTCGTCTTCTGGAGTTCCTGAAAGGTCTTGTAAGGAAGGTCGCTCCGGATCGTGAATAGGGTCGATTCGACCATCGCTGAACCTAACCACGAGTACTTGGTGATATCGAATCTGACCGCTTCCACCTTCAGCAGTTGTGAAAATGGCAAAGACTTCATGATCAAGCCAAATGTGAGTCCATTGGGCTTGGCACTGTAAATGTAATTGGCTGCTGCGAGGCTCGCACCGGCCGAATTGTTTTCGACAATGATCGTGGGTTTTCCGGGAATGTATTTGGGGAGATGTCTTGCGAGAAGCCTGGCTGTCCGATCATTGCCTCCCCCGGGAGGAGATCCCACTACCATTTTAATCACCTTCCCCTCATAGTACGGCGCTGACAGGAGTTCAGCGGCAGGGAAAACTGTGGCAAAAAGAAAAAAACCTGCAAACAAGAATACGATTCTCCTTTTCATGCTCTTGCCTCCTTCATGTCTTAAATCCTGAGCAAAGAAACCGGCTCTCGCATTTCCCTGCCACGGTTAGTGATCCATTGGCGCGGGATGATGCCATTTCGATACTTGGCTTTAATTCCGTGCGGCGAAACGATCACTCCCACCCTTAATAAGCAGCGAATAATTTACTCCTTATCACACACCCTCATTTTCTTGTCAAGACGCGGCGTTAGCCCTTAATTCGCAATCCCTAATGAAAGCCTCACTTGTACTCCCGTTCATCTTTCCAGGTAATGAGACAAAAATCTTGGAAGTCGCAAAGCATGGATGAAATAGAGATTGACAGGGGTCCTCGAAAATATTAAGAATGTCTCAAGGGACTTACCGTGCGAGTAGGTGTGGAAAGCGCCCATAGCTCAGATGGATAGAGCGTCGGACTACGAATCCGCAGGTCGCCCGTTCGAGTCGGGCTGGGCGCGCCAAGATTTCAATAGGTTACAAACTTAGGGTTTTTCAAAAACGGGTTTAGTTACCAAAAAGTCACCAAAAATTTTTAGGGGGCAGAAATGCCCCCTTTTTTCTTTGAACGGAAATATTGTACCCAAAGAATTGGTTAGATGGTGTCACTTTACGATCAGGCTTAAAAAATAGTTTCCAAATTCTTCGTTTAGGTGTAAGATTGTTGGACTTTCGCAAAGGGTTAGAAGGGGATAGGAGGAGGCAGATGAAAAAGGCAAAACCTGAAATCGAGAAATTCTATTTATCAACCGTTCTGCCAGCTTTTCGGAAAGCGGAGAATGTACTTGCAAAAGAAGGAAGGTTTATAAAAATATATGAGGATGAGGGGTACCCATGCATTGAGATATCAGAAAGTTCTGGTCAGTATTCATACAAGATAAAGGTGCGGGATTATCTAAAATATATTTTTCCCTACCCCGAGATCCATTTCATGAAAAAACAAAATGGAATAATGAAAAAAGGAATTGGCACGCTGAGGTATGGCGTCCAAGACTATGATATCTCTGTTATCAAGGAAGAAGAGATTGTTAACCATCTTGTCAATGATTTCAAATCACTTTTTGAAACAACCCATCGAATTAGGTCTTGATTCTTAAAACGAAATATATTCGTTGAAACCAAACACCAGATAACATTTATCACAACCCCTCAAGTTCAAGTTTAGCAATCGGAAGCTGTTTATCAAAGCAGATAGACCCACGGTAGGTTTGACCCGGGTTGAGTTGAATGAAGACAGCTTTTGGATTGAATTTGGTCTTTGTCTTGTCTGGTACACTTCTTGCCATACCCGGTGATCGTTCTATCTTCCATGTAATTGCCACTGGCCGTGATGTTGTCGCAATAATATTTTGCTCTGTAATGGTTTTGGACTCGCGATCATTGTTCTGGATTACCAAATCGACACAGGTATTCTTTTGTTCACCAGTTATGATTCCACTTACATTACCGCTATGATCAACATTACCTGTTACATAGCCACCGCCTAAATTAACATCATACTGAGAATAGCTGACGATCTTACATTCTCCTCTCTGCTTTTGGGCCTTGTCAACGAGTTCCTTGACCCTCCTTTCTAACTCCTTAGCATCGTAATCCTTCTTTTCTCTGAGCAGGCGTTCCTTCACTTCTTGTTCCTCTTTGGCTCTTGCTTTGGCCCTTTCCTCGGGTGTCATTAAATCTTCCTCGGTTGTTCTGCTTCCAGCCTTTTCTTTGTATTTCTCTGGAATGGTTGCGGGATCCTCTGTAAAGTGGATGGTCCCTTTCTCATCGATCCACCTGTAAATTTCAGCTTGTACAGGTTGGTAAATAAAGACAATAACGAATAGACCCATAACCGCCAATGTCTCTATTCTTTTCATAACCTCACCCCCATGTCGAACATTATATCAAGAATTACGTAGATCGGAAAGAAATTTTGAGTATGGAAGTTATGGCTCGTGCATCAAGGTAAAACGTCCCTTGACAGTTGTAAACGTTATATGTTATAATGTAAACAATGGAGGAAAGATAAACATGAATACTCTCAAAAGAAAACCTAAAGGTTCGATTGAGGCGAGTAGTCAAGTTATTTCGGTGAGAGTTCCACATATCGTAATGAAGGATCTCAAAAAAATAGCAAAAGAGGGCAAAACAACTCCTGCGGGAGTAATTCGTGACCTTTTGTATTATTACCTCATGCCCTACCAACCAGATGACCTAATCAGAGAATTTATAACAATGGACTTTCAGGGAAAAATCCCAGGGGGAATTATCGAACGGTATAGGAATCTTCTCAAAAAAATGGGACCTCATTTCGAGCAATACAAGAGGTTTTATGACCGATATTTGCATGAGAAAAAGAAGTTCGATGAGCTTGAACGAGAGTGTAAGACTACACTGGAAAGATTACATAAAGAATTTTCAAACAAACTAACAATTCCCAAAAGGATGGCGGAGTAAATTAATGACATAAAGCCAGCACAGGCCGATGGAGGACATTGAAGCTGAGCGAACAATCATAGGGAGCTATCTTAGAGATTCAAAGACTAATCTTCCTCTTGTGGTTGGTCGGTTAATAGAGAGTGATCACAAATTTATCACTATAGAAGGATGAATGATGGATAAGGGTCCAGACGGTAGAGGTATCTATAGAGCAATTTATGTGAATATATGGGATGATTCAGATTTTCGATCCCTTCCAGTAGAAGCAAAGCTTGTGCTTCTCAACATAAGAACTTCTCCGCTTTCAAATATGCCGTGTATCTATCCCTATTATGTGGAGGCCATTGAGAAACAGACCGGGTATTCAAAGAAAGTCATTAAAAAGGCTCTCAATATCCTATGTGATACTCATTGGATAATAATTCAAGATGGTATGGTATGGATGCGGAACGGTCTAAGGTTTGACCCGAGCATCAGCCTAAAAAATCCAAAGCATACAGAGGCCATAAAGAGAATACTTTTAGGACTTCCCAAATCGAATTTGATAAAGGATTTCTGTAATTACTACAAAATCGATATCCCGTATGAGATACCCAATCGATACGGTATGGCATACCCTATGCCAATCACTGATACTGAGACTGATACTGAGACTGATACTGAGACTGATACTGAGACTGATAGGGTTCCTTCGGAACCTTACCAACTCCTGGTTAACCTTTTCAATAACTTATGTCCCAAACTTCCAAAAGTGACTGAACTTAGTTCCTCTCGTAAGAAGAAGATTATAAGGAGGCTCCAAGAGCATCCCGATTTCTCATGGTGGGAGGAAGTCTTTAGAAAAGCCAACGAGATTTCTTTTACTGGAAAAAGCGGGAATGAATGGACACCAAATTTTGATTGGTTGGTAGAAAATGACAAGAACGCTGTGAAGGTCATCGAAGGGAACTACGAACGGAGAAACAATAAACATTCTGGTTTAAGGAAATTAGATGAACGATTTAGGGAAGCCCTTAAAGGAACCAAAGAAATCGAATACAAATCCTGAGCAATATTGGCAGAGATTCCTAAAATGTATGGCAGAACTTGAAGAAGCCTACGGGAAAGAAATAACAGAAGGTAGGGCAGCTATTTATTTTAAGGAACTTCGGGTCTATCCGATTATGGAGATTGAGGAAGCCATCAATCGAGCAATCCATGAACAGGATTTTTTCCCACCCGTTTCAATGCTCATAAGATTTATAGAGGAACAGCGAGAAGAAAAGCGTAACCAATGGCCGATTTTTTCAATGACGGCCCTTGAATATAAAGAAGAATGGCCCACGGTACCTCCTGAAAAACTTCAGGCGATCATCAAACCCTTGATGGACAAATGGAAGATTCAGGAACAGTTACCCGAAGAAGAAAGGAGAAAACGCCGGGAAGAGAGTAGGGTGAAACTCGAAGATCAGAAGCGGATTCTTAAAGTAGAGTTTGGAGGGAACCGGGTTTGAAAATGATTTTCCGAGAAATGACCGGAACATTGAAATCGATGGGGGTAACTATCCGTATTAGACGATAGGGGTATATGGCCTCTGGCCGACTGGTGGGGGGGGATGGCTGGCTGGTGGGTGGACTCCTGCGGTGATATCGCCAAAGCGTTTCGATGATCACAGATGGAAGAACTTTAGAACTGAACTTAAGAAGAATTTAGGGCCTTGGGCAAAGGGGTAGAGGCGAAGGAGAGAAAACCCAAGGAGGAAGTAAAGATGGAAAATGAAGCGCAAGCATTAATCCCCAAGCTGTTAAGCATCGAAGAATTAAGCAGCGTCCTTCAGGTCCCGAAAAGCTGGATTTACGACCGGACGAGAATGTCCAAGACAAACGGTTTTCCTGTCCTCCGAGTTGGTAAGTATCTCCGCTTCGATTATCAAAGGGTCTTGGATTTCCTAAAGAGGGAAAATCAAAAATAGTAACAAGATGGTTACATGGTTTGAAAACTGTAAATAATTTCGACTAATTAAAAACATCGAACGGATACCCAATCCGTGAATCAAGGAGGATTTCAAAATGGACAAGCGAGAAGAAGAAACAAAACCTGTAGATCTCCGAACGAAACAGCAAATCCTTCATGCGGTTGCCGATCAGTTTAAAGCACGGAAGTCCGAGATGGAGAAGGAGCTTCAGGAGTTACAAGGGAAGCTGCCCTTTTTTTTGGCCGGGGTTCTCTTAAAAGAAATCCCCAAGACTGAGCTTGCGAAAATCAAGAGGCGAATTCATGAAATTGACGGGTGGCTCAAGGACTACGATGCAACCTGTCGGGGCTTGGATAAGGTCTGGAAGAATAGATATCTTCAAAAGGCAGTTAAGAAGGATGGCCCCACCCCAGCCCCCACTCCCGGGGATGAATTGTTTTGATAACGACCACGGAGTTAACCATCTACTTAAGTCTTTACTGAATTAAGGAACTATGGGAAAGCCAAAAATAGATAGAGTCCAGTTGTCCCAAATGCTTAGGGCAGGGAGGTCCCAAAAGGAAATTGCTGAAGCCCTTCATGTATCCGAATCCGCAATCTCCCAAGCCAAGAAGGAACTGAACATTGCTGTTGTCAAAAATGTGAGCCTTGAATCTGCACATAAGGTTGTCGAAAAGCACCTTGACACAATCAGCCAACTTCAAAAAATAAATCAGTCTGCCAATGAGCTCCTTGACCTTCTGATGCGATGGAACAGGGGAGATGATGAGGCCCTTCAAATCCTTGAAAGTCAGGTGCGCAAGGTGAAGATAGGCCGGGGCAAAGAAGCCGAAGAGGTCACCGAATACCGATTCAAAGATCCCCGGGAACTGGCATTAAAGGCGATGGCCGAAATCAGGGGTCAACTAAACCTCCAACTGGATATCTTCAAAACCCTCTATGACGTTCAAGGTGTAGCCGAATTTCAAAAAGAGGTATTAACAGCGATCGGAGAAGTTGAACCAAGTGTTAGAGACAAGATCATTTCCAGGCTCAAGGAAAGCAGAGCTCTTCGACAATCTGTTTCAATCAATTGAGCAGACTTTTGGGAACAGTAAAGACTTAGCCTTTCATGAGTGGGTTGAGAGGTCTTCCATTATCCTTGACGGAAAACCATTTACCTTCGAACGTCATCAGTACCTGAAAGCCCCATATCAGGATGACCACCCCAATATAACTGAGATGAAGGCGGCCCAAATGGGTTTGACTTCTAAGGCTATGCTTAAGACAGTTTACTGCCTTCAATTTAAGAAATACCGAGGAGTTCTTTATCTCTTTCCTTCTCGATCCGATGTCCTCGATTTCAGCAAGGGACGGATTTCACCCTTGATCGAATCGAACGAAGAAATAGGCCGGATGGTCAGAGATACCGATAGCGCGGGTATCAAGGCTATTGGAAACGGTTTTCTCTATCTCCGCGGGATGAAATCGAGAGTTGGCCTTAAATCGGTTCCGGCTGATTTGGTAATTTTCGATGAATTGGACGAAGCACCTCAGAATTCCGTTGATATGGCATTAGAGAGAATGTCACATAGTGAATTTAGGGAGGTTCTTAAACTTTCTAATCCTACTCTCCCCGATTACGGCATTGATAAGGCTTTTCAAGAAACGGATCAAAGATACTGGCTCCTGAAATGCCAGAAGTGCGGAGAGTTCACCTGTCTTGAGGAGACCTTTCCCGATTGCCTGTTAGAGATTGATGGAAGGGTTATCCGGGCCTGTTCCAAATGTAAGGGAGAGCTTAACCCTGCCCTGGGAGAATGGGTTGCTAAAAAACCTTCTGTCACTGATAAGCGAGGCCGACATTACAGCCAACTTTTCTCCCAATTTGTCACCCCTGCAGAGATTCTTCACCAATTTAGAACTACGAACAATCTTCAAGATTTTTATAACCTCAAAATAGGCATTCCCCATGTCGAGGCCGAGAATCGCCTGAGCATCCAAGAGGTTCTTTCCTTATGCGGAAACGAAGGTATTGTTAGCAGCGATCCGGGTCCCTGCTTCATGGGTTTGGATCAGGGAAAGGACATTCATGCCGTAATCGGCAAGAAACACCCTCAGAAGGCCGGAAAAATCATCCACATAGGCATTTATAGAGACTGGGAAGAGTTGGACCGCCTCATGAAAAATTTCAATGTAATCAGGTGTGTTGTGGATGCTCTACCAGAAACCCGAAACGCCCGGGCCTTTGCGGAGAGACATCGCGGAAGGGTCTTCCTAAACTTCTACCGCGAATTTCTCAAGATTGGTGAAAAGTGGGACGAGGCAAATCTAACAGTGGTTTCAAACCGGACAGAATCCCTTGACTCTTCTCACAATGAAATTTTAACCGCAAATATCGTTTTACCTAAAGAGTGTGATATCGTCCGTGAGTTCGCTAAACATCTTCATGATGTGGCAAAGAAATTAGAGGAAGATGAGGAGACCGGATCAAAACGATATGTCTATGTCAAACTGGGGCAGGACCATTTTAGACACGCCTTCAATTACGAATCCATGGCGAGGCGCAACTGTCCTGACCTTCTCTTTCCAGAATTTTTATAATGGAGGTTTTATGGAGAAAGTTATTCCCAAAGGTCAAGCTATTACTGGAATAGTGCTGGTCGAAATTGAAGACGGAGAAAAGAAAGAAAACTTATCCTTACGTGGTGTACGGGTAGGATTAAGTTGGCCTGCTTCCAATGCCCCTGGTTTTTTCGTCTTGGTCGGTCAATCGGCCAAGAAGGATATCACAGGACAGCACCCTCTCCACTTATTGAAGGAAGGCCAGGAACAGATCCCATCCGCACTTTATGAAAGATTGGCTGACGAGATGGGGGCCTTCTTTGCCGAAGGAATCTACACCGATATGAGCGAGAGGTTTCAAGGTTATCTATTAGATTTTTCCACCTTTAGAAGACAAGAACGGCAACGACAACGGTTATTCTTAAAGCGAGCACCGTTTTATCAAGATTTCTCTCATGGCCTACGGACTATTCAGGGGTGGGTCAAGAAGAAGGGTATCCATGTTCCGAAAGGTAGCGTTACCTATGAGCAGCTAAAAACGATTACCAGCGAAGACCTAAGACAGAATCCAGAAGAGAGATTCTTTGCGATAAATGCACTCAGATACGTTGTTGGAGCCTTTGAGGTTTCTAACATTATACCGCAACCGCTACGAGAGAGGGAAATTTCCTCACCATCAGTTGGAGCTTATACTTAGCTTCAAGACGTAGTATTCAGTTTTCTATTATATCAAGTTATTAGTTCATGGAGGCTTTTAATGTCGGATATTAAGTTACCTTTTTTACTTCGTGCCATTGAATATCCTCGTCAAAGATTGCGTACCTATAGGGTAGTTTCCCGACTTCGGAAAGACACTCCAATAGCAGACGTAGTGTACCATCTAAGGGAATCAGTAGAACATTTGCTCCTAATGCTTCGATCTCTGTATTTTGCCTGGTTATATCTGAAAGATTTTCTAAAGCTTCTTCCCATAGCTTGCCGTCTGAAGTGTTGGTTTGGTGTGGTCGAGGCACAACCAAGAGAATTGAATGGGCCATGATTTTCTCCTTTCTTATTTGTTTTGGGGTGACAAAGGCTAACTCTTAAAGGCTATCAAAAAGCTGATAGAAGTACAATCAAATTTCTCCTAAGTGAATGCTCCGAAGGGCCACAATTTGTTGTTTGATGTGACGAGGATTGTCGATAATCTCACAGGGGGGAGGGCAAAGAGATTGTCGGATTTCAAGCTCTCCAAAATTTTTTCTTTCAACCCAATCAAGCAGTTATATCCCGAAATACTCAATATGAGTATATTGTATATACAATGGGTACATTCCTTGCATGCACAAGAAGCAGGGAGGAAAACAGACCGTGAAGAAGATAAACCTATACGTGGCTGACCCTCAGATAAGAAAATTGACCGAGATATCAAAGAAAACCGATTTGTCAATCAGCGAACTCATTAGAAAAGGGATAGATTTGTTTATTGAAGATTATGAGAGAAAGCAGAGGGAACGCAAATAAATCCTGTGTAATGCGTCAAAGACGCATTTTTTTAAGACTTCAGGCCATGGCATGGCAAAGGGTATTCCCTTTGTCCCAATGCTTGCCTACGGTCTGTTTTTGCATTCAAAGAAGGGGAACAGGAAAGGAGGTGAAACAGATTAACTCTCGAACCCCGATCATTTGATCGGGCAATAAAACAAAAGGAGGATATAATTATGATAAAGAAAAATGATTTTCCGAAGAATGTAGGGGGTGCCCTAAAAGATGCTCTATTGGACGCCTCAAATGAGAAATTCTTTGAGTGTGCTTGGAGTCTCTTCGATCAGAAACCCGAAGTTAAGGAGATCTTCAAGTCCACGGAGTCGGAAGTTTATTCGAAGGTCAAGGATGCGAAACTGAAGCTCGGATTCGAAGAGACGATCGATGATATTCGGATCCAGGCCGAAGAATTCTATTTAGCCCTTGGGGTTCTTATCGGTCAGAAATACGCGGTTCATGGCCCGGAGATACAGAGGGAGCTCGGGTATCTTGAAGCGAAGATGAAGGAAGCGGGGGTTCTCCCTCTCTCTGCTCCGATTGCTCCGAGATAACCAGCCTAAAAAAGGGGGAAGGGTGGTACTCAATCTGAGTAGAAAAGGGGGGGGCTATGAGCAAGAGTGAGTCCGAATTAAGAAGAGCTGCCTTTCATGAAGCTGGTCATGCAGTAGCCTGCTATCTTTACGATTTACCACTTAAGTCTATTGAGATCTACAAGAAACGAAAAGACCGCCCTTCACCTCATGTTGGTGGAAAGACTGAGTTTAGCAGGGGAAGGGGGTCGGTTCACGACCAACTTTTTATGTTACTGGCGGGGCCTGCAACCGAATCTATTCTTTGTAAAGGTTATTATTGGGGGGCACTCTCAAAGAACCTACATGATGTGGAACTCGCCATGTCATTATCACCCCCATCTATGGAACTACGGACTTTTTATGACTATGTTCAAGAGGCAATGCGAGATCATGAGATTTGGCGTATGGTGGAGGCATTGGCAAAAGAATTATTAACTTGTGGAAAGCTATCTTCCAAGAAAGTCAAGGAAGTGTGCGACTCCACAGATTAGGAGGGGAGAAACATGGCTTGTGTAACAAGAAGGCGTGATCGATGGACATTAGATTTTTATGACCAGAAGGGAAAACGGCACTGCCTTTTTATGCCCAAGAGAACCAGCAAGAGGAAAGCCAACGAAAAGCTTGGGGAGATTGAAAAGAAGGTCAGACACGGGACATGGGTATCTCTAAGGGAACTGCCTCACTTTAACGAGTTCGCGGATACCTGGCTTGCCTCCAAGGAGGCGAATATCAGACATAGCACCCACGAGCAATATAGGGGCCATGTCGAGAAACATCTGAAACCTTATTTTGAAGGGTTCAAAATCAATCATGTGAACTTCGATGCTATTGAGCAATTTAAGAAACATTGTCTGGAAAAACACACAGCCCTATTCGAAAGGGCTTTAGACCGATTCCAACGAAATCCTTGGTTTGAAGAACTAAAGATCATCGTCAAGGGAAAGCCAGACATCACTGATCCAGAAGGCCAAGTGAGATATGAGGAGGCCCAAGCCAAGATAGCCAAACTCCTTGAAGAAGAACGAGAAAGGTTTGAATCGGCTGTTGAGCGAATCAATAACTTTGCCCGACCAATAGCAACCGCCACTCTCCGCAAAATCCTAATTACTTTAGGCTCCATCCTTACACATGCCGTGAGAATGCGATACATCGATTTCAACCCAGCTCGGGAAGTGGAGAAACCCAAAGGGAAGGGACTCAAAAAGGAACAGGAAGAAATGGTAATCCTAAAACCGGAAGAGATCCGCGTGCTGTTGGACAATACCGCAACCCAAAAAGAAAGAGTTCTCTTCATGACTGCTGCTCTTACGGGTATGCGACAAGGTGAACTCTTAGGGTTACAATGGGGAGATATTGATTTCCTCAATTCTCAAATATTGGTTCGGAGAACCTACAATCATGGCGAATGCATGGAACCTAAAAGTGAAACATCCAGACGGAGAATCGACATTGGGCCGGATTTGGTTCACGAATTAAAGAAGTGGCAGTTGGCTTGCCCCAAAGGAGAATTGAATCTTGTTTTTTCTTCAAATGAAGGAACATGGTGGGATGCTCAGAATATGGTAAGGAGAGCCTTCATACCAGCACTCCGAAGAGCCAAACTACCAATCATCAAATTTCATTCGCTGCGCCATGGATTTGCCAGCTTACTGATTGAGCAAGGAGAGAACCCCAAATACATTCAAAATCAAATGGGACACCACAGCATAAACGTTACGATGGATATTTACGGCCATCTATTTAAGAATGTGAATCAGGAGGCGGCAAGTAAGTTGGGGAAAAAGGTGTTAGGAGAAGAAGGGTCCGTGACGCTTCTTTATGCAAACGCAATCATGCAATAACAACCATTTCAGTCACTGTTTAGTTACCATGATGAAACAAAACAAAGCCAAAAATCATGAAATAAGGGATAAGGTGAAATTGATTTTTGCTAATTAATCCGAAATACTATGAAAAACCCTGAAGCATCAAGAAACGCTTGGACACTCTACGAATCCGCAGGTCGCCCGTTCGAGTCGGGCTGGGCGCGCCAAAGACATTAAGAGACTACGAAGTCGCTTCCAAGCCTTTTTTCATTCCGTATGGGTGTCCATCATTCCACCCATCTTCTTCTTAGATCTTTCATTTCATTAAATTGAATGTCTGGCCTCGCCGTCCCGTTTCTGGCCTTACTGCTCGAACTGGCCTCCTGATCTCAGAGACAACCTCCCCCTTTGCGTATGTTTTGACTGAAAACCTTGTCCTGAAACGATTCGATGGCAATGGTCTTGACAAAGGATGGTCGACAATCTATTATATACCGGCGCATCATAGGGGCCCCTGAGAATGGAACTAACCCGAATGGCTTTCGCTGCGAATATGCTCATCAACCAAGTCCTCCAGGTCAAGAGGGGAGAGACCGTACTGATTGTAACGGATACCGATAGACCCCGAACCATTACTCACGCTCTGGCCTATAGTGCGATATCTGCCGGAGGGGTTCCGATCACCATCATCATGGAGCCTCAACAGATCGGAGGCGAGGAACCTCCCCCACCGGTTGCAGCCGCCATGGCCTCTGCACAGGTGGTCATCAATCAGTCTACCTACAGCCTCACCCATAC
>JBHGBJ010000047.1:0-31974 GCA_041947025.1 Thermodesulfobacteriota bacterium
TGGCAAGCATATGAACCCGTTCAACTTTATACAAGTGATGATTCCCTATAATTTAAAAAAACCGCATTCCAAATCTTTGGAACCTGACTGCCTCTCCCCTCCAAGTGTAATTACGACACAGTCTCTTCGTAAAGGGGGGATGACATTTGAACGTTGTCATTTGGCTGATTTATAGGATTTTTATGGGTCCTTCCGACCTTCCCTCAATAAATTGCCGAACGATGGGATGGGAGGAATTCTTAATCTCCTCCGGCGTTCCGACCTCGATGATCTTGCCCTGGTAGAGCATCGCAATCCGATCTGCAATTCTATAAGCGCTCTTCATATCGTGAGTAATCGCAATGGAGGTCACATGGAGCTTCTCTCTCATCTGAACAATCAGCTCGTTGATGGCATCGGCCATGATGGGGTCAAGTCCGGTGGTCGGTTCATCATAGAGAAGAATCTCCGGTTCCATCGCGATCGCCCTTGCCAGACTAACCCTCTTCTTCATTCCCCCGCTCAATTCCGAAGGCATCAAATCTTCAATATCCTTTAATCCCACCAGCCTTAACTTTTCTGACGAGACCTTCCTGATCTCTTCTTCACTCTGTTGAGTGTGCTGCTGGAGTCCGAAGCCCACGTTCTCCCAGATCTTCATGGAGTCGAAGAGAGCCCCCCCCTGGAAAAGCATTCCGAACTTCTTTCTCACTTGGTTCAACTCCCGCTCGTCCAAAGAGGTGATCTCCACCCCGTCCACGTAAACCTTTCCCTCATCCGGCTGGATGAGCCCGATGATACATCTGATTAAGACTGTCTTCCCTGAACCGCTTCCTCCGATCACCACCATGCTCTCCCCTTGTCGTACCTCCAAATCGCATCCCTTAAGGACCTGCTTCTCCCCAAAGGATTTATGAAGGTCGACCACACGGAGTTTGATCGAGGAATCCTTGTCCATTATTCGTCCAACTTCCTCCAGTGATCAAAACAGAAGGGCCGTAATAATATAATTTGAGATCAAGATGGTCAATGACGAAATCACAACCGCTTTGGTCGTTGCTCGGCCCACTCCTTCAGCTCCGCCTTCCGTTGCGAAACCTTGATAACAGCTAATCGTCGCAATAATCATTCCGAAAAAAACTGCTTTTAAGAGTCCGCTGTAAAGGTCATTCAGTTCCAAATAGTCCCATGTCCTCCGGACATAAAGGGTTGGATTTGCCCCAAGCAACCGAACGCCCACCAGATAGCCCCCAAGGATTCCAATGACATCCGAAAAGATGACAAGAATGGGGAGCATAATGGTCGCCGCTAAAAATCTTGGAACGATCAGGTACTTGACTGGATTGGTGGCCAGGGTAGAAATGGCGTCGATCTGTTCGGTGACCCGCATCGTCCCAAGCTCGGCAGCCATGGCCGAACCCACCCGGCCGGATACCATCAAGCCCGTCAATACAGGCCCTAATTCCCGTGTCATCGAGATGGCCACGATGGTTCCAACCATGCTTTCCGCATTGAAGCGTTTGAATCCCGTAAAGGTCTGAAGAGCCAGAACCATTCCTGTGAAACCAGCAGTAATGATCACCACCGGAAAGGAACGAACACCGACCTCTTCCATCTGTTTCAGAATCTCTCTCACCTGCAGGGGAGGCCGAAAGATCCAGGCAAGGGTTTGGCCCAAAAGGATGATCACCCTTCCCGCTTCTGTCACAAATCGTAAGGTATGAATTCCAATTCCTCGAAATAGATTCAAAAGAGACCCCCAAAGAATTTTAGTTATTTAAGTTAGATCATTGAGTTATTAAATAACTTAATGAGGTCTATTCTTTATAGACCCTCGGGATTCTTTTTCCGATCAGACATAGCACTTCGTAAGAGACGGTGTGAATCTTCTCCGCAATCTCCTCGGCTGTAATTTGCTGTCTTCCTTGTTTTCCCATCAATACCACCTCATCTCCCAAAGACACCTTTGGGATATCGGTCACATCAACCATCACGAAATCCATACAGACTCTTCCAATGACAGGAGCTCTCTTTCCCCGGATCAACACCTCTCCCTGATTGGAGAGTTGGCGGCTGTATCCATCGGCATATCCGATCGGGAGGGTGGCAACGAGAGTATCTCTTCCTGTCACAAAGGTTCCCCCGTAACTGATCTTGGTCCCGGGAGGAACCCGTTTCAGAAAGTGGATATGGGTTTTCAGGGTGAGGATGGGTTTGAGAGGGATCACGTTTTGAAAAGCCGGAGAAGGATAAGAACCGTAAAGCATGATACCCGGCCGAACTAAATTCCCCGGGTAACCAGGAAAAGCCGTGAGAATGGCGCTGCTCGCCATATGAAAGTACTTGCAGGAAATCCCCATCTCTTTTACCATTGCTACGGCCCGCTGAAATTCTCTCGATTGGTATGTGGCATAGCCATCCTCATCATCGGTCATGGAGAAGTGTGAAAGGATGCCCTCTATTTCAATCTTTGGAAATCGTTTCAGTTCCCTCAGGAAAAAAGGCCAGAGATTGAGCGGGACGCCCAGTCTTCCCATTCCCGTGTCCACCTTGAGGTGAACCCTCACCTTCTTGGGCCATCGCTCTGCGGCCTTCATCAAGAGTTTCAGGGACTCTTTCTGAAAGATCACGGGGGTGAGGTTATACTCCAAGACCTGTTCCACATCTTCCTTATAAATTCCCCCTAAGACGAGAATCGGAGCTTTCACACCCCCTTTTCTCAATTCCACTCCTTCGTTCGAGATGGCAACGCCTAAGTACGCCACTCCTAACTTCTCCAATTTCCGTGAAATGGGAACCGCTCCATGACCATAGGCATCCGCCTTCACCACGGCAAGGAGTTTTACTCCTTCAGGAACCCTCTTCCTGAGTTGCCTGTAATTGTATTCCAGGGACCTAAGATCGATCTCTGCGACAGTCGGCCTTCCGAAATCTCCAGGGGTTATCATCATGATGTTTATAACCTAATGAATAGAAAGAAAAAATAATTTTTTTAATAACACCATGATCCCAAAAAGTCAACCAAATCCGCCTATTGACAACCCAATCCCTATCCTTATAATCTGTTCATTGTGAAAGAAGAGTCCTCTTCACTGATTCGAATCAAGATCAATGAAAAAGAAGTATCTGTTCCGATCGATGCCACTCTTCTTCGCCTCAAGAATCAATTCAAACCCGATGCCGATGTGATCATCTATAATGGGTTCCCCACCTCTTCAGATCTTCCGCTCAAGGAAGGAGATGAAGTGGTGCTGATTCGAAAGGGAGAAATCCCCTCTCCCGATGAACTCGAAGGCTTGATGATGGCGAGGCACACCCCTGGAATCCATCAAGAAATCAAAAACTCCGCCGTTGGAATCGCAGGACTGGGTGGTCTCGGGTCTGTGGTTGCCATCGCCTTAGCCCGGATCGGGGTGGGCACGCTCATTCTGGTCGATTTCGATCTGGTGGAGCCTTCCAATTTGAACCGCCAACAGTATTTCATCCATCAGATCGGAATGTCAAAGGTGGGGGCCCTTCAGGAAAACATCTCCAAGATCAACCCTTACGTGAAAATCCTTCCCCATCATGAAAAGCTGGACCGACATAATGTGGAAAGAATCTTTAAAGAGGCGGATGTGGTTGTCGAGGCCTTTGACCGGGCCGAGGAAAAAGCGATGCTCATCAATGCGATCTCTGAGAAGATGCCGGAAAAGTACATTGTCGCAGCCTCAGGTGTAGCCGGTTACGGAGAGAACAATGAGATCAGAACCGTTCGGTTCTCCTCAAAGATATTCATCGTCGGCGATCAGAAGACAGCAGCCCGGCCGGGAGTCGGATTGATGGCGCCGAGGGTAGGAATCGTTGCCCACCACCAAGCCAACACGGTGTTGAGAATCCTTTTAGGAGAGGAAAGGCAATAAATTCACTTTTAAGAGTGAAGTTCCTCGCCCCCGCCTACCGCTGGCGTGCGCCCATTAAGAGGAGCGGGAAGGACCGCCAATCAAATCATAGGCTACCGGGCAATGTTGGCATATCATCAAAGTGGCATTCTGAGATGCAAGGGTTTTCTTGTCCCTGATGGATGCAGGTACGTGCTCGTGCCCAGAAAGGTTCCAGTTAGACGGCAGGCTGATCCATCCCCTCCAAATCACTCCAGCGGATGGCTTACAGCCCCCGCTGATTCCAGTTGGTAGGCATAAAAGAATATGAAATTTACCCAGTATTTTTTGTATATCATACAGAGACCTGATCGTGCTAAAATAAAGATGGAATGGATTGAAGAGACGATTGAGAATCCGGACTATACAGAAGTTCAGTCGGATGGAAGAATCAGAAAATGGAAAAAGATAAGGGAGAAGGGCAAGTTTCTCCGCATCGTCTTGCTTCCGGACGGAGAAACGATTCATAATGCTTTCTTTGATAGGAGCTTCAAAGGAGGAACGGAATGAAGATAAAATATTTTTCAGATACTGACACGGCTTTGGTCGAGTTTTCTAACCGCAAGGTTGCCGAAACCAAAGAGATAAATGAAAACATCTACATCGATCTCGATACCTCGGGCAATCTGGTTGCCATGACGATTGAGCATGCCCGAAAACAAGCCAGTCTCCCCCATTTGTCCTATGAGGAAATACAGAAACCGCCTAACGAGTCACTGCAGCGGACGGCGAGGAGCAGCCGCCGCTGACTTCGGCGTTAGACGTGAGGTGAATACATGACGACATGGATTGAAGTCCTAAAGATATTTGTTTCGTGGCCATTTGTGATTCTTCTGCTCGGCGCCGCGTTCGGTTATGTGTTTCGGTCCGAAATTGCCCAGTTTCTACGTAATATTGGCTCAATCAAACTCCCCGGTGGGGCCGAAATTCACACCTCTCAGCCTCCAGCGCCTTCAAGTGAAAAACCAGAGAAAGAGGCTCCACCAGAGCCAGACCCCGCCATCATAACTCTGAACAAGGAACAGCAACAGCTTGTTCGAGAGCATATCGAAAATCTCACCAAGGAAGCTGCCGACGCAAAGCAAGAAAAGGAATCTCTGCTTGAAACGGCCTCCAATCTCTTGATTGAGAAGGACCGAGTAATCAAGTATTGGTGGTTTATGTTTTTGTCACTGTTCTTAGTCCCGACCACCAAGAATGTGCTTCGGTGGTTTGCTGTACAGACACCGTTGCCTACCAAAGAGTATTACAACGAGATATGGAAAACAGTTGTAGCTGATCCCAAGCAGCGGGAGATAATGCTTATGGTGCTCCTTCATCATGGTTTAATCGAAGCAAACGGGCCGCTGTTGCAGGTTACTCAGAACGGCCGGGACTTCATAACCTTTATTGGTGAAGTTGGCTCTGCAGCCTAAGTATATTTCTCTCTAACTAATACCTTAACGGTGTCTATAAACCATACACCCTTGAGCTTTATCTTCAGGTGAACTCAAGTTGCGGGGTCATTATGTGGTGGGTTTTAATTCTGTTATTATTGATTATAGCAGCTTTTGCAGTTCCTAGATTCGGCAAATTTCTTCTTGGTGTTGTGGGCGCATTGGCTGTAATTGGTGTGACATGGTATTTGGTAAGACGATCCAGAAAAGAGGAGGTTGAAATGTATGAAAGCTCGTGAGTTTGACAAGAAATTTGATGAAGGCAAAGAGGATATTTCCAAATACCTCGATATGTCAAAAGCGAAGAAACCCCATCAAGAACAGAAACGAGTAAATGTGGATTTCCCTTTGTGGATGATTCACTTATTGGATAAGGAAGCAAAGAGGTTGGGTGTGCCTCGACAATCCATAATCAAAGTGTGGGTAGCGGAGCGCCTCGAAAAGGCATAGAAAATATCTGGTTCTAACACTGGTGCGGACAGCGGATTACCAAGCCTACCGGCCTTGCCCTCCCCTGAAAACCTCTAAAAATCACTTGACGCGCAATAGCCGCGTTAGGTTTTTACTAACCGATCTCCCTTACCAGGGCGATTTCGTCGCAGTCCGGGAATTTGACACATTTGAGGCAGTCGGTCCAGATTTTGTGAGGAAGCATGGTCTTATCGACCTGCTTAAAGCCCAGTTTCTCGAAAAATTCGGGTTGATAGGTCAGGGCAAAAACCTTTTTGGCACCCAAATTCTTGGACTCTTCCAAACAGGCTTTCACTAATTTGGCTCCCACTCCTTTCTTCCGATCCTCTTCTCTTACGGCCAGCGACCGGATCTCAGCGAGATCGTCCCAGCAGATATGGAGAGCGCAGATTCCCACGATCTTGCCATGATGAGTCGAGACAAAGAAGTCCCGCAGATGGTCATAGAGCTCGCTGAGAGAGCGGGGAAGAATACTCCCCCGATTGGAATAGAGTTTGACCAACTGCTGAATCTCTTTCACGTCTTTGAGTCTAGCTTTTCGAATCATTCCCACTCCTCAAATCCCCCCAACCCCCCTTTTCTAAAGGGGGGAGAGGGGGGATTATTATGATCTTTTGGCATTTTCAATCATCTCTTTGGCATGGGCCCGGGTCTTCTCTGTGACCTTCAGCCCTCCCAACATCCTGGCGACCTCATCGACAACGGCTTCCTTTTCCAAGCGATCCACGAAGGTGGTCGTCCGGCCCGCCCTCACCTCTTTCTTCACGCTGTAGTGGCTGTCGGCAAAACAGGCGATCTGAGGAAGGTGGGTCACACAGATCACTTGATGATGCTTTGAAAGCTCTCTCAATTTTCTACCGACAACCTCTGCAATCGCTCCTCCGATACCGGAGTCAACCTCGTCAAAGATCAGCACCTGTCTACCGCCAACCTTTGCCAAAATCTTCTTGACCGCCAGCATCATTCGTGAGAGCTCCCCTCCGGAAGCAATCTTTGCGAGCGGTTTTACCTTCTCCCCGACATTTGGAGAAATGAGAAACTCCACCCGGTCCGTCCCTGCGAGGGAAAGCTCCACTTCCTCCTCACGGATCTCGAAAGTCGTCCTCTTCATTCCCAGGGAACTCAACTCTTTTTCCACAAATCTTTTCAATTCGGATCCGACCTTCCTTCTTTCAACAGAGAGTTTCTTTGCCAGAGCATTGACTTCTTCCCGGAGGGGCTCCAGTAAACCCTCCATCTGTGAAAGTCGCTCTTCGTCGGAGATAAAAGATTTCAACCCCTCATCGATTTTCTTTTTAAAGAGGAGGATCTCCTGGATGGTGGGACCGTATTTTCGCTTCAACCGGTCGATCTCTTCTAACCGGTTCTCAATCTCTTCCAGCCTCATGGGATTGATCTCGACCCGACCCGAGTAATCTCTCAGCGCCAAGGAAGCCTCTTCCATCTGGATCAAGCTCGTTTCGAGACTCTTCAAGGTCTGGGAAAGGGATGGATCGATCGCCGCCATTTCCCGGCCCTGATGAAGGATGGTCTGGACCCTCTCAATCGCCGAGCCCGTCCCTCCGTAAAGCATCTCTTCGGACTGATTGGCGAAGGCCATCAACTTTTGAGCATGAGTGAGAATCTTACGCTCCTCCTTTAATGCCTCTTCTTCTCCGATCTGAATTCCTGATACTTCGATCTCCTTGGATTGGAAGGCCATGAGATCGTGTTCCTTCGCCCTTCTTTCCTTCTCCTCCCGGATCCTCCTCACCTCTTCGGACAAGGAAACGAATTCTTGGAAACGTTTTTGGAATTCCTCTCGAAGCCCGAGCAATCCTCCGAACTCGTCTAAGATATCGATATGAGTTTCGACCCGCTGGAGGGATTGATGCTCGTGCTGTCCGCAGATGCTGAGAAGCCCTTCTCCGATCTCTGAGAGCATTCCAAGGGTAGCCAGATTCCCGTTGATGAACGCCTTTCCTCTCCCCGATCGTGAGATCACTCGCCGGATCAGGAGGGAATCCTCCTCTCCCTTATCCGAAAGCCTCTGGCTTTTCTCTTTCATCCTCTCTCGGATCTCCCGGTTCCCGGAGATTTCGAACAGGGCCTCGAGGTTTGCCTCCTCTTCGGAGCTCCGGATCAGCTCCTCTGTGGCCTTATCTCCCAAAAGGAGATGGACGGCACTCAGGATGATCGACTTTCCCGTGCCTGTTTCACCCGTGAGGACATTGAGGCCTTTCGAGAACGTCAAGGTCAGCTCGTCAATAATGGCAAAATTCCTGATGCGAAGCTCCTGAAGCATTAACGTGTCCGCGTCCGTGAACCGTGTCCGTCAATACATTTTATTTAAGGATTTTGCCAATTTGGTCAGCATCTGGCCGACCCGCTCATACTGTGAAATCAGCCCAGAATATTGATCGCCAGAAATATACCTTAAGTCCCTGCATAATAAAAGCTGATATTTCACTTCACCCGTTGAACCCCTTGCAATGCCAACAAATTGTCGGTATTCTTTTGAACTTAAACGGTGGGCCCCCTCCATTAGGTTCATTGGAACCGAATAGGCGGCCCTTCTCATTTGCGAGATTAATCCAAATCTTTCCTCGTCAGGAAAGCTTTTTGTGATATCAAAAATTTCTAAGGAAAGCGAATGAGACAGTTTAAAAACATCCAGCTCCTGGACTGTTTTCGTAATATGATCCTCCTTCCACGGACACGTTGACACGGTCACGGACACGTTATCTACCTTTCTCCCCACTTCAATTTTTCCCGCAGCAAGCCGAAGTAGTGCCGGTACGGTGATTGAATCAAGAAGATCCTGTATTGGGCCTTCTTCACCTCGACCACATCTCCGAATTCCAAAGGAAATCCAAGCTGGCCATCGAGTGTCAGAATCACCTCCTGATCTTCCGTTCTCAGCACAATCCGGATCGCCACGTCATCGGGAATGACGATGGGACGGTTCGTTAGCGTGTGAGAGCAGATCGGTGTGATGATGATGCAGTGGAGTGACGGGTAGACAATCGGCCCCCCTGCGGAAAGGTTGTAAGCCGTCGAGCCCGTAGGGGTTGAGAGAATCAGGCCGTCAGATTTAAACGTGGTGATGTACTCCCCGTTGATCGTGGTTTCAAGATCAATGATCCGGGCAAGGGCTCCTTTATTGATCACGGCATCGTTCAAAACGGTGAACTCTGCCATCTGATCTCCTCTCCGGAAGACCGTTGCATGAAGGACTTCCCTCTCATCCTTTTTGTAATCGCCCTGGATCACCCTTTCTAAGACGCCGTACAATTCCTCCAAATGTATCTCCGTGAGAAAACCCAGTCCCCCAAGGTTGACGCCGAGGATGGGTACCTCGTAGCTTCCCACCAGACGGGCTACGCTGAGAAGGGTTCCATCTCCTCCAAGAACAACGATCATCTCCGCCTGATTGGGGATCTCTGCCCTCTCGACCGAATGGACGGAGAGATCGGAAAGAAGGGACCCAGAGGCCAATGAAGCTTCAGAGCCCAACAGGAGATTTCCCATCTCCTCCTCGACATAGACCTCTATCTTCCGGGTCTGAAACCATGCCACCAAGTTTCTGGCGACGGGAGCAACCTCCGGTTTGTTCTTCTTCGCAATAATCCCGATCCTTTTCATCGTCGACTCCATTTTCATAATAAGGCATTGAATGCGCCATCACGAGGCCCCCTCCAATAGACGTACTAATCTTCGAATCTCGTTTCGATTGGGGAGAAAAGGGTCTATCATTAGGGCAATCCTTAAATGATAGACTGCTTTCTGCCTGTCCTTGAATTCATACCAGTAGATCTGGCCTAAATTCAAGTGGGCCAGGGCATGTCTTGGATTGACTTCGATCTCTCCCTCGAACTCTCTAATCGCTTTGTCAAATTGCCTTTGTGCCGCATAGACGACGGCCAAGAGATTGTGTGCCTCCGGAAAATCAGGGAAAACCTTTATGAACGTCTTGAAAGCCTCTTCTGCCTCTTCATACTGGCCCGCCTTTCGATAGGTTTCTCCGAGAGAATAGTAGGCCATGATCATCCCGGGATCGGTCTCCAGGGCCTTCTTTCCCATGGCAATCGCCTGATTCAAGTCGCCCAGCTCTTGAAAGATGAGGCTGAGGTTGTAGTACCCATAATTCGTCCTCGGATCGATTCCGATGGCCTTTTGGCTCGCATCGAGTGCTTTATCATACTTCCCTGCGTTAAAATAGGCATACCCCAGATTGACATAGGGCCGCGCCTTATTGGGGGATTTCTTCACGCAATCGGTCCAGAGGTCTATCTGGCTATTCCACTGTTTATTCCTTGAATAGGTCCCCAGGGTCAGGAGAAGGATCACGATCGAAAGAATGGTAACCTCGACAGGATGGAACTTAGGGTGAACGACATATCTTTTCAATCTCTCTATTCCCCTGATCACGAACAGACTGAAAAGGATGAAAGGACCCACGGCTGGAAGATAGAGCCTGTGTTCGAATACCATTTCGAGAGCAAATACGGATGATTCAATCACTAAGTTTCCAAAATACCACAGGATGCAGAAGGAAAGGAGGGGCCTTTTCCTTGCCGTCCAGATACTGTATCCGATAAGTCCTGCGACGATAAGAACGGAAATAAGTGTGGTGGGAGGGGCGAGGATCGTTTTGGATATGGGAAAATCATAATCCAGATTGAGCCGGGAGGGATTGGGATAAATAAGGAGCGTCACGTAATAAAGGACGACCCTGAACTGGGTAAGCACTCTCTCTCCCAAAGTAAAATCTCTGACTCTGTAATCTTCGATCGTGACGTCATAATATTTTTTCCCCCAGAGGACCAGACCCATGACCAAGATCAAACCGACTACGCCGAGAAGGATCGATAGAGGCCGTCTCTCCTTTTTGTCCACTCTCAGGTTCTGAAAGAAAAAGAATTCGTAGAGGACGACGAAAAGGGGAAGAGCGGCAACCGTTTCTTTAGAGAAGAGACCCGATAGCCAACTCAAGATCGCTCCTCCGAAATAGAGAGCGCGTTTCTTCCCCTGAGATAACCTTCCCTTCACGTAGAGAACCATCGTCAACAGATAGAACATCCCTGCCAGGCTCGCCATTCTCTGAACGATATAAGTGACCGATTGGGTCTGGATCGGATGGGAGATAAAGATCAAACTTGCGAAGAGTGCGACCTTATAAGATAGGGGGCCGTATTTTTCCTTTAGAGAGGGTAGATTGAATGTCAGGGTGAGAAACCAATACAAAAAGATCCCTGCGAAGACATGGACGAATAAGTTCACGAAATGGTAGCCCCATACGTTCAGCCCTCCAAAATAGTAATTGAGGGCCAGCGTAAAGAGAGAGAAGAACCGAATGGTTTGTTTATAGGCGATCTTGACCAGATGCTTGATGCTATCCCATTGAATGACTTTGATCTGGATGATCGGATTCTGGGTGATATTGGGCCGGTCATCGAATTGGAAAGGGACATGAAACGTATTCGAATAAGCCGCCAGGGCGACCCCTATAATCAGCCCGATTGCGATGAGGTGCCCCAGGGGAAAGGACCTCTTTTTCCCTTGAGACTTCGAGGAAACCGCTTTTTTCTCTTCCTTTTTGGGGAGATGACTCCTCTTAGGCATGTCGATTTCCTATGTTGTGTTCCGACTTTCCAACACAATGGCGCAGCAGCGTAAGACCTGTCAACCCCAGGATCAGATCGGACGACATGGTAATGATCCTTAACGCCAGCGGAAGCAGGATTGCAAGGCGTTTACCGGTGACCCCGTCGAGTAGAAAGAACAGGGCTCCCTCGCGAATTCCCAGCCCGCCCGGAGAAAAAAACATGACAAAGCCGACCGTGTCTGCAAGCAGGGTCGCCGCCGAAACAGGGAAGACCATCTCCGCGGGAATATCAAAACCGATGCCGTAACACAAGGCGTACCCTGCGAAGCCAAAAAGGACGTTCGACCCGATCAGGCCTGCCTGCATCCTGAGCAGGAAAGGCAGCGGCAGTTCAAAACAAACAATCTCCCTCCCGAAAACCCGGTTTACGAGCCCCACAACGGCCTTAAACACTCTTCCATTCAGGAACGTAAACCCGAGATAGGCCGCGAACATAACAAGGGAAAAAGGAATCGAAAAGACCCGGGGTATTCGATTGGAATAGGCCGCCACGAACAGGGTCCCGAAGAGGGAAGCCGAAAATATCAATGAAGAGATGATGAGCATGTTGAGGTACAGCAGATAAGATATGGACACTCCCTTATGCTGCATCAGGATCATCTGGAGGGCGTATGACCAGACCTTTCCTGGCAGGTACTTCGTCATTTGCGTTGTGTTGAAGACAGCGTAACTTTCCTTCAAGGACATCCTTCCGGACGAAGGATGCGCGTTAATCCCATAATGCCAGACCACCGCCGCCAGAGAGTACGCAGCGACCACCAGGCCGAGCGCGATCAGGATGCCGCCGGTGCGCAGCCGGAGCTCCTCCAGCCGCAAGGACTCCCAATGACGGCTCAGTTCCTCATAAAAAAACCAGGCCGCTCCCACCAAAATGAGCATAAACAGAGCGCGAAAAATGTTGCGCTTGTGGTTGCGGATTGCATTCATTCTTTCACCAGCACGAAAACATTGGTCGGAGAAAAACGGCGGAGCCAAGCCGGAAAACGCCTGTGGAAAGGCAAGGGTAACTCAAAATACCTTTCCGGGTTTCTAATGATGTCGACCGTATATTCCCGCGCCTTGAACCCCGAAGCATGGATCAGGCGGATAATCCCTCCGTAGGAAAACAGGTACACGGGCTGATCCGAGCCCATGACCCTTTTAAGAATAGGAAAAAAGACTGGCCACGGCAGGTAGTGGATGAACGGAACCTTCGAATGGGCCTCCAATGGAAAATTCCTATTGGGGAGAGAAAGATAGCAAACTCCGCCATCCCGCAGGATGCGGCGGACCTCACCCATCAAACCTCCCGGGTCAGGGACATAGGCGATCACATGATTCAACAGCACGATGTCGAAAGAACCATCCTCAAAGGGGAAACGCCCTGGTTCAATCGAGACGAAACGCATCCCGTTACACTGGCCGCCATCACGCTCGTCCGATATGTCTGCAGCCGTTACATCGTTCCGCTCGGCAAAATAACGGGCGATGTATCCGCTGCCGCAGCCATAATCGAGGATCTTTTTCTTTTCAATCTCTCTCTCGGATAAAAAATCACAAAGGACACCCTCGATTTTCCTCGCCTTTTCGATTCTGTTTCTCGAGGTGATGTATCTTCTGGATTGTGCCAGCATGAGCTCTTTCCTGTCAGAATCGATTCATGACCTCGATGACCGTGAGGATGTCATCCTCTGTGTGGGAATATGAAAGGGGAAGGCTCAACGTGGTCTTGTGGATCTCATCGGTGATGGGGTAATGCACGCCGCTCCGAAACGGCGCCATCGCCTTCTGCCGATGGGGAGGAACCGGATAATGAATCTCGGTCTTGACCCCGTTCTTCAAAAGATACTCTTTGAGCACGTCCCGCTTGGGGTGCCGGATATTGAAGATGTGGTAAACGTCGAAATGGTCAGGAAGGATCGCCGGTTTGATAAAGTCATCCTTCAGATTTTCAAGATAGAGGCGGGCCAGTCGGCGCTTGTGCGAGTTGATCTCGTCCAGGTGCCGGAGCTTGACCAGCAAGAAACCGGCCTGAATCTCATCGAGACGTGAGTTGTACCCCACGACCTCGTTGTAATATTTTACCTTGGAGCCGTAGTTCCTCAAGATCCGCAGAGCCTCGGCGGCCTTTCGACTGCGGGTCAGCACTGCCCCGCCATCGCCGAGAGCGCCCAGATTCTTTGTCGGATAAAAACTGAAGGCACCTGCGTCTCCGAAGGTCCCGGCCTTCTTCCCCTTGAACATCGCCCCATGGGCCTGGGCGCAATCCTCGAACACCTTCAGGTGGTGCTCCTTCGCGATCTTCATAATCGCATCCATGTTGCACATCTTGCCGTAAAGATGGACGACCATGATGGCGGCTGTTCTGGAGGTGATGGACTCTTCGACCCTGGCGGCGTCGATGTTGTAAGTCCGGATGTCGGGCTCGACCAGCACCGGCTTGAGCTCGCACTGGATAATGGCCAGGATGGTTGCGATATAGGTGTTGGCCGGAACGATCACCTCCGAGCCCGGACGGAAGCGGCAGGCTCTCAGGCTCAATGTCAGCGCGTCGAGCCCCGAAGCCACACCGATGCAGGACCCGCCGCCGCAATAAAGGGCAAATTCCTTCTCAAAACGCTCGACGTTTTTTCCGAGAATGAACCATCCGCCCTCTAAGGTCTCGGCGAATACCCTCCGATATTCTTCGAAGAACGGCCTGTTGGAGTTCCCCAGATTTTCATAATCAATCTTTATAGTTTTCATAGATATATTCCGCAGGATCAAAATAGTCTGACGCAAGGACCATGAGTATGGCATTGGGGGTGAAGTCGCGCATCTGATGCCAATCCCTCGGTTCCAGGACAAGACATTTGCTGGGTGTGTCGAGCACAAAGGTCTCTTTTTTTGTGCCGTCGTTATTGTCCACCACACACTTGCCCTGGAGGCAGATCGCCGCCTGGACCAGGGTCTTGTGCCGGTGGCCGCCTCGGATGGAATCATCGACACCGTAGATGTAAAAAATGCGCTTGATGTCGAAGGGGACGACCTTTTCGATGACGGTCAGGTTGCCCCGTGCGTCTCGGAAGGTCCGGAGATCGATCATATAGGCCATGGTTCCCCCGTTCTTCTTGTTTGCCAACCGGCTATTTTGCCGATGATAGCTCCCTGTAAGAATCGATATAGTGTTTCGCAATCGACAGCCAATTAAAACGACTTGCCACCAGCTCCACCGATCTGTTTCCCATTTTGTCTCGCTGCGCCGGGTCATTGATCAGGGAGATCACTCTCTCCGCAAGGTCGGCCGGATCACCCGCAGCGTGGAGATACCCGTTGACGCCGTGAGAGACCACGAGGTCATTGCCGCCGGCGTCGGAGGCCACCACAGGCCTTCCGCAGGCCATGGCCTCGGGAACGACCACGTTCAGCCCGTCTGATGGAAATCTCTCTGACGGCATAAGAAAAATGTCGCATGCCGAATAATAACGGCTGAGCTCACGGGGTTCGACCTCACCGAGAAAGTACGCATGGGCTTGGGTTCCATCCCTCCTCAGAATGCCAAGATACTCCTCCATTAGAACACCCTTTCCGATAACGGCAAGCTTGACGCTGGGATGTCTTGCCGTAATATATTTTAATGCCCGGAAGGCGGTCGAAAAACCCTTTTTCGGGACAAAACGACCCACCATAAGCAGGAGGATATCCTCGTCCGCTATCCCGAGCTTTTCTCTGACCGCCAGCCGTCCCTCCATGTCGAAATGAATGACACGGTCATCCACCCCATAGATCACCAGATCGATCCGTTCCGGCCGGATACCGGCTTTTACAAGATCTTCTTTCAGGTCTCTGCTGTTGCAGGACAGGTAGTCGCTTTTTCCGATGAGGCTTGCCAGAAACTTTCCCAACCTCCCCAGCTTTGTGATGATCGTCACATCGGAGCCTGGGAATGAAGTAAATACCGTAGCCGGTGTTGCGGCGAGAAGCCTTCCTCCCAGTGCAATCAGTGTATTGGGAAGAGCCCAGTGCGCCTGCACGAGATCGTATTTTTCTTTCCTCAGCAAATCCGCGAACCTGAGTATCCCGCACAGTACTAAGAGAAACGCAAGTATACCGTGCCATGGGTTCATGTGGAGGTCATTATTGAGCGACTTGCCGTACCCCACGGTGTGCAGCCTTTCAAAAGGGGCATACCTGTAGGTGACAACGGATATGCCGGGAACATCATGACAGGTCCGCTGCCAGCCCGCAGCATACGAGACCAGGACCGTGACCGAATGTCCAAGGCCTGCGTATGACCTCGCAAGCGATTCAATGAAATTCGCACGCCAGTCGCCCTTGAAGATTGGATAGGCGTGCGTAATCAAGCAGATCTTCATTGCCCTCCGCGAATTCATCTGAGGCTTTTGTTATATTCCATATCGAACCACATGGCGAAGAAGAGAGACTGAAGGCCAGATATGGCGAAGAAGGCCGCAAACAGGGCGCTGGTTGTAGCGATCGGTCCAACCAGGAACCTCAAAACCAGAAGATAGCAACCCAAAAGAATTCCAATGGGAGTCAGAACAAAGCCCAGAAGGTAAAAGAGCACCAGGGGATGGAAGTCCCGAATGACATATTTTTCCTTGAGCCTCCACAAGAAGAGTCTCAGAAGGAGGAAAGAAAGGGTGAATACGACTTTATGAATCTTAATGCCAGAACGTTCCCCTATTCCGTAAACGGGATTGACCGGGACATCTCTCACTCTGAAATGGTAAACATTCAACCTCACTAAAAAGTCGTTGGGCATCCCATAACGTTTGTACACTTCGTCCAGGTCAATCGTCTTGAGAACCTCCAGGCTCACCGCTCCGTAGCCCGATTGAGAATCTGCGATGTGCCAATAACCTGAAGCGATCTTTGTCAAAAACGAGAGAATGGCATTTCCCAGGTATCGGGTCTTGGGAATGATCCTCCAGGCCTTTCCCGTAAAGAGACGGTTCCCTTTAGAGTAGTCCGCTTCTCTCTCGACAACGGGATCCAGCAGCTTCGGAAGGTCTTCTGGATCCATCTGGCCGTCGCCTGCCATGACCACGCTGATCTCGATTCCGTTGTCCCGAGCCCACTTATAGCCGGTGACGATCGCGCCACCCACTCCTTCGTTTTTTGAATGACGTAAATAGATGATTCGGGAATCGTCCGCCTGATGATTCTTAACCACTTCCTCTGTCCGATCGCGGCTGGCATCATCCACCACAGCGATATGGTCGACAAAAGCGGGGATCGTCTTAAGGACTTTCCCGATCAGTCTCTCCTCGTTATAAGCGGGAACAATGACCGCAACGCTCTTATCTCGGTACATAGGCCCTCAGCATACGGAGCAAAACGATCTTACTCCTCTTCAACTCTATGCCTTAATGTCTTTGGAATGTCCCTCAGGTACGATGAAATTTAACCTAACTTCCCCCTTCTTTGTCAAGACATTTCGGATGCTCAGGACCTTGATCGAAAAAAGGAATTGACATTGACAAGGGTATTGTTGTATGGTTGTGAAAAGTTTAACTTGAATTTCTTCAAAATTCTCTGGCAGGATAGGTCGACAAAAAAACCAAGAACAGGGAGGGCTTATGGACATCAAAGTGATTGCAGTATTAGGCGCGGGTTCCATGGGGAACGGTATCGCCCAGGTGGCATCGCAAGCAGGATACCAGGTGATCATGAGAGACATCGAAGACCGTTTTGTTCAAAACGGCCTCAATGCCATCGGAAAATTCCTTGCGAAGAGCGTTGAAAAGGGAAAGATGACCGAGGATCAGAAGAAAGGGATCCTTTCCAGGATCAAGGGTACGACGAAGCTGGAAGATTTGAAAGATGTGGACTTCGTCATTGAGGCGATTTTCGAGGACCTTGAGCTAAAGAAAAGCGTCTTCAAGCAACTGAGTGAATTGACGCGGCCCCAGGTCATCCTGACCACCAATACCTCCTCCATGTCCGTGACAGAAATAGCGATGGCGACGAAGCGTCCCGAGAAAGTCGCAGGGATGCACTTCTTCAATCCTGCCCCGCTGATGAAATTGGTCGAAGTCATCAGGGGCTTTCACACCAATGATGAGACCGTACAGGTCGTCATGGAAATGGCCAAAAAACTGGGAAAAGAACCGGTCGAGGTCAAGAAGGATACGCCTGGATTCATCGTCAATCGTTTGATGATGCCTCACATGATCGAAGCCATCCGGATGGCGGAGGAAGGGGTCGCCAGTATCGAGGATATTGATAAAGCGGTTAAATTGGGTTTAAATTACCCCATGGGTCCTTTCGAGTTGATGGACCTGACCGGTACGGATATCGCTCTTCATGTCACCGAATATCTTTATAAAGAGCTGAACAAAGAAAGCAAGTGGTCCGCTCCGACTCTCTTGAAATCGATGATCCGGGCTGGAAAATTGGGCAGAAAGACAGGAGGAGGCTGGTATAAATATTAAACAACGTGTCCCTGCCCCTGCTTGCAGGCGCAGGCAAGCGTTTTCCGTATCACGTGCCTGCGCGCTGAAGTGCTTCGGCACGCAAGCGTGCCCGTAAGGTTAAGTATCGGACACGGATCACGGACACGGTCACGTAATCTTCTAAAATAAGGAGGAGATCTATGAGCAAACTGAGCAAGGCATTTATCCCATTTAAAGGTTATTACTCTTCACCCTTTTGTCGCTGGCAGGGAAGTTTTGCCAATGAAAATGCGATCGTTCTTGGAGCGATGACGGCCAATCGCTGGTTCAAGAGCAGGAAACTCGATCCCACCGTGATCGACTATCTCTACTTTGGGACGACCATCCCTCAACATATCATGTTTTATAGTCACACCTGGTCAGCGGCGATGCTCGTGGATGGCAAGAAGGATATCCCCGCTCTCATGGTTCATCAAGCCTGCACCACCTCGACCACCTGTATCTATTTGGCCGCCCAAAATATCGAAACCGGAGCCTACCAGACAGGATATGCTCTCATGTCCGATCGGTGCTCGAATGGTCCTCATACGGTCTGGGCCAACCCGATGGGACCGGGAGGTGAGTTGGAGTCTGAGAACTGGATGATGGACAATTTCAACCGGGATCCGTGGGCGGGTTTCAAAATGATTCAGACTGCCGAAAATGTGGCGAAGAAGATCGGGGCGACCAAAGAAGAATGCGACCGGGTCACCTTGAGAAGGTACCAGCAATACTTGGACGCTTTGGCCAACGATCGGGCCTTTCAAAAGAGGTATATGTTTCCCGCCGAAATTAAGACAGGCAAGAAAGAGACGAAGCTCGTTGAAGTCGATGAAGGAGTGATCCCGACCACCGCCGAAGGTCTTGCCAAGCTGGCTCCGGTGGAACCCGGAGGCGTCCACAGTTTCGGGGCGCAGACCCATCCTGCAGACGGCAACTGCGGGTTCATCGTCACCACTCGCGACAAAGCAAAAGAACTCTCCGCAGATCCAAAAGTCGAGATCCAGATTCTCTCCTATGGCTTTGCAAGATCCAAGAAGGGCTTTATGGCAGAAGCCCCTGTCCCTGCGGCGGAGATGGCTCTTCGAGATGCCGGGCTTAAGGTCAAAGACCTCAAGGCCGTAAAGACCCACAGTCCCTTCGTGGTCAATGATATCTGCATGAGCCGGATGATGGGAATGGACGTGAACTGGATGAACAATTATGGAAACTCGATGATCTATGGCCATCCCCAGGGACCCACTGCAGGAAGGATCATTGCAGAGATGATCGAAGAGGTTGTCATGCTGGGCGGAGGCTATGCCTTATGGGCTGGTTGTGCCGCAGGCGATACTGGGGCGGCGATGGCATTCAAGATAGGCTGACGATCCGGTTTCCGAATCCCATGAACATGAGGGCAAGCTCCGGCTTGCCCTTTTTTTTCGCCTGTTGGATACACGGAGCCACCCCTCCTTTCAGGATTAGAATCCATTTGACAAACTCCGGCAAATCAATCATGATTACACAAAGCAAACTCCCCGGTGGCCAGCCAACGTTATCATTAAAAACATTCATGAAAGGGACTCCGATGAAATCGAAATGGATGCTTTTATTTTTGCTCCTCATCCTGATCCTCCCCTCTCCTTCGATCGCTCAAACGAAAGATCCGCGCAAGGTCTTCAAAGTAGCCATCCTCCCCTTTTTGATCCACAGCCAGGAGAATCTGGATTATCTGAGGGAAGGGATTTACGATATCCTCTTGTCCCGGGTTACTGTCGAAGGAAGAATCACGGTGGTCGATCGTTCCGTGGTGGAGCGGGCCCTCTACGAAGAGAGGCCCATGCGTCTCGATGAAGCGGCAGCCACAAAAATCGGGGCCCGGGTGGGAGCGGATTATATCGTCCTCGGGAGTCTCACCAAAGTCGGCAACTATATCAGCCTGGATGCCCGCCTCATCAGCATCACGGAAGAGAAGCCCCCTCTCACTGCCTTCACCCAGCACAAAGGGATCGATGACGTCATGGTGAAGATCGGAGATTTTGCCCAGGATATCGGCCAAAAGATCCTGGGCTATCGCGCCATGCTCGGTCGTCAGACCAGTCCCAAACATCCCTATTTGATACAACCGAAAAAAGAGGGCGGGAGAATTGATCCCGAGGGCCTGGGTTTCAAGAAGAGCCAGACTTTCGGTTTCGAAATCAAAGGGCTTGATATTGGCGATGTGAATGGTGACAAGAAGAATGAAGTGGTGGTGATGGACAAGCATAACCTCTATATTTTCAAATACGACGGTGATAAGCTCGCTCTCTTTCAGAGGATCGAACATGGTTTTGAGCATAACTTTTTGAGTCTCGACGTGGTCGATGTCAATCGAAACGGAATTGCCGAAATCATCGTCACCTCTGTCGTTGAGGATGATCTCCGCTCTTTCATCTTGGAATACGAAGAGGGAAAGTTCAAAAAGATCACTGAAAAAACGGGCTGGTATTTCCGGGTATTGGATCATCCGAAAGAAGGACCTGTGCTGATGGGGCAAAAAATGGGCTCCGACGGTCTCTTTGTCGGATCGATCTACAAATTCGTCTGGAATAAGAATTCCTTTCGTGAAGGGCCGAAAATGCCCTTTCCAAAAGAGACGAGGATCTTTGGCCTTACCCTGGCCGATATCCGGGGGACAGGAAAATCTGAAATCCTTCTATTTGATGAAATGGAACGGCTCAATCTCATATCTGAAGACGGGAAGACGGTGTGGAGAGCAAGGGAGCGTTTCGGAGGAACGAATAACTTTTACGATACTCAGAAGAAACGGATACCTGGTTTCCGTCAAGATGAATATCAGCCGTGGAGGGTCTATATTCCGGGAAGAATCCTGATAAAGGATCTGGATGGAGATGGATTACCCGAAGTGATCGTCAACAAGAATGACTACGGCTCAGGGGTGACCTTCGAAAGGGTACGGATTTTCGAAAAAGGAGAAATCTACGATCTGATCTGGGAGGATGATTACCTGACGACCAATTGGAAGACGAGGGAGATCAGGGGGTATATCGCCGATTACCAGATAAAAGACGTGGACAATGACGGCGAAGAAGAACTGGTTGTCGCCGCGATCGCTCCTCCGGAGACCGGGGCAGCGGAGCTCTTTTCTAAGGATTCCAAGAGCAACATCTACTTCTTCAAGATCTTCTGATGGATCCCATCATGGAGATTTGCAGAGCATTTCTTTGAAAGAGGAGGACTCTGAAAACCTATCCCACCCTGTCTTGATTGTTAATCGCTGTGATCGTTTCATCATCCCTGGCATCAAAGATTTCTCGGTGCTTTTAGAATATCTCCCAAAAAATGCTTGACAACTCTTCTAAGGAGTGGTACCTGAATAAGGCATTTGGACACTTCGATGGCGTGGATAGACTCAGGGCCGTCAGCTCTGTCGAATGGCGTCGTTCACTACGAGGGGAGAAGGGATGAACAAATTGACGATGAAATGTTTAATCGTTCTTCTTATTTTGGCCCTGAGTGCAATCGCGTATAGTCAAGAAAGAAAAGTGGAGTTTAAGGCAGCGGGGTTCATCGATGTTCAATCAGCCTGGTTCGTCAATGCGACCCCTGGCAACCCTGCAGCGGGTATTTACGACGCCCTCCATCCTCATTATAAGTTTGGGGGCGGAGCCTTCGACAAGACAGTTGGCTACCTGGAGTCCCGGGCTCATCTCAAATTCGACATGGTGGCAGGGAGGGAACTGAGCGGGACCATCCACCTGGAGACGGATGCTGGCCGCTGGGGGGCCCCCGACGGTACGAGAAACAGCTTTGGCTATTGGTCGGCAGACCGGTCCAGCCTTGAGGTGAAGAATGTCTTTGTCGACGTGGGCCTCCCCTATTTCGGCATCCCGTTCCCCATGTTGGTGAGGATGGGGCTTCAACCTCTTTACATTCGGGGAAACGTATTAGTCTACACGGATGGTATGGGCGTGACAGGCCTCGTCAAGATGGATCCTTTGGAGGTTCAACCCTTCTGGTTTAAGGCAATCGAAGGAAGAGATGCGACAGCGGATGACGTGGACGTATATGGTCTCCAAGTGAAGGCCAAAGTGGATCAGATCACCTTAGGGGGTTACGGCCTCTATTACGACATGAACACGTACCCCCTGAATGCCTCGAGTCTTAACTACGGAGATGGAACTCAGGAAGCCAAGATGTTATGGCTGGGAGTCTTCGCAGATGGAAAGGCAGGTCCCGTCAATTTCAACGCTGACTTCATTTACGACACGGGAAAGATCGAGGACCCAAGAATCCCTACCCTCCCGGAAGTGAAATGCCGGGGCTGGATGACTTATGTCAAGGTTGACTATCCCTGGCAGAAATATAACTTTGGAGTAGTCGGACTTTATGCCTCCGGCGCTGACACCCGGAAGACCTCTTCAACCGGCCTGCCCGGGAGCGCAACATCCACAGGTGTCAATTCCACAAGAGTCGAATCCTACGTGGTCCCCCCCTCTTCGGAAGAACCGGGTATGATCGGTGAATCCGTCGTCTTCTATGGCACCTGGGTCAACCGCGGAGCCTCTGGTATTGGAAATGGCGGCCATCAGTTCATCATAAACAGGGGGGCAATCGGCGGGACCTGGATGGCCAAGCTCTATGGGAGTTACAAGGTTGCTCCCGATTTGAAGATCACCTTACAAGGACTCTATATCGGAGACACGACCCGGAACGGAAACACAGTTGGAACGGCTGTGAAATCGGACGGAAAACTCCGGGATGACAAGGCGATTGGGTGGGAGGCCGATATCATCGCCGAGTGGATGGTTTATAAGAATCTTAAATTCTCTACTGGTTTTGGCTACCTCTGGGCAGGAGACGGCCTGGATCTGCAGAGAACATCCGCGACCAACGTCGAGCCCAAAAACCCCTGGCAGCTTGTGACGAATCTGACCTACCTCTTTTAAGAAGGAGGCGCCGATCCAACCGGGGGATCCTGATGGTTGCCTTGGCTTCCTTGCCTGCACACAGGCCTGAGCGAAGTCGAAGGGTTGACATCTCTTCAGAAATTGGTCATATTACATGACAACGATCCCAAGGAATAGCCCATGACCAGAAGAAGAAATATTTTACCGATCTTTGCTTTGCTCATAGCCTTTTCATTCCTTCTGTGTTCTTGCGCGAACTTACCCCTGATTGGAAAGAAGAAGAGCGAAGAAAAAGTTGAGAAACTTCCGGAAGGAAGAACCGTGACGGTCGAGGGGATGGAAACCATAAAAGGGGTCAATCCTCCAAAACCGGAGACTCCTCCTTCCAAGAAACCTTCCACTCCATTCCCTCAAAAGAAAGAACCTGACCCAAAGGTCGCCTCGGTTCCAACAAAGCCTTTTTACAGCCCTCCCCTTCCCTTCTTTCAATTGGGCTTTAAGAGGAAGGTCGTCATCCTCGATTTTGAGAACAGGACAACCTATAAAGATGAGAAGATCGGAGAAATCGTAGCGAAAAAGCTATCGGACAAGCTCGAGGCCACCCAGCGAGTGGTCACATTGGATAGGATCACCCTTTCGGATATGTTAAACCGGGAAGGATTCAAATTTGAAACACTGACAGATCCATCGGTCGTGAAGCGTTCTTACCGGTCCTTTGGGATTCAAGCTTATGTCTTGGGAGCTGTGACCGACGTCAGCATCCTTTCTTCTAAAGCATCCGAGACTTCAGAAGAAGAGGTTGCCTTTGCCACGGCAAAGGTGGAAGTCCGTCTGGTTGATGCCTCCACTGGAAACTTGCTGAAATCCTTCATCGGAAGGAGTCCGATCTTCGGGACGAAGGAGACAGGGGAGCATAGTCGAAGCCAGGCGGTTCTCAAAGCGATCGATTTCAGTCTGGAGGAAATCCTTGACGGGTTTCTTCGTCAGCTCGATCTTTTGGATTGGACAACCACGATTGCTAAGATCGAAGGGGATCATCTTTACATCAATGCGGGCAAATTATCCGGGCTTCGGATCGGCGATACGCTTGAGATCTTCGAACCCGGAAAGGAGATCATCCATCCCACGACCAAATTCTCCCTGGGATGGACCACAGGCAAGTCGAAGGGAGCGATTCAAGTCACTGATCTGTTCGGTGTGGATGCAGCCATTGGAAAAGCAGTTCAAGGTCAGGGTTTTTCTTTGGATGATGTGGTCAAGCATATGGTGAGATGATCGGGCTTACGCGCTGTGATGTGTGCTTCCCTTCCTTCCATGAGGATACCAATAATCCTGCAAACAATGGTGAGTTGAACCCCGTTAATCATCCCCGTCGAATGGACCCGACCACGGCTGGGGCATCATTTTTAGCGGGGTGAATTGACATAAGAAATTTTTTTTGGTATTCTTTGTGAAAAATTTAACTGTCTCATGAACCCGGCGGGAGGTTGGCGCCTCCTGACCGGAAAGGCTCGCACGAAACAATAAACCCCGCATCGACTGAAGAAGGACAGTCGTACTTTCTAACGGGGTAAAGGAGGATCATCATGCCATTCACAATGTTTGGTCGAACGATTCGGAAGATCGGTATCATTGGCTCGGGAAATATCGGCCCGGATATTGCCCTCCATTTCAGTCAAACCCTCCATTCCTACGGCGTTCCGGTTGTTGTCGTCGATATTCTTCAGACAGCCCTCGACTCCGGCTCAAAAAAGGCTGAGTCAAAAGTGGCAAAGGCCGTAGAGAAAAAAATCTACAAGAAAGAGGAGGGAGACGCAATCTTCCGAAATATGCTTTTTACTACGGATTATGGAAAACTGACCGATGCCGATCTGGTAATCGAGGCGGCTTTTGAAAGGCTCGACGTCAAACATAAGATCTTTGCCCAGCTTGAAGAGACCTGCCCTAAGAATGCGATTTTAGCCTCTAACTCTTCCCACATGACGCCGGAAGAGATCTTTCCAAAGGTGAAGGATAAGAGCCGATGCCTTGTGCTCCACTATTTCTTTCCCGCAGAGAGAAACATTCTGCTTGAAATCGTTCCCATGAAGGAGACGAATCCTGCCCTGGTTGAATATTCGACGAAGTTCTACGAATTCGTCGGTAAAGCCCCCATCCGTGTAGGGAGCCGCTTCGGTTTTGCGATCAATCCTTTCTTTGAGGGCATCTTTCTTGCCGGAGCCCTGATCGCGGAAAAGGGCCTTGCTACGGTCAAGCAGACCGATGCCATCATTCAAAAATCGCTCGGAATGGGCGTCGGTTCTTTTACGGGCCATAACCTGACCGGTGGGAACCCTCTCACCCAGCACGGCCTTCAGATCTATACGTCGGTCATCGGGCCCTGGTGGCGCTCTCCGAAGATACTGGACGACCAGGTCAAATCCGGAAAACCCTGGGAAACGCCTGCAAGGGGAGAGACAGTAGAGTATAGCAAGGAAATCTACGAGGCTGTCTCAAACCGGATCATGGGCGCCTATTTCGGAATCGCCTGTGAAATCGTGGAAAGCGGGGTGAGCAATATCGGGGATGTGGACCTGGGAATCGAGGTCGGGCTGGTCATGACCCCGCCTTTCAGAATGATGAACCAGGTTGGCATCAAGAAGTCCCTTGCGCTGGTGGAAGCCTATGCCAAGGAGAATCCGGGGTTCAGGGTCGCTGAGATGCTGAAAAAGCAGGGGGCCACAGGCAAGCCATGGAAGATCCCCTTGGTCTTCAGAGAAGATAAAGGCGATGTGGCAATCGTCAAGATTCGAAGGCCAAACGCCCTCAACGCGCTCAACAAAGACGTCTTCGACCAATTAGAGGAGATCTTCACCGACATCAAGAAGGATTCAAAGATCAAGGGCGCTGTCTTGACGGGATTCGGCACAAGAGCCTTTGTCTCAGGTGCGGACATCGGAATGCTCGCTTCTCTCAAGAATCCGAAGGAGGCTGAAGAGGGTTGCCAGAAAGACAAGGCCCCATTGGCATTGATTGAGAATTTAGGGAAGCCCGTGGTCTGCGCGATGAACGGCCTGGCCTTCGGCGGAGGAAACGAATTGGCGATGGCCTGCACGGCCCGGATCGCTAAGAAGGGGTTAAAGGTGTTCGTGGCTCAACCAGAACCGCGACTCGGCATCATCCCGGGAGCCGGCGCGACCCAGAGGCTTCCGAGGTTGGTTGGATTGGAGAAGGCCTGGCCTATTCTCAGAAACGGTAACCCCATCTCTTCCGCTCAGGCAAAAGAGATCGGTCTAATTCAGGAGGAAGTGGAAGGGGATCTTGTCGAGGCAGCGATCACCTGGGCCAAGAATATTCTTTCAGGAAAGGTCCGCGTCCCGGCGATTAAGAAGGACCCCATCCCCGTTCCCTCCAAACTCCCGGAGGTGGACATCGGACATTTCAGCCGAAAGATCGATTCACTTTTGCAGAAGGCCATCCTCGAGGGTGCCAAAATGACTCTGGAGGAGGGCTTGAAATTTGAATCCAAGGTCTTTGGTGAATGCCTTCTGACCGAGGATATGAAGATCGGGATGGAGAACTTTATGAAGAACGGACCAAGAGCCAACGCGAACTTCGTCCATAAGTGATTGATGAGGAGAGAAGGGGCTAAGGGAATAGGGAGAGAAGGATCCTTCTCCTCATCACCTCACCCCTAAGGGGTAGTCCCTTCGGGACATCTCCCGTCCCTCTCATCAGAGCTCAGAAACGAGCCTCATAGCCATAGCCTTGAACCATTTTCATCGCCAGACGGTGATGCAGCAGTCAAACATTTAATAGAAGCGGGGGATTTGACGATGAGCATAAGAGAGAAACTGTTAGAAATCGTGGGAAAGGAAAACTTCTCCGACGACCCGAGTGTCCTGAAGCCGTATGCTTCCGATTTTAGCCTCGTACCGCAAGGGGCGCCAAGCTATCTGGTCAAACCGAGGGATGCCCAGGAGATCGGAAAAGTGATCAAGCTTGCGAACGACAACATGATGCCCGTGGTGCCCGTCAGCTCCGAGGTCCATTTTAACGGCGCGACCATTCCCAAGCAGGGCGGAATTGTCCTTGATCTTGGCCGGATGAAAAAGGTTCTGGAGATCGACACGGACAACCGAAGGGTGAGAATCGAGGCGGGGGTCAAGTGGGAGCAGTTGACCGATGAGCTTGCGAAAAAGGGAATGAGGATGATCATGCCCCTGCTTCCTCCTGCCGGCCGATCCGTATTGACAGACTACCTCGAAAGAGAGGTTCCGACCAATACGGTTTACGATTACGGTGAGCCCATGCAGTCCCTGGAGGTCGTCTGGCCTACCGGCGAAATCTTCCGAATGGGATCTGCAAGCGTTAACGGCTATCCGGATTCTGCCTCGAAGGGTGCAAATCCCTCCGGTCCCGGGATTGACTTTTACCGGTTCCTTCAGGGAGCTCAGGGAACGATGGGCGTCGTGACATGGACGAACTTGAAGATCGAATCGATCCCTAAAATCGATAAGGTCTTCCTGGCTCCTGTGGACGATCTGACTTATTGCCAGGAGTTCCTCTACCGGATCCTTCCCAGGAGAATCGGCCAGGAATGTCTTCTCTTGAATAACACCGATCTCGCAGCGATCATCGCCGAGAAGTGGCCCGGTGATTTTGAAAAGCTCCGTGCCACCCTTCCGCCCTGGACCCTGATTCTTGTGGTGAGCGGGTTGCTCCGCCGCCCGGAGGAGAAGATCGCATACGAGGAGAACTTCCTGAAGGAGGTCATTCGGAATGAGTTTAGGAAGATGGAGCTTCAGGACAACTTGCCAGGGGTCCCCGGTATCGGACAGAAGCTCTTATCACTGCTTCGCAAACCCTGGCCGGCAGAAAAGACCTACTGGAAGAACATCTGGAAGGGCGGATCTCAGAGCCTCTTCTTCATTGCCAAGCCGAATGCAACCCCTGCTTATGTGGATATCGTGAAAAGGATCGCTCCCCAGTACGGTTACCCTGTAAGCGACATCGGAATGTACATTCAGCCCATCGAGCATAACCGGGCCAGCCATATGGAATTCACCTTCTTCTATAATCCGGCTGACGCCGGCGAGAAGGCACGGCTTGGTGATCTTTACAGGAATGCTGCTCTCTCCCTGTTGAATCAGGGAGCATTCTTTAGCAGACCTTACGGAGAACTGGCGACCATGATGTACGAACGGGCCTCAAGCTATACTGCGGCTCTGAAGCGGCTGAAGAAGGTATTCGATCCGAAAAATATTATGAACCCAGGAAATTTGTGCTTTTGAGGAGGATGATGCCTTGTACCCCCCCTCTATTCCCCCCTTAAGTTAAGGGGGGATGAAGGGGGGGTTATGGGTTTTATTTTCTATGTAATCAAGGAGGATAAGATGCCCAAGAAGGAAGTAAGCTTAGATGTGAGACAACTGGATAATTTTGTTTACGATATGAGCCACTGCATCAAATGCAAAGGGTGCTACTGGGTGGAGCATACCTACATGCCCGGGATCAAATTCAGCACAAGATGTCCGAGCAACACCTGGAACGACTTCGACTCCTATGGCGCCTTTGGCAAGATGAGGATCGGAATAGCAGTGGCTGAAGGAAAACTGAAATGGACGCCGAAACTGCTGGAGATCATCTATGCCGACCCCCTGTGCGGCGCCTGTGACGTGGGCTGCAAACGGAACCTCGATCTTGAAATCGAGCTTTCTCTTGAAGCGTTAAGGGTGAAGGCCGTGAAAGATGGCGCAGGCCCCATGCCTGCCCACAAGAAGGTGGCCGAGAACATCGCAAAGACCCATAACCAGTTTGGCTCTCCTCACGGAAACAGGAAGAAATGGGTGACCGGTAACATCCAGGTGGCCTCTAAGGCGGATCTCCTTTACTTTGTGGGTTGCTCTGCGTCCTACACCAACCCTGAGATCGCCCGGGCCACAGCGAAGATCTTCAATGCTTCCGGTACGCCCTTCATGCTCATGCCGGACGAGTGGTGTTGCGGGAATACCCTCTATTCCGTTGGGATGATTGACGAGGCACAAGCACTTGCGCGCCGAAACGTCGACGCCGTAAAGGCCACAGGAGCAAAGACCGTGGTCCTCAGTTGCGCAGAAGGTTACCGGATGTGGAAGACAGATTATCCGAAGATGCTCAATATCTCTACAAAGGACCTGGGGTTTGAGGTAATACATCTTCTCGAGTTTGCGGATGCCATGGTCAAGAAAGGGTCCCTCAAGCTGACCAAACCTGTAAACGGACGAATGACTTATCACGATTCATGCGGAATCAGCAGGCTCGCAGACTCGTGGACGCCCTGGAAAGGAGAACGGGGATGGATGGGCACGGTCAGTCCGAAACTCAAGAGACGACGGGGAACGGAGGGCCTCTATGGCCAGCCGAGAAATATCCTGAAGGCCATCCCGGGTCTCAATTTCGTCGAGATGCCGAGGACACGGGAGAATGCCTTCTGTTGCGGTGCAGGCCGCGGCACAAGGGAAGCCTTTCCCCAATTGGCCTCCTTTTCAGCCAAACATCGACTGGAAGAGGTAAAGCATGTGGGCGCAGAAACGTTGGTCTCTGCATGCCCCTGGTGCAAGAACAACTTTGCTGTAGCCGCGAAAGAAACTGGAAATCCCGTGAAGGTGATGGATATCGCAGAACTGATATCAGCGTCGATCTAGACTCAGACAACCCCTCTTAGCCTCCCCTTAATTTAAGGGGAGGCGAGGTGGGGTTAAAATGAGAGATTTATAGGAGGAAAGCATGGCTATCTCTAAAGAAGCATACAAAGCATTGGAAGCAATTGTGGGATCCGAGTATATTTCCGATGACCCTGCGATTTGCGAGGGCTATCGGTCCGGCCCCGGAGGATATGAATCCGGTCTCGGATATGAAAGGGTGATGACGAAGATTCCTGCAGTGGTCATCCTGCCCCGGAGCACGGAAGAGGTCCAGAAGGTCGTCAAGGTGTGTAATCGTTACAAGATCCCCTATGTCCCTTATAGCACCGGATTTTATGGTCCTCGTTCCCACTGCCACGTCGACAACGAGCTCCTGGTTGACCTGAAGCGCCTGAACGACTTTGAGATCGACGAGAAGCATTTCTACGCAGTAGTCGGGTCCGGCGTCATCTACTCGCCTCTCCAGGAAGAAGCCATGAAGCGGGGTGCTTATGTGATCATCGGCGGAGGAGGCGCTCAGGCCTCGGTCATCGCTAACTTGATCGGTGATGGCTGGTCGCCCTTAAGCCACCGGATCGGCCTGCCTCACCGAAGAATCCTCGGAACCGAAGTCGTGCTGCCCGACGGTGAACTCTTGAAATTAGGCACACTGGCCGTCGGTGAAGACCCCTTCTGGGGCGATGGGATCGGCCCTGACCTGAGAGGCCTTCTCAGGGGATATACGGGGTTAAGAGGATGTCTCGGAATCGTAACGAAGATGGCCGTGAAGCTCCTTCCCTTCCAGCCGGAGCGTCTGGTACCGACCGGGATTTCGCCCAATACCGCCCTGGCCCTTCCGGAGAAGCGCGTAAAATGGATTAACTACCAGATGCCCAGCAAGGAAGCTCAGGTCAAGGCCATGTTTGAGATCGGAAAGGCCGAAGTGGGCGGGGCCGTAACCAAGGTCCCTCTCTTCTGGCGCGCGATTGCCAAAGCGGAATGCAAGGAAGAGTTCTGGGACATCTGGGGAAAAGAGAATGCCGATACGATTAAGAACTTTCACATTGTCCGTGTTTTATTTATCGGGTTCACCTCCGAAGAGCAGATGCGGTATGATGAGAATGTGATCGGCGATATCATGAAAGAGCTTGGCGCGGTCACCCGGCCGACCAAGCCCTCGGATGAGTCGTGGATCAAGAATGCCGATTCGGCAGGAATGTGGCTGATGTGCGGCTCTTACGTATCGGTCGATTATGTGATCGAGACCCTCTCCCAGGCCGTTGTCCACGGTGAAAGCTATGCGGATTTGAAGTGGAAATACACGCCGCCCTTGATGCCGGACTACGGCGACCCGGGCTGGTTCCAGAGCTTCGAGCTCGGCCACCAGGGCTATTCCGAATTTCTCATTTACTGGGACCAGGACGAGGATACTACAGGGGTCGATCATTTTTATCTGGAAACGGCAAAAATGAATATCAAGAATCGTTTCTATACCTCACTCCTTGGACCTCACCAGCCTCTCTATTTGACAGGGCCGAAATACGGGCCAAACTACCATGAGTGGCTCTTGAAGATCAAGGAGGAATTCGATCCTCTATGGGTTTCTCATCCACCCGTACCGCTCGCCCATGACGAGTTTGTGGACAGAGCAGAGTGGATGAAGCCCTTAAAAGATTGGCAAAGCCCCAAGATCCCTTCCAAGTTTTAATGATCCTGTTGCCTTTGCCCTCTCCCCTCCAGGGGTGAGGGCAAAGGTGAGGGGGAAGTACCTTCCTCACCCCTACCTTAAATTCTTTCACAATCTTCCTCCCCTCTCCTGTCTGCCTAAAATATCTCTATTAACTTGTTCCTGTACCTTTCGCTTTCCTAATTTTAGAAAAGGGTGTATATTAAAATTGGTTAAAGTCCGAAGGGACACGGACTCCGCGTGGCAGTTGTCGGAGGAACATGAAACGGCAATCCATCGCGGAAGGAGAGCACTAACATGACAGGCAAGGAATTCTTGAATTCTCTGGCTAATGGACAATCAGACATCATTCAAATTCTCCTTAACATTATCGCCGAGACGGCCTCCCGATACTGTGTTATCGGCGGCCTGGCTGTGAATGCCTACGTTGAGCCAGTGGTGAGCCTTGATATAGATATTGTAATAGCAGTGAACGATGTAGAAGCCATCTGCCGCACTGCTGAAAGGCGGGGGTTAACAGTTGAACAGTTCGAACACAGTGTAAACATCAGCAGCCCGCAATCGGACCTTCGGATTCAACTTCAGACCGATCCACGATACCAGGAATTTATCCCGCGCGCGGAGTTGAAGGACGTCCTGGGTTATAAGATGTATGTGGCGTGCCTCGTTGATGTTTTGCAGGGTAAGGTCTGGGCCTACGATGATCAAGCCAGGAGGAGAAGCAAACGGCAAAAAGATCTTGCCGATATTCTGCGTATCATTGAAATCTATCCACAGCTCAAGGCGAATCTTCCTCGTCCCCTGCAAGAGAAATTAGCAAAGGATTAGTGAAGCTCCCCGCCCACAGGGCGGGGCTTCCCGGAAAGGAAATCTCATTTTTATTGT
>JBHGBJ010000048.1:0-31345 GCA_041947025.1 Thermodesulfobacteriota bacterium
GTTCCATGGGGACATTTTAACTTAAGCAGTTAAGGGGACATTTCTATTCTGCTAACACACACGATAAGATTGGGATTGACATTCTTTACTTATGTTGCTTAAATACGGGTGGAGAAGAAGGAGAGGATTTCGGTTCGACCAAGAAGAACGATAAATCATGGGCAAAGGAGGTGAATTCGGACATTGGATTGTTGGTTGATGATTGTTGATTGTCGATTAAAAAAGCTTTCAATCATCAATCTTGAATCGTCAATTATCAATCTTAATAGTCCAGTATCTGAACTGCAGAGTTCTATCTTCATGGAGCAGGAGTTAGCCAACGTTTATCTGTCGACGACTTAAGGAGGGGAAAATGAAAACATTAAAGATCTTCACGTTGGTATTATTAATGGTTTTCTTTGGTCTCGGCCATCAGTCCACGGTCAAAGCTGCTACAGATGTATTGCATATGTATACGGCATTGGATCCGAATGAAGCCAAGGTCTATATTGAAGCCTTCATAAAGGACACCAAAATCAATGTGGAGTGGGTCCGGATGTCCGCGGGTGAGGTATTGACCCGTCTAAAGGCGGAGGCCAAGAACCCCCAGGTGAGTTTATGGTTTGGAGGCCCCAGTGTTGAATTCATTGCGGGCAAAAAAGAAGGATTACTTGTCCCTTATAAATCACCGGTCGGAGCCCCTTTCCTAAAAGGAAACCTGAAAGATCCCCAAGACTATTGGACAGGTTTCTATTTTGGAGCGATCGGCTTTGGCAACAACACGAACTGGTTTGAGAAGAATAAACTGCCTTTCCCAACCTCCTGGCAGGATTTGCTAAAGCCTGAGTTCAAAGGCCAGATCTCAATTGCGTACCCGTACACGTCCGGAACCTCCTTTACGACTCTTGCTACGGTGGTCCAGCTGATGGGAGAAGAGAAAGCCTTTGATTACTGGAAAAAGTTGGACGCTAATATCCATCACTACAACACCTCAGGCTCAGCCTGCATCACCCAGGCGGGGCTCGGTGAGATAGCCATAGGAATCGCTTTCTCTCATGACATTCTGGCAAAGGGAACTTCGCAGGGTTACCCGGTTAAAGGGAGTTTTCCAAGCGAGGGAACGGGATACGAAATCGGCGCAATGGGTCTGGTAAAAGGCGGCCCGGAGCCTGAGATAGCAAAGAAGTTCATTGATTGGGCCTTATCGAAGCGGGCGCAGGATCTTATGCAAGTTTGGTTCCGAATTCCTTTGAACCCTCAGGCAGAAGTTGCTAAAGGAGCCACGAAAGCCTCGGATGTGAAACTGATCAACTACAATGATGAGTGGGCGGGAAGCAATAATAAGAGATTGATTGAAAAATGGCGGCAGATGATCGGTAAATGATCCGGAGGGGGGATTTCCCCCTCCCGTTCTTTTCGGAAATTCGGGCGAGGGCTCTTGATCCATGAGGAAGAGCAAACGGATTGTTGCTTACATTAAAAGAATACCTTCGGATATCAGAAGATTATTGAACGAGCCGCTTTTGCTCATCGGAATTATCTTAGTCAATCTCTTCCTCTTTCTCTTTATTGTCTTGCCGTTGTTCAAGATTTTCCAGCTCAGCTTTGAAGAGAATGGCCGGTTCAGCGTAGGGGTTTTCTATGACCTCATGTCCAAGAGCTACAATGTCAAACCTCTGATCCATAGCTTAACCCTTGGAGTGGTGGTTTCGATTCTGGGAACTCTTGTCGGGTTTATATTTGCCTATTCCGTCACCCGGGTCGATATCCCCATGAAACGGTTCTTCAATGTTACGGCTACCTTTCCGATTATCGCCCCCCCCTTCATGATGTCTCTGTCAGCGATTTTACTATTTGGGAAACAAGGATTTGTCAGCAAGATGATCTTGCAGAATATGATTGAATTTAAAATCTATGGATTTTACGGACTTCTGGTGGTAGAGACTCTGACCTATTTTCCGACAGCCTATCTGACCCTGTATGGAGTGCTCCAAGCGATCGATCCAGCGCTGGAGGACGCTGCCCTTGATCTGGGAGCTTCCAAAGGTAAGGTGTTCAGAAGTATTACGCTTCCCCTTGCCACCCCCGGAATTGCCAGCGCGATGCTCTTAGTTTTCAGCCAGTCGTTGGCCGATTTCGGAAATCCGATGATCCTGGCAGGCAATTATACGATTCTTGCCACCCAGGCTTATTTAACCATTGTCGGAATGTACAATATGAAGGGCGGAGCGGCCTTGGCCATCTTACTCCTTATTCCATCTTTAATTGCTTTTTGTTTTCAGAAATATTGGGTGAGTCGAAAGTCGTATGTCACGGTGACCGGTAAGCCCTCTGCCACAAGGATCAAGATGGATCATCCCGTAACAAAATATTCCATACTTGGACTTTGTCTCTTATTGGCCGGAATCATCTTCTTATTCTACGGAATGGTCCTTTTTGGTTCTTTTGTTAAATTATGGGGAGCCAATCATACCTTGACGTTAAACAATTATAAGCATGCGTTTACCGTGGGATGGGAATATATCAAAGATACTTTGCTCCTGTCCTCTATCGCGACGCCCATCGCAGGAATCTTAGCGATGATCATAGCCTTTTTGGTCGTTCGAAAGAATTTTCCCGGCAAGAGGCTGATGGAGTTGGTTTCACTGCTCACGTTTGCGGTCCCGGGAACCGTGGTCGGTATCGGCTATATTTTGGCCTTTAACCAGCCGCCGCTCGTATTGACCGGCACGGCGGCGATCATTATTTTGCTCTTTATTTTCCGTGATATTGCCGTGGGCGTTCAGACCGGAATTGCGGAACTGCAGCAAATCGATCCAAGCATTGAAGAAGCCTCCACCGACCTGGGGGCGGATAGCTCTTTCACCTTTCGAAAGATCACTTTGCCACTGATCACCCCTGCCTTTTATTCCGGTTTGGCTTTCACATTTGTCAAATGTATGACGGCGATCAGTGCGGTGATCTTTGTGGTTTCAGGAAAATGGAATCTGATCACCATCGCGATCCTTGGTTCCGTTGAGAACTCAGATCTCGCCCAGGCCGCGGCCTTTTCGGTCGTGATTATTGTTTTTATCCTGTTGGCGTTGTGGCTGATCCAATTTCTGGTCAATCGATTGGGGGGGGGCAGAAGAATTAAGTTTGAGAAAGCGGAAGCTTTATAACCCGTATCGATGAAAGGGAGTGAAGTGCCCGATGAATCAAGTCTATCTTGAAATAAGAGATCTGACCAAAGAGTTTGTGAGCGAATACCAGGAAGAGAAGGTGGTCGCTGTCAAGAACTTCAATCTGCAAATCAGTAAGGGAGAATTCGTGACACTTCTCGGTCCCTCAGGCTGTGGAAAGACAACCGCCTTAAGGTGTATCGGTGGTTTTGAAACGCCCACCCGGGGGGATATCTTTCTCGATCAAGTGAGAATCAATGACATCCCTGCCAATAAAAGGGATACCTGCATGGTATTTCAAAGTTATGCGCTTTTTCCTCACATGAACATTTATCAGAATGTCGCTTACGGATTGGAGCTTAAAAAGGTCCCAAAGCAAGAGATTAAAGAGAGGGTGGAGAAAATTTTGGGCCTCGTCGGTTTAACCGGTTTAAGCAACCGGCCCGTCGCGCAGCTCTCCGGAGGTCAGCAGCAACGGGTGGCCCTGGCCAGAGCCATGGTCAACGAGCCCAAGGTGCTCTTATTCGACGAGCCCCTGTCCAATCTGGATGCCAAACTGAGAATCAGGATGCGTATTTTCATCAGAAAGATTCAACAGGATTCCAATATCACCTCCGTTTACGTGACCCACGACCAGGAAGAGGCGATGACCCTCTCCGACCGAATTGTGGTGATAAACCAGGGAGAGATCGAACAGGTGGGCACGCCGGAGGAGATCTACGCCCGACCGAAGACAAAATTTGTGGCCGATTTCATCGGCAAACAGACGAATTTCTTGGCGGGCGAAGTGGTGGAGAGAGACGGTGGAAGCATCAAAGTGAAAGTTTGGGATAAAACGATTTCTTTTGACAGGGGGGATGACTTCAAGAAAGGGGATAAGGTCACCCTTGTGATCAGACCGGAAATGATTGGTCTGTCCTCTGGCGAAGGGACTTTTGAAGGGGAGGTTAGCCTGGTCACTTATTTGGGATCGGAAGTGATCTATGAGATCTCGGTGAAGGATCAGCTCTTTACCGTTCAAGTCTCAAACCCCCTTCAGCAGGGGATCTATCGTAGGAATGATAAGGTATTTATGGGGTTCGATTTGAAAAGCATTTACCTGATAAGAGGGGAAAACTGATATCAGATTCCTGCAAAGGGGTTTTAAGGGAGATTGGATCGAAATGGAAAAAGTAAATATCGGAGTGATCGGGGCAGGAAGAATTGGACGAATCCATGCAAGGAACCTGAAATTTCAAATCCCGGGTGCAAGAATAATCAGCATTGCAGATGTCATCGTAGAATCTGCTAAAAAGCTGGCCGATGAGTTGGAGATCCCTGCCTATGAGCGAGATTATCACAGGTTATTAGAGAATGACGATATTCGGGCAGTGATCATCTGCTCGTCGACCGATACTCACGCCCAAATCATTATGGAATCAGCAGAAACCGGGAAAGATATTTTCTGCGAAAAACCGATTGCCCTGGAGATGGGAAAGATAGACCGGGCCTTGGCAGCGGTGGATAAGGTCGGAGTAAAACTCCAGGTCGGGTTTAACCGGCGTTTTGATCCCAGTTTCAGGAAGGCGAAAGAGCTGATTGAGGCGGGAAAGATAGGCACACCCCACCTCTTGCGGATCTCCAGCAGGGACCCCCAGCCGCCTCCGCTCGATTATATCAAAGTTTCGGGGGGATTGTTTTTGGATATGATGATCCACGATTTTGATATGGCCCGATATCTCTTGAAAGAAGAGGTGATTGAGATGATGGCGACCGGCCATTGTCTCATTGACTCCTCGATCGAACAGTGCGGCGATATCGACACGGCCGTGGTGCTCCTCAAATTTCAGAGCGGGGCTTTAGGGACGATCGATAATAGCCGCCAGGCAGTCTACGGTTATGATCAACGGATCGAAGTCTTCGGCTCCAAGGGTTCGGTCGTTGTGGAAAACAAGACACCCACCGAGGTGACGCTTCACAGCGCAGAATCGATACAGAGCGATAAGCCTCTCTATTTCTTCTTGGAGCGGTATCAGGAAGCTTATCTTGCTGAAATGACCGATTTCATCAATTGTATTTTGGAGGATAAGGAACCCTCCGTCGGTGGGTCAGACGGCAGGATTTCAGTGGCGATGGGTTATGCGGCTTTGGAATCTTTCAGAAAAGGAAGATTTGTTAAGGTGAATATAGACTGACGAAAATCCTGATTTGTATTGTTCTTTGGAAAATGATGACCCTGGCAGGAATGCTTCAAAACCTTTATCAAGCGGCCTTTGTAGAATGTTACGGAAGTGAACGTGTCCACGAGTGGAGAACCTGTGGGGAAATCGGAGCCTATGGAGTAACTCGTAAAAGGGTTTCCGCCCTGCCTGCCGGCAGGCAGGTATAAAGCTTTCTCAGCATCCCTGCCAGGATCATCTTGATGATTTCTTTCGGTTTTCGAGAAAACTAAATTATCGTAATATTCCAACAGGAGGTATCGTTGAATGGCACAGAAAATGAAGGGTGTGACGCTGGTGGCGGATTGGGCGCCGAAGCCAGATTTTGTCTTAGGCCCAAAGGATGTAGAGAGAAGACAAACTTATTTAGGGAGTAAGGTCTGGAAGAATCCGAGAATCGAGATCAGGGATTACGATGTTCCGGAGCCGGGGCAGGAGGAGGTGTTGATCGAGATTAAAGCTTGCGGCATCTGCGGCAGCGATGTCCACATGGCGGAGGCGGATAAGGAGGGCTATATCTTATATCCTGGATTGACCGGATTTCCTGCGATCATGGGCCATGAGCTTTCCGGCGTGGTCGTCAAAGCCGGGACAGGAGCCCGCAATAAACGGACGAATAAATCTTTCGAAGCCGGGGAAGAAGTGACCGTGGAAGAGATGTTCTGGTGTGGTCAGTGCAAACCCTGCGCCGATGGCTATCCTAATCAATGCGAACAGCTTAATGAGATCGGCTTTAATATCCACGGGGGTTATACGAAATATATCGTTGTTCCCTCCAGGGTGGTCTGGAGTTTGGCGCCTTTGAAAAAAAGATACTCCGGTAAGAATCTTTTCTTAGCGGGTAGCCTCGTGGAACCCACATCCGTGGCCTATAATGCCGTGATCGAGTGCGGCGGGGGCATCCGCCCCGGCGATAATGTAGTGATTTGCGGCGGCGGTCCGATTGGTCTAACGGCCACAGCGGTTTTGAAACGGGCAGGAGCTGCGAGGGTGATTCTGTCGGAGACGGTTAAAGAAAGGGCTGATCTGGGGAGAAAGATGGGGGCCGACTTCATCATCAATCCCGTGAAAGAGAATTTCACGGAAAAGGTCTTGGAAATCACCGACGGCATGGGAGCAAGCCTTTATCTGGAGGCTACGGGGCTGCCGACCGTCGTCTATCCGGCCATCGAACAGGCGATTTGGCAGGGGAAGACGATCGGGTGCACCGTGGTGATCGTGGCACGGGCGGATGCTAAAATACCCGTAACCGGTGAAGTTTTCCAGGTGAAAAAATCTCGAATTGTTGGAGCGCAGGGACATTCCGGCTATGGCACCTTTCCGCGGGTCATTGAATGTATGGCTGCAGGCATGGATATGACTCCGTTGATTACCAAAAAAATAAAGCTTGAAGAGATACCGGAAAATATCGTTCAGCTGCGTACCAACCGTACCGATTGCAAGATCACCTATGTCGCAGAGTAATGAGGAAGTATTAACCCCCTTCATCCACCTTTGAATGAAGGGGGATAGTGAGGGGTATTCTTTTTTATGGTTCGAGAGGGTTGAATCTATCATGGCCGACTGACGGCAATAGGAGGAGAATCTAATGGCCAAGAAGACAAAGGATAAAATATGGTTAACGACTGACCATCCGGCGATTATCTTCGAAGATAATACGGTCGGTCAATTGAAGAAGAAGATATGGGATGCTTCCGAGAAGGAAATCGATCGGATCCTGATCGACTATGGAATCCCTTCCGAACCGGAATTGGGTAAACCCGGAAGCTATATCCAAACCACAGTCCGTCATCAGGTGATCAAGAACAGACGGAAGAATGATATCGTCTTTATCCCTGTGGGATGCACGGAAAACCATGGCGTCCATACCGTGAGCGGCCTGGATACGTTCATGGTAACCCAGATCGCCGAGGCGGTACGCCGGTACACGGCAAAACGGGGCCAGCCCGTTAACCTGGCCCTACCGCCGTTAAATTATGGCGGCCACCCCTATCACCATCTGGGGATGCCGGGCACTGTCGTCATGCCAGAAGAAGTCGTTCGGGAGACGCTGATTTACGTCATGCTTGGATTATGGAATGATGGTTTTCGCAAGCAGATCATCCTGAACAACCATGGCCAGTTGTGGATGCTGGAAGCGGCTTTGCAGGAGTTTATGAAACGCTACCATTTGCCGGGCATCTTCCAGGTATTGGATTGGCACAGGGCCGTTCGGGAATTTTTCTATCCGGCTGGAGATGAGCTTAGTCTTGAAACCTATTTCGTTCATGCCGATGAAGCTGAAACATCGATCGGACTCCTGTTGTTTCCTCCGGGGATGGTCAATATGAAAGTGGTTCAGGATGCTGAAGGAAAAAGCTATCTGCCCGATGGACATTTCGATAAAGCCGTGGACCCTTTCCGCCGACCCCACCGCTGGTCAGAGGGCGAAGGCCACTCTGCGATCGAAAGGGCAGCCACCCCGCAAGGAGTCGTGGGAAAACCGAGCCTGTCCACTGCCAGGAAGGCGAAGAGGCCGATTGCAGCGATCCTGAAATATTTGACCCTGGTCAACGATCAGATTTTAAAAGCCTTTCCATCCGGGAAGGTGCCGCCGGTTGAAGAAACCACTTTAAGAACCGATCGGGAAATGAAACCTTTCTTGAAAGAACCCTTGAGCAAGGGATGGAAGTCCGTCTATGAGTTGCCCAAAATCGGATTTTAGGGAAGAAAGCCCTTCTTAACCCTCTCTATTCCCCCCTTATAACTCCCCCTTCCCCCTCTTAATTTAAGAGGAGGAGAGTGGAGGGGGCGTTAGATTTGGGGGGACCAAGGGAGGTTACAAAATGAAGGCGATTGTATTCGATCTCAGTGTCAAATATGAAAAAATGTATCGTGATCTCAACTGCCGGCGCCAAGTTTTCCGCTTTGGCGATCAAAGGAGATTTTAAAGAAACTATTAAGAAAGCGGCCGAGTTAGGTTACGACGCGGTCGAACTGGCAATTCGAGACCCCAGGATGATCGATGTCCATCAGACCAAGAATTTGTTGCGGCAACATCATTTAATCATGCCAGCGATCGGCACGGGGCAGGCTTACGGAGAAGAAGGGTTGAGTTTCACCGATCCTGATCCAGAAATCCGAAAAAAAGCAGTTCAACGAATAAAAGATCAGATCGATTTGGCGGTTGAGTTAGGACAGGCCCAAGTGATTATCGGTCTCATCCGGGGAGCGATCAAGCCCGGAGTGGACCCAGGAGAGGCTGAAGAATGGTTTATACAATCGATGGTGGAATGCCTGGGTCATAAGCCGGAGGTCACTTTGACCTTGGAGCCCCTCAATCGTTACGAAACCAATTTGTATAATGATACAGGGTCAGCGAGGGCAATCATTGACAAGATTGGCAGACCAAATCTGAGGATGTTAATCGACACGTTTCACATGAATATTGAAGAACCGGATATCGTCAAGAGCATCCTCGATGCGAGAGACCATATCTCACATGTTCATTTTGCAGACAGCAACCGATGGGCTCCCGGGTGCGGTCATATCAATTTTAGAGAGATCCTGGATGCCCTGTTAAGAATCGGATATCAGGGGGCGATTTCTGCCGAGATACTGCCCAAACCGACTCCGGAGGAATGTTTAAGATTAACAATTGAATATTATAAGAAGCTAAATATCCCTTCTTAACCCTGCATAGGCAGAACCAAAGAGGGGTCGAAATTCCAAAATCCAAATCCCAAATTCCAAGTAATTTCCAATCACCAAATGGCCGAAATTCGAAACAGGTGCATTTGGATCATTTGAAATTGGAATTTGGGTATTGTTTGGGATTTGGTGTTTGGAGATTGATGCTTTGCAACGTAATCGGCATTTTGTCCCAGTTTTCATGAAAGGGACCAAAGAGGGCAAGGCGATTTGAAAGGAGGGGAGGGTGCCTCAGTACGACATCATCATCATCGGCCATATCACCAGCGATACCCTTGAGTACAATGGAGAGGTGACCCGCTTTACCGGAGGGGCTGCTTACTTCTCTTCTTTTGCCGCAAAGAGATCCAATGCCAAGATCTGCGTTGTGACAAAGCTGGCCCAGAAGGACTTTGGAGTCCTCGATCAGTTGAGGGAGGAAGGGATCAAAGTGATCGCCATCTCCAGTTCCCGGACCACCTCGATTGAGAACGTTTTTGAAACGGATGATTTTGACAAGAGAAAGGCCAGGCTGATCTCCCAAGCCGATCCTTTCAATCCCGAAGACATTCCCGAAGTGGAGACAAAGATCTATTACCTGGCAGGACTTTTTTCTGGGGAGATCCCTCATGCTTTGATTGAATCTCTTTCCAAGAAAGGAGAGGTTGGCTTGGACATGCAGGCCATGTTGCGATCGAGCAAAGAGGCAAACATTGGCTTTAAGGACTGGGCGGAGAAGAGACACTATCTGCCGATGGTGACCTATCTTAAAGCCGATTCTTTGGAGTCGGAGGTCGCCACGGGGACAAGCGATCGTGAGAAGGCAGCCCGAATGCTTTACGAATGGGGAGCGAAAGAGGTAATGATCACCCATGCCTCAGAAGTCATTCTTTACAATGGTGAAAGAGTCTTTCGAGCCCCCTTTAATCCAAAGAATCTATCCGGTCGGACCGGAAGAGGCGATACCTGTTTTGTCTCTTATATGAGCTGGAGGCTCAACCACGGCATTGAGGAATCTGTCAGGTATGCTGCTGTCCTGACGAGCATTAAGATGGAGAAACCGGGCCCTTTTTTGGGAACGATCGATGATGTACTAGCGAGGATGAAGACCCCTTAGAGGAGGAGAAAATGAAAATCGGATTTAATGGTGCTTCCACGATGAAGACGGATCTTCCTGGAGACATCCGGGCTGCATCCCAAGGGGGCTACGATCTTATTGAGATCTGGGCAAAGAAGATGGAAGCCTATCTTTCTGATCACAGTTTGAAGGACCTGAAAGGTCTTTTTAAGAAAGTACAGTTAAGACCCCTTGCCATCAACTCCGTTGAATTCATCACGTTTAACTCCTCATGGGAAAAAACGAACACCATGAACATGATTCAAAGATATGCAGAGGTGGGAGATCAGATCGGCTGCCCCTACATCGTCCTTGTCCCAAGCCCCCGGCCCGATGGTGTTTCCGATCAGGAAGTCTATGAAGAATCCGTTTCCGTATTACAGGAAATATCGGGGAAGTTTAAAGACCATAAGATTCGATTTGCGTTTGAGTTCCTGGGCTTTTCCTGGTGCTCCGTTTCCACATTGGAGCAAGATTTCAAGATCGTCAAAGGGGTTGGAAGAGAGAATATCGGACTGGTTCTGGATACGTTTCATTTCTATGCGGGCGGATCGGAGATTCAGTCCATTAAGAATGTCGATAAAGAGAAAATATTTATTCTCCATATCAATGATGCCGAGAATCTTCCCAGAGAAAGGCTCCAGGACAGTCACCGCCTTTTTCCCGGGGAAGGCATTATTCCCCTGAAAGAGATCTTTTCGAAATTGAAAGAGATTCATTACGACGGGCCTGTCTCCATAGAGATGTTCAGGCCCGAGTACTGGATGCGACCTCCGGAAGAAGTGGCAAGGAAGGGAATGGAGGCCCTCAGGAAATTCATAACCCCCCTTCATCCCCCCTTAACCTAAGGGGGGGACAGAGGGGGGTTATTGCCGGAGGGGTTTGAAGATCTTCCGGGACATTATGAAGAAAGATTACGATATTGCCTTTCTGGGCCATTACACCAAAGACACGATTGTTTCTTCTGAAGGGACAAGGGTGGTGGATGGCGGCGCCTTTAATTATGGGTCAAACCTGGCGATTCGGATGGGATTGAAAGTCGCTGCGATTACACGTCTCGCTCAAGAGGATATTCGCGTAGCGGAGGATCTCAAGAGATTGGGGGTGGATGTGTTTGCTCGGATTACCCCCCATTCCACCTGCCTCCGGCTGGAGTATCCTACGCCCAACGTGGATGAAAGGGTATTGTACATCACCAGTTCTGCCGGTCCCTTTGAGCCTTCAGAAGTGAGAGATATTTCGTCCAAGGCCTTCGTGATCGGAGCGTCCGTCCGTGGCGAAGTCAGTCTGGACGTGATCGAAGAGCTTCGGAAAAAAGAGACCCTGATCTCAGCCGATATACAGGGATTCATTCGGATAGCTCGTGACGGTAAGCTGGTATTCGAAGAATGGCCAGAAAAAGAAAAAGTGCTATCGGAATTGGATGTTTTAAAAACAGATGCGGTTGAGGCCGAGTTGCTTACGGGTCAAAGGGATATCAGAGCGGCAGCAAGAATGATCGCCGACTTCGGTCCGAAAGAGGTCGTGCTCACGCACAGAGACGGGTTACTCGTTTACGACAGCAGCCATTTCTACGAATCAAAATTTAATCCAAAGAGATTGATCGGTCGTAGTGGTCGGGGCGATACTTGTATTGCTGCCTATGTGGCCCGGCGATTAAATGCATCCCCGGAAGAGGCAATGATCTGGGCAGCCGCAGCGACCAGCCTGAAGCTGGAAGCCGAGGGGCCCTTTCGACGGGACATCCGCGAAGTTGAGGAGTTGATTCGGAAAAAGTACCGCTGATCTTTCTATCTTTCTTACCCCTGTCTGATCATGATCCATCATTTCGGGAACCCGAGCTTGAAATCCCACCTGCGTCCTTATTCTTTCCGAACAACGATTTCAGGTCGCGTGGATTTTGCCTTGCGGGTTTCTTCTGGCAACGGTTGAAAATATAGAAGATAAAATCAGGGCGAGGGCGATCGCCAGAAAGGCTGCTGCCACCGGACGACGGACAAAAATAGTGAGATCCCCTCGTGAATAGATCAACGCCTGGCGAACGGCCGCCTCCAACCGTTCTCCCAGAACGAAAGCCAAGACCAAAGGAGCAGGCTCGTATTCGAATTTGCGCATGAGGTAGCCCACCCCTCCGAAAATACCCATAATAATAACATCCATATAACTATTGTTCACGCTATAGATGCCGATGATACAGAAAAGGAAAATCAAAGGGAAGAGGAGGTAATAAGGAACTCTCAATACTCTGACCCAGAGAGGGATCAGGGGGAGATTCAGGATCAGGAGCATCGCATTTCCTGTATACATGCTCGTAATGACTCCCCAAAATATATCCGGATGCTCCTTCATCAAGAGGGGGCCAGGCGTTACCCCATGGATCATCAAGGCTCCCATCAGAAGGGCCATGATCACGTTGGGAGGAATTCCGAGAGAGAGCAGGGGGATGAGTGTTGACCCGGAAGCGGCATTGTTAGCTGATTCCGGGCCCGCAACGCCTTCGATTGCACCTTTGCCGAATTGCTCCGGGGTTTTGGATAGTCTTTTTTCCAGGGCGTAGGAAAGGAAAGTGGGAATGATTGCACCGACTCCCGGGAGAATTCCCAGAAAGAACCCTAAGATTGTCCCCCGGCCCATAGGCCCCAGGGAGACTCGCCAATCCTTCCTCCCGGGCAAGAGACCTTTCAGTTTTGCCTTAAAGATCTCCCTCTGTTCCAGTTTCTGTTCCAGATTGGTTAGAACTTCCGAGATTCCAAAAAGTCCCATGGCGATGGGCGGAAGGTCGATCCCGTTGAGCAGTGTCATCGATCCAAAATTGAACCTGGGGATCCCTACCATAGGATCAAGCCCGATCGTCCCCAAAAGAAGTCCCACCACAGCCATGGCCACGGCCTTAATTTTGGATTTGCTGGCGAGATAGGTGACCAGGGTCAGCCCCAATACGAAAAGGCCCGCAAAATCCGGGGCATCAAACTTGACCGCCCATTTCACCATAAATGGGGCCAATAGCATGATGCCTATCACACTCAGAGTTCCCGCAATAAAAGAGCCAAAAGCGGCAATTCCGAGGGCGGGCCCAGCCCGGCCTTGACGTGCCATCTGGTAGCCATCCAAGCAGGTGACTACGGAGGAGGCCTCCCCTGGGATATTGACCAGAATCGATGTCGTGGACCCGCCATACTGCGCTCCGTAATAGATTCCGGCTAACATGATAATGGATGGAACCGAGCCCATTTTGAACGTGATCGGGAGAAGCAGAGAGATCGCTGCGACAGGTCCCAACCCCGGGAGCACCCCGATCAGGGTCCCAAGCAAAACGCCGATGAAGCTGGACAACAGGTTAACCGGCGCCAAACTCACAGAAAAACCGTATAGAACGTTATTGAGAATCTCCATCTTCCTAAAAGGATAATATCCCCGCAGGGAGAAACACTTTCAGCCAGACCTTAAATAGGATGTAGGAAACGAGAGTAATGACGCATGCTACTACCGGTCCGAACCACCAGGTTCTTCTGATCATCATTCTCAACAGAATAAACATGAGGGAAAAGGTGGAAAGAAGGTAGCCCAGGGGTTCCAGGATGAGAGAATAGGCAAAAACGGTGGACAGAGCCAGAATCACTCGCCCTTTGCGAAGACCTGCTTCAGGGCTTCCGGATTTTGACCTCCTTCCTTGAGCATGGATGACAAGGGCCACCGCTATCAGAAGCAGCCCTAAACAGAAGGGGAAGAAGCCGGGGCCCGGCATCCTTGGGGCCCCGAGGGAGAGCTTTGTCGATTGCCAAACGGTAAATCCACCGAGGGCCATGAGAAAGAAGGAACTTCCAATATCAGAGGCTTTCATAAAAGATTACTTCTTGGGTCCCATCGTCTTGACAAACTGGGCGATCCGTTCGTAATCCTCCTTGATTTCTTTCGCAAAGGGTTCGGACGGAAGATATTCCAGGACCAGCGTCACTTCCTCCAATTTCTTCTTCAAAGAAGGGTCCTTGATCGTCTTTTCCAGCGCTTTCGTCAGGGTTTCCCTCGCCGGTTGGGGCATTCCGAGAGGTGCGTAAAAACCGGTATAGAGATTGAGGACAGGGGCATGATATCCCAGTTCCTTTAAAGTTGGAATCTGGGGGAAAGTGCCGACCCGTTCCGAGGTGGTCAGAAAGAGACCCCTGACAGCTCCGGCTTTAAGCTGGCCCACGAGGGGCGCCAAAGCGACAACCCCCAGGTCAAGGTTTCCTCCTAAGATCCGGGTAATCGTCTCTCCTGCGGCCTGGGTGGGGACGTGAAGCATTTGAATGCCGGCAGTTTTTAGAAAGATCTCCATCAGGAGGTGAGAGATGCTGTTCGTCGTAGCCCCGTAAGTGATCTGCCCGGGACGCTTCTTGGCATCTGCCACGAGATCCTCCAGAGTTTTCCACGGAGAGTCTCCCTTACAAAAGACTCCATTGGGACTTGAAAAGAATTTACAGAGAGGGTCCACCTCTGAATATTTGAAAGGAACTCCCGGAATGGTTGCGGGAAGAAGCACCACGTCCGCCGAAGAAATCGATCCGATGGTGTACCCGTCTGGTTTCGACTTGGTCAAGAAGGTGATGCCCGTAGCACCGCCGCCTCCCGGTTTGTAAGTGACGACCACTGGGACCCCTAAGTTCTTTCCCAGATTTTCTGATATGATTTGAACTGCGATCGCCATAAATCCTCCCGGGGGATTGCCGACAACGAGTTGAATCTCCCTGGAAGGAAATTTTTCTGCAGCCCATGTCTCCGACAAAAATATGAGAGAAAGGAAAAACGTCACCAGCAGACAAAAAACTCTTTTCTTGCCCATCTTCTCCTCCTTTTTCTAAAGCAACCTAAGATGTATGAACTCGCTTTTCGTAGAGATGATCCCTGGTTTAGTCGCCGCTCAATTTCTTCTTCCTTGTATCAAGATAGAACACCGATAGGATGAAGATGTTGCGACAGACTCAAAGGGAGAATATTGGGGATTTAACTATCAGAACATTGGTTTTCTGTCAAGTTATTTTTAGATTTTTTTTAGATTTGAAAAATCTTATCTATACCTTAACAGAGGTTTTATGACAAGGACGGCTCTCACTTAAAAGGCCCAAGCTTCTTTTCAAGGGCAGGAATGACAAATTCCATCTCAAGATCTTCGAGTGTTCTTCTTGACGGGACCCCTTCTTCATTGAGTCCAAAAGTCAGATATGCTTTCTTTCTCATATCGAGAAACTTCTCCCGATTCAGAATCTTGGGCTCGCCGTACTTGCTGTAGATGACCTCCTTGAAAAAACGATCGGGAAGCACGTCATCCCGGGAGGGGATATATCCTTCCCTGATGGAGACACATCGCTCCATGATCGAAGCCCTGAGCACTAGTTTATCCCAATCTTCTTCGGTTAATTTCCACCCACAGGCTCCCTCGATCATCGCTCTGGCCCAATTCGCAAGGCTTCCGAAAACCTCCGGGATTTCGTCTCGGGGAAAGGAGCAGGTGGTGAGGGAATCATAGATGATTCGCTCAGGAGTTCCCCGGCCGCCGTGGATTTCGCCGACTGGATTCAAGACCAGACCAATCGCATCGGACATGCTTCCTCGGGGCTCATAGGAGGTGATCGCCACCCCTTTGTGGGTCATGGCATATTTCTTGTCCGCCTTCTTGATAAGATCCGGGGCAAACTTAAGCCCCTCCGCCAGTTTGTCGCCGATCCCTTCACGGAAAGCGATCTTCTTTAGAAGCCTGCAGATCGCTTCTACGTTTCCCCAGGTCAGGTCAATCCCATCCAAATCCTCCTTTGTGACCAGACCCCGATCATAGCACTCCATCATCCAGGCCACGACACCGGAAACATCCTCGGAATCGAGCCCCAGAACGTCTAAATAGGTTGACAGATAAGTCTGGACGTCATATCCCGGGATCATGACATTGGCATTCCAACCCCCTGCGTTATCGTGCCGTATCTCGCCGACGGTCGGAGCAAATGGTGGTTTCCTCCGCATGTAAGGCACCTTACACCCCACTTGGCAAAGGTGACAGGCATCACTCCAAAGCTTGGCGCCCTGCTCGAGCCTTAGCGGATCACTTAAATCACAGATGGGATCCCAGCCGAGTTGTTTGTTCTTTATCCCTTCCGTGGTCTTATAATACCGTCTCGGCATGCTGATGGTATGCCCCCACCTTCGCCTGCCCACTCTTTCTTCCCACCCCTCTTTGCGCCATTTTAATAAGAGATGATACAAGAGCTCGGGCTTGTGATAAGCAGGAGCCTTTGTCCCCCTCACCGCAATCGCCTTCACATTTTTAGATCCCATGACGGCTCCCATACCCAATCTCGCCGCATGGTGATAAAAGTCATGGTCGATGGAAGCGTTTCTTACAAGGTGTTCCCCTGCCGGGCCGATAGAGGCGATCCTGAAGTTCTGGTCATCCAGATCTTTCTTCAACTCTTTGAGAAGAGTCTCTTGACCGTCGGGATTGCACCGCCCCCAGAGATGGATGGCATCTCGGATTTCAACCTCGTCATCCTTGATGTAGATATAGACAGGCCCTTTGGCTTTTCCCTTAAGAAGCAAACCCGCATTATAGCCCGCATAGATTAACTCAACGCCAAAATGGCCGTTCATGTTCGACATACCCCGGAGAAGGGTCAGGGGTGAGAGGGCGCTCACATTGGTCACCGACCCTATAAACCCGGTGATAGGCCCGATTCCCAGATAGAGAACGTTCTCAGGACTTAGAGGATCCGTACCCTCGGGCACCCGGTCCCATAGGATCTTTCCTCCCAAACCCCTTCCGCCAAGATATTTACGCACATCTTCAGTCAAATCGACGACCTGTTTCTCCCCGGCTGTCAGATCAATTTCCAATAATTTAAATCTTGTCTCTTTCATTGATGGGTAACCTCCAAACCTCTCTTCTGGGCTGATCGGTGGTCCATTTTCAGGCCAGCTAAATGTAAGAAATTCGTATGGGTCTGTCAAGAAGACGAATGAATCGCCTCATAAAGAGATTTCGCCTCTTGCTTGTCAAGCGGTTGCAATAGATAAATAAGGTTTGACAAAAAAAGGAAAGGATAATAAGATTTCAAACCGTTTACCCCTGGTAAGGTGACACGTTTCTCACGGAAAGGAGAGAGGTATGGTCAATAAAAGATATAGTTCCGATTTGGTTGTGGATGTCATCAAACAGTATGATTTTGATTATGTCAGCTTCAACCCCGGTTCGTCCTTCCGAGGCCTACAGGATTCGCTGGTTCATTACGGAAGAAATGTAAAACCGGAGATTATCGAATGCCCCCATGAGAATACCGCGGTGGGGATCGCCCATGGATACGCCAAGGCGACCGAGAAACCGATGCTGACCATTCTTCATAATCTCGTTGGTTTGCTTCATGGCACGATGGCCATCTATTATGCCTATACGGATCGGGTTCCCATGGTGATCGCAGGGGCCACCGGCCCCATGGATATTGCGAAGAGGCGTCCCCATATTGATTGGATTCACACCGCTCTGATACAAGGAAACCTGGTCAGAGATTATGTCAAATGGGATGATCAGCCCTATTCGATTGAGAGTGTTCCGGACTCATTTGCCAGGGCTTATCGTATCGCGAATACCGAGCCCAAAGGTCCCACTTATATCTGCTTTGACGTCTCCACGCTGGAAGATCCGCTTAAGGAAGAGGTCCCCCTTTTAAACGTACAAAAATTAATGCCGCCGACGCCCGTTCAGGCCAGCCAGGAAGCTTTTGAGAAAGCCGCAGACCTCTTGATCAAAGCCAAAAATCCGGTGGTGTTGGCTGGCACCCTGGGGAGGAATAAAAAATCCGTGAAGATGCTGGTCGAGCTGAGTGAGCTTCTTTCTCTTCCGGTTATCGACAGGATGAACCGTTTCAACTTTCCCAACACCCACCCTCTCGATCTCACCGGTGTAAATTGTTTGGAATCGGCAGACTTCATTCTCTCATTGGATGTCCGCGATCTTGGAGGGGCGATCACAAAGTACCAATCGTATGCCCAGGTCAAAGAAGCCCGCCAACGATTTCAGCCGATCATTCCCAAAGATTGCAAGATCATCGAAATGGGGTTTTCGGATCTGGACATTTCGAGCTGGTCGATGGAATATGAAAAACTTCAGGAAGTGGACCTATCCATACTTTGTGACACCTCTGTCGCCTTGCCAGAGCTGATTAAGAAGTGTAAGGAGAAGCTATCCGATAAAGAAGCCGTCCGGGAGGAGGTCAAACGCCGTTTCAAGAGCCTCAGCTCCAAGCACAACCAGGTCAGGGACAAGTGGAAGGAGGACAGCCGGAAGGACTGGGATTTGAAGCCGATGACCATGCCGCGCCTGGCATCGGAAATATGGGAGGTCATAAAGAACGAGGACTGGGTTCTCACCGCCAACAGCCTGAGAGGATGGGCAAGGAGACTCTGGGACTGGGATGAACCCTATCGCCATCCAGGAGAGGCCCTCGGCACAGCCACACAGATCAATATATCCTTAGGGGTTGCCCTTGCCTACAAAGGGAAGGATAAACTTATTGTGGACATCCAGCCCGATGGCGATTTGCTTTTCGATCCGGCCGCATTATGGGTGGCTTCTCACCACAGGATACCGATGTTGGTGATCATGCTCAATAATAGGGCGTACATGAATAGCTGGAATCACCAGATCTCAATGGCGAGGGAACGGGGAAACTCCATCGGGATGGCGAACCTTGGAACTGAGATCAATCAGCCCGCTCCCGATTTCGCCAAACTCGCACAGTCTTTCGGTTGGTACGGAGAAGGGCCGATCGAAGATGGAAGTAAAGTCCAGGAGGCACTCAAGCGGGCCATTCAGGTCATTAAAAAAGAAGGCCGGCCTGCATTGGTTGATACGGTCACCCAGTTTTTTTAGGAGTCCGTTGGCTCCCGATGTTTCCAAAAACGTCTTCTGATCTATCACGGCCCGATGGCTACTGCAGGACTCCTGCCTTCGGTTCAGAGAATAACCGTCTTTTTGATGATCTTTATAATCTCTTCAGGCTCATCGATCACCTGAAAGATCTCCATATCTGAGGGTGCAATCTTCTCCTCCTTCAAGACCACCTCTTTGATCCAATCCAAAAGCCCCTTCCAATATTTTGACCCGAACAGGATGACTGGAAAGGGCCTGATCTTGTGGGTCTGGATGAGGGTGATCGATTCGAAGAGTTCATCCATGGTACCGAAACCACCCGGGAGTATGACATAGGCCACAGCGTATTTGACGAACATCACTTTGCGAACGAAAAAGTAATGGAAAACCAGATTCATGTTGGTATAAGGGTTGGGTGTCTGCTCAAGGGGGAGTTCAATGTTAAGGCCGATCGATTTACCACCGGCCAGGGCTGCTCCCTTATTAGCGGCCTCCATGACTCCGGGACCTCCTCCTGTGATCACGCCGAATCCATTTTCTGCAAGAAGTTGACCGATTCGTTCCGCCTTCTGGTAGACTTCGTCTTCAGGTTTCACACGGGTCGATCCAAAGATGGACACGGAGGGATGGCACTCGGAAAGGGCCTCAAACCCTTCCACGAATTCCGCCATGATATGAAACGTCCTCCATGTATCTTTGACCGTTAACTCGTTGAGAAGGTATTTGTTAGGCATTTTCTCTCCTTTTCTATGGTGTCCTGATCTATCCTAATTGATAATTTCCAAATTTTATATTAGGAAGAATGAAGTTTCAAGTCAATCGCTTTTCGAAAGTCTGTCGAAAGTCTTGAGTTGGGTGTTCGGAGTGAGAAATAGCTAAAAGCTCAAAGGTTCTGCTGCAGGGCTGAAAGGTGAGAAACGTTGAGCCTCCCCTAGGGGGCCGCTTAGCGGTGAGCTTTAAACTTTGAGCTGCAGCATAGTGAGGCTGAAAAATGAGAGTCGAATTCTTGGGAGGGGCAAGGACCGTCACAGGCTCGGCCACTCTATTGGAAAAAAATTCATTAAAGTGGTTGGTCGATTGCGGAATGTTTCAAGGCGGTAAAGAGATCGAGAAGAGAAATCGGAGCGCTCAATCCTATTATCCGAGAGACCTTTCTTTTATTCTCCTTACCCATGCTCATATCGACCACAGCGGCCTCATCCCGAAACTGGTCAGAGAAGGGTTTCGGGGAAAGGTGATCTGCACCAAGGCGACCTTTGACCTCTGCGAAGCGATGCTCCGGGACAGTGCCCATATTCAGGAAATGGAGGCAGAGTGGCAAAATCGAAAGCATCAGAGATCAGGGATGACAGAGGTGGCTCCCCTCTATACGTTGAAGGACGTGGAGAAGAGCCTTCGATATTTTCAAACCGCTGCCTATGATCAGACATTTGCTGTTGCCCAAGGGGTGAAAGTCTGTTTTCGGGATGCAGGACATATCTTGGGCTCTGCCATTATTGAAATCTGGATCGAGGAGGGAGGGCAGGAGAAGAAACTGGTCTTCTCAGGAGACCTGGGAGGTTTGAATCGACCCCTTGTCCGTGACCCTTCTGAAATTGAAACAGGGGATGTCCTTTGGTTGGAATCCACGTACGGAAATCGGCTTCATAAATCGAAGGAGGAAACTGATGAGGAGTTGTTGACGATCATCCGAGAAGCGATACGCGATCAGGCGAAGGTGGTGATTCCTGCCTTTGCTGTGGAGCGGACTCAGGATATCATTTACACGATTGGCCAGTGGATGAGAAAGGGGCTGATCTCCTCGATCCCGGTCTACATCGATAGCCCGTTGGCGATTTCAGCCACTGAGATATTTGGCAGGAATTCAGATTGTTTCGACGAAGAGACCCAAGAGCTACTATCAGGAGGAGAAAATCCATTAGAGCTTCCTGAGATCCTCTACACACAAACGACAGAAGAATCCAGGACGATCAATGAAGATCCCAGGGCCGGAGTCATCATCTCCGCCAGCGGGATGTGCGACTCCGGAAGAATCAAGCACCACCTGAAACATCATCTCTGGCGGAAAGAGTCTCATATTGTCATCATCGGCTATCAGGGCGAAGGGACGCTCGGAAGAAGGCTTGTCGATGGGGCAAAGACGGTCAGACTTTTTGGTGAAGCGATTGCTGTGAAGGCTCACATTCATACCTTGGGAGGATTCTCGGCTCATGCAGACCAGAAAGGACTCCTGGCGTGGCTCTCTCATTTTAACAACCCCCAACTCGAAGTCTTCGTCAACCACGGTGAAGAGAAAATTTCGATCGCCCTGGCCGAGAAGATCCGCCAAGATTTCCCTTTTCGAACCAACGTTCCTCGATGGGGGGAAAAGAAGATGCTCTTCACCCTCGAGGAAGAAAGAATAGGAGAGGAGAGAGTCGAGGAAGTGTCGCAGCCCGGTGAGACCTATACCACTCTTCTGAATCATTTGGATAGAAGTTATAAGAGGCTTCGCCGAAAACTGAAGAAGGAGCGATCGAAAGGGGGAGAACAACTCGACACCCGGTGGTTGGAGGAACTGAAGGAGATCAAGGAAAAATTAGAGGAGTTGGAAGAGGAACTGTAGAAGCATAGTGATGGAGCTCAAAGTTCAAAGCTCAAAGGAATTCGCTTTCAGCCCCTGCAGCAGGAGCTTTGAGCTTTATATGATCGGCCGGAGGATGTGATGAAGAGGATAGTCTCGGCGGTTCAGGCGATGATGATAATGTTTTTGCTGATCTTCCTGTCTCAAGAATGTCTCGCCGGTATCGCCATTGAACAGATCGTAAAGGATCTGGAGGGAAGGGCTTCCGCGGTCTTTCTTTACTTGTCGGAGAATCGGTTTCGCTCGGATCATCCGGAAGGCGGACTATCCACGATCATCGACTTCAAAAACGATCGGATGGTGATGATCGATCATGGGACAAAAAGCTATGCGGAGGCAAAATTCTCCCGATGGGAAAAGGCGGTTGCAGAGAGACTCAAGAAGGACGCTCCGCCGATCAAACCAAAGGCGAGGAAAATCGTTGTGAGAAAGACTGGAGAGACAGCGATCATCAATGGTTTCCAAACAGAGAAGATTGAGATATTGGCTGACGGAGAGATCGTTGAGGAAGATTGGGTGACCCGCCATGTGAACATGGCGGAGATTGGGAAGGTGATGGACCGGATCGCCCAGGGATTCTCAAAGGAGTTTCGATCCGAAATGGAGGAGGGTCAGGAGATCTACGAGAAACTGAAATCCTATGGATTTCCCATCTTGGTCAAGGACTATGGGGTCCCCTATGGTCCGAAGGGAATGGAAGTATTGGAAGTCAAGAAAGTGGAGAGCAGAGAATTAAAGGAGGAGCTTTTTCTTCCACCCAGCGGTTATGAGAGGATGATCATCGAACTTCCTAAAAAGTGACGTCCATTTGATTGATTCGAGGATCTAATCCTGCCTTGATGGAAGTATCCTCAATCACTCCGATCGCGATCACCACCTTAACCGACGTAATGGTTCCAGGGGTCAGATGCCCTCCCAGCGTGACGATCCTATCCTCCATCACCGTCGAGGCAGAGAAATGGGCATGGATTTCGATTTCGCCATCCTCTTTCGTTGCCACCCACCCTGTCAGTGAAACGATCTCCAAAGGTTGTTCCAATTCCAGATAGAGACGATGCCGGTCTTCCACTTTCAAATTTGGAGGCAGGGTTCTCAGGTTTCGAAAGACTGCCTTTTTTAAGGCGCCCACAGCCGAGAGAAAAACGCCTGTTCGGATCTTCCCCTTTTTCACCGTCTCACGGATTCCTTCCAGGAGATCCATCTCCATTCCCAGCTTTCCCATGACCATTCGGTCCAACCGTCCCTTCCCAATCCCTTCAAGCAAAAGATCAGAATTCTCCATCCTTTTCTCCTTTCCTCCAAGATGGACGGAGTATAACAACTTCTGCCCAAAATATCTATTGAGCTAAGAGTTGATTTTCGGATTAAGGGTGTTAAGATGACATTACTTACCCGCCATGGGACTATTGGCCAGAAAGGGAGGACAGAGACATGGAGCCATGGGAACAGTTTTATCTGGAAAAACAGGTTGAAAGAACAATCCATGCATTGAAGAAGAATCACTTTGAGGCTTTCTTTGTTCCCAATACAAAAGCTGCGTTTGAAGAGGTGATGAGACGGATACCGGATGGAATTACAGTAGGAGTAGGAGGGTCGGTCACTCTTGCTCAGATAGGGTTACTGGAGGCTTTAGGGAAGCGGAAGATTGATTTTATCTGGCCGCAGCATGCCAGGAACAATGAGGAAAGAATCGAGTTAAACAAGAAGGCTTTATTGGCTAAAGTGTTTCTTACGAGTACGAATGCGGTGACAGAGGATGGAAAGTTGTTCAACGTGGATGCCACAGGCAATCGAGTGGGTGCGATGTTCATCGGCCCCGAAAAGGTGATCGTCATCTGCGGGGTCAACAAGATCGTGAAGGATGTAGAGGCTGCGGAAAAGAGGGTGAGAGAATGGACCGCTCCTCAGAATGCGAAACGTCTCAACCGGAAAACTCCGTGTACCGAGACGGGTGTATGCGCGGATTGCAGTTCTCCGGACCGGATTTGTAATATCTATGTGACGATGGCAAAAAAACCATCCCGAACCGATGTCTTGATTATTCTGGTTGGGGAAAATTTGGGTATCTGATACCAGATGACAAGAAAGATATTTTGGGAAGATCCCTATTTAACGGAGATCGAGACTCGCATTGCGAGTGTGAAAGAGAATGACATCACCGTCAAGGAGACGATCTTCTATGCTTTCTCCGGAGGCCAGGAGGGTGACCGGGGAACCATTGGAGATTATCGTGTTCTCCAGGCTCGCAAGGAGGACAAAGAAATTGTATACACTCTTGAAAAGAATCATAGCTTGAAACCCGGCGATCTCGTGAGGATGGAGATCGATTGGGAAAGACGATATCGTCTGATGCGACTGCATTTCGCCGCAGAGATCGTATTGGAACTGGTTTATCGGAAGTTCAATTCCATTAAAAAAGTTGGGGCTCATATTGCCCAAGACAAAGCGAGAATAGACTTCGAGTGGGGTGAAAATATTTCAACCGTGTTACCTGTTATTAGAAAAGAAGCTCTTGGATTGATTGAAGCGAATCAAGAAATCATCAGTGCTTTCAGTGATGAAGAGAAAGAGGAAAGATTCTGGGAAATCAGGGGATTTGCGCGGGTTCCCTGCGGAGGGACCCACTTAAGGAAGGCGGGCGAAATCGGAGAGATCGATCTCAAGCGTAAGAATCCCGGGAAAGGCAAAGAAAGAGTTGAGATCTATCTATTGCGCCGTTAGTATGATTCGTGCATCGACCGCCATCGCGCCTTTCTCCATGGCGATAACGGGATTGATGTCGATCCCTTCGATCTCAGGAAAATCCACCATCAACTGAGAAAGCCTGAGAAGGCTTTCAACCAGGGCCTTTATATCCGATGGCCGCTCTCCTCGAACGCCCCTGAGAATGGCTGCGGCCTTCAGCTCTGAGATCATCTCTTCTGCCTCGGAACGATTGATCGGAGCCACCCGGAGAGAGGTCTCGTTAAGAATCTCCACAAAGATCCCTCCCAGGCCAAAAAGGATCACAGGACCGAAGGAAGGATCTCGTTTCCCTCCCAAAATGACCTCCTTGCCCCCCGATATCATCTTTTGAATGAGAATACCGGACGATTTCCGTCGATCCAATTTCTTGATCCTTTCGAAAGCCCGCTCTGCTTTCCCAAGATCGTCGATGTTGAGGATCACACCGCCCACATCCGATTTATGGGAAATTTCAGGGGAGATCACCTTGAAAGCAACCGGTTTCCCAACTTCTTTGATCGCCTGATTCAAAACATTTTTTTCACGGATGACCTGGTAAGGTGCCACCGAAATTCCGCAGGCCTGAAGGATTTCGAGCCCCTCCGGAAGAAGGGGATCCCTTTTCTCTCTTCTCGCGTTTTGAAGGATGCGTCTGACTCGATTCCGGTCAATTTTAAAGGAAGGGGGCTTCTCCTTCAGGATGTTCTGTTTCCGATAGTGCTCGTAGGAAACCGTCAGAGCGTTTAAAGCTTCACTGGGCTCCGTGAAGATCGGGTAGTCGAGGGCCCTTTTGATATAGGCTAACTCTTCTTCGTCCGTGACATAACAGAGAGCCACTGGCTTTTCGTGCCGGAAAGAGAGGGTTTTGACGGCATGGATTAATTTTCGGGAACGCTCCTTCTCCTCACCGGCAGACCCATGTTGAAAGAGGACCCCGTCCACGTCCTTGATCCTCAATACCCGGTCCAGAATTTTCGTGTAGAGATCGAAGTCAAAAAGGTCTCCGAGATCGAGAGGATTGGTCGGCTGGATAACCTTAGCCCTGAAGTAGCTGTGGATCCTTCCGGTAAATTCTTTTGTCAGAGGATAGAGCCGAAACCCGTAGCGTTCCGCAGAATCCGCAGCCACGATGGCAATGCCACCCGAGCGGGAAAGAATGACCAGGCTTCTTCCTTTCATGGGTGGAAGAGAGAGAATCTTGACCGCACTGGCAAAAGATCGAAAATCCCTTGTCCTCACGATGTCCGCCTGCCTCAATGCCGCATCCACCACACGGTCATCGTTGGCAAGAGCCGCGGTGTGAAATTTGGCGATATGCCGGCTTCCTTCTCCGATATTGGCTTTGTGAAGAATGATCGGTTTGGGGGTGGAACGGGCGATCTCCATCAATTCCCTTCCTCTTTCGAGGCTCTCGAGATAAAGGCCGATGATTTCCGTCTGCGGGTCCCGGATGAGGTATTGGAGATAGTCAATCTCATTAAGATCCAGTTTGTTTCCCATACTCACGATTTTTGCGATGCCGACATTGGCGCTGGTGAGAAGGTTGAAATAGGCCATGGATACTCCGCCGCTCTGGGCGAGGACGGAGACTTTTCCTTTGCTGATGCCCGGGTTCTTCAATTTGACGAAGGGCACGACGAAACCATTCTCCACATTGATGACCCCGATCCCATTGGGACCAACGATTCGCATTCCCCATTTCTTAGCGATTCTCAGGACCTCTTGGTCCAGCCTGGCTCCTTCTTCGGAATATTCTCTGAACCCTCCGGTCTCGACGATTGCCCAGCGGATCCCTTTCTTTCCGCAGGCTTCCAATATCCCCGGAACGGTGGGAGCCGGGGTGAGGATGACTGCCACGTCGATCCCTTCTTTGAGATCATCGAGAGCGGTGCAGATCCCCCTTCCAAAAAGGACCCCTTCTTTTCGACCGATGAGTATGATTTCTCCATCGAACTGGAATTCGAAAAGATTCTCAACAATGATTCTGGCCATGTTGTCCGGGCTCTCAGATACGCCGATCACCACGATCGATTTGGGATAGAAGAGTTGGTCCAATTTTGCGGGCCTCCTTTTAAGGGAACATCATATCTTAGTGGGGCCAGCTTTTCAATAAAAAAAGGGTTAAGTGGCAGTTGGAAAAAAGGATTGAAATCGTGGGTCCCGGTTGGTAGCATGAAAGTATATTTGTCGAATCATCTGTCAAGCATGGGGGACGGAGTCATGACGGGAATCCAATTCATTCCGAGGCTTTGCTTCACCTTTCTTTTCCTCACCATCTGTTGTTTGATAGCGTCCCAGGTCCTTGCACAGGATGAGAAGGAGCCAGGGTATTTCAGGCTTGTGAAAGACCCATGGGAGTTCGAGGCCGAGGGCCAGGTTCGTCTCAGGGGAGATTATGCAAAAAATCAGGAGCTGACAGGTTTCGCCTTTACTCCGGGAGAGAAAGAGGCACAGATTCTTGAGAGGAACCGGCTCGGTGGATCGATTGAGAATAAGAAACTCGGTTTCGAGGCCTCTGCTCAGGTCCAGTGGTACGGGAGGTGGGGAGGAAAGAAGAAGCAATCCGAAGTCGATCTCTATCAAGGATATATCGAATGGGAAAAGATTCTGGAATCCCCCGTCAGCCTCAAGATGGGCCGCCAGGAATACTCTTACGGTTCTGCCTTTTTTATCGGTACGAATGATTTTTACAATGGCCTCAGTTGGGATGGATTTAAAGGAAGCGTCGATTTGGGCAAGAACCTTTCGATCGATCTGGTGGGGGCTCGAATGGCGAAGCTAAATTCAGGGGATCCCAGCATATATCTTTCCGGTCTATATAGTATCTACAAGATCCGAGAAGAAGGATCGATCGAGGGGTATCTCTTCTACAATAAGGGTGGCTTCCCTTTTTTTCACAGAGAGTTCGAGCTCGAGAGCTTCGGTCAGAAGTGGTTCACTTTGGGGTCTCGAGTTGCCGGAAAGGTTTCCAGGTTGGACTATGAATTAGAGCCCCAATACCAATGGGGAAGGGTTAAAGAAGCCGTTGGGACCGGCCGGGATAGAGTGAAGGCTTATGGTGGCCACGTTGATGTTGGCTATACGTTCGGGCTCCCGTGGAAACCTCGCCTCTACGGAGCTTACGCATTCGGATCAGGGGACAACGATCCTTTCGACGGCAAGTACAAGGAATTTCACGGAACAGTTTTTAATGATACCCATCTTGTAGGTGATATGAATGTCATTGCCGACTTGAGCGGGATGACCATCGAAGAGACACATGCCAGTGGTGTCAATGTCTGGGTGATGGGTATCTCCGTAACACCTCTTTCCGATCTCGGCATTAGCCTTGATGCTCACCGCTTCAGGGTCGATAAAGTTCCGTCGGATTTCAGCAAGGAGATTGGATGGGAGGTGGATCTCGTGGCCTCCTGCAAGATCAAGAAGAGAATTCCATTCGCTAAAGAGGCTTCTCTCCTTGCCGGCTTGAATCGATTCTTTACAGGCCGATTCTTTGAACAGACCTCAAGAAGCAAGAAGAATATTGGTTATGGTTACCTCCAAGCCCAGATGGAGTTTTAAGAAATGAATTAGGATGAAAGGGGCAGACTCTTTTTCACCATTCTCTCGCCCGCAAAAGCAACCAGCACGACCCCCAGGCCAACCAGGGAGGTCGTATGTTCAGGGAACAACAGCATCAGTCCTCCGGCAAAGAAGAGGAAGCGGATGAGGAGATTCAGCCGGTTCTTGATCCATCCGAAAAGACCGTAGGCCATGGCAATGGCGCCGAAGAATCCGGTGATCGCTGCGACCAATACGTCAAGTGTACCGCTTCTGCCAACAAGAGCAGGATTGAGCACGAAGAAGTAGGGGAGAAAAAAGGCAACGGCCCCGAGTTTCATTGAGAGAAAGCCTGTCTTTAGCCAGTCTCCCTTCGCGATTCCGGCAGCGACGACAGCGGCCTCGCATGTTGGAGGCGTCACGGCTCCCAGAACGCCCCAGTAGATAAAGAAAAGGTGGGCGGCTACCTCGTCCACTCCCAATTTCAAGAGAATGGGGATGAGAATCGATAGAGAAAGGAGGTACGTCGGCACGACGGGAAGGGCCGTTCCAAGGATGAACGGAATAATCGTGGCGATCAAGAGAGAAAGGTAAAGGTTTTCGCTTCCGATCTCAAGGATGAGACTGCTAATTTTGGGAGCCAGCCCTGCAATGCCGATCAAATTGACCAGAACGCCCACCGAGACCAGAACAGGCACGAGTCGTGCCACATCCACCCCTCCTGTACTGAAGCCCTGGATGATCTCAAGGCAGATCTTCTTGAAGCCAAGGGAGCGGAAGTTGATCACAAAATAGATGAGAATCGATGCCAAACAGGTATCATAAGCTGCATAGATCAAGGGGCGCCCCGTATAAATGGAGACGAGGAGAACTCCAATGGGGATGATGAAGATTCCCATTTTTCTCCATGTCAGGATTTCTTTCCAGAGAGGGATCTCTTCTCTGGGCAGACCCGAAAGCTTCTTGCGAACAGCCCAGAAATGGATGCCTGAGAAAACACCAGTGTAGAACAGGATACATGGAACCAGAGCATAACCGATGATCCGCAGATAGGAAATGTTCAAGAACTCGGCCATCATGAAGGCGGTAATGCTCATGATGGGGGGTGTGATCCCTCCGCCCGTGGAGGCAATGGCCTCCACGGCCCCCGCAAAATTGGGGTCATACCCGAGCTTCTTCATCATGGGAATGGTGAGCCAGCCATCGACCATGACATTGGCGACCGAACTCCCTGAAATCATGCCAAACATGGCGCTTGAGACGACCGATGTTTTGGCCGGGCCCCCTGTGAACCTCCCGGTGAGCGCGACTGCCAGGTCAATGAAGGTCTTGCCTGCTCCGGTCACGACAAACAAGGCACCCAGAATGACAAACATCGCAATGAAGGTCGCGGACATACCGGTCACCGTTCCATAAATGCCGAGGGGAGAATAGTAGACGGAGTTAATCAGGAACTGCCACGACAATCCGCGCATCTTCCAGATGCCGGGCATCCACGGGGCGACGAAGATATAAATGATCAGCAGGACAAGGATCCCCGGAATGATCCATCCAACCGTCCGACGGGTTGTCTCCATCAAGAGAACCAGCAGGGCGATTCCAAGGATCAGATCCAGAGACGCCCCTCCTCCGGGATTGGTGTAGATATCCATCGTCTTCAGCAAGATATTCACATTACTTGCAACGACGACACCGATGAGGACGAGATCCCACCAGGAGAGTTTTTCTCGTTCAACAGCTTTTCTGAAAGGAAAGGCGAGCAATGCAAGAGACAAGCCCAGGCCCACATGGATCGATCGCAACTGCAGGTCAATGAGGTGGGCGTAGACCGGAACAACAAGCTGGATTATGGCGAAAAGTAGTCCTCCAGCGAACAGGATATGTTGCTTCTTCAGACCGCTTCCTTGGCCCATGCGTAGCCCTCCTCCTATCCTGAATCCCAGCAGGTTGCTGAAAAACGCCCCTGCCCGAGGGCAGGCGGCAGGCAGGCATCTGCTGGGCCTTCCTGCCCGCTGCCGTCTCGCGGGCGTGCCAGGAGTTGCTCCTTATTCGTCGCGACGGCACTCTTTAGGGGTGCATTCTTGCGGCAATGATCAGTTGCCTTTGTATTCGGGTGGAATAAACCGTTTCGGAACCTCTATCCCTTTCTCCTTTGCATAACGGACCACGCCGGCATGGACCGGAACCTCTCCCCCTTCAGGAACATATTTAAAGAGGTCTCCTATCGGATGCCATCCTTTGATGGGAGGATAGGCCGAAGCGACGGTGGACAGGCCTTCCACATATGATTTGATGATGCGATAGCCGACATCCTCGGGCAGGTCCTTGTGCGTCATGGCTCCGACGATTGGAGCGGTCTCATAAATCGGACCGGCCTCGGGCAGCTGTGATATCAAGCCTTTGGCCGTCTGAACAAAGGGAATATAAGGGTACATCTTCACAACCTTGTCCGCGTCCTCCTTCGAATAGCCGATGGCCGTGATCGGCGTGGTCAAATTGACTTCAATGAGGGAAGAGTCAATGGCATTGAGAGGACTGGTCTTCTGTAGTCCCACGATCCTGCCTGTCTTTAAAGCATCGATGGCATCGCCCAGCGCGGCCGGCATGAGATCGATTTTGGTTTTCAGAAGATCGTTGAACTTGACGATGTTCGCCGCAGAGGAGGAGCCAGGGATGCCCGGGGAGAAGCGTTTGCCTGTCAGCTCGGAGAATGTCTTAATCCCGGAGTCCTTTCGAACATAGAGCCGATCCGCAGTGACATTCCGGATGAAGAGCGCCCTGACGTCTTTCCACGGCTGTCCCTTAAAGGTATCGATCCCGTGGTACATGGTCATGGCTGAGGGGATATCGATCGAAAGAGCGAAATCGAAGGCCCCGGCTTTCAATTTTCGGAGGTTATCCAGGGCGGCCCCGCTTTCAACAACGGTCACGTTGAGTCCCACATTGGCCTTATTGATGGCGTTTGCGGTCGCGACACACCAGGCGTAGATGGCCGATGTCGAGGTGGTGCTTCCCATATTCAGGTTCACGATCCCTTTCTGGGTCTGTGCTCCGGCCAAGGAGAGGCCAATGAACAAGGACAGCGCAACCATTGCGATACCAAGAACCTTTCTGTTTAGCTTGAATGAATACATGTTTTTCTCCTCCTTTCTGTGTAGGATTAAAGTGATTACTAAGGAGTCCGTCATTGAAAAGACGTTCACCCTGAGCTTGCGGTTCGACAAGCTCACCAGGATCGTTCTTAAGCCGTTCGCCCTGAGCCTGTCGAAGGACAATCTCAGCACGAACGGCTATGGACTGATTATGTAGAAAATGAAGGCTGGTAACCCCTCCCCGCCTCCCCTTAATTTAAGGGGAGGCCACAAATTCCCCCTCTTAGGTTAAGAGAGGGGGTGGGGGGGAGTTACAAACCCTCGATCCGGCGTCCATTTTCATGGTCTGAGG
>JBHGBJ010000049.1:0-31144 GCA_041947025.1 Thermodesulfobacteriota bacterium
ACCTCCGTCTTCAGTATTGTACCCTAACTTTGGTGTCCACTAAAGTCATCTTAACCCACCTGTTAAGAAGAAGGTAGAGTCGGCGCTAACAGAAAGGGAGAGAAAATGAAGATCAATGATCTTGGCACAACCGACACGCTAAATTTGCCGATCAAGAAGGAGATATGTTTTTCGAATCACAAGGATGAATTTAATGAAAAGATAATGAAAGGACAGACGAAGATTCTTAAGAAGTTTTCACCTTTCTTGAAACCGCTGTTATCACCGGGAGAAGAAATCCTGTTAAGCGTGGAAGCAACTTCTCCGATGGCATTCTTCGAACAATGGACAACAGGTTGGATGATTTATTATCTGAAGCGATGCGTTCTCATCTTTACAAATATGAGGATTTTGCATTTTCCGACAAAACATGACTTTAAACCGAAGCATTCGGTTTCCCAGATTCGACACGGAGACATCGAAGAATTTAAACTGAGCGCATTTTTGGGCCGCGTCTTGAAGATAAAGTACAAGACCGGGAAGTCGGAAAAATTTTATTACATCAAATCACGAGAATTCAAGAAACTTAAAACCCTGGAGCCTCTATTCATCAAGAACCAGCCTTCTCCTGCGGGGGAGAGGCACTTCCTCTGTCCAAAGTGCATCACCCCTCTTTTGAAAAATATCTTCTCCTGCCCGAATTGCCATCTCGAATTCAAGAATATGAAAGACGCAATAAAGCTGTCCCTGTTATTCCCGGGCGGCGGCTACTTTTATACGGGCCACACATTCTTGGGGATCATGGACGCCATCACCGAAGGGATACTCTTATTGGTCCTCATCGCTCACCTGGTTGGAGCATTCGACGACCCGGAATCGTGGGGTTTTGTTCTCTTGTTCGCAGTCCTTCTCGCTTATGAGAAATGGATCACCATCTATCATGCGAAACACTACATCACCGAATACATACCGAAGGATAAGAATTTTAGCGCATTCTCTCTCAAACCTAATGCGCTCTCTTGATTAGGCTCCTGACGCCGCGCGTTCACCCCGTTAGAAGAAAATCACCTTTTCTAACGGGGGTCCGCCCGTAAAAATAGGCAACTGTCAAAGAAATAGGCAATTTCGGCTCATTCCAAATGAATGCCAATTCTGAATAGTCCTTTGTCTTTAGGTGGTTATAAAAATTCACTTTTGGCAGAAAATTTGCTAACATATCTGCCTATGAACCTCTGAAATCTGTGTAATCGTTTCTCGAAATCCCTGCCTGCCGGCAGGCGTATAATCAATTCTTCTCACTTGAGGCAGTGTGAAAAGAAGGATTTATCTCAAGGTTGCCCGTAACGCACGGCAGATTCCCATGGCCGTATGCCAGGCCGTTATCCTCCTTTTGACATGGAACGGGCCGCCTGCTCATGCCTTCAGCATACGCCCCGAAGCCACTGAGCGGGGCGGTACTGTACGAAGATTCCAATTACCATGGCATTTGCGCTCTCTTCATCCCGTCATCAGCGGTGTCCTGACGGACCTTTTCAGCACTCCTGTCCATGAGCGGATGACCCATATGATGTACGGCTGCGAAGGAGATGAGAACAAGTGTTCCAACCCTGAGAAGGGGAATTCATATGCCCCGGCCTCCGTTATCGCGGGGACCCAATGGAACGACAACCCGCCCTTCGAACTGACCTCGACAGGTGACGCTCTCACGTCTTGCACTGGCAGAACCATCCGGATGCCTTATTTTCCCATGTGCTGGTTCCAGCTTTTCAGAGATGCGGAGAAACGGGCACAGAGAGGAGAGGTCCTGGATGCGGATTCCAATGTTGTACTCCTTTACCGTGTTCATTTCGGTGACATGCAATTCCTCCATTCCATGGCCTCACGGGATGGCGAGGAAGCCAAGGTGACCAAGGAAAAGATCATGATGTGGGCTGAGTTCACCTATAGGCTTGCGATTGGAGAGCTCGATCGAGGCGTGGAACTCAGGAAGATCGGGATCACGGGGATGGAGGTTCTTTTTAAGAATCGCGGCTGGACGGCGCAGCAGCTATTCACACGGGGGGATCCAACCTACAGGGGCGAAAAGGACTTCAGAAACTTCGCCTTCGGTTCTCTTCTGCACCTCGTGGAGGACAGTTTCTCTCTTTCCCACGCGGAAAGGGACGAGCCCCCCGGTGCAAAGTGCGAAGCCGTTTTAGAGCAATACAAGCCCGGAAAAATCTTAATCTTCCATTCGTACACAAACCAGGACAAACGGAAGCATGCGGATGCCGACAAACAGAACGCCCTAAGCGTCCACCTTGCCGAAAAACAACCGAATGCCGTGGATGTGGGGAAAGTCCTTAAGACCTATTACGAGCAGAAACGGCCATGGGATGAAGTCAGGCAATACCTCGAATGCGTGTTCGAACTCTCAGACCCAAAAGCAAAGGCCGGGCCGGGAAGAGAGTTTTTGACAAATTGATTCACGCCGTCAATGGAAAGGGGGAGAGTCGACTTGGAGGAGACCCATGGTTGGCAAGACAAGTACTTTAAGGGAGACTTCCTGAGGAATCGTGATCTCTTTTTCTTTCCATAAGAATTGGGGAAGGTGCCCCGATCCCTTTTAGGAGCGAGGTCGGAATTTTGGATGCAGTTTCCTCTTGACAACGCAACGTATTGTGGTAGCTTTTCAGATAAATGGGGGCGGTCTACGAAGGGGAGTCTTTCCTTATGCCTCGATTGACACTTCAATATCCTATCCACACGTTAGACAATCAATTACTGTTCCCTCCTGGTACCCTTCTGACGGAAAAGGTTTTAAGTGAAGTTATCTGCTCTCTCGGGACTTTTCCAGATCAGACTCATCCCCTCGACTCATATCGTACAATAAGGAAGGACTGCCTAAATTTTCTCAGCACCCATCCTTATGATATCATTTTTTCGGACAAGAAGGAGATCGATGAACTCTTCAGCGCCTTCGAAGCCGTTCGCCTTCCCGCCCCCGTTTTGCAGTCTTTCGACTATTTCAAGGAAGAAGACTTTTACACCTATGCCCATATTCTCATGGTTTTTCTTCTGTCAACGCTTTTGGCAAAAGATCTGGTTCCTGACTACCAAAAGTGTGTCCGTTTGTACGCAACCGGGCCGACACATGATACTGGCAAAATCTGTGTCCCCCTGTCCATCCTGAAAAAGACGACGCCCCTCAGCAAAAGGGAGCACGGTTTGATTAAACATCACACCGTAGCAGGCTACGTTCTTCTAAGCTATTACTTCAAAGACGCAACCCCCCTTGCCTGCAAAGTGGCCTTCGACCATCACGAGAGGAGAGATGCTTCAGGATACCCCAGGGGCATCCCACTGAAGGATTCCTTGGTGGAAATCGTTGCGGTGAGTGACATCTACGATGCCCTGATTAAGCCTCGACCGTATCGATCTGGTCCCTATGACAATCGGACTGCCTTAGAGGAGGTGACCAAGGCGGCGGAGCAGAATAAGATCAAGTGGAATGTGGCGATGGCACTCATCGCTCGTAACCGCAAGTCAAGGCCGAACTTAAGAGAGATGAAAATATCCGCTGAAAAAAGAGGTACCCCCCCTTCCTATAATGTCCACGGTATCATAGCGGATGAGAAAAATAATGGTTAGAAAACGGTTCTAGGGAGCTTGGCGCCATCGTGCACAAGGTGCCGCGAAGACAGCATCGAAATTTCTAACTGCGGGGCAAAGCAGTATCGATATTGCTCTAAACTTGTATTTCAAATTAAGGGCTATTATAATAGCCATATAGGATTTTAATACGAACGCAATTAATCAATTGTCATTTCCAAATTTGAGATTCCGAAACAAGTTCGGAATGACACATTTTTTTTGTCATGCTGAACTCGTTTCAGCATCTCGTTTATTGCGCTTGCATTCGTTAAGGAGGGCCCATGAGAGTTGCCAATACAGTTGAATTGAAAAATAAAACAAATAAAATCCTCAAAGAAGTGATGAAGGGCAGTCCTTTCATCATCACCCATAGAGGGAAGCCTGCAGCCTCTCTGATCCCCTTAACCGAAGAAGATTTGGAAGATTTTGTTCTTGAAAATAGCCCTAAGATCCAAAAAATGGTCGCCGAGGCAGAAAAGGATATTCAGGCGGGAAAAGTGATTTCACTCCGGGATTATCTGGCAAAGCTGAATGGATAGGTTTCGGGTTGCCCTGACAGAGCACGCAATCGCTGATCTTAAAAACATCCCTGAAGAACTTCGCAACCAGGTTCATCAAGATCTGCACTCCCTGGAATCTGCTCCATTCCCATCAGGAAAACGCATTAAGCGCCTGAAGGGATTTCGCCCAGCTGTTTATCGATTGCGCTCAGGAGATTTCAGAGTTTTGTATCACATTAAGGGAGAAATCATAACCGTTCTGCGAGTCATCGATAAGAAGTTGCTTGAAAGAGTGATAAGAAGGTTGAGACTATAGCCGAACCCATAGAAGATTAGAGATAGGGGAGGGAATATAAAAACCTTGGTGCGGTTGCCCGGAAAAGGAGGTCACATGCTTAAACATAGGAGCATCTTCTGGAGTTTTTGTTCAGTAATTGCAGTTGCAATTCTTGGCGCGTGCGGCGGGACTTTAACAAACAAGGCCTTCATCTATAAAGAGCCCGTCAGAGATTCAGATATCCATGTTGATATTCATATTCCGGATAAGGCATTTCAAGGCACGACGCTGCTTGCTGACAACCATAGACCTGAAAGGCCAAGAATAATAGAAATCGATATAGAGGGGAGAATTATCTGGGAGTATGTGCTCCCGCACGATTTGAGACGGTACACCAACCCGGGCTTTGATGTTGAACGCCTGCCGAATGATCACATTCTCTTCGTTCTGCCTCTTCAGGGTGTGTATGAGATCAGCCGGTCAGGCGATATCGTCTGGTCCTACATAAATAGCAAGGTCTCTCACGATGCGGATCGTCTGCCGAATGGCAATACCCTCGTTGTTTTCGGTGGCGGGGATAGAATGAGTGATCCGCAGGTCAAAGAGATCGATTCAAAAGGCGAGATCGTTTGGGCCTGGTATGCAAGAGACCACTTCAACAAGCCTCCCTACAAGGATATCTATGAGGAGGGCTGGACTCATACGAATGCCGCGAGCAGGTTGCCGAATGGCAATACCCTGATCAGTCCAAGGAACTTCGACTTTGTAGTCGAAGTTGACCCCCGGGGGGAGGTCGTGAGAAAGATCGGAGAAGGAATATGTGATAAGCAACACGATCCGGTGATGCTCCCGAACGGCCATATCCTCTTTGCAAACCATAAAGCACCTCACCGGGCGATAGAGCTTGACCTTAACACGTGTAAGGTGGTCTGGCAATCTCCGGGCTTCGAGCGCGATGCAGCACCCGTAAGGGATGCTGATAGATTGCCAAATGGCAATACCCTGGTTACCGGGACAACAAAGATCGTTGAGTTCGGTGCGGACGGGCAGATCGTCTGGCAACTTAGACTCAGGGGCGTTAATTTCAAGAGTCCGAGGGATTGGCCAGGTTTAGGATTTTATAAAGCCGAGAGAATCGCCCCGCATTGACGAAACGGGAAGGAAATATGAGTCAGCCTTGACACGGGAAGCTCACCTGGACAGAGCCGGACATTTGAGTTTGGCATTCTAAAAATAGAGTTGACTGTTTCGGCAGAATTGTCCAATTCCCCTAAGGGTACCTAAAGTAAATTCTTTCTTGAAGTAAATGACTCCCCAAATCTCCTCCAAAACCCGCGTTCGAAGCCTTGGAAAGCGGCCTGTCCGGGTTTTATTCCTGAAATAGATGCCTCAAACTTAGCATTTTTCATCAATTTTTCATCTTTCCTTCAAAATCCTTTCACATTGAGCAAGTATTCTTCGCTCCAATCTTTAAATACTCAAAGAAAGGAGATCGATATGAACGAGAGCAAGCTTAAGTCTTCGGTTACGTTGAGAATGGTTGTCATGGGGATGGTGGTCCTCTTCCTCCTTATCCTTGCGGCTACGATCAGGGCCCTCATCTTCGAACGGCAGCAACGCAGGGATGAAGCCATCCATGAAGTGAGCCAGAAATGGGGAAATATCCAGACCATTACAGGCCCTGTCCTGACCCTTCCTTTCAGAAAGCCCACAAAGGACGAGAAAGGAAAGACCGTATTTTATACGGATTGCCTTCACATCATGCCCGAGATTCTCCAGGCGGAAGTCGATCTCATCCCGGAAATTCGGTATCGAGGGATCTATCAGGCGGTCCTCTATCAAGCCGCCATCAAGCTCAAAGGGAAATTGATTCTTCCCCAGCTCGAGAAATACGACCTCTTGCCGGAGCATCTGATTCTGAAAGAGGCCTTTATCACCGTCGGCATTACAGATCTGCGGGGCATCAAGAATGCGATTACCCTGGATTGGGGTGGCGAAAAACTTTCAGCAAGCCCTGGAGTCAAATCATCGAATATTTCTAAATCAGGCTTTACCGTATTTCCCGTAGTAGATCTCTCGCGGAGCGAATACGCTTTTTCAGTGGATCTTCGGCTCAATGGCAGTGGAGAATTCAATATCATCCCGGTCGGGAAGGAGACCCTTGTCACGACCTCTTCCAAATGGAATAGTCCGAGTTTCATCGGGAACTTCCTTCCGGAGAAGAGAGAGATCAGCCCGAGCGGTTTCAGGGCAACGTGGAACATCCAGCACCTCAACAGAAATTTCCCGCAAACCTGGGTCGGGAACGCTTATTGCTTGGCCAACTCTGCATTCGGCGTCAAGTTACTTCAGCCTGTCGACGAATACCAGAAGGTGACCCGGGCCGTGAAATATGCCATCATGTTCATCGTCCTGACCTTCATGGCCTTCTTTCTTACGGAGATCTTCTCAAGGGCCGCCATCCACCCCATCCAGTACACACTGATCGGGCTCGCCATCATTCTCTTCTATGTCATCCTTCTCTCCCTCTCAGAGCACATTCCTTTTAACCTTTCCTACGTCACCTCAAGCGCAGGCGTGATCCTTCTCATTTCCGCCTATGCGAAAAGCGTGCTCAAGACAAGAAGGGTCGCTGTCGTTATCGGAGGTACCCTAACGACTCTGTACCTTTTTCTTTTTGTGACGCTTCAGCTCGAAGACTATGCACTGCTCCTCGGCAGCATCGGTCTGTTTGTCATCCTCGCCACGATCATGTTCCTGACCAGGCGTATCGACTGGTTTGACATCGGAGGGATCGGCAACGGGCAGAGGGCCTTTTCTTCTAAGAAAGAAAACGGCGTGGTTGATATCCAGAAATGAATTCAGTTGTATTCAAAACGGATTCTGTGTAGTATAGGGGGCAAGCAGATTCGTATTCCAATCCTTTAAAAGGTGCCGAGTCAGACATGAAGCCAAAGATCCTTATCGTAGAAGATGAACCTGCCATCGCTGATACGATCCAGTATGCCCTTGAGACGGATGGTTTCAGCACGACGTGTGTCGCCTCAGGGCAGGAAGTCAGGTCCTTTCTCTCCAAAGAATCCGTGGATCTCATTCTACTGGACATCGGCCTCCCCGACATGAGTGGGTTTGATCTCTGCAAAGAGATCAGAAGAACATCAGACGTTCCTATTCTCTTCCTAACGGCAAGGAGTGATGAGATCGATAAGGTCGTTGGGCTTGAGATCGGGGGAGATGATTATATGACCAAACCCTTCAGTCCCAGGGAGTTGTCCGCAAGGGCCAAGGCGATCCTTCGCCGAACCCAGCCGTCTCCTTCTTCGGAAATGCCGACGCAGACCTTTTGCGTTGACGAGTCGAGACGACAGATCCAATATTTCGGGAGCCCCCTGGACCTTTCTCGGTACGAGTATGCGTTATTGAAGACCTTCATTCGGCGGCCGGGACACGTTTTCTCGCGAGATCAATTAATGGAGTTGTGCTGGGATGAACCGGATACCAGCCTGGATCGGACCATAGACGCCCACATCAAGAACATCCGGAGCAAGCTCAAAAATATCAAACCCGACCTGGATCCCATCGCTACGCACCGCGGCATGGGATACTCTTTGAAAGAGGAACTATGAGACTCGGCACCCGCATCTTTATCTGTTATCTGGCGATTTTCATCGTTTGCTTCTATTATCCAGTACATTGGACGTTGGGGACCTTGCGCGTCCGTTATCTCGAGGGCGTGGAAGATCCCTTGGTGGATCAGGCCAGTATTTTGGCAGCCATGGTCGGAAGCCAAATAGAAGCGAAAGAATTTAGACCGGAAAAGCTCTACCAAACATTCGAGAGCATCTATCGACGGCCGTTACCCGCGAAGATCTACGATTTCGAGAAGACTCGTGTGGACACGCGCGTCTACATCACCGACGCAGGTGGAAAGGTCATTTTCGATTCGGAAGACAGAGGGCTCATCGGAGCGGACTATTCAAATTGGCGCGACATTAAACTGACCCTCAACGGGAAGTATGGGGCAAGGTCCACGAGGCAGAATCTGAAAGACCCAACTTCTTCGGTTCTCTATGTTGCATCCCCCATCGTCGTGGATGGCAGGATTGCAGGGGTGCTGACCGTTGCGAAACCGACAACTAATATCAACAATTTCTTAAAGAGCGCGAGGCCCCGACTCTTGAGGATATTCGGGATTTTCGGGGCAGCTGCAGTGCTCCTCAGTCTTTTCGTCTCAATGTGGATCACGGGGCCGATTCGAAGACTCACACGCTACGCGAATGAAGTGAGGGAAGGCAGGAGAAGCTCTCTTCCAAGGCTGAATCGAAGTGAGATTGGGGAGATGGGAAAGGCCTTTGAGAAGATGCGAGAAGCATTGGAAGGGAAAAGGTACGTGGAAGAGTACATCCATTCTTTCACTCATGAGATCAAGAGCCCCCTCTCCGCAATTCGAGGAGCGGCTGAACTGCTGGGAGAAGAGATGGATCCTCAAAAACAGGCCCATTTCTTGACGAATATTCGTAACGAAGCGAGCCGGATCCAAAACATTGTCGACCGAATGCTGGAGCTCTCAAAGCTGGAGAATCTCAAGAATCTGGAAAAGAAGGAGAGAATCTCGATGCATTCTCTGGTAAAAACCGTGCTCGAAGGCAAACAAATTCTCCTGTCCAAAAAGAACCTGCGCGTCTCGTCTCGTATCTCGTCTGATGTCCTGATCGAAGGAGACGCCTTCCTCCTCTATCAGGCCCTTTCGAACCTTATTCAAAATGCAATCGATTTCAGCCCGGCCGGAGGCCGGATTGAATTGGCGGGCCAGTCGGGGACAGGGAGATTTCGGTTCTCGGTAAGAGACTACGGCCCGGGGATACCCGAATACGCCAAGGCAAGAGTATTCGAAAAGTTCTTTTCTCTTCAAAGGCCGGACACGGCCGGAAAGAGCACAGGACTGGGCTTAAACTTCGTCAGGGAAGTGGCTGTGCTCCACCGGGGAGAAGTGAGCTTGGAGAATTGCGTTGGCGGTGGGGCCTGCGCTACCCTGACACTGCCTCATGCCATAGGTGGGAAAGTTGAACGCTAACTAACCGTCAAGGAGAGCAGGTAACAAGCGGGCAGCATGCAGTAAGCGGAAGGCAGGGATCGAGAAACAAATTGTTGACACGTACTTTACTCTTTTGTTATCATGTTATCAAAAGTGATGTCAGAGGAGATCTTATGGTCAGGACACAGATACAGCTGACTGAAGATCAGGCAAAGGCACTGAAACGAATATCGCAGTCGCGACATCTATCCGTTGCAAAGCTTATCAGGAAAGCGGTTGACACGATCATTATATCAAGCACTGTCGTTGACCAAGAAGAAAGACACAAGAGGGCGATGGAGATCGTTGGGAAGTTTGGTTCAGGAAGACGCGATATTTCGAAAAAACATGATCTTTATCTCGCAGAAGTATATAACAAATGAGGATCTTTATCGATACATCGGCGTTCTGCGCTCTTCTCGACAGGGATGATGAGAATCATCGAAGGGCAAAGAGCTCATGGGCCGATCTATTGAACAATGAAGGCACCTTAATCACGAGCAATTACGTTCTGGTGGAGACATTTGCCCTTCTGCAACATCGGCTCGGCGTGGAGGCCGTGAGAGGATTTCAGAATGATATGTTGCCTTTGGTGAATATTGAATTCGTTTCCTCGGAAATACATCGATCTGCCGTAAGTGTCCTTCTTTCTGCATCAAGGAGGAATCTCAGCCTTGTTGATTGGGCCAGTTTTGAGATGATGCGCACTTTAGAAATCAAGACAGCTTTTGTTTTTGATCCCCATTTCAAAGAGCAGGGATTTGATACACTCCCTTAGGTGTCGCCCCGAAAGATCCTCAAGAATGTTGCCAAAGGAATTATCACCGCCGTCGGATGAGTTCAAAGGAAAGCCCTGGGGGCTATGGGCAACCTTTGGGTTTTCTGCAATCATTTTCGTTCTCCTTGCTGCCCTTCAATTTGCGGTTATGATCGCCTTCGTTTCCTTCGCGAAGGCCGAGCATCCGGAATTGGATCTGGAGGCCTATGCGAAAAGCCTTCCCTCCAATGGATTTTGGGTTGCCATGGCCACGATCGTTGCGGGGCTGATTTGTATCCCTTTGACCATTTTCTTCGCAAGACTTCGGAGAAATATTTCCCTTAAGGATTATATTGGATTTAGAGAACCTTCGAAAAGCGAGTGGGTCAGATGGCTCCTCATTCTGGTAGCGCTCCTATTTCTATCGGATATGACCAGTTTTCTCCTCCATCAACCGATCGTCCCTCCTTTTATGGAGGAGGCCTATAGGACCGCATTCTTTCTGCCAGCCCTTCTCTTTGCGATCATCATTGTGGCACCGATTTTCGAAGAGATTTTCGTCCGAGGTTTCCTCTTCCAGGGAATCCGATACTCCCGGTTGGGCTCCATCGGAGCGATTGGAATCACTTCCTCTTTCTGGGCCGTCATCCATCTTCAGTACGACGCTTATGGGATGGCGACCATTTTTGTCCTGGGCCTTCTATTCGGAATCGCCCGGCTCAAGACAGACTCCATTCATCTCGTGATGGTCATGCATTCGTTAGGGAGCTTCGTGGCAACGGTGGAAACCATTCTCTACGTTCATTTTACGTGAAAACGGGGACGCATGCCGTTTGTTCTTCTTTCATCGAATCTGAAATTGGCAGTTGTAAAGACCGGAGTCCCAAAATTGTTCCTGAGGAGGTTTCTATGAAGAGAGTTTCTTTTATCTTTCTGGTCATCTTATTTGGGTCGTTCTGCAATCCCGCTATGGCATGGTTCGATCTCACCCATATTGCCATAGGCAAGGTTGCAGAATTCGATCAAGCTTACAACCTCGCAGCGCCGGACGTTGCCAAGCTGAAGGCGGATACCGTGGAGGAGTATAATCACTGGGTCAATAATCCGGAGGCCAACACCTTATCCCCTAGTCTAATTAGGGGGCAGATACAAAAATACAATCTCGGAAAGGAAAGTGAAAAGACAGGCCATCTGTACGGAGCCATCGTTGCTGCAATCCGGGCTTATCAGGACGAATCAGCGGCAGGTCGATTCGCCACCTATCACCTGGCTTACGCAGGGCATTATATTGGAGATCTGTCCATGCCTTTTCATAATATGGAGCGCAATGCGTTTAATAACAGTTTACGTCACATTAAGAACGATGGTGTGATTGAGAACGAAGTATTGGCTCATCTTGACAAAATAAAACTGTTCCCAATGACCATTAAGGATGAGGAAGATCTGATTCAGAACGTCGCGCTCATTGCGACAAAATCGAAAGAATTGGGTTACAGACTTCAAAAAGAAGACAAGGATACGATGAGTGCCGAAGAAGCCTACCAACAATTATCGCAATCGGCAAGCTTGTTTAAGGCCGTGCTGGAGTATGTTGGATATCCTAAAAAGTGACGAAGATTATCTCCAGGTTGCGGAGAGAACCCGGAGCCAGTTTTTGAACGAAATTTTGTGAAGGGCCTCTTCGTCAAATCCGCTTTGATGCAAGGCCTCGATCAATTTTGGAAGGCCTGTGACATCACCGATCTCCTTCGGAATCGTGGTGCCATCAAAATCAGAACCCATAGCCAAGTGATCCACACCGATGCGGCCGGCAATGTACTGGAAATGACGCACCAATGCACTTAGAGGAGTATCTGGAATCTCCTCTCCATCCTCTCGCAAGAACCTGACACTGAAGTTGATGCCCACGACCCCGCCGGAAGCTCCGATCGCATCCAGTTGTCTGTCCGTCAGATTCCGGGGCGATGGGCTGAGGGCATGCGCGCAGGAATGGGTCGCTACAAGAGGCGCCTGGGACATCCTTTCGATATCCCAGAACCCCCTCTCATTAAGGTGAGAAAGGTCGATTAGAATACCGAGCCGGTTGCAGGCCTTCACCAATTCTTTGCCCGCTGGGGTCAGACCAGGTCCCTGATCAGGCATCCCTTGAACTCTCATGTCCACCCCGTAGCCAAAGGCATTGGGGCGGCTCCAGACGATACCGATCGATCGGAGACCCTGGGCATAAAAAGCCTCCAGAGAATCCAGGCTCGGCTCAAGGGCCTCTGCCCCTTCGAAATGTATGATGGCAGAGACCCTATCTTCTGAAAAGGCGGATTGAAGCTCTTCCACCGTACGAACCACCTTGAGCCTTCCTTCTGATTCTGCTTCGAGGCCAAAAAGGGTTTCTATGCCTTTTTCCGTCATCTCACGGGCATAGGAGAATTCGACTGGCTTCATGATGCTTCCGGCATTTACATAATCAACCTGAAGAAGGTCCTCTCGGGATGGGACGAAGATCGAGAAAAATGCACCAGCCAACCCGCCCATGATCGCCCTCGGAAGGTCGATATGGCCGATGTCTGTCTTTTCAAAAAAAGATCGTTCAGTCTGGTTTGGCAAAAAGAACGCCTGGAGTGTATCATTGTGCCCATCCAGTATGAACCGTTTACTTAATGCCCTCATCATTTCGATCCTTTCAGCTTCACCCGTTCGACCGCGCGAAGCCCCAGCCTTCGAAGGCGGGGAAGAAGACGCAGTTCAGGGTGAACCTTGAGCAATCTCCGGCCTTCAGGCCGGGGAGTCCAAAGGTTCACAACTATTTAACCTAAGGGGCATTCTTATGCTACTTTTGTTCCAATAGTATGACAATTTATTTCCTGGACGGAAGTGACAATTCCTGTCAACTGTTTGCATATCTGTCCATCTTAAACCCTCCTTGGTTTCAAAAAAATGTGTAATTTTAAGTGATTAGATTTGGCATTGGAATTGCCTTCAAGGAGGGCATGAAGCTCTTGGACGAGAATCTGCTTGATGACAACCTGCTTATTGAAGGTATCGATGACACCGAAGACCCATTAGAGTTGGGTGAGGGGGATAAGGATTTTCTCAAAGGCTTGCAAAAGAAGGCCGAAGAAGTGGCGGACGAGCCTGACAGTATCGATTAAGAAAAGATCCCGCCGGAAGAACCCTGGAGCAGGCCTTCCATGGACTTACATCAGATATCATACATGAAACGAATTGCCTGTCACGTAATCCTTCCTGCCATGATGCCGATCCTCTTTTTTGCAGTGGCTTTAACTCCGGTTGAAGTGTTGGGATGTTTCCTGCGAGGGTTCATAGCCCTGGTGATTGCCTTTATCAGTGGCTTGGCAGCATTGGGGGCGGCGATCGTTGGAGCTAAGGGGGGAGCCAAGGGAGGAGTTGAGGAAGGGTCCAAAGGAAGGGCGGGCCATGACAAGAATGCGCTTTGGTGGGGGATTAGCACACTGGTCTTAGTGGTACCGGTCGTCGCTTTGATCATTATGGCATAGAAAAGGAAACGGGGAAGGAATTCATTGGATCCGGCTCTCTCGACAGAACTGAGTGAAAAAGCCGGGCGCTGATAAGACGGACTTGCCTCCTGTCATTTCTTTGGAAAATGGTGTGTGTCCCGATTTTTGATCCAACGCTCCTGGACCGCCTTGCGGATATCCTCCAACGGGATCGAGTCCATGCAGTGGTTTCCCTCTACGGGGCAGGGAACGGCATAATTATCTGGAGTCTTGGGGCCGATACAACGGTCAAATTGGTCGCATCTCAAGGATCCCCGTAAGTGATGTTGCCCGGGATAACCGTAAATCTCCGGAGCGGTAGGGCCCCAAAGGACTACGGCAGGTGTTCCTGCCAGATACGAGGCGTGCATGGCGAAGTTATCAAGGGTAATCACCATATCTACAGCCTTTATTAATGCAATCAATTGTTCGGGGCTTGTTAAACCCAGAAGGGAGTAAGAGTGTTCTATATATCTCTCTCGGAGTCTTCCCGTCTGGATGACGAAGAAACCATCCTTTATCAATTGCTCGATCAGAGACTGCCAACGGTCTGAGGACATCATCTTTCGCGGAGAATCGGCGCCAGGAGCAATCACCACATTCTTTTCACGCCAAGGTATAGCCAGTTCAGACAAGGGTCCAATTTCAGTTACTCCTGGAAGATAGAGGATTTCTTCTGCCGGCGTGGGTAAGCCGAATAATCGTGCAAGTATTTGATAAGGGCGGTTTTCGCCAGCATCGGGCCCATAGGCCCAGTAATCCGTTCCTATAATGCGTGCTCCCGGGGGAGGATAACCGATTGCCTGAATGGCAGGGTGGTTTCGGAAGATGCTGCGATACATGGAACGCCGAACGAGGTTAAAGTGGCGGAGCCGGTCCCGTTCTATAACCTGTTTAAGCACCCCTGAGACCATGAGCATATCCCCGTATCCGCCGATGGGGTTTATCCATTCTATCTCTCGGGTATTGTGCGTGGTGGATCGATTCATGAGGGAGTAAATCTCAGCTCTGTAATGGGTTCGAAGTATTGCTCAATGAAAGCCTTCTTGGAACAGCCCCACTCCGATCTGTGAAGAAAATCCGAGTACTTCGGATAGGAATCCAGGGGGCAATCTCCGTGACATATCGTCCAGAAACGGCAGCCTCCGCATGCCCCGTGACACAAGACATCGTTGCGAGTGTATAATTCATCCCGTTTTGAATCCGAAAAAATTTCCTCTAACGACCGTTCGCGAATGTTGCCATAGGGCAAGAGCCCCCAGTCGCTGGAACGTCCGCACTGAGACGTTTCCCCGAGAGGGTCTACATTGACATGCTGATAGGCACAGGCTCCGGAGGAGCAACAACTCAAGGATAACTTCCCATCTCTAATCGTCTCGAGCATGGAACAGAAGGGTTCCACATGAGGATACCGCTTTTGGTACTTCCACCAGACTGGAAAGATCGCGCCGAGGAAAGCTACGTATTCCGCAGGCGTTATGGCCAGGTCTTCCCTGCGGTTGTGATAGAGAATCACAGGATGCATGTTAAAAAAGCCGCTTGGCCTTAGGTTTGTAAGGTAGTAGAAGACCTTCAGAGGGTTTCTTAAAGACTTCTTGGTCACCACATAAATGATGCCGGATTGGATTCCGTGTTTAGAGGCTACGGCGTCCCCTTGCATGAACAACCGGTTATACCGATCCGAATCGTTGGGTATTCCGGGTCCCCTGATATGGGGCTCCGGATCGTAGCTTGTTCCGATCTGCTCAATTCCCAGATCACGAAATATCTCCACATAGTCCTGGGAAAGGAGCGTGATGTTTGACTGAATACTGTAATTGATCCGGTCCCTTGTATCCCGGAAGTACTTCTGCTGAAACTCATAAGCGGCTTTATAAAATTCCACACCCACGAGAAGGGGCTCCCCACCGTGAAAAGTGACATTGATCGTTTCTTCGGGATGAACCCGTAGGAACTCATGGATCTGCTTAAAAACGATTTCGAGTACGTCCAAAGGCATGTGCTGCGCCTGAGCCCGGTTTGCAACGACGTCACAATAGGCACAATTCGAATTGCATTTTTCAGTTACTTTCAGAATCATCGTTCTCATAATCTACGCACAGCCCCAGCCTTCGCCCTTTCTTCTTGGTAATATTCGGCTGCCTCCATCCATTCATCAAAAAGTTTCATGCAACCCGATTCTTTATCCGGGCTCTCCTCGAATTTTCCAAGACAGATGCGCCAGCCCGGGCAATAGGCGCATCCATCGGGTTTCAAGAAAAACTCACGCCAAGATTCCAGGCGCCGGTGGTACGAGGGGTGATTTTCAATATGATCCAATTGCCCCAAATCTTTCGAAATAAATTCTCTCCGCTCAAGCTCTTTCCGAGATAGGGCAATGGATCCCTCCGTATCGATATGCAAGAATCTTGACGAATCCTCAAAATAGACACCTGCAAAATCAATTCTTTTTTGAACGTCATAGTTTGATATGACGAAATGGAACGGTTGAATCGGAGCATGAGGTGCTTTGGTATAAACGGAGTAGGATAGTAAATCCCCCAGTGACTCCCAGTCAGGGCGCCGGTTTCCAAATGTGATCCCACAGGGAACAAAAAGAGACGAAAGGATCTTGAGATCACGGCGAGTCCCGGGCATCTCCTCGGCCAACATGACAAAGACATTGAGTTTACGAAGCGAACGGATCTGATCTATCGATTTTCCGAAATCTCCTATTCCCGTAATCTCAAGATAAAACGACACGGCGCTTGATTCCCCCAATTCCCTGATGTCCATCTCGGACAAAGGAGCGTCGAGATGAAGCCAGACGGTATGGAGGCTATTTCTTTCCTGGACCTTACGTACTGCATGATCGACCAGGTCAAGGTTATCCATACGCACAACAAGATCACGGTGTTCCAATCGTGAAATGAGCGTTTCGTCAAAATCACAGACCAGAATATGGGAATTCATGAGTAGATCTCTTCTAATCTAACCCTTTCTTCGCTTCTAAAGTCGCGGATGAGATGGGCCACACATCCTCCGGCGCATTTGTCTTCCTCACGGTACTGGCAGTCATCGCAGGCCTCGTAGATCCCGCCGGCCTCGATCCTGATCGTGTTTAATCTTGCCTGATAAAAATGGATAATCTCTTTGATCGAATCGAATTCGAAAATCGACTTCTTATGGTAGGAGGACATAGGAAAACAACACCAAACCGTCATATCCGGTCCAATATCAAAAGCAGGGCTACAGCCGAATCGAATGTCACCCCCTCTCAAGCGATAGAGGGTGCCGAGCTGTTCGTCGCTGAAGGCGCACATGGGAAATCCGCAGTCTAAAAAGGGAGAGATCCTGAAACGCTGAAAATGAGGAGTATAAGAAAACAGCCGTTCGATGACCCTTCGGATGCTGTGAATCGATACAAATTTATTCTCTGAGTTCGTGATAGGATGTGCCAAGCCCAGTCTGATTTGCCGCGAAAGTCCGTATTGGTTGATAGACTGAAATAGGAAGTCCAGTTTGAAATTCAAATGGTAAATATTAAAGCTCGCAACGGTCCGGTTTCCGAATCTTTCAAGAAAAGGTCGTATCCTTTCCCCCTCGCCTGGAGGAGAGAGATCGGGCTCGTTCAGATTGCAGACAAAGTGAAGATGTTCTTCAGAGTAACCTTTCAGGGCTGACGCCATTTCATTCAGTGTCACCTCTGAAATTATCCCACTGGTAAAGACGGTGATGGAAATTTTCCGTTCGAGAAGGTAAAGGACAAAATTTACAAAATCAGGATGAAGTGTGGGTTCCCCGCCCAGTAAAGAAACATGCTGTTCGCCGGATGTTTCTATAAAATCCGCCAGGTAGATCAAATCATCCCAGCTCAGTATATCGTCGGATAAAGATCGGGCCATGTGGTCCTTGGCAAAACAATAAGGGCAGGAGCGGACACAGCGTTGGGTAAGCAAAACGTTTGCCATCATCTCACCTCATCCAAAACGACACGATGTTTCAATCTTATCTTGAAACCCCACTCCTATGCCATAACAATCCACCCGATCAAAAGTGGAGGCAGTAGGATCTGTTTTCTTCTGCTTGGCAAAAACTACTTGTGAGAACAATATGAGGGGCAAGGGAGCTTTCTAAGGGTTAAAGACAATTCCTCAAATCTCAATCAGACCGGGTGCACCCTCCTCCACGAGTTCCAGGGGCGAAAGAGATATAAGAGCTATAAGCTGTAGATCGATAAGAATTATAAGAGGAATACCCCGTACTGACATAACTGTAATAAGTGGTGGATCGATAACTGTAATAGGTTGAGTTGTAGCGGTTGTAAGCAATGTATCTGCTATAACTGCTATAACTATAATAACGTTGAGCTCTCCGTTGATCTGGGTGATTCACGTCCACCCCGTCGTCACCGGACTTAGGGTTCGCCCAGGAATGAAGGGACCCCAGTAGGCCAATACTTCCTGTTGTCAGAGCAATACGTTTTAGGGCTTCGCGGCGACTAAATTTTTTTTTGGCCTCTTTTTCCTCCTCAGATCCCATCTCCCCCCCCTTTCTTCAAACGGTTCCTCATGATGAGCAATGAGGTCTTGGTGTGGCTTCCGTGAAGAACAACCCGATTCGGAATCGAGGACATCATACTTTCAAATATTGCCGATGTCAAGCAAATTTAAACATCTTGTCAGCCCAATTTAGAAACGGCCTGTTTTTTCAGGTTCGATTTGAAAAATGGTATGTGTCCCTATTTCTTCATCCCGTATTTCTCTGCCACCTCTTTGAATCCTGGAAGTGAGTCTTCGATCATTTTCTTTTCGACGCAGTAAGCAATCCTGAAATAACCCGGCTTCCCGAAACCCGTTCCAGGAACGGTCAATATTCGTTTCGACTGGAGCTCTTTGACAAAAGCGACGTCATCCTCGATGGGAGCCTTCGGAAAGAGGTAGAAGGCGCCCTGGGGTTTTACCACGTGATAACCAAAGTCCTTCAAAGAATGATAGAAGAGGTCACGTTTTTCCTCATAGTCTCGGATATTGACCGAATTTCTCTGGAGGGGAGCGACCAATCTCTGCATCAGTGCCGGAGCATTGACGAATCCGAGGGTGCGGTTGGCAAAGATCAGAGCGGAGACCATCTCATCCAGTTCCTCACAAGACGGGCTTAGGACGACATAGCCGATTCTTTCTCCAGGAAGTGAAAGGTCCTTGGAGTGGGAGGTCACCCGGAGAGTATGGGGATAGTAGTGAAAAACGATGGGGAGCTTTAGATGGTCATAGACAATCCGTCTGTAGGCCTCATCGGTAATCAGGTAGAGCGTCTTCCCCAGTTCCCGGTTTTTCCTTTTCAACAATTCCCCCAAGTCTTCAAGAGACTTCTGGTCGTAGACAACCCCCGTCGGGTTATTGGGAAAATTGACCAGGATGGCTTTGGTCTTCTTACCGATTGCCCTTTCGATCTCCTTGAGGTCAAGGGAGAAGTCTTCATGGGTCCGGACCAATCGGATCTCACCACCGGAATTTTCAATATAAAATTTGAATTCCATGAAGTATGGGGAAGGAACGATGACCTCATCTCCTTCGTCCAAGATCGCCTTCAAAACGACATTGAGTCCACCTGCCGCACCGACCGTCATAATGATATGTTTTTCTTCAAAAGGAAGGCCTGACTCCTCTCTCAGGAATTCTGCAATCGCCTGCCTCGTCTCGCTGTATCCGCTATTAGGCATGTACCGATGCATTCCGGTGATCGGGTTTTCGGCCAGGGTCTTAAGGGCCTTCTTCAAGGAAGAGGGAGGCTCGAGATTGGGATTTCCGAGTGAGAAATCAAAGACGTTTTTCTCACCGTGGAGTCGTTTTAACTCCTCTCCTTCTTCGAACATCCTTCTGACCCATGAAGCACCGTTCAAAGCCCCCTTTACTCTTCTTGAAATAGCCATCTCTTAAACTCCTTTCCTATGAAATACCGTGAAACAAAAAAGCCATAGAGGTCCCCCTATGGCTTAGGAAATAAAAAAGCCATGGGGCCTAAGAAATCACCCATGGCTTTTTATCCCATTCGGGATAAACCTTATGGGTGACTTTCGTGAAAGTAAAAATAAAAGTAATAGTAATGAATCATTTTAGTCCTCAATTAGAAATAATAAAACATAACGGCGGAAGTTTGTCAAGGAGAATTTGACATTTTAAAGAAATCCTTTTAATATTGCCGAGATACATTGCAATCCAATGATTTATTAGGAACCGCATGGCCGGAGAGAAGCGACTCGCACGAACCCGGAATATCGGGTTTATGGCTCACATCGACGCCGGGAAGACCACTGTCACCGAGAGGGTCCTCTTCTACACAAAGAAGATCCACCGGATGGGCGAGGTCCATGATGGGACAACCGTCATGGACTGGATGCCGCAGGAACAGGAGAGAGGGATTACCATCACTTCGGCAGTCACGACCGTCGAGTGGAAAGGGGATACCATCCATATTATCGATACCCCGGGTCATGTGGACTTTACCATCGAAGTGGAGCGATCGCTCCGCGTTCTGGACGGGGTGATTGCGATCTTCAGTGCGGTCGAGGGAGTGGAACCTCAATCAGAGACCGTATGGCACCAAGCGGACAAGTACGGGGTTCCTAAATTGGCCTTCATCAACAAGATGGACCGGATCGGAGCGGATTTCTTCGGAGCAGTGAAGATGATCGTCGATCTCTTGGGAGCCAATCCGCTGATGATCCAAATCCCGATGGGCATGGAAGACCGGTTTATCGGCGTGATCGATCTCATCCGGATGAAGGGGATTGTATGGGATGAACACAGCCTGGGTTCTGACTTCAAAGAGGTTTCCATCCCCAAGGAGTTGAAAGAAGATGCGTCTCTTTATCGGGCGAAGCTCGTCGAATCCCTTGCCGAACTGGATGATCATTTGATGGAGAAGTATCTCAACGGGGAAGAGATCTCCGAATCTGAGATCAAGGAAGTCCTGAGGAAGGCAACGATCTCGATGAAAGCGGTCCCGGTCCTTTGCGGCGCGGCATTGAGGAATCAGGGAATTCAGCCCCTGATCGATGCGATCGTGGAATACCTTCCTTCTCCGTTGGATGTGCCTCCGGTCGAGGGGACGGATCCGGTGACAGGGGACAAGGTGAAAAGGAGGGCGAAGGACGAGGAGTCTTTTAGCGCTCTGGCCTTCAAGGTGATGATGGATGAAGGGAGAAAGTTGATCTACATCCGGATTTATTCCGGGATACTCAAGGTTGGGACGGAAGTCTATAATCCCCGTCTGAAGAAAGGGGAGAAGATCTCGAGAATCTTTCAGATGCATGCCCACCAGCGAAATCGGGTGGAAGAGGCCAAGACCGGAGAGATTGTGGCGGTCATGGGGTTGAAAGAGACGACCACAGGCGACACCCTCTGTGACCGTGGCCGACCGATCCTCCTCGAACCCATCGATTTTTATAAACCGGTGATGTCGGTGGCGGTGGAGCCGCGGACGAACCGCGATCAGGAGAAACTGGTTGAATCCCTTCACAAGTTAAGCGAGGAAGACCCGACCTTCCATGTCAAGCTGGACGAAGATACCGGTCAGACCATTATCTCCGGCATGGGTGAATTACATCTGGATGTCTTGGTCAACCGGCTCCTGTCGGAATATCATCTTGAGGTCAATGTCGGGAGGCCCCAGGTCGTCTATCGGGAGACCATCGAGAAGGAGGCGGAGGCTTCGGCCAAGTTTTTGAAAGAGATGGACGAGATCAAGCATTTTGCAGAGGTCTTTCTGCGCGTCTCGCCGAATGGACGGGGAAAAGGAATCGAGGTTCATTCCGGTGCCCCGGAGGGAACCGTGCCTCCGGAGGGGCTTCTCTCGATCGAGGAGGGGATCCGGGATGCCTCAACCGTGGGAGTGCTCATGGGCTATCCCCTGACCGATCTTCGCGTCACGCTGTTAAAGGCGAATATGGATCTGAATCATCTATCCCCTCTCGCTCTGAAGATCGCTTCATCGAATGCCCTGAGAGAGGCTTGCCGGAAGGCCCAACCGGTCTTATTGGAGCCGATGATGGAAGTCAACATTATCACTCCGGAGGAGTTCATGGGAGAAGTGGTAGGCGATTTGAAGGCGAGAAAGAGTTCAGTGGAGGCCATCACGTCAAAAGGAAAGATCACCCTGATCAAGGCTATCTCTCCCTTAACCCGGATGTTCGGTTACTCCACCGCTTTGAGATCCCTGACCCAGGGCCGGGGAACCTTTACAATGCAATTCTCACATTATGATAAGGGAGTGGGCTGATCAATCAATGCCAAATGACAAAGTCCAAAGTTCAAACTTAAGATTTGAGGTATTGTTAGGACTTTAATCGTTTGGCATTTGGAGTTCCTTTCACATTTGGACTTTGAAATTTTCGGGAAGTTGAATGCTAAATGATCAGATCCTCCTTCTCCTGAGAGAACATGCTCCAGACTTTCTTTCAGGAGAAGAAATCAGCCGGCGATTAGGAGTAACCCGAACGGCTGTGTGGAAGAGACTGCAGCGCTTGCGTGCCCTGGGCTATGAGATCGAGGCTTCGACGCGATCGGGGTATCGCCTGATCGGATCCCCGGACCTCCTCACCCCGTTGGAAATCAAACCCCTTCTCAAGACGAATTGGATGGGGCAGACCATCCATTACTTCGAATCGGTCGATTCGACGAACTCGAAAGCCTATCAGTTGGCGACCCAGGGGGCTGAGGAAGGGGAGGTGGTCATTGCCGAATCACAGAAGAAGGGAAGAGGAAGACTGGGAAGACATTGGGTTTCGCCCCCCTTCTTGAACCTTTATCTTTCAGTCGTCCTCCGGCCCCAAATCCCGCCGCATCAAGCCTCTCTCATCACCTTGATGGCGGCGGTTGCGGCAGCGGATGCGATTGAAAGATACTCCGGCCTTGTCCCTCTGATCAAATGGCCCAATGATATTCTTCTGAGCGGTCGGAAGGTGGCCGGGCTTCTCAATGAGATCCGTTCGGAAACGGACCGCATCCATTTCGTGATCCTGGGAATCGGTGTCAATCTCAACATGGAAGAAAAAATGTTCTTGAAAGAGCTTCGAGAGGTGGCCACCTGTTTAAAAAGAGAGATGGGGCAAACGATTTCGAGGAAGGCCTTTCTCCTCTTTCTTTTGGAGGAGTTGGAAAGGTGGTATACGATCTTTTTAAAGGAGGGTGGAGACCCTGTTCTGAAAGCATGGGGGGATAGGGCCAAAATCAAGGGCAAACGGGTTAAGGTGACCTCCTTTGAGGAGACCCTGAGTGGCGTTGCAGTCGAAGTTGATTCAGACGGAGCTTTGATTTTAGAGATGAAGGACGGAAGACGGAAGAGGATTGTCGCAGGAGATGTTGAATATAGAAATGAAGCACCAATTTCCAAGCGCCAAATACCAAATAAATCCCAATGACCAAACTTCTAAGGCATTAAGAAGAAAATTTTGGGTTATTGGGAATTGAAATTTGGAATTTATTTGCGATTCGGAGTTTGGGATCTGAGATTTTCCCCGGCGAGGCTGGGGAAGGGAGGTCGTATGCTGCTGGTTATCGATGTGGGGAATACGAATACGGTTCTGGGGGTCTACGACAGGAAGGTTTTGGTGGATCACTGGCGTATTGTGACGGAAAGGGAGAAGACTGCCGATGAATGGGGGATTCTCTTTCGGGATCTGTTCTTATTCGACAAGATTAGTATGAGAGATTTTGAAGGGATGATCATTTCCTCGGTGGTTCCTCCGGTCCTGGAAAGGCTGGAAGGGATGGCGAATAAATACTTCCACGTCAAGCCGTTGATCGTCGGGCCGGACATCGAGATCGGAATGCCTATCTCGTATGATAACCCCTCGGAGGTGGGAGCGGACCGCATCGTCAATGCGGTGGCTGCCTTTGAGCGATATAAGGCGTGTTTGATCGTTGTCGATTTCGGGACGGCAACGACCTTTGATTACGTTTCTTCAAGGGGGGAGTATATGGGGGGTGCGATCGCGCCCGGCATCGGGATCTCCTCAGAGGCATTATTCGAACGAACTTCCAAATTGCCCCGGGTGGAGATCGTCAAACCCAAACGGGTGATCGGAAAGAATACGAGCCAGAGCATGCAGTCAGGAATTTTTTTCGGCTACGTAGGGCTGGTTGACGAGATCGTCAGGAGGATGAAGAAAGAGGTGAGGTCGAGCCCCAAGGTGATTGCGACAGGGGGGTTGGCAGGCCTCATTGCCGACGAGTCAGAAACGATTGAAGAGGTGAACGAATTTCTGACCCTCGAAGGATTGAGGATCATCTATGACAGAAATGAGAAACGGAAGAGGAAACGATAATCACCGGCCATGTATGAAGCAGATTTCCTCCGGGGGGCCCCGATTTGGACCCGCTCGGATGTCTCGCCGTAGCCGTCTTTTGGCGAAGGCGGGCGATCATGGTACCACGGGCTCTGCCCGTGGGGTTCCATATACAGTCTTTCGGACCATCAAAATACATAGTTTCCCCCATTGTATCCCAGGGTTCTTTTCTCTATCATTCTCTTAAAACTCCTAAAAGGAACCAGATGACCAGGAAGGGCAAAATACCCCTGATCAGATCTTTCTTGCTCCTCAGCTCAATCAATTCATTTGCCATGACCATATTAATTTTACCCTTTTGCTCCTTCCATTCCGTCCTGGTCGCTTTTTCGAGATTTGATCCTTTCGTAACCCATCCTTCCAGTCCTTCCGTTGTGGGGTTCTGTTCCGTGCTGCGATGTTAAGCGGGACCTCAAGCGGAACGGGGATAAAGATTTGGGAGGGAGACCAATGTTCAAGACATTGATTGTGGAAGACAATCAGACTTTTCGGGAGACATTCAGAGATTACTTAAAGGGAAATTTCTCGTCGATGATCGTTGAGGAGGCTTCGAACGGCAAGGAGGCCATGGAAAAAATCGAGACCCTGATTCCCGACCTCGTGTTCATTGACATCAGACTGCCCAACGGATCAGGCCTCGAATTGACAAGGAAGATAAAGGCCACGCATCCTGATGCCATCATCGTCATTCTGACCAGTTATGATTTACCGGAATATCGCGACGCAGCGGCCCGCTATGGGGCTAATCATTTCCTTGTCAAGGGGTCAGCACGGCTGGAGGAAATCATTGGGTTGGTCAAGTCTTTCATAGCCCGATCCAAATCGTCGTTCCCTACCTCTTAGTCTTTTTATACCATTCCACAAATCGCCTGATCCCTTCTTTGACATTGACTTGCGGACGGTACCCTAATCTCTGCTTCGCCTTGTTGATGTCGGCGTAGGTGATCGAGACATCGCCAGGCTGATGTCCCGACATTTCGGCAGTCGCCTTTTTGCCCAAAGCTTCCTCGATCAGCCGGATGAGTTCCTTCAAAGAGGTGGTTTGGGATTCTCCAAGATTGTAGATCTCAAACCCTTTGTTTTGATGAATGACAGCCACCATCCCTTGGATCAGATCATCGATATAGGTGTAATCCCTCCGAGAAGAGCCATCCCCATAAACCGAAATCTTTTCACCCCGGTCGATCAAACGGGTGAACTGGTGGATGGCCATCTCGGGTCTTTGTCTCGGGCCGTAGGCTGTGAAGATCCGGAGACAGGTGATGTTCATCCCATGGAGATAATGGTAAGAATAGCAGAGGAGTTCGCCGGCGCGCTTTGTGGCCCCGTAGGGCGATATGGGCTGAATATCGAGGTCTTCCTCAGAGAAGGGCACCCTCTGATTCTCTCCATAAACCGAGGAGGAAGAGGCGAACACAAGGTCTCGGACTCCAAACTCTTTGCAGGCCTCCAGGAGGGCGATCGTCCCTCTGATGTTGACATCCTGATAGAGAAGGGGTTGTTCAATCGAGGGCCTGACCCCAGCCCTGGCAGCCAGATGGACGGTGAGGTCAATCCGTTTCTTCTTGAAGATCTCGAGGAGATGGTCGTGGTTTCGAATGTCTCCCGTGAAGAGTTCGAATCGGTCGGGAGCATTTCGCCTTATCCCCTCCACATTCTTAATCTTTATATTGGGATCATAAAAGCTGTCGAAGTTGTCGAAGCAGATCACATGATCCCCTTCTCTTAAGAGACGTTCACAAAGATGAGACCCGATGAATCCCGCGCCGCCGGTGACCAGTATTGTGCTCATAGATTCCCCGTTATTTCTTAAGAGGATACTTTAACAACAACGTGAGACCAAATGCAATGAAGGGCAACACAAGGATCGCCTTGATTGCCATCGGTACTCCCCAGCGATCAGCAATCGCCCCGAGGAGGGTCACTCCGACTCCTCCTGCGCTGACCGTGAATCCGACCATCATTCCCGAAGCCATCCCCAAATGTTGAGGCAGAAGCACCTGGGCCATAACGGTGGTGAGGGTGAATGTGGAGAGCAATATCAACCCTGCAACCCCTAAAATGACGAATGCCATCGGTCCACTGCTGTAATAAAAAAGGAGCAGAAGAGGAATCGACAGTATCAACGTGGTCGACAGGAATTGTTTGTGCCCCCATCGGTCCGCTAATGGGGCACCCATGAGTGACCCCGCAACACCCGCCATCAGGAAGGTTGAGAGGAGTTTGCCGGCATAAAGAGGGTTTCCTTTCAAATAATGGATGTAATAGAAAGGGATATAAGTGACCAGACCGACATGGATCCAAGATCTCACCGTGGCAATGCTGATCAGGAGGAGGAAGGAGATCTTTTGATTCCTGGAAAGCGGGGTCCGTACGCTCTTCTTTCCCTCTCTGTGAGCGAGTTCAACCGGAGCGCTCAGCATGGGCATATAAGAAAGTAAAACGATCGTGATTAAAACTCCCGGGATGATTAGGCTTAAGGTGCCTTTCAGTCCGAAAGAAGTGACCAGCGTAAAAGCAAAGATTGGACCGACAGCGATTCCTAAGTTCCCTCCCAGGGCAAAGATCGACATCCCGGTCGCCTTTCTCTCTCCGGTGAAAAAGTAAGCTGTTTTAAACCCGTCAGGGTGGAACCCTGCAATCCCTATCCCACTCACAACGACACAGATGACCAAAAGGGAGTAGCTTGAGAGGAGGCCAGTGACGGACATTCCCAGGCAGGCGACAAGAGGAGAGAAGGGAAGGAGCCATTTAATGGGGCGTCGATCGGAGAGGTGTCCGAACAGGGGTTGGATAATCGAAGAGGTGAGATTCGCAAAGAGGAGGATTGTGCCCGACATCGTGTAAGAGAGGTTCAGTGCCTCTTTGAAATATGAGAGCAGAGGCGGGAGGACTCCCTGATTGATGTCCGCGGTCAGATGACCGGCGCTCAGAATGGTCAACGCTTTCTTATTCATCCTCATCGTTGTTCCTTATAATAAAATCTGCCTTCTTGTCAAATTGAAAAATCGGGACACATACCATTTTTTCTGCAATGCGAAAAAGAACAAAACCTCTATGTTAAAAAATGGTATGTGTCCCGATTTTCCGGCAATGGACATTTGGACTTTTTTTGGCTAATATAAGAGCGGAGGGCAGCATGAAGATTGCAATTTCGGGTAAGGGTGGTGTAGGAAAAACAACGCTCGCAGGGGTCATGGCCCGCATTCTGGCAGATCGGGGCAAGAAGGTGCTCGCGATCGATGCGGACCCCGATTCGAACCTGGCTTCCGCAATCGGCCTTCCCAAGGAGGCCCTGCCCAAACTCTCACCCATTGCCTCCATGACCTCCCTGATCGAAGAGAGGACCGGGTCTAAGAAAGGGAGCTTCGGTTCCGTGTTTAAGCTCAACCCTAAAGTGGATGACCTTCCCGACGAGATGGGAGTGACCTACCAGGGAGTCAAGCTGCTCCTATTGGGATGTATCCCACAAGGAGGCGGAGGCTGCTACTGCCCGGAGAATGTCCTTCTGAAAAACCTGGTCCGCCACCTTCTGGTTCAGCGGGAGGAAGCCCTCATCCTTGACATGGAGGCGGGGTTGGAGCATCTGGGGAGGGGAAGCACAGGGCATGTGGATGTTTTGATCATCGTCGTGGAGCCAGGGCAGAGGGCAATCAATACGGCCAAACAGATCAAGAAATTGGGTGAGGACTTGCGCATCCGAAATGTGATGATCGTTGGAAACAAAATCAATTCTGACCAGGACAGACAGATCATCGAGGACAGCCTTTCTGACTTTCCTATTTTGGGCCACATGAGCTTTAACCCGAAGATTCTTCAGGCGGACCGGGAAGGACGGTCTCCTTATGATATGGACGAGAAGATCAGGAACGAAGTGGAGGCCATCCTTGCGGAGCTGGAGAAAAGAATTTAATAGAGAAATACAGTCATTGAGTTATGAGTGATTAAGTCATCCAATGACCGAATAACTGAATGACTTAGTGACCAGAGTTGAGCTTTGGCATCTGGTTCTTAGGATGATACGGACGATTTTTGTCTGGTTTTGTATTGTGGCCGATACGCTGGTGTTAGGCTCTCTTGTGATGGTCGTCTATCTATTCGACCGAAGCGGGAGGACGGGCCATTCTGTGGCCAGACTCTGGGCAAGGGTGATTGTCTGGGCGAGCGGGGTGAGGGTTAAGACCGAAGGGTTGGAGCATGTTCAGGATAAGGGGCCTTATCTCTTCATGTCGAACCACCAGGGAGCCTACGATATCTTTGCTCTCGAGGGTTATCTCCCGTTTCACTTCAAGTGGTTGGCCAAGAAGGAGCTTTTCTTCATTCCGGTGCTCGGCTGGGCTATGGCTGCTGCAGGCTATATCAGCATCGATCGAGAAGGGACCCGGGAGACCGTCCGGGCGATGAACGAGGCTGCCCGGAAAATCCAAGAAGGAATGTCCGTGGTCATCTTTCCGGAGGGGTCCCGGAGCCCGGACGGTTCGATCCAACCGTTCAAGAAGGGCGGGTTCACCCTGGCGATCAAGTCAAGGGTTCCCATCATCCCTGTTTCGATCACAGGGAGCCGGGAGGTGATGCCGAAAGAGAAACGGACCGTTGCCTCTGGAGAGATACGGATTCGGATAGACGCTCCCATCGAGACCCGAGGTTATTCTTTGAAAGACCGGAAGCTTTTAATGGAGAAGGTTCGACAAACCATCTCTAAGAATTTTGAATTGATCTCCGGGAAAAGGGCTGGGGAAGCAACATGAGAGGAGATTTCATCAAAGAGGGGTTGCGGAATGAGATCTTGGGGATCCTGCTGACCGCTCTGGCGGTCTTTCTCTTTCTGAGTTTATCCTCCTATTCCCCGATGGATCCCTCTCTCTTTTCTTACGCCTCTTCCAAAGCGAAGGAGATCCAGAATTGGATGGGGGTTGTCGGTTCCTACACTTCCAGCCTCCTCTTTCAAGGGTTCGGATTCCCCTCTTTTCTCATCCCCCTTCTCTTGGGCCTTTATGCGAGCAGCTTCATTTTTCATTGGGAAGTGAAGCACCTCTCTTTCAAATTGGGTGGGTGGGCAGCGATCCTCTTGGCCACTTCTTCTCTTTTCGGCCTATGGTTGAAACCGATCCATTTCTTTCCCCGGGATATTCTGGTCGGAGGATTTCTCGGCGAAATTCTTTCAAGAAGCCTCGTCCGGTATTTTAATCCTCCAGGGGCCACGGTCCTCTTGTTGGTGGTCTTGATCCTCTCTTTTATTCTGGGAACAGGGATCTCCTTTGTCTCCGTCGTGCGGCATCTCGTCAGCCTGGTGAGGAGGGTCGGAGAGAAGATCGGTACGCTCAAGATCCTTCGAAGAGAACGCGCAGAGAGGGCCAAGAAGTGGGTGAAACGGAAACAAGAACAAGAAGGGGGTCCGGAGATTCCTCCGCCCATGGTGATCGAGGCATCGCCTCCCGCTAAGAAAGTGGAACAGGGTCGGCCAGCAGAGGAGGTCCCCGAACAGGCGACGTTCGGATTCCTCGAGACAAAGAAGACTTTTCAGCTTCCCCCGATCTCTTTGCTTGAGGCTGATGTGGAGAAGAGGCAGAAGATCGATCGCGACAGCCTGATCATGAACTCGCGCATCTTGGAGAAGAAACTCCTGGATTATGGCGTGGAAGGGAAGGTCGTGGAAGTCAGGCCGGGTCCGGTGATCACGGTCTACGAGTTTGAGCCGGCTCCCGGGGTGAAGGTCAGCCGGATTGTAAACCTGGCAGATGATCTGGCGCTCGCCTTGAGTGCCCTCTCGATCCGCATCGTGGCGCCTATCCCTGGGAAGGCTGTGGTTGGGATCGAAGTCCCCAACGCCAACCGAGAGACCGTTTTTCTCAAAGAGATTGTGGACACAGACACCTTTCGGGCCTCCAAATCAAGGCTCTCCTTTGGCCTCGGGAAAGATATCGCGGGAGAGCCCTTTATCGTCGACCTTGCCCGAATGCCCCACCTTCTGGTTGCCGGGTCAACAGGGTCCGGAAAGAGTGTCTCCATCAACTCGATCATTTGCAGCATCCTCTTTAAAGCCGCTCCGGATGAGGTACGATTCCTCATGATCGACCCCAAGATGCTCGAGCTTTCCGATTACGAAAACATTCCCCATCTGCTTCTTCCTGTGGTTACCCATCCGAAGAAGGCCGCCACTGCCCTCAAGTGGCTGGTGGATGAGATGGAGCGGAGGTATACGGTTCTCGCTGAAAAGAGCGTGCGCAATATCGAGCATTATCATCAGAAGATGGAGAAGGAGTTGAAGGAGAAAGATAAAGCTTATAAGCGGAAAGGCGATCATCTCGAAGGGGAAGAAGGGGAACCCTCTGAGTCTCCGGAGAGGATCCCTTACATTGTTGTGGTGATCGATGAGCTGGCTGATTTGATGATGACTGCGTCGAGAGAAGTGGAGGAGTCGATTACGCGGCTTGCCCAGATGGCAAGGGCTGTGGGCATCCATCTCCTCTTGGCGACACAGCGGCCCTCTGTCGATGTGCTCACCGGAATCATCAAGGCAAACTTTCCTGCGCGGATCTCCTTCCAAGTCACCTCAAAGGTCGATTCCCGAACCATTTTGGATACGATCGGAGCGGAACATCTCCTGGGAGCCGGAGATATGCTTTTTCTTCCTCCCGGCAGTTCGAAGCTGACACGCATCCACGGTGCCTTCGTCTCAAGCGCAGAGATCAAACGGATCGTCGACTTCTTGAAGAAACAGGGGAAGCCTTCCTACGATACCTCCATTCTCACGGAAGTGAAGAAAGAGAAAGAGTCCAATGGAGCGGAGGAGGAGTATGACGAAAAATATGATGAGGCCCTGGCTTTCGTAGCCGAGACCGGGCAGGCCTCCATCTCTCTCATTCAAAGACGATTTCGGATCGGCTATAATCGAGCCGCCCGTATTATCGAAAAAATGGAGGAGGAGGGAGTCGTGGGACCTTCCGACGGGATCAAGCCGAGAGAGGTCCTGGTTAAGAAAATAGAGTGAATCATTAGCAGGTTGCTGAAAAACGTCCGTCTGCTGCGTTCCCCTCATCCTTCGTCGTTGCGGCGTACCTCCAAGTACGCCTCACTCCTCAGGA
>JBHGBJ010000005.1:0-116572 GCA_041947025.1 Thermodesulfobacteriota bacterium
CAATCAAGGGGACATTTTCACGTTGCAGTTAGGGGGACATATTGACGTTGCTTAAACAGCCTTTTTTGCCCCTGGAGATCTCGAATCGTGCGGTAACATAGAGCGTTTTGGAAGAAGAATTCCCCCTTCTTAAGAGATGGCCATCTCAGACCAATTCAAAAATGTCCTTCGACAAAAATCGCCAGTATTCCGGCCAGAGGAGGAAGAAGTAAGGTAGATAGAATTCTCACCACTGTAAATCGGAAGCCCAGTAATGGAATCTCATAGGTAATCGTCCTGTGAAATGCTAAAGTCGTCCAAGCGGTGAGATAAGCAATCAACGAGGGAATTCCCGCCCCAGCCTTGAAGAATATCACAACAATGGGAAAACTGATGATCGGGCCACCCGGGGTGAATCCTCCTACCAAAGAAGCGATGAGTATTCCTTTCATACCGGATTCCTTTCCGAGCCAGGAGACCACCAGGTCAGTAGGAACGATGACAGAAAAAAAACCACAAACCAGAATCGCTAAGATCATTCGCGGAAACACCTTATAGGTAAAATCCCACGCGGTCTTAAGGCCTTTAACGTGAAGGTTCCCGGGTCGGAAAAAGGAGACAACTCCCAATATGAGGGCAATCAACCATATCGCTAACGAAGCTGAATCCACCGTCACTCTCCTTCCTTTCCATGAAAAGAAGCACCTACGTGAAGCATCAGCTTCTGTGCAGTCAAACCGGCCAATAGAGGCAAGGGGATGGATATCATAAACTTCAAAATTGCAAATTTCACTCCCATAAACGGTATTTCCCAAACGATAATCCGCTGGAGGCCGAGAATTTCCCAGGAAATAAGATAGGCCACAAGAGGGCCGCAATTCGCACCCAATTTGTAAAGCGCGGCAATTAAAGGGAATGAGATCATCGGCCCCCCCGGAGTAAAAACTCCAGCCAATGAGGCGATCACAATCCCTTTAAATCCGGATTTCTCTCCGATCCATTTTTGGATCATACCCGTTGGTATCAGGACCTGGATAAAACCGGCCATGAGGAAGGCTGCGATCACTCTTGGCACGACCAGGAGCAACATCGATAATGAAGCATCCAACCCCTTCAGGAAGACTCCCCTCCCCCTTGAATAACAGATGGCTCCCGCAATGAAAGTAATCGCTGCAAAAATCAAGAAGGAGGTGCTGGGGAGGGGTATTTTTTTCTTTTCTGCAGTGGTTTGGTGCATCGAGGTTTGACAAAGATCCACCCCACGCATGGCGAAACAATGCGTGGGGTGTTCGAATTGTGAATCCTTCGATGGCTGGAACTTGCCAATCAGATCTTCTTGGTCGAGCCTTCCAAGAGGTATGAAAACTTCTCTCTGGTCTTGCGGGCCACTTCCGGACTCGGCTTATTGACGTGCGGGAAACGATCACGCCATTCGTAAGGCCGGGTGGCGTCGATGATCGCTCTGGAATTAACCAGCCTTCCCTTGGCCTTATCATCCGGATGAATGCGCGGGTCAAGGGCCGTCGACCATGCATTGTGGATGATATCGATGGAGGTGGCCGGATCTGAACGGGTCACCATGGCCCACATCACTTCATCCAGGTTGGTGACATCGATATCGTCATCGACGATGATCACATATTTTCCAGCATAGGCCCCTACGTGACACTGGGATGCAACATGACCGACCTGGGTCGCATGGCCGCCATACCTCTGTTCAATCGCAATGATCAGCAGCATTCTCGAGCTTCCAGCCTCATGGGCCCAAACGGCCTTGATACCGGAGAGGCCGGCCTTTTCGATCTGCTCCTTGAGGAGACCCGAGCGGATGACTGCCCGGTATCGAGCCAGCTCGTCCGTAGGCCGGTTGGGCGGACATCCCAGGAGGATCGGGTTGTTCCTGTGGTAGATGGCCTTCACATCCAATACGGGTTCATCTCGAACGTCACTGGCATAATAGCCGGTCCATTCTCCGAAGGGGCCTTCCCGGCGCCGCTTCTTTGGATCCACAAAGCCCTCAAGGACAATCTCCGCGTTAGCAGGAAAAGGAAGACCTGTGACCTCCCCCCGGACGACCTGATAAGGCTTGCCCCGGAGCCCTCCTACGATGTCATATTCGCAGATTCCATAGGGCACTTCGTTACAGGTGATGAGAAACAAAAAGGGATCACCACCCAATACGACGGCTGCCGGCATCGGCTGGTTCCGTGCGATATATTTATCGCGGTGGACACGGCCGTGCTTCCCGGGCGAAATATAGAAACCCACGCTCTTTTCGTCGTGGACCATCACCCGATAAGTACCCAGATTCACCCACCCTTCGTCAGGGTCCTGAGTCACATCATAACTGCCCGTCCCGATATAGCGCCCTCCATCTCTTTCATGCCACCGCGGCGTGGGTAACGAAAGCACGTTGACCTTGTCACCCCTTTGGACGTTCTCAAGGATCGGTCCGCTCTTGACCACCTCGTAGGGAATCGGCTTCGATTCCTGGTAGGCTTTGTTGAACTCGTTCGACAGCTCAACACGGGAAAGCCCTTCAGGAAGCCCCATGGTCATATTCATCCGCTTCCCGCCGAAAAAATTGGTCAGAATCCTGTGCCCTTTCGGGTACCCTGGGATCTTGTCAAAGAGTGCAGCGGGAGCAGGGTCAGAATGGTGAAGGAGTTCTGTGGCCATGCCAATATCCTCCTCCCAGGTGGCTTCTTCCACCTCTCGAACTTCGCCAAGCTTCCGGGCTTGGTCAATCCAGCCTCTTAAATCATCGTACAAAAATTTCGCCTTCATTCACCTTTTCTCCTTTCCTTTTTCTCCATATACTCCGGAGCATTCTCAATCTGCTCCAGATCGTCAAACCCGATGTATCGAACCATTCGACTCGTTGCTGAAATAAATCGGGCAGGCTTATCCGAATCTCCATTGAAATGCTGATGCACCGTGTTGGGAGGAATATAAACGGAATCCCCCTGCTCCCACTCCCAGATACTCGGTTTCTCATCGACCTTCCAGTAATACTTCTCCCCTAATTCAAAATCGACATCCCAATGCAGATCGTACCCTTTTCCTTCAAGAATAAACATGTACTCTTCCGACATATGCCGATGCTTGCCGGAACGGCTGCCCGGCGGGATAAACTGCATGTAAGCATCGATCGATTCCACCTGGACGTCCATCTTCTCGTTGAAAAGATGCTTGATCAAACCCTGCCTCGAATTCTCCCAGGGCATGTCCTCCGGCTTGATGATCTTTTTCCTCTCCTTATTTTTCTCGATCCTCTGCTCAGCATCTTTCAGCTTTCTTTCATAATAATTCGATCTCTTTTTCCGTATATTGGCCTTCTGCGACTCCTCGTATAACATGATAAACTCCTCCTTGTTTCAGCAGAATTATCACCCCTCCCCCGCCTTCCTCCCTCGATGGAAAGGACGGGTTGGGGTGCAGGATTACTCCGGTAGAAACGTCGGTTTGAAACCTTCATGCCCCGGCACAGGATCTTTCGGGGCCTCGTCAACCATTTCCTGCATGATCAGATTCATAAAGAGATAGAGAGGCTTTGCCTTGATGACAAGCGCCCGCGCAGGACGATCCGGGTCGTCATTGAAATGCTGGTGGACGCAGGAATTCTCAACGACAACCACATCCCCTGCCTCCCAATCGTATCGAATGCCATCGTGGATCTCATGCCCTTTTCCATCAAGGATATAAAACATGGCTTCATTCATATGGCCATGGTTGTCCGACTTCCCGCCGGGGGCAAGCACGATATAGTGAGCATACATGACCTGAGTGATCTTCTCCTTCGGAGTGATGATATTCACATTATAGAACTGAGGGCCCTTTTTCTTTTCGAGGGCTTTCTCGAGATCCCTTTTCTTAATCACCCTGGGCACTTTTCTCAGGCGCTGCAGCTCTTCTCTCAAACCGTAAGTGAACGCCGTCATCTCTCGAACATAGAGTCTCTCTTTTTGGTAGGCGCTACCAGTGGTTTGGATGTCCTCAAACTCCTTCTCCCCTTTTTTCAATTCATCCGCCATCTTATTCCTCCTTATATGTGGAAATCGTTGAGGAGATAAGGGGCTGAGGAGAGAGGGAGAAAAAGACCTTTCTCCTCATCACCTCACCCCTAAGGGGTAGTCCCTTAGGGACATCACCCATGCTCCTCATCAGAGCTTGAAACGACTCTCGTAGCCGTGGTCTAACCCGGCCGTCATGAAATACTGTTTAGCCTACCAATGTCTCTGTTTACAAACCCAAAATGTCTTTCCACTTCGCGTAGGTCTTATCTCGTAGCTCCTTGCTGCACTCGGCCACAGGTGGGAATTCGTCTTTCCAGGCATACGGCCGACAGGCGTCGATGACGGCTCGTGAGTTCACACCCTTCTGACCTTTGGGAATAATGGGATCCAGGGGACCGCTCCAGCACTTTCTCAAGATATCAATATCCTGGGCGACATCGCACCGGGTTGACATGGCCCAAGCCACATCGAAAAGATTTGACGGGTCGATATCCTCATCGACCACAATGACAAAGCGGTTCAGATATCCACCCGCATGGGTTTGGGAAGTGATAAAGCCCGCCTGGCGAGAATGTCCCGGATAAGACTGTTTGATCGCGACGACATTGAAGAGCCTCCCTCCTCCTGCTTCGTGGCACCAGACTCCCTTCACATTGGGAACGCCGCATTTTTCGAGTTCTTCCCAGATCAATGCCGATTTCACGATCCCTTTGCTAAACGAATAATCTGAAGGGGGACGGCTGGGCTTCGAGCAGGTCAGTATGGGCTGATTTCGATAGTACACATTCTTGATCCGGATGACAGGTTCCTCCCTCTCTCCGCTCGCATAGTAGCCTGTCCATTCTCCGAAGGGGCCTTCGGACTTCCGATCGTCCCAGGCCGCTTCTCCCTCGAGGGCAATCTCAGCATAGGCGGGGATGGGCAATCCCGTATGCTTTCCCTTCACCACTTCAATCGCCTCACCCTTAAACCCTCCAGCATAATCATATTCCGAAAGTCCATAGGCCACTTCATTCCCTGCTGCGAGGAAAAGAAGGGGATCGTGCCCCACAGAAACGACAACCGGACACGGTTGTTTCCTCTCAAAATAGAGGTCCCTGGCGATCCGGGCATGTTTCCCGGGAGAAATGAAAAAGGCGGTGTGATCCTTCCCATGGATCATCACTCTGTAGGTCCCTAAATTCACCCATCCTTCGTCCGGATGCCTGGTGATCACGAGGCAATTGGTGCCGATATATCTGCCTCCGTCCTTCTCGTGCATCAGGGGGACCGGAAATTTGTAGAGATCAACATTTTTCCCAGAGTCAATGTTTTCCAAAATCGGCCCTTTCTCGACAAACTTGGGCGGAATGGGTTTCAGATTCTTGGACTTTTCACGATAGGCCCTTATCAGATCGGTCCCTGATTTCACATTTGAAAATCCCAACGTCAGGGCCATACGCTGAACCGATCCAGTCGTTCCGAAGAGCGTCTTATATCCCTTCGGATAGCCCGGGATGTCATCGAAGAGAATCGTCGGTGGAGGATATTTGCCCTCTCTGCCAATCAGCTCCGCAATCGCGCCCATCTCAAGATTCCAATCGGCCCCGCTCACCCGTTTCAGCTCTCCCAGTTGATCAACACGTTCAATCCACTCTCTCAAATCTTTATAAGGTTTCGACATAAATTCCTCCTGTTCGAATGAAGCGAATGACAGCGAAAGTAACCCCACCCGGCCACCCCTTTCACTCAATGGGAGGCATGGAGGGGCTATTATTCGTTAAATTCGTCACCCTTTGTGTAATCGTAATATTAGACTTTTACCCTTCTGCCTTTCAGTTTCTCGCCGGTGACATAATGCTCCCCTTTGAGAGCGAGCTCGGCCTCTTCCTCCAATTCCTCATCCCATTGCCCTAAAGAGTAACCGAACCACGGGCTCTGGGGCCTGATTTCCGGCAAGTCCAGCTCTTGCCAGATCTTCAGGGCGTTCTCCATGTACTCTTTTTTCGGCAAAGAGACGGGCGGGAAAGGTTCCTTCAGCATGGCGTTAATCAGAAGCGCGGAATCATCCGCTTTCTCGCTGTAGGAGACGACGTCATGGCCCTTGGGAGAATAGAAAAAGGGAGGGGCATGGCCCTTCTCCGTATTCCTGAGGATCTCCATATCCAGGTGGGGCTTCGATCGATAGGCAATGGCCCACCATACCGCATCCATGTTTTCAGGATCGATATCCTCATCAACCGCAATCACGATTTTGCCCACCCCCTGGTGCCGGCTGGCTGCACCACGCAGCGCTCTCCATATCTCCGACTCGGATGGATCCTTCATCTGGATGATGACCAGTTTCCTGAGATTCGTGAGAGGCTCATGCAATGAGACCCGGGTCACACTCTTGATCCGGCACTCTTTTTTCAGGAAGCGCAGGTAGCTCGGCTCATAAGCCATTTTCTTGATGATGCTGCTCTCGCTCGGGGTCACCTGGCTGATCCATCCGACATAGATCATGTCCTTCCGATGGGTGATCGCAGTGATATCCATAAAGGGATTCATCTGGCGGGGGTGCATGTGGCCGTGAGACTCGCCAAAGGGCCCTTCCGGCTCCAGGTATTCCGTGGAGATCTTTCCCTCGATCACCAGCTCGGTATCTGCAGGCACAAGAAGATCGACCGTCTTGCATTTAATCACCTCGATGGGCTGCCCCGCCAATCCACCCGCAATGGCCATTTCATCGACACCGTAGGGAACTTTTTCAACCGCCGCGTAGGAGACAACAGGAGGCGGACCGATGATCAGGGCTGCTTCCAGCGGGATCTTCTTTGCTTTGCATTTCTGCCAGTGGAGATAAATATCCTGACCGAGAGCCGACGGGAAGACGCCGATCCGGTCGGCTGCCTTCACATGGCCGCGGTAGTTTCCGATGTTCTGAATGCCCGTCTCGGGATCCTTGGTCACCCAGTTGGAACAAGTGGTATAGGGTGCATTGTCAAATCCCGGGGTCGAGATAGGAATGGGAAGCCTGCCAAGCCCTTCTTTCTTCAATTCGGCACCCGTCATCACGACCTCTTGAGCACTCCCTTTTTCAACGACCATTGGGGGAACCGGATGTTCCACAGCGTATTGCCACCGCTGCAAGACATCTTTGGTTTCGCACTGCAATCCCACTGCGTAAATCGGTATGGATCCCGCCATCACACCGATGGCTACCGAATACGGATATTTCTTTCCTTTTCCATCGACCACGTTCTCGAAGAGAAAACCCATCCTCTCCGAATCCTTTAAACCGCCGCGATATTGCCACCGGACAAGAGGATGGATCTCCGTATCTTTATTCATCCTCCGGGTTACCCTTTTCAATAAACCCCGGTCTTCAAGGTTTTTCAGATGACCCCTCATGTCAACATATCTTCGCATAACTCAATCCTCCTTTTTATAAAATAGAATTAGGCGAATAACGCGAATGATAACGAATTTCACGAATAGAAAACACCCGTCTCAGGATACCAGCGTATCGCGCAGCGCAGGCGTTTGCGCCGCGTGCAGTCGGCAGATGATCAGGTTATCAGGGCATCAGGTTCATTCTGATATCCCTGGGCCTGATATCCCTCCCACTGATTTGCCGATGTGCTGATCTGCTTTTTTTCGATCTATTCGCCTTCCTTCGAGCCATTCGTCTAATGATGTCTCTCAACCTTCCGGCAATAATAGTCCCACATCATCTTGTATTGCTCGGGTATAAAAAGCTTCTTGCTCATCATTTCCGCCAGATCGGCCGGAACCTCTGTCACCTTCTTAAACGACGAGATCGTGAGATGATCCTTGGCTGCCTTTTCAAAGTCGATGGCAGTAATGATCGCTTCTTCCAAGGTTCTGCCCGCCGTCACGATCCCATGATTCTTCATCAGAACAAAGGACCTATCTCCCATCACTTTGGCCAATTCAATGGCTTGTTCCTTCGACCGGATAAGATCCAAAGAGTCGTAAAAAGGAATTTTTCCCATAAAGTGCATGCCGCTGTGTCCGATGATTTTAATCGTCCCATTAAACACAGCTGAGAGGAGAATCGTATGATAGGGGTGCACATGAACGACGGAAAAAACATCTCTTCTCTTCCTGAAAATCTCCACATGGATTGGGATTTCCGAATGAACCTTTCCTTTTCCCTCTAAGAGCTTCCCTTCCGAATCGAGGCAGAGCAAACTCTCTGCGGTCACCTCCTCGAACCCGATTCCCCAGGGTTTAATGTAGATCCTGTTATCTCCCGTTCTTAACGTGATGTGTCCCCGGCTCGTGTCCTCAGCAAGCCCCTCCATAGATAGTATTTTATAAGCCTTTTCCAATCTGATTTTCAACTCCTCATCCATGACTGAAGGATCCTCCTTTCACATGATCACTGAAGAGAGTTCTCGACAAAATCATTTACCCTTTATCCGTATTGCAATCTTCCTGGGGGCTACCACCGAATCGGATGACTTTCATCTCATCAGAAATGGTTTCATGGCGAGGAGACGTGAGAGTAAAGAGGAGATTAACCTCACTTCACCGAAGTCTATTCCCTGCTTTGTCATATTCCCCTTCCATCATCAACCTCACTGACTCTTCGAATTGTATCATTCAATCCCAACCGCCCTTAGCCATTGAAATATCCATCCTTCCATCATTGGGGTGTCCAATAACCATATAAATAAGCCCCAGAAGAAGAACCAGGAACCTAACGTCATGATAATCGAAACCACCCATTTCTCTCTCCCTTGAATCTTCACGTAGAGAAATACGAAAAGTGGCACTGCCATAGAAAAACCGAAAATGTTGATGAGGAAGAAGAATCCGACGATCCAGGAAAAGATCGTCAACGTCCGCCGAAGTGCTACCTTCTTGTCGGTATCTTCTGAAAACTTGAAATCGATAGCCACCCCTTTCTTAGAACCTTCTTCCTTCCCGAACAAATTTAAAAATAACTCAGCGGTTGTCATGAGAAAGACCGCAATACTGATCACCAAGGGGAAGAGGGCGGTTTTGAGTGGCCATTTCAAAGCGGTGATGGCCACCCATGCCGAAACCACGATCATGCAAAGATTCATCAAATTACTTCCACTAAATCTTGTCCGGCTCACTCAGAACCTCCTTTCTGAATCTCTTCTGAATAAACGGATAAACCGCAAATCCTACGGCAATCAGAAAAAGAATGATGACTTTCGGTCGGTAAAGCCAGGCGGCTCCATATCGCGTGCTTGAGGAATAGAGATAGGTTTCAGCAAGTTTGCCGAGAATGAATCCAAGAATGAAGGGGGGACGAGGCCATCGAAAGCGCACCATAAAATAGCCAATGCCTCCGAATATCAGCAATGTAACCACGTCACCGATATGGTTATTCGAACAATAGGCACCCACGAAGCAGAGCAGGAGGATAACGGGAATAATCAGATTCCCCCGGATCGTTGTCAGATTTGCGAGATGATTAATAAAGAGAAGGCATACGGAAACACAGATGACGTTGGAAATCACAATCGTCCAGACCATGGAGTATGTCAAGGTGAGATGTTTGGTCAGCATGTCCGGACCGGGCACAAGTCCCAGAAGAAAAAAGGCACCCATGAGAATCGCCGTTCCAGCACCTGCCGGAATACCAAAGGCGACCGTAGGAATCAAGCCCGCCCCCTCCTTGGAATTATTGGCCGCCCCTGGACCGAGCACCCCTCGGATATCTCCTTTCCCGAAGCCCGCCCGTTCCTCATCCGTCTTGGCACTCTGAGTTGCATGTGCATAGGATACCCACTGAGCAACCCCTCCACCCAGTCCGGGCAATGTCCCGATTAGCGATCCAATTAAACCACAGCGCACGGTGAGAAAGAAATTGTGGAAGGTATCTTTGATCCCCTCTCTTACGCCTTTTCCGAGCTTGCCAAAGCCCGCGACATTCCCTGCGATGGCTGTTCCTCTGACCGAGAGGTCAATAATTTCGGGGATGGCAAAAAGCCCCACCATCACAGGAACCATCGATAGCCCGTTCCACAGATAGAGCTGGCCGAAGGTGAAACGAAGGATCCCCGCCTGGCGATCCTGCCCCACCAGAGAGCATAGCAATCCAAATCCTCCGGACATCATTCCCAGAAGAAGTCCACGTTTTCCATGACCGCTTAAAGTGGAAATACATGTCAAGCCAAGGATGATCAGCATAAACATCTCCGGAGAGCCAAAGGCGAGAACCAGGGGCCGAACGATCGGAATGGTAAAAGCCAGGTAACATGCCCCAAATAATGCTCCGATCAAAGAACTCATCAAGACGGCACCTAATGCACGGCCCGCCTCCCCCTTCTTGGCCAAGGGGAAACCATCGACAATCGTAGCCACCGTGGTCGCCTCTCCCGGAATCCCGAAGAGAACAGACGTAATATCCCCGGTTGTTGCAACTACAGAATGCATTCCCAGTAGAAATGGAAAAGCCTCCTCAGGGGTCATTTTGTAAATAAAAGGCAGCATCAGGGCCAGAGTGGTGCTACCTCCCAATCCTGGCAAGATCCCTACCCAGAAACCGATACTCATCCCGATGAGCATATAGATAAACGGCTTTAATTGTAAATTGATCAAGAGCCCGCCTATGAATGCGTTAAACATAGTTTCCATAGACTTTCCTTTCTTTCCCGAAACAGTTTACACGTAGATTTAACTAATTCTAAGCCGCTTGGCAAGCCATTTTAAAACTTTATGTATTTACTGAATTCCTTGATGACTTCATCAGGCTGACTGAAGGAGTCACGTAAAGTTTTCATGCATTCTTCGGCAGACACATTCCGAATATTAAACCTGAATTTCTTCGCCTCTCCCAGCAGCTCAGCATCCTTCAACGCCTTGACGAATGCCTCTTTCAAGATCGTCATCAATTCGGGAGAAGTTTTCGGAGGTGCGAGATAAGGCCGACCGATGAGGTCGCCCGCAGAACGCATGGCCATGATTTTCTTTCCCATCATATCTTTTGTAACCTCTTCATCGACGGGTAAATCTTCAATACCGCTCTCCGATACGCGACCCCGGATGACAAGGCGAACCAAACCTCTATCCACAAAAGGTTGAAGGGTGCTATAGGAGCCGGCTTTACCGTCTGCCTCCTTCCGTTCAATCGCCAGAACCCCCGCAGTAGCCGAAGGATAGACGACGTTCTTCAGGTTCAGTCCCATAAATTCCTTTAGAAGAAAGGGATATTGGGTATCTGTCGTCCCGGGCCCTGCAGCCGCCACATTAATGGGCTCCTTTGCATTTCTAAGATCACCCAATGTTTTGTATGGGAGATCGGATCGAATACAAAAGACCGTTGCCTCCACACAGGGCGATCCGATCCAGGAAAATTTTGTGACGTCAAATTTCACCCCTTCTGCCTTAGTCAGTTGGGCGAAAGGTATTCCTCGTTGTGGAGCTCCAATGGTTAAGCCATCGGGCTTGGCAAGGGTGTACAGGTAATTTGCAGCAATGATGCTGCCTGCCCCTGCCATATTCTCCACAATCATCGTGGGTTTCCCGGGGATATGCTTGGGAAGGTGTTTGGCTATCAGCCGGGCCATGCGATCATAGCCCCCTCCTGGTTCAGACCCCACAATAATCCGGACAACCTTACCTTCATAGTATGGAGCCGCAAGAAGATGGATTGGAACGAAGAATGTGAAAAGAACTATGACCAACAATAAGGTTTGTCTTTTCATTGTCATAACTCCTCTCACCCCCACCTTCACCCTCCCCCTCGGGAGGAAGAGGGTTGGGGCGAGGGGGAAATCTCTCTAGAACTTTACATATTTACTAAATTCCTTGATAATATCCGCCGGTTGATTGACGAGGAAAGTCACAAGTTTTAAACAGTCCTCCGCGGAAGTATATTGTACCTCCATCATATTCTTCTTGGCATCCGCTATAAGCTCCGGATCCTTGGCGGTCTTGGCAAAACCATCCCTTAAGATGTTCATGATATTGGCAGGAGTACCCGGTGGAGCAACAAAAGGTCGACCGATAAATTCAACCGATGAACGCATAGCCATCAGTGTCTTACCCATTTTGTCGGTGGTAAGATCTTCATCCACCGGTAGTTTCTCGGTCCCTGCCTCAGCAACCCGTCCCCGGAGCAACGGCCGCACCAACCCCCTTTCGATGAAAGGTTTAAGAGCCGTATAAGAACCTGCCCTCCCATCCACCTCTTTCCGCTCCACGGCAAGCATCACATCCGGGCTTGATGGATAGAAGACCATCTTCATGCTAACCCCCAGAAATTCTTTTACCAGGACGCAAAACTGGGTACTGCTCTCACCAGGCCCTGTCCCTCCGACCATCAGTTGTGGTTTCGTCTTCAGAACGTCCTCAAATGTCTTATATGGAAGATCGGTCCGGAGGCAGAATGCTGTCCCTTCCACGGCGGTCGACCCTACCCAGGAAAATTTCGTCACATCGAATCTCACTCCTTCCACCTTCAGGATCTGGGCGAAGGGCATCCCCCTCTGGGGAACCGCTATGGTCAAACCATCCGGTTTGGATATGTTATAGACCTGGTTCGCAGCAAGGATGCTGGCAGCTCCCGGCATATTCTCGATAACAATATTAGGTTTCCCGGGGATATACTTCGGGAGGTGTTTTGCAAAAAGCCGGGCCATGCGGTCATATCCACCTCCGGGTCCTACGCCTACGAGGAAGACAATTCTTTTCCCTTCAAAGTACGGAGCCGCTAAGACTCCCCTAGGAGATAGAAGGAAGGAAAGCAGGAAGAAAAGAATGGATAGCCAAAAAACCTGTCTTTTCATAATGGGACCTCCTTCAATAAGTTAACTTCTCACTTCGCAATCTTTCTTGGTGGTCCTTCACCCAAGCTCTGATGAGGGGATGAGGAGCCGTTTCGGGACGATACGCCTGGCGGTAGGCAGGGTATCGTTACCGCTGCCGAGATCTATTATTTTCTGGGCCACTTCAAAACTTAATATACTTCCCAAATTCTTCGACGATATCCTTGGGTTGATTGAGAAGATAATTCAAGACTTTTAAACACTCATCCCCGGAAGTATACGAAACTTCCATCCTGCTCTTCTTCGCTTCTTCTCTAAGATCCGGATCTTTGGCCACTTTAGCAAAGGCATCCCTCAAGATGTTCATGACCTGGGCGGGAGTTCCCGGAGCAACCACATAGGGCCTGCCGGTCCCATCTGCGGAAGCGAGCATCGCCATGATGGTCTTACCTTTCGGATCCGTGGTAAGATCCTCATTCACGGGCAAATTCTCAATTCCCGGCTCGGCCACGCGGCCACGAATCATCGGCCGGACGAGCCCTCTTTCGATGAAGGGCTTGAGTGAACTGTAAGATCCTCCCCGGCCGTCAACCTCCTTCCGCTCGATGGCTAACATACCATCCGCGCTCGAAGGATAGATGATCAATTTCAGATTAATCTTGGCAAATTCCTTTAAGAGGATAGCGAATTGTGTATCAGAAGTCCCCGGCCCCATGCCCGCAAGGGGGATCGGTTCTTTTGCCTTCCTGAGATCATCCACGGTTTTATACGGAAGATCGCTCCGCATGGCAAGGATGGTCGCTTCGACAGCGGCTGATCCAATCCACGAGAATTTGGTGACGTCGTAGCGCACCCCTTCTGTCTTCAGCAATTGGGCAAAGGGAAGCCCCCGGTTGAAAGTCCCGATGTTCAACCCATCGGGCTTGGTCTGATTATAAATATAATTGGCAGCGATGATGCTGCTGGCTCCCTCCATATTCTCCACAAGAACGACGGGCTTCCCAGGAATATATTTGGGAAGATACTTTGCCAGAAGTCGAGCGATCCGATCATACCCCCCTCCGGGTGCAAATCCTACAATAATTCTGACGGTCTTTCCTTCATAATAAGGGGCTGCCAACACGGTTTTGGATGAAACAAGCAGAAGAACGACAAATAAGACCATGGCTAAACATAGAACCTGCTTTTTCATAACGCTACCTCCTTATTGGGATTTGCGCACAAAACGTGAAACCGATATCATGAATGGAAATGAACGTAACCCTCCAGCCCTCCCCTTAACCTCCCTTCGTCCCCCCTTAAACTTCAAGGGGGGGAAATAGAAGGGCTATCCTTCGGGCAATTCATAGTAGTCATTTCAAAATTTCACATACTTGGAGAATTCCTTGATGATATCTTCCGGTTGGTTGAAGGTGAAATTGATGACCTTCATGATCTCCTCAGCCGGGGTGTAATCGACCTCCATCATCGCTTTCTTAGATTCCTCCTTAAGCTGAGGGTCCTTGCAGACTTTAGCGAAGGCCTCCTTCAGTATCTTCATCACTTCGGCAGGCGTACCGGGAGGAGCGACATAGGGCCGGCCAATCAGATCAGCGGCAGAAAACATGGCCAGAATCGCCTTCCCTTTCTTGTCCGTCGCAAGATCTTCATTCACAGGCACGTTTTCTATCCCACGCTCTGATACCCGTCCTCTGATCCAAGGACGCACCACCTTCCTCTCTATGAATGGCCTAAGAGAGCTATAGGAGCCCGCCCTGCCATCGACTTCTTTCTTTTCCACTGCGAGCATGGTTTCCGCACTCGAAACGTAGATCACCATCTTTAAGTTCAGTCCAACGAATTCTTTCAAGAGCAGGGGGAACTGGTAATCGAGCGTCCCTGCGCCACTGCAACCCAGGGGAATGGGTTCCTTCACCTTTCGAAGATCCTCAACCGTCTTATAGGGAAGATCCGTTCGAAGGGTGAGCACGGTCCCTTCAACAGCGGTGGAGCCAATCCAGGAATACTTCCTGATATCAAACTTTACTCCATCAAGCTTTATCACCTGTGCGAAAGGAAGAGCGCGATTAAAGGTCCCGATCGTTAACCCGTCTGGTTTGGCAATGTTGTAAAGGTAGTTGGAGGCAATAATACTGCTCGCTCCCTCCATATTCTCGACAATAACGGAAGGTTTTCCGGGAATATGTTTCGGGAGATGTCTTGCCAGAAGGCGGGTCATTCGATCGTAACCCCCTCCTGGAGTGAAGCCCACAATCATTCTCAGGATCTTGCCTTCGTAGTAAGGGGCCGCCTGGGGCGCATTCGGAAAAACAAGTATGCCGAAGACAAATAATACCATCGATGCCCACAGAATAACGTGCTTCTTCATACGGATTCCTCCACAAAAGGTTTGAATTGTGTTTTAGAATATATCTTCATCCCAATGAGATGTCAATCGGATAAGAGCTCCTTCATGAGAACGGAATACTTTTCAAGTATCACCTTACGGAATTCCGGGGTCGTCCTCGCCACCGGCGGAAAATCATTGATTCGTTCATAGGGAATACAGGCATCGATCACGGCCCTTGAGTTGTAATAGCGATCGGAAACCGTCATGGGATCCAGTCGGCTTCCCCAGCATTTCCTCGTGATCTCGATATCTTGAGCGGGGTCGCATCGACTTCCCATTGCCCAGATCACCTCATTGAGGTTAGAGGGATCGATGTCGTCATCCACCACAATGACGAATCGGCCGATATAAGCGCTGGGAGGAATTTGTGAGGCTAACATTCCAGCCTGCCGAGAGTGGCCATAATATCTTTGTTTGATTGCAACGACATTGAATGTCCTTCCCGAGCCCGCGCTATGAACCCACACCCCTTTCACCTCGGGACAGCCAGACTTCTCCAGCCCGTCCCAGAGGCCCGCGGAACGGATAAAGCATCTCTCGAAGAGATGGGAATGAGGAGGCTTCTGAGAGGCAGCACACGTCAGGATCGGATGATTTCGAAACATGACCCTCTTAATCTTCAAAACCGGCTCATCTCTCCTCCCGCCTGCATAATACCCATGCCACTCTCCGAAGGGACCTTCGGGGAGTTTCTGGTCGGGCAATACTTCACCTTCCAATACGATTTCTGCTCTGGCAGGAATAGGCAGGTCCGTATACTTCCCCTTGATCACCTCTACAGGCTCTCCCAATAATCCGCCTGCAAAGTCAAATTCGCTGACGCCCCAGGGGACCTGGTAGCGGGCAGCAATATAAAGGAGCGGATCAATTCCGACGACGACGACCACCGGACATGGCTTCCCTTTTTCCAGGTATTTGTCTCTCTGGATTCTTCCCTGCTTCCCCTGGGAGATATATAAGATACAAGTATTCTTATCGACCAACTGGACACGATAAGTGCCGCAATTGACCCAGCCTTCTTCCGGGTCTCTGGTGATCACCCCGTCGGCCGTCCCGATATACCTGCCGCCATCCAGTTCATGATGGATAGGAACCGGAAATCGGAAAAGGTCCACCCGGTCCCCTTCCAATACATTCTCAAGGACAGGACCGTCCTTCACATACGTAGGGGGAATCAGTTCCATGTCCTTCATTCTTTCCCGATAGAGCTTCAAGGTATCCATCAGTCCTCCCTCTTCTGGAAGCGGAAGACCCAGGGAAAGTGCAAAGCGCTTCGGAGAATTGAGCATTCCGTAAAGACACTGGTAGCCCTCCGGATACCCTTTGATGCGGTCAAAGAGGAGAAGGGGAGACTTTTCAGCCTTTTTCCGATACAGAATCTCTGTAATCGCTCCCATCTCCTTGTCCCAATCGACTCCATAAACCTTCTTCAATTCGCCCATCGCCTCGACTTTGCTGAGAAAATCACGAAGATCCCGATATTCCATAACGATCACCTTTCAAAAGGGACACATCCCTGCTTTTATCGATAAAATCTTTTTGTTGTAATGACAAAAATAGGGAAGTGTCCCCAACATTATCGAATCAAAAATATTTTTCAGTGACTAAATGCTTAAACTTAGGCCTTTCCGCTTTCGGCACAATCTCCATCAGCCTCAGAACCAATTCTTTGCATTCCTTGCTGGATAAAGGGTTGACATTATATCCGAGCTTCTTGGCCCAATCCAATAAGGCTGGCTCCTTCATGCTGGCCGATAAGGCATTTTCGAGAAAGAGGCGCTTTTCTTCTGGAAGGCCCGGAGGGCCAACGATCATCCTTCCCGACTCAACCAGGATGGAAAGGAGTTCCAGTAATTTCTTGCCTTCCGGTGGTGCGGGTATCTCAAGGATGGCAGGTGTTTCAGGAAAGTCCGGATGCCGCTTCTTACCCATCATGGCTATCAGCCCGAGGTCTCCTCTTTTCACATTTGTATCATAGCCTGTAAACGTAGTGACAGCTGCATCGACCTCTCTTCCGGCCATGAGGGCCAGCATATACTCCTTGCTTCCCTTATAACCCGGAATGATCTTGCTTTTTAAGCTAAAGCCTTCAGAGATCAATGACGCATCGAGAGAGGATTGGGAAGTGGGGTCGACTGATGCAAAACGTATCATCTTCGTTGACTTCTGCATGTCGGCAACCGTTTTGAAGTTAGAGGCCCTGCTCGCAAAGAACCCGCGGGTCATCACTTCTACCCTGCCAATATAGCTGAACTTCTCCAGTTCATATTTCACCTGTTCGAATCCCAGCATATCGCTGACGATCATTCCGGGCATAGGGAGTATCATGATCGTCAGTCCATCCGCCTTTGCTCGAGAATAAAGGTAAGCCCCTCCCATCAAACCGCTCGCTCCCCCCATATTTTCAATGATCACATTTGCTCCGGTATGTTTCTTCAAATGAGGAGCAATTGCCCTAACCCATTGATCGTAGGAGCCTCCTGGACCATGGGGATCAATCAGTCTCATGGTGACGCCTTTATAAAAAGAGGCCACATCTTTCTGTGCTGCCGCTTGACGGCTATGGACTCCAATCAAAATAACGGCGAAGATTGCGATGAACGCCCAAGTCCTTAGGTTCTCAAAATTTCTCTTCATCTTAAAACCTCCTTTCTTCGATTTTCTACTCAATTTTCTGGGTGGCATCTTCTCCCTTAATATCTCCGCACCTCCTTTCATATGAGGGAGGGCCAGGCGGGTGCCATCAAAATTTCCCAAACAGGATGCCGGGGTAAAGGGGCATGTTCAATAAATATCCAAAGAGGCCGTAGAAAAATACTCCGCAGCCCAGGGAAAGACAGATTGAAAGCAGCCAACGCTCCCTTTCATATCGGAGATAGAAGAAGGGCAGGAGAACCACCGTAGCCATGAAGCCTAAAATCCAAAGCATGAGCACCGTACCCGCCATCCAGAAGAATACGGCGACATGTTTCCACCGAAACTTCTCTCCTTTTTCTGTCTCAGCGGTTGCTCTTTTCTTCAAAGCAAAGGCCTCCCGAAAAACCTGGATCATCAATAAGACCAGAACCGTGATGAGGACGATCAACGGGAATAATTTCGCTTTGAAAGGATAAGGCAGGGTTGCTTTGAGGAGAAGAAAGGATGCCAAAAGCAAGGCGGCTGTAAAGATCAGGCTCCCACGCATCCTTCTATCCCTCCTCCTCTTCTTTCGATACGAGGCGCCGGAAGAATTTCAAAGGGAGCCCTCGCACGGTTCTGCCGACCAGACCCAGGATGGTAACCAAAAGAATGCCGAGGGCAATGGGAGACTTCAGGAGAAAATCAGGCCCCAGCGAAGCATAGGAAACAAGAAAGTATCTCTCCGCATAATCTCCCAAGACGAAACCAATCGTAAAGGTCACCCGGGGATAGTCATAGATTTTCATCAAGTAACCGATGCCACCGAAGGCAAAAGCCAGGAAGACATCGTAGATATTGTTGGCCACGCCGTAAGAGCCAAGGATGACAAGGAGGATAATGATGGGCACGAGAACATTCCCTTTGATGAAAGTGATTCGAGCCAGGGGCCTTGCTGCAACAATATTGACGACGCTCGAGAGGACGTTGCCGACAATGAGAGAGATGATCAGGGTCCAGAATAGATTCAGGTGATTGGTAATCATCTCCGGTCCGGGTTTAATTCCAAGGACCATCAGGGCTGCCAGGATCATCACCATGGCGGCTCCGCTTGGCAGGCCAAAGGCGAGGGCAGCAAACAGGGCTCCCCCTTCCTTCGCATTGTTTCCGCTTTCCGGTGCAATCACTCCTTCAATGTTTCCAAGGCCAAACGTCTGGGGCTGTTTGGAGGTCTGCTTGGCATGTCCGTAGCAAATGAATTGGCTCACCACGCCTCCCACCCCGGGGACTAAACCGAGTGCGGTGCCGATCGCACTGCAGCGAAGCATCAATGTCCAATGTTTCAGCACATCCCCGCATCCCTGCCAGACGTCTCTCCACCCGACCGTTGCCTGCTCCACCTTCGCAATCGACTCACCTTTCAGCATAATATCGATCACCTCGGGAATGGCGAATAAGCCCATAAAGACCGGGACGACCTGGAAACCTTCCCAGAAGTGCATAATCCCGCCGGCATAGCGCAGGACCCCGGTTCCGGAATGAAGCCCTACGAAGGCCAGCATGATCCCCAGCCCTCCGGTAATAATTGCCTTGAAAGGGGATCCCCTGCCCAGGATCGCAACGAAGGAGATACCCAGAATCGCCATCATGAAAATTTCCGGCGAGCCGAATGCGAGAATAATCGGCCGGGCTATCGGAATGAGGCACGCCATCACCACTCCCCCAAATATCGCTCCTAACATGGAAGCGGTCTGTGATGCGCCCAGGGCTCGACCCGCATGACCCTGCTTGGCCAGGGGGTAGCCGTCAAGCATGGAGGCAACATTGACCGATTCTCCGGGAACTCCGAACAGGATCGAGGTGACCACACCACCCTGGGAAACAGCAGCATGAAGGACGATCAAAAAGGTGAGGGCAAAAGTAGGATCTAATGTATAGACAACCGGCAGTAAAATAGCAAGGGTGGCTGCACCGCCCAAACCGGGAAGCACGCCGACAACGAGGCCAATGACCACGGCAAAAAATATCCACGGCAGCATGCCTGGATTGAGGACGTAGCCTATGCCGTAGACGATTGCTTCTATCATTCTCCTTTACCAGATGAGGTATTCCAATATTTAAAAAAAAGGCCCTTCCCAAACCATCAGAGATGACTATCCAGGAAGGGCCTAAGACTAATCATTCGTTAGAAATTGTACTGTAATCTCGTGAAGACAGCCCACGGATCATCCGGATCTACGTTCTTTCCTTTTGTTGCATCAAAGTACTCAAGCGCGTCGCCAGGAACCAGCCAGCCGAAGCCGAGATTAAAGGTCAAATTCTTATAAACTTCGAAATTGTTCAACAGACCGAACTCAATGCCGATATCCTTATCGTCCCTCAGGGTTGCTAAATCAGACTTTAATGCCGTACCAATGGTGTTGCCGTGTTTTGTGGTATCGCCGATATACATCGCACCGAGGGTCACTTTATACCAGGGAGCCATCTTGTAGCTCGCATAGAGTTTGGCCATCCAGGTTCCACCGAGCCAGCCTCTGCTCATCTGGTTCGTGTCATCTCGACCGTACTTCGGTGCAGCAGTCGTTAAACCGTTGCTGTAGAAGATCGAGAGGTTATTGGAGTAGTTCCCGCCTTCGGAAGCAGGTATCACCCAGGAACCCACCTTGTGACCGTTTGTACCCGGGTCTAAACCATCATTGGAGCTCTTTCTCGCATCCGCTCCGGATGCATACATTCCAGCGACTCCGAAGGTGAATTTTTCCCAGGGATATTCAAGTCTCAAGCTACCTACCCAGCCGGTGTAGTCCACGTCGTCAGCAGTAGGATCTTTACGATTGGTCACTTCACCGTTATCGTAGGCCAGATCGAGCTTATAATCAAAGGGCCCCATCTTGCCATCACTGTAGGCGCCCAACCAGAGCATCTCCGCCTTGTAATCAGACGTTGATCCATAGCCAGTCGGTGTAACCTGGTCGTAAGGGTAGGTCTTGGCGTTCAAATAGAGGCCGTAAGCCCCAATCGTGATCTTATCGATCTTTGTATTCATCTCAAGGGCATAATAATCGGAATCGTCTGCGCTTGCATCCTTTCCCTCAATCGCTTTGAACCACATCGGAATAATGGTCACCGGGTCGGCTTTGATATTTCCGACAATCCCGATTCCATCGGTATCCATCAACACGTCTCCACGGATGAAAGCGGGCTGCAGTCCTACTCTCAAAGTCATGGGAGCAGGAATCCCAAAATAGGGAAGGCCCACATCTACGAAGACATTCTTCACTTCGACGGCCGCTCTATCGGCTGACCAAAAACCGAATGAGTTTCTCGTGCCGTCCTTGTCGCCCCATCTGCTCGAATCCGCTTCCAGAAAGATCGTTCCGGAGAGCGACTTGTCAGCCACCATCTCAAATTTCAGTCTCGCCCGTGAGGCCAGCCATGACTTGGTTCTGTCGAATGCCCCGCCGCCTGGCAGGTCATAGCTCTTTGTCGGTCCTCCGAAGAGCAGACTGGTCTCAGCAGGAATGTTCTGATACAAAAAAGCCTGGTTGTAGATCAGCCCTGATGCCTTAAACTCGGCGGCATAGGCCGTTGCACTAAATGCGATGATCAACAGCGCAAATAGCGTGAACCCGAAATATTTTTTCATCTCTTTTCCTCCTCAATCGATTTTGTGTTTTGTGATCCATTTACTCATCACTCACACTGCCTACTGAAAAAGCCTTCACCTCCTTCTAACAGGTCAATCAGTGAAGTACTCTGGCACTTCCTTGACCATCACCTCCTTTCCCCTTGGTTTTGTGAAATACCGGTACAACAAAATTAAAATTTTTTAATCCTATACCACCCCTTCCAAAATTTGTCAAGTATTTTTTTTAATCTCTTTCTGGATCCGGAACCCCCTCAATTCACCCCTTAAACCAAGGGGGGGATGAAGGGGGGGTTAAATTTTTTTCTCCCCCCATCTTTGAAACAGATTATGAGGAATGTCAAGGGAATCAAGCACTTTCCCGATCAAATAATTGATCATATCATCCAGGGTCTTCGGTTTCTGGTAAAAGGTGAGCATCGGGGGCAAAATAATTCCGCCAAGGTCCTGAATCTTCAGCATCATTTCCAAATGTCCCTTATGCAATGGCATTTCCCTTGGAACCAACACCAATCTCCTTCTCTCCTTCAATATCACATCGGCGGCACGAACCAAAAGGTTGGTGTTAAAAGAATAGGCAATGGCTGACAAGGTTTTCATGGCACACGGAATAACCACCATGCCTTTCGTCTTAAAGGACCCGCTGGAGATGGATGAGCCGATGTTACTGAATTCATGGACCTGCCTGGCAAGGGCCTCCACATCTTTGACCTTCCAATCCGTCTCCATTTCTATCGTTTTTTTTGCGGCATCGGAGATGACGAGATGGGTTTCCAGGTCGTATTTGGAGAGAACTTCCAACAACCTGATTCCAAGAATCGATCCTGATGCTCCGGAAAGACCAACGATGATCCGTTCCATCTTCACCCCTCACAATTACTACGAATTATCCGAATGATAAAGGATTTCGCGAATAAAAAAGACGTGTATCAGGATACCAGTGTATCAGTTGGCAGATTATCAGGTGATCAGGGCATCAGGTTTAATCTGATATCCTGGGGGCTGATATCCTTCCTACTGATCCTCTGATGTGCTGATGCGCTTCTTTTTCGATCCATTCGCGCCTGCACGCTGAAGCTTCGGCGCGCAAGCCTGTTATTCGCTGAGTCGGTACGACAGTCGTTCCGACTCCTCCGTGTTATTCGGCTCTATTTCTTGAGCAATTTCTTAAGCTCTACCGGTATGAATTCCGGATAATCCACCACCTTGATTCCCGATTTCTCCAAAAACTCTATCTTTTGAGAGGCGGTCCCCGATCCACCAGAGATGATGGCACCGGCATGCCCCATCCGCCGACCGGGAGGTGCTGTCTTGCCCGCAATGAAAGCAAGAACCGGCTTCTTCATATTCTTCTTATGGAACTCTCCGGCCTCTTCCTCTGCAGTCCCGCCGATCTCGCCGATGAGAACGACGGCTTCTGTCCCGGGATCCTTCTCAAACATCCCCAGCAAATCGACAAAATCGAGTCCGATGATCGGATCACCGCCGATGCCGATGCAGGTGGACTGCCCGAATCCGTTCTTGCTCAACTGATCCACCGTCTCGTATGTCAGCGTACCACTTCGGGAGATCACGCCGATCGTCCCTTCCTTGTGGATGTAACCTGCCATGACACCGATCTTGCATTTGCCCGGGGAGATGATTCCCGGTGTGTTGGGACCGATTAAGTTCACGTTCTTTCCCCTCAGGGAATACTTGACCTGGATCATGTCGAGCGTCGGAATGCCCTCGGTCATACAGATAATCGTTTTCAATCCCGCGTCAGCAGCCTCCATCACGGCATCCGCCGAAAAGGCAGGAGGTACAAAGATCACCGAGGCATTGGCGCCCGTCTCTTTCACCCCGGAGACTACGGTGTTAAACACGGGGATCCCGTCCACCGCCTGCCCGCCCTTCCCCGGTGTGATACCACCGACGATCTTGGTTCCGTATTCAACCATCTGCCGGGTATGAAAAAGACCCTCATTTCCCGTGATTCCTTGTACGATCACTCTCGTATTCTTATCAACGATGATGCTCATAAATTCTCCTTAAGAAACGAATGCCACGAATGGCAGCAAATGTAATCCCGCCCGGCCTCCCCTTAACCCCCCTTCATCCCCCCTTAAATTAAGGGGGGAATAGAGAGGGGTTAATATTCGTGAAATTCGTTCCTATTCGCGTAATTCGTCTGGTCACTTTGTCGATGCAATCACTTTCTGTGCCGCTTCTTTCATCGTCTCTGCAACGATTAGTCTCAATCCCGATTCTTTCAACAACCGACGGCCGATTTCGACATTCGTTCCTTCCATCCGAATGACCACCGGCACCTGGAGTTTGATTTCCGATGTCGCTTCAATCAAGCCCTTTGCCAGGGTATCGCAGCGGAGGATCCCGCCAAAAATGTTGACCAGAATTGCCTTCACGTTTGGATCCGAGACCAGAATTTTTAACCCGTTCTTAACCATGTCAACGGTTGCCCCGCCGCCGACGTCCAGAAAGTTTGCCGGCGTTCCTCCCGCAAGCTTGATCACATCCATGGTCGCCATCGCCAGACCTGCTCCGTTGACCATGCACCCTACATTTCCATCCATTTTGATGTAGTTCAAATTATACTTGGACGCCTCCACTTCCAGTGGTTCCTCTTCCAGGATGTCCCTCATCTCGACCACATCCTTATGGCGGTAGAGTCCGTTGTCATCGAAATTCAATTTCGCATCGAGGGCCAAGAACTGTCCCCCTTTGGTAATCACAAGAGGATTGATCTCTGCAAGGGAGCAGTCTTTGTCGATAAATAGTTTATAGAGATTCCCGATCAACTGGCTGACAGGTCTCCTCAGAGAGGCATCCAATTCAAGGGCAAAGGAGATTTTGGAGGTCTGAAACGGTTTCAACCCAAGACCGGGATCGACCCATTCTTTAAGGATCTTCTCGGGAGATTTCTTCGCAAGCTCCTCAATCTCCATTCCCCCTTCCTTGCTCATAATGATGACCGCACACTCTTTTCCACGGTCGACGGTGACTCCCAAATACATCTCCTGGGCAATGTCGATGGCCTCCTCAACCAGAACCTTGTGAATGACCTTTCCTTCAGCGCCGGTCTGAGGCGTCACCAGCTTGGTGCCCAGCATGGCTTTGGCCACCTCTCCAACGCCGATTGGGGAATCCGCTGTCTTAATGCCTCCTCCCTTGCCTCGGCCTCCGGCATGGACCTGCGCTTTTACGACAAAACGATTGCCGCCGATCTTCGAGGCTACCTCTTTTGCTTCTTCTGCTGTCCGGGCAACATTTCCCTTGGGAATTGGAATGTTGTACGCCCCCATCAACTGCTTGGCTTGATATTCATGGATCTTCATAGATCTTCTCCGTCAATGATATATTAGGGACACTCCCCTTTGATCGACAGGGAAGTGTCCCCGTTCAAAATCCCCCCAGGGGGAGATTATCCTACTCAAAGACTCCTTCCTTATTCAATTGCTCATACTCTTCTTTCGAAAAACCGGCCAATTTCCGATAAACATGTTCGTTGTGCTCACCGATCAGAGGGCCGGACATTCGCAACTGGGGAGGAACTTTTGAAAATCTGAAGGAGGGGAGTTCCAGGTGGTACTTGCCAATCTCAGGATGGGTCATCTCAGCCCAGAGATAGCGATTCAAATGTGGATCCTCATACATCTCCTTCGGGTTCTTCACCACCCCTGCTTCCACTCCGGCTGGCTGCAGCTTCGCCACGACTTCGTCAGGCGTAAACTTCGATGTCCATTCACCGATTAACTTTTCCAACTCTTCTTCGTTCTTCTTCCGCCCCATGAGCGTATTGAATTTCGAATCCTTCGACCAAGCGGGGTCACCCATCACCTGGCATAATTTTTTCCATTCGTCATCCGTAAAAACGGCGATCACGCACCAACGGTCTTTTCCCTTGCAAGGGAATGCCGCGTGGGGAGCCGCATAATCACAACGATTCCCATTCCTCCCTTGAACCCTCTTATTCACCACATAGTCAAGCAGGGTTGGAATGAGATACTGAACACCGCCCTCAAATTGGGCAACATCAATATACTGGCCTTTTCCCGTTCGGCGTCGATATTCGAGGGCTCCGACCAAGGCGAGAGTGCCATAGACCACTCCAATGAAATCGATATAGGGTCCATAAAGAATCAACGGATCCCGGTCAGGCCAGCCGGTCAGGTGAGTAAAACCGCTCAGGTGGGTCAGATGGGAACCCATCCCGGGGTGCTGGGCATAGGGCCCGGTCTGGCCCAGATTGCAGGTGCCGAGCATGATCAGATCCTCCTTGATCTTCTTCAGCTCTTCATATCCCAGCCCCTGCCTCTTCATCACACCCGGGGTGAAGTTTTCCGTCACAACATTTGCCCAGTTCTTAACCAGTCGTTTGGCAACCTCGGCGCCTTTCGGATTTCTCAGATTGAGCGTGATTCCGTATTTGTTATGACTATAGATGGCAAAATCGTACCCGCGGTTGATTCCGGGCTTGTTGTCCTTAAACGGTGGATACAGCCTATACTGATCAGGCCGGTTTTTTGACTCCACGTGAATCACTTCTGCACCGTAGTCGGCCAAATAGGTTGAGATGAGAGGTCCGGCAACGATCTGCCCGAATTCCAGAATCTTTACACCCTCAAAAATTCCTTTTCCGTCCATATTTCCGCTCCCTCTTCGTTCTAAGATTGATCCTTGACGATTGATGATTGAAAGTTTTTCACCCCTATGCGGTAGTCCCTTAGGGGCAATCGACAATCAACAATCATCAATCAACAATTAAATAACGTTTCCCTGTTTCAACACAACCAGCTCCTGGTCAGTCATCCCTAATTCGTCCACGAAAATCTCTCGATTATGTTCACCGATAAGAGGAGCCCGTCGTCGAATCCCTAACGAAGCTTCCGAGAACTTGGCCCAGGACCCGGGATAGGTGATCGTATCGCCCAGTTCCGGGTGCTCCACCTTTTGCCAGACTTCTCTCGCCTGAAGCTGAGGATTCTCTAAGATATCTTTTGCTGATGACACCGGATAACCCATGATCCTTCTCTTGACCGCTTCTTGGAGGAATTCCATCTTCGTCAGCCCGCTCAGGAACTTGGAGACCGGCTTCGTGAGCTGATCAAAATCTTCCTGGGTGGCCGGGCCGGGATCAAACTTATCCCAATCCTGTTTCTTCAACCACTCGGAGGTAATCCCCTTCTCCTGCATCCACTTCGCCGTTTCCTTATTCGTGATGCCCCCGGACCTCGCCCCGTAGATCAGCCAGCAGATATAGCCGTCCTTACAGGGGTAAGCCGCCGGCATCACGGCTCCATGAATGCTCCGACCGGCAATCGCGTTTCCTACCCGCCCCGTCATGGTGCCATCCGCTTCCCAGTAAAAGGGAGCCGTGTCTGCGGACCAGGCTGCGCTCGCCTGGGCGGATACATCCACATGCTGTCCTTTGCCGGTTATCTGTTGATGAAAAAAGGCCATCAGCGTCCCCAGGGCCGCATAAGAACCGGTCCACACATACGATACCGGAATGCTGGTTCGGACCGGAGGCCGATCCGTATCACCCACGAGATGCATACACCCGCTCATGGCCATGATCCCGATATCAGAAGCCTTATAATTCTTGTAAGGACCCTCCTGTCCAAAGGGGGTGATGGAGGTCATAATGATCTTGTCCTTCGTCATCTCGCTCAGCTTGGAATAACCCAACCCCAGACTGTCCATGTAGCCAGGGCTAAAGGACTCAATCAGAATGTCCGCAGACGCAATCAGCCGTTTGAGTATGTCCCGGCCGTCCGCGGTTTCAATGTTTAATGTGATCCCCCTCTTATTATTGTTAAAGGCAAACCAGTAGAGACTCTTCTCGGGATGGGGAATATCCTTGTAAAAGGGCCCTAACTTCCGGGAAGGATCCCCGCCCGGAGGTTCAATCTTAATGACATCGGCCCCTAAGTCGCCCATAATCTTTCCGCAAAGGAATCCTAATTCATTACTGAGATCAAGAACTCGACAGCTTTTTATCAAATTTTTCTCTTCCATAGATTTTTCCTTTTTGCACTGAGTTTAGAGTATACGACAAACCATCGACCTTACTATTACTCAGACCACAAAACAGGTTGCGTTAAAGTGTCATTGCGAGCGAAGCGAAGGCCGATACGACCTTCGTTCGCTACCAACGCTACCACTCCTCGCAATGACAAACAATTGAAACCGCCTTCATTAAATTCCAGCTTCACCGAACCATTTCGCATAGGATTCCTGGAAGGATCTTGCCTTATCGATCTGCTGATCGGTGAAGAAATCCTTCAGGTTCACCACGTCGATCGGGTAGCTGGCCCTCAAGAAGGCATCTCGATATTTATAGGGGACCGTCGCATCGAGTCCGATGGCGCCGGAAAACTTGATATTCGATTGGGTCCAGTCCTTTTCCCCGGCCGAGCTTCGCTCTGCAGGCTGGAAGGTCTGTCCCATGCCGCCCGGAGCAACGATGGTGATACCCTCTTTCGCATCCACGCGGGTCGCCAATGCCCACATCAAGTCATCGGTTGAGTAGATATTGATGTCCGGATCGACGACCATGCCGAAACGGGCGCCGAGGGAGCAGGAAAGGGCCGCGTGCAGGATGTTCTTCGGATACCCCTCGTCTCTCGCCCTTCTCTTTTTCACCTGAAAAACGACTCCACCCCAATCGGGAATACACATGGGAATGTGGGTATCGATGCAGAACCCCGGACTGATCCTTTCAGCCAATTCAAAGAAGCAGGCTTCCCGGCAGATGACATCGATATTGTGGTTATCGTAACCGTGGACAATCAGAGGATCGTAGATCGGTCTGTCTTTCCGGTGGGTGATCGCGGTCACATTGAATTGATAGGTCCGGTAGGCCTTTCCCATGTAGCCTGACCACTCCGGATGGAAGGGATAAACTCCCTGTCTCTGGTCCTTCTCAGCCAGGGGGCTTTCCCAGGCCTTCTTCGTTGTATCCAGGTACCCTTCAATGACATACTCGGCCTGGGCAATCGCATAGGCATCGATGGTTTTGCATTTCACCATCTCCAGAGGGAATCCCTGCATGGAGCCTGCAATCCCCAACTCATCGCAACCTCTCGGAAGGATGGTGTACATGAACCCCGATCCAGCAACCATCGTGGCCGCCGGAGGAATTCCCATGTTGATCGTAAATGGGATGGGTTCCTTCTTATAATATTTCGTTGCGATCTGGTCGGTATGGGATCCCGGGGAAATCTGAAAAGTGGAGTGATCCTTCCATCCAAGGTCTTCACGGAAATTCATCCGGTTGTAACTGATGTGCCATCCGCCCCAAAACTGCTTGGGAGAGGCAACGGTTTTGCCGCCGCCCAGGGTTCTTCCCGGGTCGGTGGGGGTGTGCTGGATCATCGGGATGACCGGCCAGACATCGATATTCTTATCGATCACCACTTCCTGGCAGGGTGCCTTGTCCACGATCTGCGGCGGAGTCGGTTGAAGGATCGATTCGTGGATCTTGAACTTCAACTCTTTCCTGTCCTTACACCCAAACATTTTCGCGATGATTTTGTCCGAACCCATGACGTTGGTGGCGATCCTGCCGTTGGGATATCCCTTCACCTTATTGAAGAGCATGGGAGGTCCTCCATCCAGACGTTTCTGAATGGCCGCCACCTCCAGTTTCGGATTGACTTCACGGTCCGTCTCCAGAAGCGACCCTTCCTTTTTCAATGTTTCCAGCATTGCCCTCAAACTTCTTAACTCTTCTCTTGCCATTTTCCTAACCTCCTTGTTGAATATTTGTTGTTCCAATTCCCCTTAAATCCTGAGCCTATTCCTGACGTCCTTGAGGTGACTGTAGATCAGATCCCCAACCTGTTGGGCGTCTTTTCTCTTAATGCACTCGAGAATCTTGCGATGAAATTTGGCGATGCTCTGGTGGTCATCCAGGCTGAAGTGGAGCCTTTTGAAGCTCTCCAGGAGGATTTCGCCGATGGCATCCATGATCAGGATGTGCAACGGATTCTTTGTGGCCCTTGCAATGGCTTGATGAAAATCGATATTCGATACCACCGGGATCTTTCGGGCCTTGATCGCTCTCTCCCGCACCGAGATCATCTCTTCCATCTGTTTGATATCCCAGTCCGTCGATCGCTCAACTGCCAACCGGGCCATGCAGGGCTCATTCGACATCCGGAACTCCCAGATGTCGCTGTCGGTGATCTTTCCGAGCCGAATCATATTGGAGAGGGAGTCGCTGACCGACTTGGTCCCCATCTGAGCGATGAAGGCCCCTCCCGAAACACCCGGACGGATGGTCACCAAACCCATCTCCTCCAAAGACCTGAGGGCTTCCCTTAAGGGAACCCGGCTCACATTGAATTGCTTTTTCAGCTCCTCTTCGGAGGGCAGCTTGTCCCCGGGGCGATAGGTCCCTGTGAAGATCGCGCCCTTGATCTGCGCCACGATATTGTCTGAAATTCTTCCCTTGCGAACCTGGTTGAAAACCAATGTCTCTTCCTTTTGCACGCCGTCGAAAGCCCAATCGGGGAAAAAGTAAACGTATTATTGTATAATGTATTACTGTTTGTCAAGAGAAAAATGAAGGGTTCTGAAAAAAATTTTCACCGCCCCTCATGGCTCAGATTTTTCCTGTTTTTTGAATGACTTTCGTCTCTGTGCCGCCGGAGATTTCCGTGCTTCCTTAGAAATCTTATGAAGGATACAATCCTAACCAGACAAAAAGCTGACCTTGCGGGAAGGGAACGTGAAGAACACGATCGAAAATACCATAGATCAGGACCCAGGCCGTGGCGGTATAAATAAGACCGAGAAACCATTTCTCTCGGCCAAAAATCTTAAGTTGGAGAAACGTGCATAAAGGCACCCCATACGAGAAACCCAGGAGCCAGATGGCTGCGAAATAGCCGAAGATCCAACCAAACATCGCCGCTGTCCGGCGATTCACCAAACCGGGCGGCAGGCTTACTTCCGCTTGATCCGGGTGCCCCCCGTTCTTTTTACTCCCTCTCCCCAGGAGTTCCATCACCAATTGGAAAAGAGTGAGAAAAAGGACGGGGAACCCGATCGCCCACGGGAAAAGCCCAGTTCTGAAATCGAAACGCCTGCTTTGCCACAGGGCTAAGGCTATTACCACGATGATGAAGAGAGAGAAAACGTTCTCCCAGCTCAATCGCAATAAGGGCGACTCCTTATGGCTCACTTCCTCTCGGGAAGAGGCTTCAACCCTTTCCAGTCTTCTCCTTTGCCATCTCAATTTGAGAAGGGGGTAAAAGGCACCCACCAGGGTCAGCCCCATCAGTATCAATACACCCGGTCGTGAAAGCCATGCGAGACCATAGTTATCCGAAGAAAGGAAAAGTCTGTTTTCGGCAAGAGGTCCGAGGACAAGCCCGAGGATCAGAGGGGGACGCGGCCAGTCAAAGCGGACCAAAATCCAGCCCAGCACGCCAAAGAACAGGACGAGGATAAGGTCTTCAAAGGTATTCTTTTCCGCAAAGGCTCCGAGATAGATCAGCAGAAGAATAAAAGGGATGACAAGATTGCCCCGAATATAGGTGACTTTCACCAGTAGATTCAGAATGAGAAAGCAGATTCCCACTGTAACGAAATTGGAGGCCACATTGATCCAGACGAAAGAAAACGTTAATGCAAGGTGTCCTTTGGGTTCGGGGATGAGCATATCAGGGCCGGGGATAATCCCTTGGATCAGAAAGGCCCCCATTAGAATCGCCATGGTGACGCTGGCAGGTATGCCGAAGGCGATGGTTGTGATCAGGCTTCCGCCCAATGTGGAGTTGTTGGCCGCACCGGGACCTAAGACCCCCTCCACAGCACCCTTTCCGAAACGCTCTTTGTCGGGGGAACTTTGTACGGCATGAGCATAGGCCAACCATTGGGTGGTGGCTCCTCCCAACCCAGGAATGATGGCGATATAAGAACCGATGGCACTGCATCGGATGGTCAGCCAAAAGTGGCGAAAAGTGTCTTTCACTCCTTCCATCACACCGCCCAATTTCCCCACGCGCTCCTCAGCAATGCTTGAACCATGGACGGCCAAATCGATGATTTCGGGAATCGCAAAGAACCCGATGGTGATCGGTACCAGACCGATGCCATCCCATAGAAAGGTTTGACCAAACGTATAACGCTGGACCCCGGACATTTGACAAAGTCCCACCGTAGCGAGAAACAAACCGATCCCTCCGGCGATAATACCCTTCAACAGGGCTTCACCGCTCAAGGAGGCCACAAAGGTGATGCCCAGGATGGCGAGCATGAAGAACTCCGGAGACCCGAATGTGAGGACCAGGGGCCGGACAATCGGGATGGCGGAGGCTAAGGCAAAGGAGGCAAAAACTGCGCCCACCAGAGAACTCATCAGGGCCGCTCCCAATGCCCGGCCCGCCTCGCCCCTCTTGGCCATGGGATGGCCATCCACGATCGTAGCCGCGGCTGTTGGCTCGCCAGGAACCCCCAGGAGGATGGAGGTAATATCACCGGTGGTGTTGACCACTGCCGCCATACCGATCAGGAATGCAAAGGCCTGAACCGGATTCATCTTGACAATGAAGGGAAGCATGAGGGCAAGGGCGGTCGGTCCGCCCAGCCCCGGAAGAATACCCACCATAAAACCGATGATAATGCCCAAGACCATCAGTCCAAAAGTGGTCCAGGTGAATATCTGCAAGAATCCCGAGACGAAGGAAACCCCTATCTCTGCCATGCGGGAAAGACTCCCCCGAACGATGAAAATCTAATCTTTCATCACCCTAATCTAACGCGCCCTCTTCCCCCTCTTAAATGAAGAGGGGGAGAGGAAGCGATAAGAGAGAAATATAGGCAATTACAGGCTCTGGACTACTTGAACAGGATATCCTTCATCTTGGCTGTCATCGCAGCGTCCATCTTGAAGATCCCGGCCACCGCTTTTTCAAGCTCTTCGCTGGAGACAGGAGCCAGATCCAATTTCGCCTTTTCCGTCTCCGCCAGGAATTCCTTGTCTTTCAGGGTTTCCTGGAAGGCTTTGCTCAAAATCTGCTCCCGATCCTCGGGAGTGCCCGGAGGCAGGACAAAGGGCCGGGCGAATATGCTTGGGCTATGGATGCCCAGCTCGACCAATTGGCGCGCCTCAGCCGTCTTTGCATAATTGATTGCGAGTGGAACTTTGGGGAGATCCGGAAACGCCTTAGGCACTGTCTGAAGCACGACAATGACGTCGCCCGTCTCAATCGCCTTACGCCAGGTCACCCTCATCGACTGCCATCCCCAGGAAGTCCCTGCCAGCTCTCCGCTCTCACAAGCCAGACGGATATCCGCGGTCCCTTTGTAGCCGGAGACCAGTTGAATGGGCAGATTGAGCGCCACCTTCACCAGCCGAATGACGTTATCCGGCGCATAGGCACCCGGCCCGACACCACCCATCTTGACTGGCGTTTTGGAAGCCATCCACTTTTCTATACTGGTAATGCCACTTGCCTTCGTAAAAGCAATGGCACAATCTTCTGTCACCGCAGCCCCGATGAACTGGAATTTTCTCGCATCAAACTCGATCCCCTGCTCTCCCAAAACCTGGTTAAAAAACAGTCCCCCGTTGAAATGGCCGATCGTAAGGCCGTCAGGCTTGGCCACCTTGTAAAGGTGGTTGGCCGAGATCAGACTTCCGGCCCCGGTCATATTCTCAACGATGATGGCGGGATTCCCCGGGATATGTCTGCCCATATGCCGGGAAAGAACCCTGGCATAGGTATCGTAGCCGCCCCCGGCGGAATAGCCCACGATGATCCGGATCGTCCTGCCTTCATAAAAGGGCGCAGCGGCAAAGGCAGGAGAAGAAATGAGAATAAGTCCGACGAAGATACCTCCTAACAAAAAACATTTCTTGCCCATACGTTCCTCCTTTTGATTGAAGTTTCTTTGTAAGCGCTGAAGAACGACAACGTGTTCGCTCAAATTTCCAGGTGATTTCATCAATATATCAAAAAAAAAAGTTTTGCAACAAATTTTTTGAAAACTCAGGGAATGATCCAAAGAACCTAATAAAGTTGACATCCCGTTTCTTTGGTGTTAAAGAGCAAACGCATAATCGTATCACATCATCGTATCAGGTGATCGATTACAATGAATACTATTGTTCAGCAGAAAGGCTGATAGAAAGGAGAACGTGGAAAGATGGATGGAAAAGAGAAGTCTGAAAAAGTTTCAGCCCGGGCTTCGTTAGAGGACGAGGGGACAGGGGCGATGTCCCAGCACAAGGGACTCACCCTCGAGCTCCTTCAGGGTGCCCGTAATCTTGTCAAATACTCCCGTATCAAGCAAGGGACAGAGGTTGCCCTGGTTGCTTCGCGGGGCCAGGATGACGATGTGATCAACGCCCTGGTGATCGCCGCCGAGGAACAGGGAGCCCATGTGACCGTCATCCGGGTCAGAGGAAGATCGGAGAGGCACAATTTCCCGGGGTTGATGGAGGAGCCCTCGAGGGTGCTTCGAAAAGCATTGATCGGTGCCGACTTGATTCTTCATGCCGGGATCGATCCGTTTTATGCCTACGGCATGAGGTACCGGGATGCGGAGTATATGAAAATCCCTCGGGCCGAATATGGGGCGATCGTCATCCGCAACGAGCTGATGAGCAGGCAGACCATGGAGTCGGACTTCGGCCGCATGCCGTGCGATATTGTTTATGAGATCGGTCGAAGGGTCATCTCCCTCTTGAAACAGGGAAAGAACGTCCGGGTGACAACCCCCCTGGGCACGGATATTTCCTTTGAGATTTATGCGGAAGGGATCATGGGGAGCCACGATCCTCTGCATATGGCAGGCGATATCATAGGGGTCCCGGGCGGACGGGTGGGTTTGCTGCCTCGAAAAGGCTACGGCGTTCTCTATGCGGAAGCGATCAACCCCCAGCTTTCCCCTCCTGTCGTGTTTATGAGTAAACCGATCAAGATCGTATGGGATAACAATTGGGCTGTGGACATTTCAGGAGAGGGTGAGTCCACCGAATGGCTGATCAATCTGGTAGAAACCGGAGACAAGAATGCGAGGTGGTGGGGCGAGTGCATGTTTGGGATCCACCCCAAATCGAATGCCTTCGGGTACCCGACGGCGCCGGTCGAGGCCTACTTCACCGGAATGCACTCGAGACCCGACACCCTGCACAACGCCCTGGGCCACGATGCCGCCGGCACCGACGTTGTATCCAACCGCCACATCGATACCTTTGTCCATAATCAGACCGTCTATGTGGACGGGGAAAAGCTGGTTGATAACGGCCGTCTTGTCATGCTCGACGACCCGGAGATGTGGGAATTTGCAAGCCGTTTTGGCGACCCGAGCCAGATTTTGCGCATGGATCCTATGCCGGATGGTCTATTTAAATGTAGGAGGGATTAATCATGGAAAAAGAACTTGTGAAGCTGGCATCTGACCTATTTACCCGGGTCGGGCAGACAGAAGAGGCCCGCCGGGTGATTGATAATTATGAGCATCTCTATCAATTTGAAGTAGACGGAAAACCGTTGTTCTTTCTTGAGGTGAATCGAGGGGTTATCTCGGTCAAGACCGGGGTTCATGATAAGTGTGAATATGGGAAGATCTCTTTACAGGTCTCCATGGTCAAGACAGATTCGAAAACCCTCATGAACATGTTGAAAGGAAAACTCAGGGCCCTTGACGCAGCCAATCAAGGGGCGTGGGTTATTCGAATTGTCAGCCACAGCGACCAGATGCTCTACACCCTTTTCCGGATCGGCAGGGAGCTCGTCATTCAAGACCTGCTTGCAGCCCAACCGTGACCAGGGAGGTTTTAATCCGACAGGTTGCTAAAAAAGTCGATTTCCATCGGCTGCTCAAGAATGCCCAGAGGGGCGTTCTTGAGCAGCCTGCTAAAGGAGGTAAGGCCATGAAACGACGTCTGTCTATGTGCTCTTATTGTTTGTTAATCAGTTTCTTTCTTCTCACACTGCTGATCCTTCCTTCGAAGCCCCAGGCAGCTCCCTACTATGAGGGCAAGGTTATGAAGATTATCGTCGGCGTTTCGCCGGGAGGGGGATTTGATATCGTCGCCAGAATTCTCGCAAGGCATCTCCCCAAATATATCCCCGGAAAACCTACGATCATCGTCGAGAATATGGTCGGGGCGAGCACGATGATCGCCGCCAATCATGTCTATAACATCGCCAAACCCGATGGCCTCACCATTGCGACCGTTTTCCGTTCCCTTCTCGTCGCACAATTAATGAAGGTACAGGGGATGAGGTTTGATCTGAGGAAATTCTCGTGGGTCGGGGGATCGGGTCCGGAGGCTTATCTCTTTACGATTCGCTCGGATCTTCCTTACAAGACTTATGAAGAGCTGATCAAGTCCAAGAATCAAATCGTTCTGGGAGCAACCGGCGCGACGGATGCAACCTTTGTTTTTCCCACCCTTCTCAAAGTTTACACAGGGTTAAATATAAAGATTGCGATCTATCCTGCAAGCCCGGAAGTGATGCTTGCGATCGAGAGAAAAGAGGTGGATGGCAGGGCAGGATCGTTCAATTCACTCAAGCCCTTCATTGATCGAGGATTGGTGCGTCCCCTACTTCGCGGAAGGGTCTCCCAGAAAGGGGCCGAGAACCTGCCCGTGGATGAGAAATTTGCCTCCGATAAAATGGGCCAATCCATAATGGCAATGTATTCCGCAGGAAACCTGATCGGCCGGCCCTATGTCGCCCCGCCGGGGACACCTGCCGAGGTGATGAATATTTTAAGGAAGGCTTTTGCTGAGGTCGGTAAGGACCCCGAGTTCGTAAATGATGTCGAAAAAAATAAGACGGACTTTGATTATGTTCCCGCAGACGAGTGCCTCAAGGTGGTCAATTTCACGCTCAATCAGCCTGAAGAGATCGTCAAAGAATTCGGAAAGTACGTCAAGTTTTGAAATCGAGGATTATTAAAAATCCTCATTATACGATTCGCACGGAAACTTAAGAGGGGGGAGGGGCAATAGAATACCCCCCTCTTTCATATTCTAAAGACTGAAATGGGAAAGGCAGGACATTCTATTCGCCCAATAGCCATTTTTCAATAGGATGAAAGAATTGTCCTTATAGGAATATCTGACGGATCTCCACCCCATTGTACGTAGTAAGGGGGGTTCCCTCCCGAGGGGTAAATATACCAATTACCGTCACTGAATCTATAAACAGCCAGATCTGTCTTTTTATCTCCATTATAGTCACCTGGTGCTGGGATATCGTTCATCGAGCCAGTGCCCCAGTTGGTCTGGATTACTCCCTGATCAGAAGAACGAAGAATGCGCCAGTAGCCGTCACCAGGCCGCCACACCGCCAAATCTGTCTTCCCATCCCCATCATAGTCTCCGGGCACTGGAATATCAGTAGGAATACCCCGTGGATAACTATACGGAGCCCCCGGTGTTGAGGAAGGGATGATGTTCCAATAGCCGTAGCCAGTCGCAGTACGATAGATGGCAATATCGTTCATAGCATCCGCATCAAAATCAATCGTCTCCATCGGTCTGCTTTATCATACGTGTAAATCACTGTCGTTTGATCATACACCGCACGAATCAGTCGGTTTAGGTCATCGTAAACAAAGATCGTCTTTCCGGCCCCCGGCCCTCCTGTCAGCAACCCCATGGGTTGGGACGCCACAGACGCCACAGAAACCCCCACCCCGCTCGGAGACCTGGGAGGAAAAATATACTTGGGTTGCATTGGTGCAGGAGAAAACTTTCCCCAGTTTCCAAGCTCCTTTAACTGCGCCGGAGACAGGTATTTCGGTTGCGGGACCTTCAGGCCGACCGTGAGTTTAGGATCGGATACGTATGGATTGCTATCAGCCCTGATGCTACTTGCCGATAAAAGAGAGATTACAATGAACGCTCCCATGAAAGAAACCTCAAACCATTTTCCATGTCTTAATTTTCTCTTTGTCATATTAAGCTCCTTGCTCACGAGCGTGGGATTACATCATGCAATAATTTGCAACAATGCAAACCTGACCCCGCATCCACTTTATGTTCAGTTTTCAAAGAACGGATTTAAAGAGGTTAGTCAGGCCCGTCGATCGTCAAGACCGACCCTCGTTATCTTTACTTATCACTTACCTCTTTATCTTCACCTTTTTTTCCAACGTATCGACAGCATAATTAAGAAACGCTCTGAGGCATTTGGTTGAACAGAAACTTATCTCGTACTGTCCTCCCTTAACATCTTTGGCGATTTCCAAGGGTTCATATACGTCCGGATATTTACCTTGCCCTCCCTCGTTTGTATGTGCTCCATGCCAAGTCAAAGATAAGAATCCATCAAGTCTAGGATCAGGTCCTCCATCTCCGGTTTTCCGATTTACAAGCATGGCTCCTCCTGAAAGTGCAGCCATTGAATGGGGTTCAGATACCTTATCTCGCTTACACCATGCGCATTTATTTCTTGACGGATAACTAATTTTTTGGTTCTTCAATAATGGAAATCTCATGATCCTCTCCAATAACTCCGTTCTTATTAGACTCCATGAGTGGCTTGCATCTGATTGTTAATGTCATTTCTTCTTCTCTCCATCTTGAATCTCAATAAATTTATCAGGGTTGTTCTTAATAATCTCTTGTAACATTTTTTCTCTTTGATCTGCTCGTATTGGCTTGAGCATATATAAAAGGTTTTCAAGTGCCTGAGCCTCATCAGCAGTTATTGACTCATATGTTTCATAGGCTGTCAGCGCAATACCCAGATAGCCTAAGGCCTTCAATACTTTTTAAAGCCTGCTAAGGGCCTTGGGACTAAGTTTCCCACAAACTGTTTTGCCTTTTGGGTCATAGATCTTGCCGGTCTCTGCGCCAACCTTTTCGCGCGTTTCTATATCATGCACATGAACCTCTGGTGGATTCACTCCATGGTGATCACTTGGACGATATTCATATATATGCCCTCCTATCTTAATTCTTCGGCTTATTAAACCCCACGGATCATCCCATCTCACTGGGTTGCCTGCGACGTAGCTGAAGAGATTAATCCCCCCCTCCAGCCCAATCGGGTCGGGGGTTACGTACCTCCCAGTTGTCGGATCATAATACCGGAAATAGTTATAATGCAGACCCGTCTCTTGATCATAGTATTGGCCCGGGAAACGGAAGGGATTTTGAACCGTCTCAATTGAAATCATCGCTGCTCCAAAGGGGGCGTAATCGGCCCGCCAAACAACCTGCTGGCTTGAGTCTGTCAACACCCTCGGTGTCCCAGATGATCGTTATGGAAATAGTATACATTTTCTCCGGGCTTAATCATAGCGAGAAGTTGATCGCCAAGATAGACATACTCCGCAAGCATCGTTTCGTTCTGGTTGGTCTCGGCAATCAGATGGCCATTAAGATCGTAATGAAAGATTGTGGTCACTCCTCCAGCAACTTTCTTGATTCTCCGGCCCGCTCCGTTATAAGTGTATGCCGCTATCTCATTGCTGTTATATAGAACCTGCTTCAGCTGATTGGAGGCATCGTAAACGTAAGTTAAACCGTTCGGTGAGATGGTCTCTGAGGTGATGTTCCCATTGCGATCAGGATACCCATTATCATACTCAAAAGTGGTCGGAGGCGTCCCTGATATCTCGGTCAATCTGTTTGTCCCCGGCCCATAGGTGTAGGTTTCCAATGGCTGAAGGGCTGGGCCTGCCGGAGGATTGAGGCCATCCACAATGGAGATAACATTGCCGTTGGGGTCATAACCGTAGGACAGGTCCAATACGGAATTAACTCGGATAAAAGAATGAATGCTTGCCTTGACAGGGGGCGTTAAAAAGGCTATTTCAATCTTATCTTATTAGGTGAATCAAAATGGATCAAGTCCTTCAAGAGATCGTTGCGGATCTCAAGTCCTATCTCGAATATCTGAAAGAAATGGGGATTGAAGATATTCCTTTCTCCGAAGAAAGCCTGCAACAGCTTTCCCTTGATTCATCCGTTGCTCCCCCTACATCTCCCACCCTCGAAGAAGTGCGAAAGGAGTTGGGAGATTGTCGGCGATGCAAGCTCCACAAGACACGGCGCACCCTCGTATTCGGAGAGGGAAATAAGAAGGCGACATTGATGGTCATCGGCGAAGGCCCCGGTTATGAAGAAGACGTCCAGGGAAGACCTTTTGTCGGAAGGGCCGGACAACTCTTAACCAAGATTCTTCAGTCCATCCATCTTGAGAGAGAGGAGGTCTACATCGCCAATATCATCAAGTGCCGTCCTCCACAGAATCGAAATCCCGAGCCCGACGAGATCCAAACCTGCTCTCCTTTTCTCCTACGGCAGATTCAGGCAATCCAGCCAAAAATCATATGCGCCTTGGGAACCTTTGCAGCCCAGACCCTTCTCAAGACCGACGCAAAGATCACGAGCCTCAGGGGAAAGTTCTTTGACTTTTCGGGAATCAAAGTTGTTCCCACCTATCACCCTGCTTACCTGTTACGGAATCCCGATCGAAAGAGAGACGTCTGGGAGGATATGAAACAGATCTCCCAATGGATGGCGGATGGGGGAGAAGCGCCTCATCCGGCCGGGGAGAAGACGCGATAGTTCAATTCAAATCCCTTTTCACTTAAGACGTCGAGAAAGGTTGACGCCATCTCTCTTACGAGAAGCTCCCAAACCGAAAGCCTCTTCCTCGGATAGATGACGTTCGGCTTTCCCTCGATGCCCACCTTCTTGGCCGTGATATCGATGGCATCCTGAAGATTTCCGATGTAATCGACGAGCCCGGCCTCCTTGGCCTGCTCTCCGGTCAAGATCCGGCCGTCTGCAATCTGGGTCACCTTCTCCTGATCCATCTTTCTTCCTTCTGCCACGGCCTGAATGAATTGGCGATGAACATTGTCGATCACCGTTTGCAGGATCTGTTTTTCTTCCGGGGTCATCTCCCGCAGCGGAGATCCAATATCTTTATGCTCGCCGCTCTTCACGACCACGCCTTTGATCCCGATTTTCTTGAAAAGCTCCTCGAGATTCGCAAATTCCATCAGGACACCAATCGAACCCGTGATCGTCCCCGGATTGGCGACGATCAGATCGGAGGCACAGGCGATGTAGTAGCCCCCGGAGGCCGCAACAGATCCCATGGATGTGATCACCGTCTTCTTCGATTTAATCCTCAATACCTCGCGGTGAATCTCCTGCGAGGGGCCTACGCCTCCCCCAGGAGAATCGATCCTCAGAATGATCGCTTTGACCCTTTCATCCTCCTGGTATTGGTTGATCTCTTCAATCACTCCGGACGATTGGGTAATCACTCCCTTGATCTCCACGACAGCGATCTTATCCCCCCGGGCGAAATGACCGCGCTTCCCCGCGAACTGTCCAATGATCAAAAGAATCACCAAGAAGAAAATGAACAATGCGGCCATCACTCCGATTCCCACCAGGATTCGTTTGCGTTTCATAGACCCCTCCAATCAAACAGGGAGTTTATCTCCCTTTCTCCCCATCATAACCCCCCTCTATTCCCCCCTTAAATTAAGGGGGGAGGAAGGGGGGTTATAGATTCACCTGCCCTAAGCCAGCGAGAGACGGATGGTCTCGAAAGGAGCCAATTGAAAGATGCGGATCAGTTTCATCTTGACCAATTCGAGGACGGCCAAGAAAGTGATAATAATCATCCTCCGTGAGGCCTGCTCCGGGAAGAGGAGATGAAAAGCCATGCTCCGTTTCTCCCTTTGAAGGAGGGAAAGGAGTTCTTGAACCCTTTCTTCCACACTGAGGCGGTCTAAAACCACTTCGTGGAACTCCTCCTCCTTGGCTCGCTCCAGAACTTTACGAAAAGCCTCCACCAGCTCGAAGAGGCTCACTTCCACCCTTTCCTCCTCTTCTCCATCCTCTATCTCCATGGCAATCGAGCGAGCGAAGACATCCCGATCCAGCATGGGCCTTTTCTCCAACTCGGCTGCCGCCTCCTTGTATTTTTGGTACTCGAGTAGCCTTCGGATCAACTCGGCCCGGGGATCTTCCCCCTCCTCCGCTTCTTCCTCCGAAGAAGTGGGAAGTAAGGTCTTCGACTTGATATATAGGAGGGTGGAAGCCATCAGGAGGTATTCGCCGGCGACATCCAGATTGAGGACTTTCATCAGCCTGAGATACTCCAGATACTGCTCCGTAATCAGGGCGATCGGGATATTGGTGATGTCCAATTCATTCTTATGGATGAGGTGGAGCAGGAGATCGAGGGGCCCTTCGAATATGTCCAAACGAAAGGTATAGGGGGTCTCCCCCGAGAATGATGAATCCATCTCCACGTGATCTTCTTCCATCATTCTGCCCCCTGGAACTTCGCGATATATTCCATTTCGTCCTGCCGCGTGGTCACCTGTTCATCCAACCTGGCTTGAAGAAGATGGGTCAAAGCCCTTTTGATGGAAGGACCCGGTTTGATCCCCATTTGAATCAAATCGGCTCCCTTCAACAGGGGTTTCGTGTCCTTCAATTGCGTGAAATAGAGGGAGATGTAGCGCCGGGTTTCCACCTGGGTTGTCTTGGCCATCATATAGAGCTTTTCTTCGGTGGAGAGGGGATCAAGAACGGAATAGATTTCCGATCGTTTCGGAAGACGGTCCGCATTGATCCAGGAAAAGATCTGGAGCAGGACCTGATCCGCCTGACGCTTTCCCTCCGTCACCTTCTTGCGAAGCTTGTCATTGACCACCAATCGCTGACATAATTCCTCGATCTCGGCTTCTTTCAAGGAGTCGATCAGGCCATAAAAATAGGTCAGCCAGCGGTCATATTCCTCGTCCAAAAAAAGAAGATCGAACCAGGCGATGGCATGATGGATCCTTTCAAAAAGGAGCATCGCTTCTTCATCAAATCTGATCTGGGGGTGAAGGAAGTGGAAGAGGTTAAAATCTTTCATTCGCCTCAGAGCAGGGACCGGATTCTCCTCCTCGAGGATCAGGACGAGTTCAGAAAGGACCCTTCCTCCCGAGAGACGATCCATGAAACCCATCTTGACCGCATTCCGCATCAGGCTTTGGGTCGGTTTTCCAATCTGGAACCCCAGCCTCTGCTCGAAGCGGATCGCCCGAAAGACCCGGGTCGGATCCTCGACAAAGGAGAGGTTGTGAAGAACACGGACCACCTTGTCTTTGATATCTTTCACTCCGCCGAAAAAATCGATCAGCTCACCAAAGGCCTTCGGATTGAGCTGGATGGCCAGCGTGTTGATCGTAAAATCTCTCCGATAGAGATCCATCCGGATCGACCCTCTTTCCACTGTGGGAAGGGCGGCCGGAGAGTCATAAACCTCCAGACGGGCGGTGGCCACATCGATTTTCAAATTGTCCGGAAAGAGAATGATCGCCGTGCCAAATTTCTTATGCGTTCGGATTCGGCAAGGAAACTTCTTTTCGAACTCTTCGGCCAAGCGAATACCGTCCCCTTCCACCACAATATCCACATCGAAGTTCTCCACTCTCATCAAGAGGTCCCTGACGAACCCTCCTACGGCATAGACCGAGTAGCCCAGTTCATCCCCTACCCTGCCAAATTCAACCAGCAGGTTATGAAGACGATCGGGAAATCTTTCTTTCATCAATTTGGAGATGATCTTCTTCCGAGCATAAAGGGGCTGACCTTCGAAGACCGAGACCTCCTTGACCGATTTCATCATCTCCTCTTGGAGAACCCTCATCACATCCGCAATCGAAATCGTACCGACCAAGCGATCTTTCTCCATTACAGGAAGAAGGCTTTGATTCTGTCCGATGATCAGCTCCTGGACCTGAGAGAAAGGGGCTTCCGGGGAGACCGTAGAGAATTCCGTGGTCATATATTCTCTGACCAAGGAACCCTTCAGCCCATGATGCACAGCCTTTTCGACCACCTGCTTGGAAATCAAACCCATGACCCTCTCTTCGTGAAGGACCGGAAGAATATTCAGATTATATCGCCTCAGCACTTCCCCGGCCTCTTCCAAGGTCCGATCCGGTTCGATCGTCTTGACGGGATAGACCATCACGTCCTTAGCCGCCCTTTTGGGCTTGACCATCTCTCTGAGCGTCCTCATCAACCGGTCATGGGCCTCGGCCAGGGCCATCCCCTTGACCGTGGCCGATGCCGCAGTGGGATGTCCTCCGCCTCCAAATTCGCCTGCGATCTCCGCCGCATTGACCTCTTCGAGCCGGCTTCTTCCGATCAGGTAGATCCGGTCCTCCATGCGGACCAGAACGAAGAGGACATCCAGGTTTTCGATATCCTTTAATTTGTGAACAAGGATGGCAATGTCCCCGATATAATGGTCCAGGGAGGCCTGGGCAATGACGATATCGATGCCGTGAATGTTATATCGGGTGGCGGATTGGATCAGGTCATTCAACAAGAAGACTTGTTCGGCAGTCAGTTCCTTGGTGATGATATTGGAGAGGATGCTGAGATTGGCGCCCTTCTGAAGCAGGTACCCAGCCGCTTTGAAATCCTCCTCTCGGGTGGAGGGGAAAGTGAGATTTCCTGTGTCCTCATAAATGCCGACCATCATGACGGTGGCTTCATCGGGAGTAATCTGGATCTCCCTCTCCCGAAAGGCATTCAGAAGGAGTGTCACCGTTGCCCCGACCTCGGAGATCACCTCTAAAGAACCATGGACATCTTCCGGAGACGGAGGGTGATGGTCATAGATGTGAATCTCCACCCCCGGATTGGATGCGATTTCAGCGAACTTCCCGATCCGGCTGATCTGCCGCGTGTCCACCAAGATCAGCCGTTTCACTTCTCGAAGATCGATATTCTTGATCCGCTCCACCTCGAACGCGTAAAGGGCGGAGTGGATGAAAAAATCCCGGAGGTTTCGTTCCTGGGAACCCGGAAAGACCAAGACCGCGTCGGGATATAGTTTCTTGGCTGCCAGCATCGAGGCCAGAGAATCGAAATCCGCATTGGTGTGGGTGGTGATCACTTCCATAATAAATCAATTGAGGAACTATGAATGATGAGTTGTGAATTAGGAATTCTAAGTTCTTCACTCATAACTCTCAAACTTGTCCCCCTTAGCCTCTTGGGTGAAACTTCTGGTGAACCTTCTTCAATCGTTCGCCGGTGACATGGGTATAGATCTGAGTGGTCGAGATATCCACATGGCCGAGCATCATCTGGACAGAACGGAGATCCGCCCCTCTCTCCAAAAGATGACTCGCGAAGGAATGACGCAGAAGATGGGGAGTAATCCTTTTTCGAATCCCTCCTCTCCGGCCGTAGGCCTTAATCATCTTCCAGAACTGCTGTCTGCTTAAACCATTTCCCATGCGGTTGACAAAAAGAAAGGGGCTCTCCTTTCTCTTCGCAAGTCTCCCTCTCGCCCCCCCTAAATAGTGGGTCACCCATTTCATCGCCTCGTTTCCGAGGGGGATGATCCTTTCTTTGGAACCTTTTCCCAAGACGAGAACATACCCGGCCTCCAGGTTGACCTGATTGATCGGAAGCCGTGTCAGTTCGGAGACCCTCATTCCTGTCGCATAGAGCACTTCCAGCATGGCCCGATCTCTGATCCCCATGGGAGTCTTGGGATCAGGCTGTTCCAACAATCGCTCCACTTCCTTCAGGGTCAGGATTTCAGGCAAGGTTTTGGGTATTCTGGGAGATTCCAATTCCTCAATCGGGTTGGCTTCTAAAATTTCCTCTTGAATGAGAAAGTGAAAGAAGCTTCGAATGGCTGCCAGGTTTCTCACCACGGTCTTGGTCGAAAGTCCTTGTCTCTTCAAGGCCAGGAGGAATGCCCTGACGTCGAGCTTGCTCACCCTCGAAATCTCCTGGACCCCTTTGGCCTTCAGGTAATCCAAGAAACGATTCAAACCATGGCTGTAAGCATCAATCGTATTCCTGGAAAGACCTTTCTCAACGACGACGTAGTGGAGAAACTGATCGAGGAGTTGTTCCATGGGTTGAACCCAGAAAAGATCTAAAAAGGATCAATGCAAAATGGAAAATTAGCATTGCAAAATTAACAGCGAGCTCCATCTTGAATCTTCTTCACAATGCGAAATGACCATCGCGAATTGAGCCATTTGCATTGATGATTTGCCCTAACGGCCCGTGTGGCCAAATCCCCCCTCTTGTCTTCCGGTCGCAGGAAGTTCATCAACTTCTTCAAACTGGGAGCGAAAAACTCTGGAGATGACCATCTGGGCGATTCGGTCACCGTGACGGATGGCAAAAGACGATTTGCCGAAATTGATCAGAAGAACAGAGATTTCCCCCCGATAATCGGCATCAATCGTCCCCGGACCATTGACCACACCGATTCCATGTTGAATCGCCAAACCGCTTCGGGCGCGGATCTGGCCCTCGAATCCTTCAGGGATCGCTACGGCAATTCCGGTGGGAATCAGTTTCCTTTCTCCCGGCTCCAAAGTGATCTCTTTTTCAAGGCAGGCGAAGAGATCCATTCCGGAAGAACCATGGGTCATGTATTGCGGCAGGGGAAGGGGTCGATCTTTCTTCAAACGTCTAATAGGAATCTTCACTTCCTTCATCGATCTGTTTCGAAGCCCGCCCCCTTTAGAATAAATGGGCCCCTGAAATTTGTAACAGGGTTTACGTCAACAGGTTCTTTTTAGCACCCTCTCCGTCAACCGGGCCTAAGACCGTCAGACAAAAGAATCGCTCATCAAAGATGTCCTTCGCTAAATCACGAACCGTTCTTTCCTCCACCTCATCAATCCCTTTGATGACCTGCTCCACGGGCAAGTAGGATTCAAAATAGATTTCGTTCTTGGCCAATCGCGCCATCAGATTATCAGAACTTTCGAGGCTGAGCAGAAGATTCCCCTTCAATTGCTCTTTGGCAATCTCCAGTTCCCCATTCTGAAGGGGTTCTGTCTTAAGGTGGTTGAACTCCTTGAGGATCAGTTCGATCGCTTCTTGAAAGGAGCTTTCATTCGTCCCTGCATAGACCACGACCAAGCCGGTATCGATGTAAGCGGGAAGATAGGAGTAGACGGAGTAGGCCAAGCCGCGATTCTCCCGGATTTCCTGGAAAAGCCTCGAACTCATTCCGCCCCCCAAGATGGTATTGAGGACATACGAGGCGAACCGCAGCGAGTGGTTGTACTGGAGCCCTTTCGTCCCGAGGCAGAAGTGGACCTGCTCTAAGTCCCGTTTCAGGATGTTGGTCGTTGAGATCGCATCCGGTCTGACCCTTTCCTTGATCTGGTCCGACTTTGGAATCTGACCAAAGACGGCACCGATCGAATCGACCACCTCCTGATGATGGAGATTCCCTGCGGCACAAATGATGATCCGGTTGGGCAGATAGTTTTCCTTAAAGAACTGATAGATCCGGTCCCGCTTCAAGGATCGGACCAGATCAGAGGTTCCGAAGATTGGAAAACCCAACGGATGATTTCCCCAACAGGCCCGGTTAAAAAGATCATGGACGTAATCGTCAGGGGTGTCCTCCACCATCTTGATCTCCTGAAGGATGACCATTCTCTCCTTCTCCACATCTTGATCATCGATGAGAGAATGGAGGAAAATATCCGAAAGCAGATCGATGGCCAGGGGGAGATTCTTGTCGATCACCTTGGCATAAAAACAGGTGTATTCCCTTCCGGTAAAGGCATTGAGCGTTCCGCCAACCGAGTCGATCTCTTTGGCGATGTCGAAGGCAGTTCTTCTCTCCGTCCCTTTGAAAAGAAGGTGCTCAATAAAATGGGAGATCCCATTTTCTTCAGGAGGTTCATCCCTCGACCCCGTATTCACCCATATTCCGATGGAGGCAGATTTGAGATAGGGAATCTCTTCCGTGATCACTTTAATCCCGTTATCGAGAACGGTCTTCTGATAGCCTCTCCCCGAAGTGATCCAGGAAGGATCCAAAGATTCATGATTTTTTCGAATGGTCGTCACCTTCCTCTTGCCCCTTGTTCTCTCCGTCCCTTATAGATATGTCCAGAATGGTCACAAAATGTTGGCTCCGTTGCAAAGCGCCAATCCCCAAGCACCAGATCCCAAACAATACCCAAATTCCAATTTCGAATAAACCAAACCCGCTTGTCTTCTATCCCGGGCTAAGCCTTCCCTTCTGCTGAAGGTTTAATCTCTCTTAACGCCGCTTTCCGACTCAGGCGAATACGACCTTGCGGATCGATATCAAGAACTTTCACCCAAACGTCATCCCCTTCCTTCAGTACATCCGAGACCTCTTTGATCCGGTTCTCGGCTATTTGGGAGATATGGATGAGACCATCCGTTCCCGGGAAGAGTTCAACAATGGCGCCGAAGCCCAGAATGCGTTTTACTTTTCCATTGTACAATCCGCCGATTTCCACTTCCTGGGTCAGCCTTTTGATCATATAAATCGCTTTCTCAATCGCCTCATAATTCGGAGACGCCAACTTCACAATTCCCGAGTCTTCCACATCGACCTTGACCCCTGTCTGTTCGACAATGCCCCGGATATTCTTGCCCCCCGGACCGATGATATCCCGGATCTTCTCCTGCTTGACCTGGAGGCTGACAATCCTCGGAGCATGCCGAGAAAGGTCTTTCCGGGGTTCGGCAATCGTTTCTTTCATCCTCTCCAGAATATGGATTCGACCCTCCCGGGCCTGATCAAGAACGCTTCTCATGACCTCTTTGGAGATACCCCGGATCTTAATGTCCATCTGGATGGCTGTCACCCCTTCGGCGGTCCCTGCCACTTTGAAGTCCATATCTCCAAAATGGTCCTCATCACCGAGGATGTCTGAAAGAACGGCCGATTTTTCGTCTTCCAGGATCAAACCCATTGCAATTCCGGCCACAGGAGCCTTGATCGGAACACCGGCATCCATTAGTGAGAGGCTTGCTCCACACACCGTTGCCATCGACGAGGATCCGTTCGATTCCAGCACCTCTGAAACAATCCGTATGGTGTAAGGGAACTTCTCGTTCGAAGGAAGGACGGGTAGAATCGCCCTTTCCGCAAGGGCTCCATGTCCGATCTCCCGACGGCTGGGTGCTCTCAAAGGTGAAACCTCTCCCACGGAGAAAGGAGGAAAATTGTAATGGAGCATGAAAGACTTGTAGGTCTCGCCCGTCAGGGAGTTGATCTTCTGCTCATCCTCAGATGTTCCAAAGGTGACGACTGCAAGAACCTGGGTCTCCCCCCGCGTAAAGAGGGCAGAACCATGGGTCCGTGGAAGGATTCCCACTTCGCAGGAAATGGGACGAATCTCCGTAAGGCTTCTTCCGTCGATTCTCTTCTTTTCCTCCAGGATCAGCCGCCTGACCAGTTTTCGATTAAACTCATCGAGGGCAGCCTTCACGATTCTCTGAGAGCTTTCATCCTCTGCCCCGCACTCCTGAAACGTCCGCTGGAGGGTCTCCTCTAAGTACTCTCTCCTTCTTGTCTTCTCTTTGATATAAAAAGCCTCTTTCAGCCTCTCTCGGGTAAGGGACTCCACTTTTTCATAGAGGGTCTCCTCAATCTTCTGAACTTCAAATGGCTTGGGAGTTACTCCCACCTTCAATTTGAGTTGATTCTGGAGATCGATCACGGGCTTGAGGGATTGATGGCCGAATAAGATCGCCTCGAGAATCTCTGTTTCCCTCACCTCCTTGGCACTTCCCTCCACCATGATGATCGCATCTTCACTCCCTGCGACAAAGAGATCGATATCGCTCATCTCTAATTCGTCGTGAGTGGGGTTGAGCACAAACTCCCCGTCAATTCGGCCGACCTTGACTCCTGCAATCGGCCCATCGAACGGAATATTCGATAGGGAGAGCGCGGCTGAAGCGCCGATCATTCCCAGGATGGAGGGATCATTATCCTGATCCGCTGAGAGGACGGTTGCAATAATCTGGATCTCATTCTGGAAGCCCTTCGGGAAAAGGGGCCGGAGGGGCCGGTCAATAAACCGCGAGATCAGGGTCTCATGATCACTGGGTCTCCCTTCCCTCTTCAGGAAACCTCCCGGGATCCTCCCCGCCGCATAGGTCATCTCTTGATAGTTCACGGTCAGGGGAATAAAATCGAGTCCCTCACGCTTCTTGTCCGCTGTCACGGCGGTGACGAGAACGACCGTCTCCCCGTATCGGACCAAGACAGAACCGTTCGCCTGCTTTGCCACCCTCCCTGACTCAATGGAGAATGGCCTTCCGCCAAAATCAACTTGTTCGTTTTGAATCATATAGTTCTACACACTCCTTTTATTTTAACTCATCTTCTCGGAAAAGAGAACCGACCGGTGCTATCTCCGGAGGCTCAGCCTATCGAGGATCACACGGTAGCGATCCACTTCTTTTGCCTTCAGGTAGTTGAGGAGCCTCCTTCGCTGTCCCACCAGCTTGAGCAGCCCTCTCCGAGAATGATGGTCTCGTTTGTGAGCTTTAAAATGTTCTGTGAGATACCGGATCCGTTCGCTGAGGAGAGCAATCTGAACCTCCGGCGAACCGGTGTCTTTCTCATGGGTCTTAAACTGCTCAATAATCTCTTTCTTCTTCTCCTGAACCATTGCCATGAAACTCCTCCTTTATGCTAACGTTGATCTTCAATGTATCGCTGTCTTTAATGGGTGAAACACCCTTACCGGCTGAAACGCAACCAGGTCCGGGTCCGTTCCATCGATTTCCGAGTTCTCAACCTCCGATCTCAAAATGGCAACCAACCCCTCTTCCGGAGATGTCAATTTCAGCCATTGCCCTTTTTCAAAAAACGGGAGGGGATGAGGGGAGAGGTCTCTCACGACCATCTTCTTGCCAAAACGGAGCTTTTTCACTACATGTTCGTCTCCGATCAACTCGGGCAAACGAGGCAAGGCCTCCCTCAAGGAAATCAGCCAGGGGACAAGGTCTTCAGCCTTCCAAAGGTCCACCAGCCCCTTCCAGGAAATCGCCCTCTGGAGAGAGAAGGGGCCGCTTCGAACTCTTCTGAGGGAGAGGAGGTGTGCCCCACACCCGAGCTTCCTCCCGATATCCTTCGCCAAGGCCCGAATGTAAGTTCCCTTGGAGCAAGCAACGTTGAAGCGCACCCGCGGAAGGTCCATCCCTTCAACCCGGATATTGAAGATCGTTATTTCCCTTGCCCCCCGCTCAATCTCAATCCCCTTTCTTGCCAATCGATAAAGAGGCCTCCCGTTCACTTTCAGGGCTGAAAACATCGGAGGAACTTGCCGGATCTTTCCTGAGAACTCCTGAAAAACATGATCCACCATCTCAGGGGTAACGTGCTCCCAAGGCCCCCGGTAGCCGATCTCCCCGGTCAAATCATCCGTGGTCGTCTCCTCCCCGAGTTTCATCACCCCCTCGTATTCTTTCGGTTCCTCTTCGAGAAATGGAATCAATTTTGTTCCCTCATTGATCGCAACGGGCAGAACTCCTGTGGCAAAAGGATCGAGCGTTCCAATATGACCTGCCTTCCCGACATGAAACCGGCGCTTGATCTCCTTGACCACCTCCAGAGAGGTCATTCCATCCGGTTTGTCCACGACCAGCAGGCCGTCAATCTTCGCTTTCATCCGCTCTCTCTTTTTCCCGCACGTGACGGATCACCTCATCCATGTGAATCGCATACTCGATCGAGGGATCGAACTTGAAGACGATTTCGGGAGTATATCTCAACCGCACCCGCCGGCCCAACTCCTTGCGGATGTATCCCTTGGCACTATTCAAGCCCTTCGCAGACCGATCTCTCTCTTCAGCGGTCCCTGCCACGCTGAAATAAACCTTGGCCAAGCGGCAATCTTCGGAAACCGTCACCCTCGTAATGGTGACGAACCCGATCCGGGGATCCTTGACTGTCTTCACGAGCATCTCTGAGATCTCCTGCCGGACTAAATCGGCGACCTTATCCGAACGTTTGCCTTCCATCTTTTTATACCGTGAGGATCTCGATTTCTGTGTGAACCATCTCAACCAGATTCATCTTCTCAACGAAATCGATCACCTTATCCAAACTCGAGTTGATATGCCTGCGATCATTGCCGACCGTGCAGATCCCAATCTGGGCCCTTTGCCAGAGATCATTATCACCCACTTCAGAAATGGCCACGTTGAATCGCGATTTCACCCGATCAATCACTTTTCGAAGGACATGGCGTTTTTCCTTTAAGGAATGATTCTCAGGAATCCGAAGATCCAATTGACAAATCCCGACCACCATATTTTCACCCAGAACAACGGACCCTAAACGATGTGCGATGAACCATAAACGAATAGACCGTCCATTGTATATTGTTCATCGTTCATTGTACCGCGTTAGGCTAGCCGAGGTTGAACTTCTTCCATCTCGTAAGACTCGATCACGTCCCCCAGTTTGACATCATTAAAATTTTCAATCTTGATTCCGCACTCCAGGCCTTGAGCACAATCCTTCATATCTTCCTTGAATCGTTTGAGCGAGACGATTCGACCATCATAGATCACCACATTATCCCTGAGCAACCTTGCATGAGACCCTCTCACCACTTTTCCATTCACAACCAAGCTGCCGGCAATCTGGCCCACCTTATGAATATTGAAAAGCGCGATCACCTCCGCCCTTCCCAGAATCTGTTCTTTATAGGTAGGCTCCAATAATCCCTCCAGCGCCTTCTTGATGTCGTCGATCGCGTCGTAAATGATCGAATAGGTCCGGACATCCACCTGCTCCTGGTCTGCCAATGTTTGGGCCTTCGGGCCCGGCCGGACATTGAAGCCGATGATGATCGCATTCGAAGCGGCCGCCAGATTGACATCCGTTTCAGTAATGCCGCCGACGCCGTCATGAAGAATATTGACCTTCACGACATCCGTAGAGATCTTTTTCAAGGCTTCTTTGACCGCCTCAATCGAGCCCTGGACATCGGCCTTGATGATCACATTGAGCTCTTTCACCTCCCCTTTCTTGATCTGTTCGTAAAGTTCTTCCAGGGAGACCTTGCTCAATTTTGAAAGTTCTTTTTCTCTGACCTTCTCTTGGCGGTAGAGACTGATCTGTTTGGCCATCCTCTCTTCGGAGATGACAATGAAGGTCTCGCCTGCTTCCGGAACATCGGTAAAACCCACCACTTCAACAGGCATCGAGGGAAGGGCCTCCTCAATCTTCTGTCCCTTATCATTCAGCATCGCCCTGACTCTCCCGTACTGGGAGCCCGCGACGAACACATCTCCGGCCTTGAGCATCCCCTCCTGAACCAGAAGGGTAGCCACCGGCCCTCTTCCTTTGTCCAACTTCGCCTCAATGATCACTCCCCGGGCAGGCTTATCCGGGTTCGCCCTCAATTCGAGGACTTCTGCCTGAAGGAGGATCAGCTCCAATAATTCCTTGATGCCTGTCTTCTGCTTGGCCGAAACCTCGGAAAAGAGGGTATTCCCACCCCATTTCTCCGGGACCAGACCATAGTCGGCCAGATCCTTCTTTACCTTCTCAGGGTTTGCATTCGGCTTATCGATTTTATTAACCGCCACGACAATGGGAACCTTTGCCGCACGAGCGTGATCGATTGCCTCTTTGGTTTGGGGCATCACCCCATCATCTGCAGCCACGACCAGAACAACGATATCGGTCACTTGAGCTCCCCTCGCCCTCATGGCTGTAAAGGCCTCATGGCCAGGGGTATCAATAAAGACGACATGGCCACTCTCAAGCTGGACATCGTAGGCCCCGATGTGCTGAGTGATTCCTCCTGCCTCTCCCTCGACCACATTCGTTTTTCGGATTGCATCCAGGAGCATGGTCTTCCCGTGATCGACGTGGCCCATGATGGTGACGACGGGCGGTCTGGGCTTCAACTGTTCGGGAAGGTCCTCTTTTCTTTCCAGTAAGTCCTGGCGTTCCAGGGAGATCTTTTCCACCTCGTAGCCGAATTCACTCGCCACCAAGGAAGCCACATCCGTATCGATCACCTGATTGATGTTGACGAAAACGCCCATCTCCATCAGTTTCTTGATCAAATCCCCTCCTTTGATCCCCATCCTCTTGGCCAGATCTCCGACCGCAATGACCTCGGCAATTCGAATGATCCTCTTGATGGGTTTGGGGACGGTCACTTCCGTCTTTTTTGACGCCTTCAACACGACTTTCTTCTTCAAAGGTCTAAAAGGCCTTGGGGCAAATCCAATCTCGGTCTCTTGCGGCCCTTCTTTTTCGGGTTCCTCCTCCATCACCATTCTTTCCTCAATCATTCTCCTTTTCTTTCCAAACATCTTCTTCTTCGCGAGGAAGGGGGAAGGCTTTTTCTCTTCAAGGAGTTCTTCCTTTGGCACGGTTTTCAGATCCACTTTTTTGGGAGGAGCCTCCTTCGGTTCGGGCTTTTCGGCTTCTTTTTTCGCCTCGGGCTTTTTCTCTACCTCTTTCAAGACGGCCCGATCCGTCCGGGGTTCCCTGATCTCCTCCACCGGTCCGGCGGGAATGGCTTCTTTCGCTTCGCCTTTAGCCTCAAGGGGTGCCACAGCCGGAGCAACAGTCTCAAGGGGTTCCTGTGCCTTTTTCCTGCCCCGACTCACCTTGGCAGCAGGCTTCTCCTCTTTCTTCTTGGCAATTCCCTTTTTGACCTTTTCCTCAGGCTCGGGCTTTGCTTCAACGGATTCCGGAATCTCTTGCTTCTCGACGGGAGGCTCAACTGGAATGACAGGAGGGGGGGGAGGTTCGACTTTCACTTCAAGGGGCCTTGTCCTTCTTCGGATCACAGTGGGATTGACCCGTTTTTCAACGACCTCTTTCTCGGAACCCTTTTCAATAATCCTTTCGTCGGATACAGGAGCTCTTTCAGGTTCCAAGGATTTCTTATCCTTCACCTTCACTCCCATCCGTTTCAATTTCTGAAGCAGCTTATCATCCTCCATCCCCACTTCCCGTGCGAGATCGAGGACTTTAATCTTGGCCATTCCCCTTCCTCCTTTGCTTCAAACCTTCCCTCAAAGGATCCATCGATTGCAGAGATCCAATCCCTCTCTCTTTCTTCTTCCCTTTTTCGAGACAGGAGAGATCCGGACAGAGGTAGAACCCCCGGCCGCGAATCGGTCCCCTTTCATTCACAAAGATGACCCCATCGCTTCCCTTGACAAACTGGACCATCTCGTCCTTTCTCCTTTTCCTTCGGCATCCAATACAGGTGCGGATTGGAACATGCCTTCTCTTACTCATTTCTTGCTTTCAACGTAGGATTGAGCGGCTTGAATCAATTTTTCAGCTTTCTTCGTACCGATGCCCGGAAGGGAGGAAAGCTTTTCCACATCCGCTTTTAAGATATCTTGAACGGTCTTAAACCCATTGGCCTGCAACACTTCCGCAAGCTTCTCCCCGACGCCTTCAACCTGGTCTACCGGGTCAATTTCCGGCCCTTCCGGGGGTGGACCGCTTTCCGGACTGACCTCCGTCCCTCCTTCCTTCTGAACGAACTCACGGGCCTTCTCTGTAATCTCTATTGCTTTCTCCTTTTCGATCTCTAAAAGCTTGGCCAGCTCTTCGGGATCCACCTCTGAAATCTCTTTGATCGAGCGGAATCCTTCGTTATAAAGGACATGGCTATGAACGTCCCCAATATAAGGCAGGCCCTTGAACTTCTCCAGTATCTCACTGGAGATCTTCTCCATCCGGGACTCGCTTTTGATATCGATCTTCCAGCCGGTCAACTTGGATGCCAAACGGACATTCTGGCCCTTCTTCCCGATCGCCAATGAGAGTTGATCATCTGCCACCACCATCTCCATATACCGGTTTTCTTCGTCAATATAAACTCTGGAGATCTTTGCCGGTGACAGCGCATTACAGACATACTTGGCTTGATCTTGGGCCCAAGGGATAATGTCAATCCTTTCCCCGCGAAGCTCTTGCACGACGTTCAGAACCCTCGATCCCTTCATCCCCACACAGGCCCCGACCGGATCGACATCCCGGTTGGAACTATAGACAGAAATCTTGGCCCTCTCACCGGGCTCCCTCGCCGCGCTGATAATCTTGATCACCCCTTCGGAGATCTCCGGCACCTCCATTTCGAAGAGTTTGATTAGGAAACCTGGATGGGTCCTCGACAGAAAGATCTGGGGGCCCTTCGAATTCTTTTGAACATCCAGAATATAAGCTCGGATACGCTCTCCCTGCCTGTAAACCTCGCCTGGAATCTGTTCCTTCGAAAGGAGAACAGCCTCCGCCCTCCCGATATTGACGTAGAGGGTTCCCTTCTCCATACGTTGAACGGTCCCGCTGACCAGATCTCCTTTTCTGTCCTTAAACTCGTTATAAACATTCTCGCGCTCGGCGTCTCGGACCTTTTGGATGATCACCTGTTTCGCCGTTTGAGCACCGATGCGGCCAAAATCGGTATCGAGCTTAATCCCCAGACTGTCCCCGATCTGAGCCTCTTGATCCAGGACTCTTGCCTCCTTCAGAGAAATTTCAACCGACGGATTGGCTACTTCTTCGACGACTTGCTTGAACTGAAACAATTCGATTTCGCCGACCTCTTCATTATAGTGGACTTCGATCTCGCCTTGCTGTCCGTATTTCTTTCTTGAGGCGGTGAGCACGGCTTGCTCCAAGGCTTCGATGATCACCTTTCGGTCAATCCCTTTGTCCTTTCCTACCTGCTCAATGACGAAATTGAGATTGGATGGCATAACGAATCTCTCCCCTTTTCATAGGAAACTGCGAGGCCATCCCGCCGTGGGAGACCTGAGTTTCAGGCTATTAGAATATTATTTGACCGAACCCGCATTTCGGGCCATGTTCCAGTCCACTTCCAGATTGGCCTTTGCCACCTTGGATAGAGGGATGTGAAAAACCTTTCCTTCTATCTCAATTTCAATGCGATTTTCGGAGACCCCCAGAAGCTTCCCCTTGAACTGACGCCGATTTTCAATGGGTTCGACAGTCTTGACCTTAATGATTCGGTCTCGATACCTCAGAAAGTCCTTTTCTTTCTTCAACGGACGGGCGAGTCCCGGGGATGAAACCTCTAAGGTGTAAGGAACCGAAATAAAATCTTCCACGTCCAAATTCCTTCCGACTTCCTGGCTGATGCGACTGCAGTCATCAAGACTGATTCCTTCCGGTTTATCAATGTAGAGACGGAGAACCCATCCTTTGGATTCCCTCCGATATTCCATCTCCACCAATTCCATCCCCTCGTCCGAAAGAATCGGGTCCGCTATCTCCCGCACACGACCCAGGATTTCGTTTGGCACCATTCCCGCGAGGCTCTCCCAATCTCCGTTTTTTAAAAAAAAAGCGGGCGTGCAGCCCGCTTTTTCAGCAGACCTATTTATGTTAGTTATTTATACACCATTTCATTTCGGAATGCAAGGAAAATTTTGGTGCTCACACTGCTGGAGCAGGTTTCCTGAAAGAGCAAAGGGGCTAATCTTCTTTCTTAAGAAAAGACGCTTGTTCTGACCTCGGACTGCGCGAAGACTCAATCTCTCGCTCCAGCCTCTCAATCATTCTTTGATTTTGGCGAAGGGTCCGTTTAAGCTGCAGCCGACCATAAAAATCACCGACCCCCCCAATCAGAACGCCCAAGAAAACGGAGCAGAGGATGATCAGGAAGATGGGAATTCTCCCCACTTCAAAGACTCTGATATTCTGGATAGAATAGCGAATGCTGACCTCCTGACTGTTTTGTATCGAAAAATGGATCGCGAAAAAGAATGCCATCATCCAAAAAAGCGTCTTCACCCATCTCATCTTTCTTGCCCTCCTTTTCGGCCCCTCTTTCTCCAAGAGAGCCCCTTAAAGGCAGCGTGAAGTTTGTCGTATGTCTTTCCCAAATACTCCGGAATAACCTTTGTCTCGCTCAGTACCGGCATAAAATTAATGTCTCCCTCCCATCGAGGGACGACGTGAAAATGAATGTGCTCTTCTCCTGCCCCTCCCACTTTTCCAATGTTCATGCCGATATTGAATCCATGGGGGTGCAGGCATTCTCTTAAGATCCGGCTGGAGGCCCTCAACAGACGAGCCAGTTCATGAATTTCCCGGTCATCCAATTGAACCAGGTCGACGCAATGACGCCTGGGTACGACCATCAGATGCCCGCTATTGTAAGGGAACTTATTCATGATGACGAATGCATCCTCGCCTCGAAAAAGGATCAGATTCTTCTTATCCTTATTTTCCCGGGGTTTCTCGCAGAAAATACAGCCTTCTCTCTTCTCTTTCAAGATATAATCCATTCTCCACGGAGCCCAGAGATATTCCATCATCTGCACCTTCTCTTGAATTACGACGTCAGCCCCAGGTTGAGATAGAGATAGTCCCTCCACGGCGCCGGAGGGTCTTCGATCCCAAGGCTCCTCGTCAATAGAGGGATCCAGATCGGCACCTTGGGTTTACGAATCAAGGACATCCCTGCTTCCTCAGGCGTCCTCCCTCCCTTCTTAAGATTACAGGCGGTACAGCACGTCACTACATTGGTCCAGTCGGTCTGTCCCCCCTTGGAACGGGGGATTACGTGATCATAGGTCAATTCCTTGGGTTCGAAAGGGGTTCCACAATACTGACATTTCCCTTTGTCTCGAACGTAGAGGTTCTGACGGGAAAACTTAACGACAGGGGTCCTCCTCTTGATAAAATGGTTCAATCGAATCACCGCGGGAAGAGGCAGGGCAATACAGACCCCTCGAATAATGCGCTCGTATTCTTCTACTACTTCCACTTTTCCAAGCATGACCATGATCACTGCTTTTTTCCAGGTGATCACTTTTAAAGGTTCGAATGTTGAATTGAGAAGCAATGTCCACTGCATATGAAGCATTAAAAATTCCCTTTGAATTTTAGGGTGGTATAGCGATTTTTCAGCAAAATGTCAAGTTCTTTTTTGAAAGATTTCCGAGAAAGGCGAGAAAGCTTTGATTACAACCCTTGCCCTGCCTGCGGGGGCAGTCAGGGGGTATATGCCGATTGCATAGATTCGAGGGAATTGGAACCCGAAAAAAATCTGTGTACTCCACTATAACAATTTTGTGACTTGATAACAATCTATGTCATTTTAGACTATCAGAAATGAATGATATCTTCCTCCATATGAAACATTTACATTTAAGATTCAATAGATTATCCCTATTCATCCTGAATTCATCATGTTTGGCCAAAAAATTGCTATTCTTTCATTGTGATTCGGTGGCAAGAAATTATGAGCAGCACAACCCATCAATATTTGAGATCAAGCTTTACGAGATTGATCATCCCATGGTAAGATGGAAAAAAGAGGATCTGTTGGTCAATCTATGGTTAATCAGGATTCATTTCCGTATTGTTAAACGATTCATTCTCAGGGGAATCTCATCTTGGATCATGAAATTCCTTCATTAGGATCGACAGGATCGACTCGCTGTTGGATACTTCTACCCTTTCTCAAAAGAAGGTATTCAAAAGGTTGACAATCTATCTTTTTCTCAATATAGTTGAACAAGGGTTGGTTATTAAGGAGGATGGGTTATGAAAAGAGCAGGAAAGGTAACTTTACTGATCGTGGTCATGTCATTTGCCATTGTGAATTTTTGTGCGACAGGCTGGGCAGAAGACAAGTGGACGAAAGATGATCCCGTTACCGACGAATGGAACATGATGGACCTATTGTTTGCCAGACCGATGGGGGTTATCGCCGGGGTTCTCGGGACCGGTGTATTTATCCTGTCCCTACCCTTTACCATTCCTACGGGAAGCGTGAATGATGCGGCGGAGATGTTTGTCGAAAAACCGTTTAAGTTTTCCTTTGAGCGACAATTCCCGGACGAGAATATGTAAGGGTTACCCTTTTCAGAAGTCGAGTGATATATGCTTCAGAGGGCTTCTGGCACTGCCACGAGGTGATTCTGCCGATGCTCCTTCAATGACTCATTGGCTATATCCTTGCCAGGAGTTCACCAGATTTCTTTTGCCTCCTGATCCCCCTTCAATTTCCGGTGACAAAAAGGACAGGGTTTCCCCTCATGAATCAGGACCTCCTTCATCATCTCGATCAACTCGCTGTCTTCCAAAATCTGCTTCACAATATGAGGGTGGGGTTTTCGATCGTATTTGCGGTAAGGAAAGCTGCTTTTTCCGCTCATGGCATCACTCCTTTTAGCCCAATTATAAGGCTTCTCACTTCTTTTGACAAGAGAATGGAACCCCACGGGCAGGGCCCATGGTACCACCGCCAAGGAGTCACGGCTTCCATCTCGGTAAAGCCCCCTTTGCGCCTTGCTCCACGGGTAAAACCCGTGGTACCCGGCGGAGGCGGATGGAAGGATTGGATCTTTTAAGAATTTCAGAAGGAGGAATGTGGTGTTTGAAAAGAGGTGGAGAATTACGAAAGAACAGGGGAGAAGAGCAGAAACCCTTAATTTCCACTTTCCTTCAATAGGGCCACCAATCTGCTGTAATCTTTCTGCTCGATGTACTGAAACTCCAACCCGTACCGGTGTTCGCTTTGCATGCCGCCATTGGCCATATCACTCCAGACCACCTTTGCAATCGTTTCAATAGATCCTATCTCCAGGCCTTTCAAATAGAAGATTTCAATCTTCAGTACGGCCCCGATCTCCATTCGCTCCGGTAGATAGACGAGGATCCCCCCACCGCTCGCATTGGCCACGATCCCACCGAATAATTCTTTATCATCGACCCGGGAATAACTCAACGGTAGGTCAACTGCAAACCTGGCGTGCTTCCTTCGGTCAACCGCGAGAACACCCATTTTGGACTGAGTTTTAGGCCCATGGTTCTCTTTCAACCTATTCATACGTACCTTGATAAGTTCCACTGACAATCAGAGCCATTGGTCCGATTTTTAAGCTCCTAAACATAAGCAAAAATAGTACCAAATCAGGCTACTTAGCTACTTTTTATAGAATTTCCCAAATGACTAAGGAAGTCGCAGGATTTGGCTGACTCAGAAAGGAAAGAAACTTAATTTCTGATTACGAAAAGGCTCTAGTTTCGGGGATAACTTCTCTTCGGTAGATACTTTTTAAAAATCTATGAAATCTTTTCGCCCCATCAGGTTCGTTCCGATTCTATCGTACTGCAATCTCAAAAGGGTTTCATTGTTTGATCCATTCTTGCTTTGCTTTAAAAATCTCAGCCTCCTCTGGAATTTTGTTCTCCAGCATTTGTTTGGCTTCCTCAACCTCTCTCTTATATCGATCCATCTCGCTCTGGATCTTGTCTCTTTCTTTTCTGAGACTTATCCTTTCAATCGAATTCTTTGATCCATTAAACTTTTCCGTCAACTCATTATATTTAACTCTTAACCGATCCACCTTATCCTGAGACTCTCTCAACTTCTTGCTCCATTCTTCGACCCGACCTTTCCAATAATCTTCCCCCCTTCCCAACTGATCCCGGTAGGTTTCTCCCGTCGGTTTCTTCACTTTCTTCTCAGGTGAGGTCTCGGCATCTATCTTTGTCTCGGCTTCTTCTTCTTCGGATGTTCCGAGTCTCTCCACCTTCGGTCGATATTTTTCTGGAATTTGAATGAAGTCGTCGGTGAAGTGGACTCCCCCTTTTTCATCCACCCACTTGTAAACCTCTCCGTAAGAAAATTCTGCCAGGGACAAGATCAAAAATATGAACAAAATTCTTTTCATATATTTAGATACTTAGCAAATCCTGTGCCAAAGATTAAATATACCCATTGATTTATTTGTTTTTTCGTATTATATTTAAGGTGTCAGTACATCAAAACCATATCACCTCCTTTTTTCACCCCTATTTGATGTGCTGATTGGGATCAGTTATGACCCTCCTCTAACTGATCCCTTTTAAATTTGTTAATATGATTAATAAGTTAATTGAAGATTAACAGTCCGAAATTTTCTAGTGCCCATCACCCCTGCCGAAAAATCCAGATCCAAACCGAAAATTACAGAATTTGAAAGGGCATTAACCTCTATTCATTGGAGAAAAGTATTCGCTGATGCTACCGAGGACGATGTGGGGAATATCTTCTTTCTTTTTGACCGTAAAGATACTGATATTCTTCTTCTTCTCAACCGCCTTTTCGAACCTTGCCGCATGGGGGTTCTCTCCAATGTGTACCGCTGTGATCCGGTTCTTTATCCTTCCAAAAAAGTTGATCAACACCTCCAAATTGGTGATCTTCATGTCGGTGATGATGAAGAGGTCAAGGCTTTTTCTTCCTTGGATCAAAGGGATCAAATCGTCCAGTTCCAGGGCCGTACCTCCTCCGAAATACTTGCAAAGAACCCTGTAGATATCTTCCTTTTCATCGGTGTAGTCCAGGATGTCTTTCCCGCCCATGGGCGCATCACTAAAATTGTAGATGGCTACTTTTGAATCATTCCGGAGATAGGCATTGGCCGCACAGGCTGCTCCCAGAACTGCATAGGAGAGATTTTTTCGAGGGTTGATCATGCTTCCCGAAGAGTCAATCGCGATTAAACAATCGGGAGCGCTCTCCATCTTTCCCCTCCCCTGGCCCATCTTCTTTTTCCAGATCTGAGTCAACCCTGGCATGATCTTCCCAAAGCTCGTCCAGATATCCACATCCTGGTAAGGGGCTCCGATCTCCCAGGGGGCATGGGAGTGCGGATGGAGGGAACCTTTCTTCTCCAAAGGCATCTTCTTCAAAGGCATGGAGTAACTCTCAGCCAACTTCATATAGAAAAGGATATCGGCATCGATCGGCTGGGATCGGCCTCGTCCCATCGCCTCTTCAACGCCATAACCCGATTCCTTTAACTCATCCGAAAAATCCTCGATCAGCTCCTTGAATTCAGACAGGGCCATCTTTTTCTTGACGTAATCCCTCAATCCCTGGTCGATCTCCTCATTGGAATAATGGGTCAGATCATGGTCTCCTTGGGGGTTGGAACTCCCCTTCCCACCGCCCTCTGCGTCTTCTTCCTGTTCTTCAAAGAAGAGGGGCTTGAGAGATCGGGCAAACTTCTGAATACTCTCCGGCCATCGAGATCGATCCAAGTAAGGGATCCGTGCAAGTCTCCGGACAACCGCCTCATGTCTCTTTCCTTCTGTTGGAGAGAGGGAAACGCCCATGTCAATCCCCCAGATCTTCTGGTAAAGGGAAGCAATCACTTCTCCAACCATCCCTTTTTTCAGGCTTCGATGCAGTTCGGGGATCTCCGTCGACTTCTTCTTCACACAATGCGTGTCCGCGATCACGTCGATGAAGGTGTTCGCCACTTGTTTGGCCAAGGCTTTGTCGCCCATCACCTTTTTGGCTTCGGCATACAACAGGAGATGGGTATGAAAATCCCACGGGCAAAAGGTATAATGGGTGATCCCGTGATCGAGAAGAGCTTCGACCACCTGTTTCTCCGTCATTTTCTCTTTCATTTGAGAAACAAAGACGGGGTTGACCCTCATCTGTTTCTGCTTCATCTCCAACCCGACGCCCTCGTTCTGCGCGCCGGGCCCGTCGCCGGAATCGGCGATCTTCCCGGCTTTGGGCACCGGGAGTTCCGGATAGTAATGCTTCTTCTTCAGCCGGGGCCAGACTTCATCAATGATGGCCTGCAAATTCTGCTCTTCCATTGTTGATGCTTTAGGTCCTTGAAAGTTCTTCATCTCTGGCTCTCAGTAATAGAGATTCGGGTGATGGGCCTTTCCGGGGTAAACCATCTTATCCCTCTCGAAGACTTTCCCTTCCACAATATTTCCCAGGCCTCTCACTCTTCCTCCCACATAGATCTCGCCGCCCATCATCCATTCACCCGTATGGAGACCGATGTTCTTGCTGACCAGGATCTTCCCGCTTCTCATGCCTGCCCCCGTCCAGTTCTTTGCGTTCCCTTCGACTGCCAATTCGCCTCCTTCGAGGCCAATGCCAGTGAAATCGCCCGTATCTCCTTCAATCATAAGCCGTTTTCCTTTGGGAAGGCGAAAGCCAAGCAGATTGATCTCCGTTTTCAGTTCGGTGAGTTTTAAGACGATCTCTTCTGCCTTCACATAGTTGCACAGAGCAGAAATATAGATCCCTGCAGGCCCCGGAATAAGGTACGGGATTTTCTGGGTGTTCTCAAAGGCAAAGCAAAAATCCTCAATATCCTCTGCGGTATAATCGATCTCCTTGATATATTTCTCCGCCACCTCGTAAGCCTTGATGATCGTATTGTACTGGACCATCCAGACAAGTTCCTTCGCCTCTTCCTCCAAAAGCTTTTCATAACCCCATCGGATCCGTCCCATCACCTCCTCGGTAGATTGAACGATTGCGTCGAGGGGAAGATCATTCTTTTCCACGGCAAAGGCACGAAATTCTTCAAAGGGATTCTTCGTGATCCGGCCCATTTTGTCTCCTGACACGATGGGCCCTCTTTTCTCTTCAGGGGAATTCTTCATCGTTCAACTCGCTCTGTTACAGGTGGCGCTCTTCTCGGTTCAGACGTGTCGGGTTTGGATGTCTTTTCTGATCTCAGCGTAGAGAGGATGATCTCCTTCCAAGGGTTCCAAGGACTCTCCCTGGAAAATTTTTGATCCAACAGCCAAGGCATCTTTCAAGTGCTCGTTCTGTTCTCCATATCGCTGAGAGACCGTTTTCACCGCCTCTTTTGCGAGGAAGATAGGAAATGGATCATCCCTTTTGGCCCCTTCCCTTTGGGAAAGGATCTCTTCTTTCCATTGGACGCGGTGAGCTAAGGTATAGGGGATAATGGATTTGACATGCTCAATATCGATTTCAGAGTCTTCCATGAGCCATGCGATTCCCTGGGCGAATTGCTTGATAGAGATCGGGAGCCGGTTGGAAGCACAATTCTTGATTTCACGGCAGAGATATCCGGTATAGTGACATCCTTCTTCACAATTCTCCACGATCCGCTTCTGTCCGTAACGCTCGCAAAAAGAAAATTCTGCAAGAAGCATCCGGGTGAAGGCACTCGCATCGACGTCCATATCCAATGTTTCCATTTGGGCCCGAATCTGTTCACGATCTCTCCTCTGAAGGGGTTTGACGCCCACCGCATCGGCAAGATATTGGCCAAAGGCATTGCAGACCTCTTCCATCTTTGGAATCTTCTTTAAATAAGGAACCTTGGATTTTAGGATCCGATGCAACTCCCGTTCATATTTCGGGTGTCTTAAGACTTGATCCTTTCTTCTGGTCTTCCCGATCATAAAGGAGAGGTTCGCCCCCGGATATCTCGATTCCACCATCACGTCAAATCGGTCCATCAGGGGAGGGATGACCGTGCTCGTTCCTCCGTCCGAGTAGTTTGAAGTGGCAAAGAGACAGTATTCGTCGTTGATCACCATCTCATTGAGGTATTCCCAATTCCCTCGATCCACTCCGTCCAGGATCATGCTCTGTTTGGTTTCTGGAAGCCGGTTGATCTCATCCACAATCTTCACAGGGATTTGGGAAAAATTGGTCCAAACCACATCCTCTTCTCCACGGTTCAATTTCCCCAAATCCGGTCTGCCGATAATCTTTTCCTCTGTCTGTTCCGGGTGGCCTGATACTTCACTACCCCAAATCACGCCCACCGGAAATTGGTAGATCAAGGAACAGACAAACTCCGCTGAGGTGGTCTTCCCCAATCCCGGTTCTCCAATAATTAACTCCTTCCCTTTCTGAAGTCCGGTGATCAGGCTGAAGAGGATCGCCGAGTTAAATCGTTCCCCCTTAATTTCGACATCTGGACGGTTAAAGTAAAGATGGTTGCTAATGAACTCATAGATCTCCATCACCTGTTTCTGGTATCCGTTCTTTTCCACGCCTGCTGTCCTTTCCCTTTCTTCCGATTCTTCTGGGTGCCCACTCATGAAATTCCATCCCTCAGAAACTTTCCTTTACTTATTACGATAACACGGTCTCTATTGTGCCGCAAGATTTCCCATCGAAGGCCTAAACGTTTGTCTCAAAGGCCTCGAGATATCCCTCTGAGGTGAGGGCTCGCTGGGCCGCCCGGTTGAGCGCCCGGTCGTACCGGTGGGTGGAGGTATAGACCCGGCAGATGGCGACCTTCGCGGGGATATATTGAAACAATCGTCTGAGAGGCTCCCTCGAGATTCTCCTCGATCCCGGATCGAAAATCAGCAGGGTCGTTCCCTCGGACTCGTGCCACGGATTCAGGGGCCGCGGGTCATGATGAGCCATGTCGATGTGGAATTCAATCTCCCTCACCTTCTTGGGTAAAAAGGCCTCCATCCTCTGTTTGACCTCTTGGGGTGTCAGGAAGCTCGGCCGCCCCAGCTCGATTTCGCGCAGGGTCAACTTCTCTTCAAAGACACTGCTCCACCTCAACTTTCTCGAAAGAATATCAGACCACTTCTTTCCTAACCGCCTCTCGGTCGCTGAGCCTGACTCTTTCCACTCCAAAACCTTTTCCATCAGAAACCAGTCTGTGAGCGCGAGGTAACGGTCTATCTCTTCCAGCGGATGAAAGGGACAGAGGATCTCCATCGTCTCTCTGAAAATCTCCTGAAGTTGAAGATCGATGGCACGGGTGGTTCGGTGGTAATACACATTGGAATAAAGGTAGAGCCGCGCGTTGAGAAACATGGCCAGCGCGTCCAGCCCCCTCTTATCCAGAATCAGCCCCTCCTTGCGGTAAGAGGTATAGTGTAGGAGTCGTCTCCAATCGATCGGCCCGATCGAGACGCCTGTCATATACGCGTCCCGCAATACGTAGTCAATATTGTCAAATGTGAAGATGCCGCGAAAGAGCTGCTGCAGGAGGTTCAACCATCTCGGGTGTTTCCGGTCTTCTCTCCCTGAGGGTCTTTTGATCAGAAAGGCAACCTGCTCTGGATCCAGAACCTCTCCCTCCTTAAAGGGTCCGTGGGGACTCCGACGGATTCTTTTCAGAAGGGGAGAAATTCTTTTTCGGATGATCTGCTGGCCGATCTCTTCGTGATTGGTTTTGAAGCGGGAGAGGTATTGCTCATCGAAAAAATGGCAGAAGGGGCCATGCCCGATATCATGCAGGAGTCCGGCGAGCCGAAGGAGTTCTTCGATATAAAAAGGGGAGGGAAGGCCTGGGGACTCAACCCTGGCCAGGGACGGATAAAGCTGTTCCGCGAAGGCCCCGGCAACATGGAGTGTCCCAAGGGAGTGCTGAAAACGGGTATGTTCTGCCGAGGGGTAAACCCAGCGAGCGCTTTGAAGCTGGAAGACGCGCCGAAGCCGCTGAACCCAAGGGGTATCGATCACGTCTCGTTCCGTCTTCTCCCCTTCCACGCGGTCGGTCATCAGAATGTAGTGGTAGAGAGGGTCTGCGATCAATCCAGTTCCTTGAATCTCTTCCACGCCTCCCATCCTTCTGGGCCCCTTTTGAAACCCCCGCTCCTACCTACCCCCGCTTGCCGAGGCCAGGGGCGGGCCCTCAACCGAATAGGGTACAGTCAGGCAGGCAAAAAAAAGGGGAAAGACACGATCAAGGCACCTTGCCAGGAAGTTCGCGTTGCTCTTCCTTTTTCTTCGGATCAATAAATTTCACTTTTGAGGCGGCCACCTCCCTCAATGCAGTCACAATCGGCCGATTATCGGCTTCGACCAATGGCTTCGCTCCCTTCATGATCATCTTTGCTCTTCTTGCACCCAAGATAACCAGCTCAAACCGACTCTCTACCTTTTTCAGACAATCCTCAACGGTAATTCTTGCCATGACGTTCCTCCCATTCCCTCTTCTTCTTTTCGAGGATTGAGCTTTTGAGCTTTCGGCACCTTTCGGCGACGATGATCGCCTTCAGTTTCTCGATCGCATCCTCGACCTTATCATTAACGATCACATAATGATACCAGTGGGCCTCTTCAACATCTTTCCTGGCACCTGCCAAGCGCAATTGAATCATTTCAGGCGAATCGAGGCCTCTCTTGACCAGTCGCTCCCGAAGGGCCTCCACGGAAGGGGGAAGGATGTAAATCAACACCGTCTGCTCCACCCTCTCCAATATCTTCCTCGCTCCCTGGGTGTCGATATCCAAAATCAGGTCGATCCCCTTAAGAGACAGGTCTTTTATCGTAGCGAGAGCGGTCCCATAACGATTCCCCAGGACTTCCGCCCACTCCAAAAATTCATCCCTTTCAACCATCTTCTGGAAAAGAGAGGGAGAGACGAAATAGTAGTCCTCGCCCTCCCGCTCGTTGGCCCGTGGGGTACGTGTCGTATAGGAAATGGAGAAATGAAGGTTTGGCAGCTGTTTCATCACAGCTCGAACCAGGGTCGTTTTTCCCGCGCCGGACGGAGCGGAAATGACAAAGACCAAACCTTTCTCGCTATCCTCTTCGAATCTCACGTTGGCCCCGATGGTTTCCGAGTCCTTGGGTCATTCGCCATTAGGTTATTCAGCTATTAAACCCCTATGCGTTTGCCTCTCTCATTCAATATTCTGCACTTGCTCGCGAATCTTTTCAAGCTCGCTCTTGATCTCAACCACTCTCCGGGAGATCTCTGCATCGTTGGCTTTCGCGCTGATGGTGTTCACCTCCCGGTGAATCTCCTGAAGCAAGAAATCCATTTTTCGGCCGACAGGCTCCTCCCCTTCGAAGAGGAGAACAAATTGGGCAAGATGGCTTTCCATCCGAACAGTCTCCTCCGTGATGTCGGCGCGCTCCGCTAAGAAGGCAATCTCCTGTTCGAATCGATTCGGATCCACCTCAACTCCTCCCAGAAAGGAGCGGATCCTCTCATGGAGTCGCTTCTGAAACAGTTCGAGGCGTAAGGGAAAGAGGCTCTTGATCTCTCCCAGCTCTCGGGCGATAATTTCTAATCGGACTTGAAGATCCTTTGCAAGGACCTCTCCTTCGGACCGCTTCATCCTATCCATCTCATGGAAGGATTGTTTCAGGATCGGGGTCATCTCCTGCCAGTAAGGTTCAATATCTCCACTCTCTTCCTTCGCCGTAATGATATCCTTTGCTCCCGCGAACAAGGATAAGGTGATATCGTCCTTAAGTTCAAGTTTCTCTTTCAAGGCGCGAAGGGCTTTGTAATACTGGTCGGCCAGATGGAGGTCCACGTTGAGCTCAACCCTTTCTTCCTCCCCGCTCCCTGCCTTCAATGAAACATCGATCCTCCCTCTTGAAACCATGGAGCGGATGAGCTCTTTGATCCGGGATTCCAAAGGTGCTAACCGTTTGGGGAGCTTGATATTGATGTCGCAATAACGATGATTTACAGAACGGATTTCAACCGATAATCTCCCCAGCGTGGTCTCCCCTTCCGCTCTCCCATAACCCGTCATCGATTTCAGCATAATTGGCATAGCCTCGCTCTTAAGATTTTTGAAAGCCTGGAAACCTCTGAATCCCTTCAGCCCGTAACCCCCTTAACCGAAGGGGCGTTAAAGAGTGCGATCTTTCTTAGATCTCTCCTTTCAAGTCCTCTGCATATCTCTTTCGAAACTGGTTAAAAAGATCAATGATCTCTTCCTGGCGGTAATCCGGATAGGTCCACTCCAAAGGTTGAAACGACTTATTCCGATAGATTAATGTCAAATCGGCGTAGATGCCATCCCGAAGGTAGGGCCGATGACCGTACCCTTTTGTCGTCGCAAGGATAATATGTTCAAAGCAGATATATCCCGGATCAATATTGAGCCGACGGTTTCCCGAAGGAGTGGCATACTTTGCTTCAAGACGATTGGTTGATTGCTTGATATCAGCCAGAAGAGGGATGGAGATCAGATTCTTAAAAGTGATGAAATGGCGAAACAGATCTTCCCCCATCTCCGGATTGTAATAGTCTGTGAAGTCAAAGGGCATTCTCGGGCTCTTAAAATCCATCTCTCCAAAGTCTGAGCAAAGGTCTTCGAATCCCTTTTGGAGGTACTCATCCCCTGAAGCAATCAGGCTCATGAAGAGTTTAGCTGGTTTGGGCTCCTTGGGTCTGCCCATCCAGTGGATCCTCCTTTTTTAGATAGATAAAAAATTCTTTGTTCCCTTTTGGGCCGAGGACGGGGGACTCCGTCACTCCAAGGATACGCAGTCCCAGTCCCCGGCTGAAGGCGGAAATCCTCTCGATCACCTTTTGATGCAAAGCGGCATCTCTCACCACCCCTCCTTTTCCAACCTCTCCCTTTCCCACTTCGAACTGCGGTTTGAGCAAGCCGATGATCGCTCCCCCCTTTTTCAAGAATTGAAGGAGGTGGAAGAGGAATTTCTCAACGGAGATGAAAGACGTATCGATGAGGACCAAATCGATTTCATCCTCGATCTCTTCCCTTTTGAGATATCGGATATTCCTTCTCTCTAAGTTCACCACTCGGGGATCTTTTTGAAGTTTCCAAGCTAACTGCCCGTATCCCACGTCCACGGCATAGACTTTCCTTGCGCCTGCCTGGAGGATGCAATCCGTAAAGCCTCCTGTCGAGGCCCCCACATCCATCACCACCATTCCTTTTGGATCAAACTGAAAAGCACGGAGAGCCCCCTCCAATTTAATGCCTCCCCGGCTGACATAAGGTTGATCCTCCCCTCGAAGCTGGACTCTCGCCCCTATCTCTATGGGCGTACCGGGTTTATCAATGATTTTGTCCTCGACGGTCACTCGACCGGCCAAGATCAAAGCCCTTCCTCTTTCCCTACTTTGGACGATCCCTTTTTCAAGCAGGAGTTTGTCAAGGCGTTCCTTTCTCACGATGGCAGGCCGTCTTATTTCGAGTTTTGGGAAACTCTTCTCACAGAGGTCTTGTTATGGTTCGAACGAGGCTGTAAAGATCTTTGCTTAACCATCGCCATGATTTCCCTAAAAATTCCGTTCTCATCGATCCCGTATTTTGATCTCAGCAGAGATTGGGAACCGTGTTCCACAAAGACGTCCGGAATACCCATTCGCTTCATTTGAACGGAGAAGAGACCTCTCTCCTGAAGGAGCTCAAGCACTGCGCTCCCAAAACCTCCTTGGAGCACATTTTCTTCGACGGTTAGAACCTTTGCCGTCCTCTTCGCCCAATCACAGATCAGGTCTCCGTCCAGAGGCTTCAAGAAGCGGCTGTTGATCACTGCGGCATGGACCCCTGCATCCTCCGCTCTCTTCACCGCCTGAAGGGCGGGATAGACGGTCGCCCCGATTGCCAAAACGAGAATATCGATTCCCTCTCTCAGAACTTCCCCCCGGCCGATTTCGATGGCCCTGAGCGGGGTCTCCGATTTTACACCCGTGCCCTTTCCTCTTGGGTACCGAAAGGCTACCGGTGCAGGGCATTCGATGGCGGTCTTAATCATATGCCGGAATTCCTCTTCATCTTTGGGGGCCATGACCACGAGGTTCGGGATGTGACGGAGATAAGAAAAATCGAATAGCCCCTGATGGGTTGGACCATCCTCTCCCACAATCCCTCCCCGGTCTAATGCAAAAACAACAGGAAGGTTCTGAAGGCAAACATCATGAAGAACCTGGTCATAGGCCCTTTGGAGAAAGGTGGAGTAGATCGCCACCACGGGTTTCATCCCCTCGAGGGCAAGACCGGCAGCAAAGGTCACCGCATGTTGTTCTGCAATGCCGATATCGTAAAACCGTTCTGGGAATTTCCTCGCAAATTCTTCCAGTCCTGTCCCGCTCTGCATTGCCGCTGTAATGGCGATCAGATGGGGGTATTCCTCTGCCAACCGGCAAAGGGTTTCTCCAAATACCTCCGAGTAGGTAGGAGGGTTCTTCTTGGGGTCACTGACAGGCTCACCGGTCTCTTCGATAAAAGGGCCTACCCCATGAAAAAGAGCAGGATCCATCTCCGCGGGCCGATATCCCTTCCCCTTCTGGGTGATCACGTGGACGAGAATCGGGCCTTTCAGTTTCCTCACATTCTGAAAAGTTTCGATCAGATAATCCAAACGATGGCCATCGATCGGGCCGATGTACTTGAGGCCTAATTCTTCAAAAAGGAGCCCGGGGATCAACAGCCCTTTCAATGATTCTTCTGCCTGTTTGGCAAAACGGAGGGCAGGTTTGCCGATTCTCGGAAAGGTCTCGAGAAAGGACTTAATCTCGTCCCGGAATCGATTGACGAACTGGCCGGTCATCAGTCGGTTGAGGTAAGAGGAAAGAGCTCCGACATTGGGGGAAATGGACATCTCATTGTCATTGAGGACAACGATGAGATCCTGATCGATATGCCCGGTCTGATTCAGCCCTTCAAAGGCAAGGCCAGCCGTCATCGATCCATCACCGATGATGGCGACCACCTTCCCTTCCTCACCCTTCTGTCTTCGCGCCTCTGCCATCCCCAAAGCCGATGAGATCGAAGTACCGCTGTGGCCCGAGTCGAACGTATCGTAAGGGCTTTCCTCCCTTTTTGGGAATCCGCTGATCCCTTCGTACTGTCTCAGAGTATGAAACCGGTCCCGCCTCCCTGTCAAAAGTTTGTGCGTATAAGTCTGGTGGCCGACATCCCATACCAGTTTATCCGTTGGAAGATCGAAGACGTGATGAAGGGCAATGGTGAGCTCTACGATCCCCAGATTGGAAGCGAGATGTCCTCCATTCTTTGAGACCGTGGAGATAATCTCCTTCCGTATCTCCCTGCAAAGCCGCTCCAGTTCCTCAAAATCTAATTTCTTAACATCCTGAGGGGCTTCAATCCGATCTAATATTCGATCCATCTTCTAATATTCCCTTGAAACGATGAAATGGGCGATCTCCCTGAGGGGATCGGCTTCCGGTCCGAAAGGATCCAGCGCTTCGATCGCTGATTTCACCAGCTCATTGGCCCTCCTCTTTGATTCTTCGAGACCCAGCAAGGAAGGATAGGTTGCCTTTCTTCTGAAAAGATCACTGCCCGTCCTCTTGCCGAGCAACACCGCCTTGCCCTCAACGTTTAAAATATCATCCGCAATTTGAAAGGCAAGCCCGATGTGCTCCCCATAACGGGTGAAGGCCTCCAAGGATCCCTCGTCGGCAGAACCTAACTTGACTCCCAATCGAACCGAAGCCAGGATTAGCGCCCCCGTCTTATGGGTATGGATATATTGAAGGGTGGGAAAATCGATCTCCTTCCCTTCCGATTCAATGTCCACCACCTGTCCGCCAATCATTCCGGAGATGCCTGCAGCCCGAGCCACCTCATGAATGATCTCAAGAATCAGCCATTCGTTACGGAAGAGTCCCCCGTGGAGTTTCCGGTTTGTCAACAATTTAAAGGCCTCGGTCAGAAGGGCATCTCCAGCCAGGATGCCGATGGCCTCGCCAAATAGCTTATGGCAGGTGGGCTGACCTCTACGATAGTCATCATTATCAATGGCAGGCAGGTCATCATGAATGAGAGAATAAGTATGGATCATCTCCAAGGCGCAAGCAAAGGGAAGGATCCCATCTCCCTTCCCCCCTACGGCCTCAAATGCGGCGATGGACAGAATCGGTCGAATCCGCTTTCCTCCGCTAAAGAGACTATGCCGAACCGCCATATGGAGAGATCGAGGGATGCCCGCTTCTCCTTCTGATTTGGGATGCCTTGATAAATATTTCTCCAGCGATGCATCGACAATCTCTTTTTTTTCCTGGAGATATTTTCTGATATCCATTAAGCCGCTCAATGCTGAAAGGTCAAAGTGAGTAAAGATGGTCATTCCTGCGAAAGCTCGCCTCGGCGAAGCCTGGGCAGGAATCCAGTGTCTTCTGGGTTCCGGGTCGCTCCCGGCTCAAGGCCGGGGTTGCCCGGAATGACGATCCTACTCCCGGAAATGTCAACCCCGCACTCGATACGGGTCCCCCGGCAAAGCCGGGGCTTTACCTATATGCTAATTATTTTATTTCGTCCTCCCCTTCTGAGTTCTTTTCTGCGTTAGCCGAGGGTTCGAAGCGCTGGGGTCTCAGGACACCTTCCTTGTCCTTGAGAAGGATCTCCACCCTCTTCTCCACCTCGTCGAGTTTCTGGTTACAGATGCGCGAAAGTCGAATTCCCTCTTCAAAGAGCTTCAACGATTCTTCCAGAGGAATGTCCCCTTCTTCTAATTGGGAAACGATCTTTTCCAATTTATTCAATGCATCTTCGAACCTATCCTTTGGCATCTTTTCCTCTTCGTTGCAACCCCTAATATTAAATCTTTAAGTCCTTAATCGTCAAGAGGTTTCCCTTTTCTCGACAGCACAGAGCAGGGCTCCTTTGTGGAGCTTCACCTCCACCTTATCCCCCTCTTCTACCTGGACCGCATCCCTTAAAATCTGCAGGGAGGGCAGCTTACGAGTTATACTATACCCCCTCTGAAGAATTGAAAGAGGACTCAAGGATTCCAACTTTCCAAAAATTCCTTCCTCCCGGTGTCTCCGGATCTCGATCGAGTGGCCCATGGCTTGGCTGAGGCGCCTCCTCATCTCCAAAATGATGCCCTTAAGGTTCTTGACCCTCTGACCGGGATTTTGAAGAATTAGTCTTTCTCCGAGATGGAAGAATTCATCCCTTCTCCTCTTAATCGTCCAGGAAATGAGAACGCGGAATCGGTTAAGAAGGTCGTCTACCCTCAAAAAGTATTTCTCTATCGCCTTTCGAGGGTCCACGAGTATCTTTTCCAGATGGGATACATGGGTCCGATTCTCTTTAAGTGTCTGGAAAATTTGATTCTCCAGGCGGTCCTTTAGGTAATGAAGGGTTTTTTCGAGTTCCCGCTTATCTTTTACGACTAACTCTGCGGCAGCAGAGGGTGTGGGTGCCCTCAAATCTGAAACAAAGTCTGAAATGGTGTAATCGGTTTCGTGACCCACGGCAGAGATAATGGGGATCTTGGAACGATAGATCGCCCGGGCCACAATCTCCTCATTAAAGGACCATAGATCTTCGAGCGATCCTCCTCCCCTCCCCACGATGATGACATCGACATTCTTCCAACGATTGAAGTCCTCGATCGCCCTTGCAATCTCAAATGATGCCCCCTCGCCTTGGACGCGAACGGGGTGAAGCAGGATACGGACGTTTTCGAATCGCCTGTGGATGATGTGGAGCATATCCCTGATCACCGCTCCTGTAGGAGAGGTGACGATACCAATGGTTTGAGGAACCACCGGTATCTTCTTCTTACGGACAGGATCAAAAAACCCTTCTTTCTCAAGCCTGTCCTTCAACCGGAGAAAGGCAAGTTGAAGGGCCCCAATTCCCTTGGGCTCCACCTCATCCAGGATGAGTTGATATTCCCCTCTCTTTTCGTAGAGGGTCAGCCTTCCCCGACAGATCACATGAAGACCATCCTCAGGAAGAAACCGGAGCGTTCGGGCCTGCATCTTAAAAAGGACGGCGCGGATCTGACTGAAGTCATCCTTCAAGGTGAAATAGACGTGTCCCGAAGGCGGGATTCTCAGGTTCGAGATCTCTCCTTCAATCCAGACCTCAGGGAACTTCATCTCAAGAATATCTTTGATCTCTTGAGTGAGTTCCGTGACAGTCAGAATATACCGGAAAGGAAGTTCCATGGTGACGTTACTATAACAGAAAGGGCTTAAAGAGTAAAACAGCATGGTATGATTGACGAAGAAGTGAATAAAGCTTAAAATCTATCTATCCTTTTGGGGTTGGAACTGTGGGAACATTTTCACTGCAGGAAATGGACCGGAAAGCAAGGGCCATCTTTTCAAAGGCAATCGAGGCGGTTGATCCTTTCGGCAGGCTGAAGTCCTGCGTCCGGATTGAGCGGGGTTGCTTATGGATGAAAGGGGAAGATTCGGAAAAGACCTTCGACCTAAATGCCTTTAAGAGGATATTTCTTATTGGAACCGGAAAGGCCTCCGCATCCATGGCGCAGGCCATCGAGGAAATCTTTGGAGATCGGATTGCGCAAGGACTGGTCACCACAAAATATGGCCATTCCCTCTCCTTAAAGAGAACGGAGATCATTGAGTCCGGGCATCCCCTTCCGGATCAGAAAGGTCTCGAAGGAGCAAGAAAGATTCAGAGCTTGCTCAAAGGATCCGGACCCGATGATTTGATCATCTTTCTTCTCTCCGGCGGCGGATCGGCTCTTCTTCCACTCCCGGCGAATGGAATCACACTCGAGGAAAAACAGATCGTCACCCAGCTTCTTCTCGATTGCGGAGCGGATATTCGGGAGATCAATACGATCCGAAAACATATCTCCCAGGTCAAGGGAGGGTGGCTTGCCAAATGGGCCTATCCTTCCACCGTGATCGGTTTCATCCTATCCGATGTGGTGGGGGATCCCCTCGACGTGATCGCATCCGGTCCTGCGGTTCCCGATTCTTCCACGTTCGATGAGGCTTGGGAGATATTGAAAAAATACGACCTCGTTGAGAAGATTCCTCTATCGGTTCGAAACCATCTCCTTCTGGGAAAAGAAGGAAGGGTCGAAGAAACACCCAAGCCGACAGATCCCGCCTTCGAGAAAGTTCACCACATCCTTATCGGGTCAAACATCCTTGCCCTTCGTGCGGCTGAAAGAGAGGCAGCCTCCCTGGGGTTTCATACACTCATCCTTTCCTCTTCAATCGTAGGAGAGACGAGAGAGGCGGCCCGGTTCCATGCAGCGATTGCAAGAGAGGTGATTTCAAGCGGCAACCCGATTCCAAGGCCTGCTTGCATCATCTCTGGAGGCGAAACCACCGTGACGATCAAGGGCCCTGGCTTCGGGGGAAGAAACCAGGAGTTTGCTTTAGCAGGCGCCCTTGAGATTAGCGGGATGGAAAAGGTTCTTCTTTTGAGCGGAGGAACGGATGGAACCGACGGCCCCACCGATGCGGCTGGAGCGATTGCCGATCACACGACGATCAGCCGGGCACGGGCAATGGGTTTGGATGCGAGGGCCCATCTTGAGAATAACGACGCTTACCCATTTTTTCAGAAGCTGGGAGACCTCCTGATCACCGGGCCCACCCATACCAATGTGATGGATGTGAGGATTTTGTTGGTGGACTAAACGAAATCCCTCCGAACCTCCCTTTTGCAAAGGGAGGAATGTCAACTTCCCCCTTTTCTAAAGAGGGATTGAGGGGGATTACAAAAAAGGAGTCTGTCATGTACGAACTAACCGTCTTTTCTCATTTCTCAGGCGCTCATCGCCTGCGTTACCTTCATGGAAAATGCGAAGAACTCCACGGCCACAACTGGAAGGTTGAGCTTGTCGTGGTGTCGGATCGGCTGAACAACGAAGGGGTCGTCATTGACTTCCAGATCCTAAAGCAGAAGCTGGAAAAAACATTAAAGTCCTTGGACCATACGTACCTCAACGATCTCCCCCATTTTTCAGGGAAGGAACCTTCCTCTGAAAATATCGCAAAATATATTTTCGATAAAATGAAACAAGAGTTGAAAGGGCACCGCGTGACACTCAAAAAGGTAACCGCATGGGAATCCGAGAACGCCTGCGCCGCGTATTCCGGGAGATGAGAATGGACGACATTCAAAGCCGAAAGGATCATCGAAAAATTGAGATCAATAAAGTGGGAGTGAAGAATATTCGTTATCCCATCACCGTATTGGACAAGGCCAAGGGGGTCCAGCATACCGTCGCCAGCGTCAATATGTATGTCGACCTTCCGCATCGTTTCAAGGGGACCCACATGAGCCGTTTTGTGGAGATTTTGAACCAATACAAAGGGGATATCGCCATCAAGAACCTTTCAAAGATTTTGAGGGAGGTGAAGAAGAAACTGAAGGCAAAGACCGCCCATCTGGAAGTGGAATTCTCCTACTTCATTGAGAAAGAAGCTCCCGTTACCAAAGCGAAAAGCCTGATGGAATATATCTGCCGGTTCTCGGGATCGAGCAACGAAAAGGAAGACTTCTCTGTGGGAATCGTTGTTCCGATCACCACGGTTTGCCCTTGTTCAAAGGAGATCAGTCAGTTCGGTGCACACAATCAGAGGTCCCTCGTCACGGTCAACCTCCGGTTCAAGAAGTTCATCTGGATCGAGGATATCATTCAGCTGGTCGAAGACTGCGCCTCCTGCGATCTCTATTCCATCTTGAAGAGACCGGATGAAAAATTCGTGACGGAGAAAGCTTACGAAAACCCGATGTTTGTTGAGGATGTGGTGAGGGAGATTGCAAAGAAACTTAAGGCCGATTCAAACATCACCTGGTTTACAGTCGAGTCAGAAAACTTCGAATCCATTCATAATCACAGCGCCTACGCCTATGTGGAAAGAGGAGAATGATACTTTCGTCAGCTAGTCTTATAGTCACATAGTCTGGTAGCCATTTCAGGATCATCGTTCTTCACCATACGACTATGCGACCATAAGACTATAAGACCAGTCATTCCTTAGATTTTTCTGCCGGTCCTTGTTCTCGCAAGATCCCAGCAATAGTCATAGAGATGGAGTCCCTTGCTCGCGGCGATGATCTCTCCATCCTCCACGCCGATCTCCTTCGCCATATATTCTTTCAGAAGCTGAATGCCGGCAAGATTCGAAGGAAACCCTGCCCACAAATCCCAGGAGCGAAAGTAGAGCATGAAATGGAGCTTCCCATAACGAATCCGGGTGTCGATGCCGCGAAGACACTGGGGATCCTCAAGCAGCAGAGACCCCGCATTGCCCACGGCCATATAGGCCTGATTGGTATTGTGCCCATCCTCCCGATACATCCGGATCACCTCATCGATCTGTTTCTCCAAATCCTCGCCGTAGGTATAGGTTTCATGAGGAGCCTTGATCGAGGTGATCAGTTTTTCCAGATACTGTTCGACATAATCCATGGATGTAGGTGGAGGAACACCGCATCCCGGAGGAATATCGGGAATCAAGGGCCTTGTTCCGGGGTGGGCGATTTGCACAACCACATAGTCGTACTCGAGCCTCTGATGACCTTGGAAGCTTCCTCGATCGATCGTATATTCATGACCGCTCTCAAAAATGCGGTAGATGCATTGGAACCAGGCATCCGGCAAGTCCCTTGCTTGAATGAACTCAATCTTCATCTCTGCCATCACAATTCCTTTATTCTTTTCTTGCTATTAACCCAATTCTCCAGAAATTGTCAACATAAGGGCAAAAAGAGGTAAGCATCTTTTTTCCCGTGATAAACGGCCTGGAGCCTATCATCGACTTAGAAGCGGAAAGGCCGGGTTGAGAAAGTTTTAGAGCGCCACCTCTAATCGATTCACCTCTCACGCCGGAAAAAAGACGAAAAACCATGATTTAACTGGACAGGAAGGTTTCCCATACATTTCAAAACGCCCGCAGAAGTTATTTTCTCTCCTGGATGCCTGCCCGGTAGGCAGGGAGAGAGAATAACTCTAATCGATGATCGACCTCAGCCCTGTACGAGGTGGTTTTTTCTCACTCCCTGAGCCTCGGATTTGTCTCCTGAAATAATTCCTTTGTTAAGGTAGATTGGCCGACTGACCCTCCTCAACAGCGGGAGTTTCCGAGCAAACAGAAGACTTCCCCCCAGGGAGCAGATGCCGCCGATCAATACGGTTTGAGGTGCTCCAATGGCGTGTGCCAACATGCCCGACAGCAAGCTCCCGAAGGGCATCATCCCCATACCCGCCATGGTATAAAAACTCATCACCCTGCCGAGTTTATCCTCCTCCGAAAGAGTCTGCAGGACGATATTACTCGACGAGAACTGCACCATCATTCCAAACCCAACAACCATCATCAACGCCAAAGAGATCGGGAGAGCGCGTGAGAAAGAGAAGCCAATGAGACCGCTCCCAAAGACGATCGATGCGATGACGATGATTTTCCCCAGCCCCAAGACGCTTTTCCTTGAAGCAAGATAGTATGCCCCCGTGAGTGCCCCCACGCCCACGCTTGCTAAAAGAAAGCCAAGGGTTCGGGGGTCTCCGTGGAGAATATCTTTGGCAAATATCGGCATGAGTGTCGTGAATGGCATTCCCATGAAACTGACCAGCCCCACCAGCAACAACAGTGCTCGGATGGGTGGAAAACCGAAAGCATAGGAAAATCCTTCTCTCAATTTTTCCAAAACGTGGGGATGTTGTGTTTCTCTTCTCGTCACTCTTACCTTCATTGCTAACAGGGATGCAACGACAGCCAAAAAACTGAGACCATTGAGAAGAAAGCAGACTCCTTCTCCCACAGCGGCAATCAACAAACCTGCGAAAGAGGGCCCAACCAATCGGGCCCCATTGTTCATGGAAGAGTTCAAGGCAATGGCATTCCCGAGGTCTTCCCTTTTTTCAATCATGTCCACAACAAAAGCCTGACGGGCTGGCGTGTCAAGGGCATTGATCAAACCAAGAGCGATGCTCAAAGAGATGATATGCCAAACCACGACCTTGCTGGTCAGAACGAGAACGGCTAAAGTCAAAGCCTGTATCATTGACAGGATTTGAGTCACGATAAGAATCCGGTGACGGTTCCATCGATCAACGAACACACCGGCCAAGGGAGAAAATACAAACGTGGGAATTCGACTACTAAAACCGACCACGCCGAGAAGAAAAGCCGAACCGGTCAGCCGGTACACCAGCCAATTCATGGCCATTTGCTGCATCCAGGTACCGATGAGAGAGATGCCCTGGCCACCAAAGAAGAGCCGGTAATTTCGATGGATCAGGGAACGGAAGACGAGTTTCAAACCCTTTGGATCGGATTCCATGAAGAGATCGTTGGCGCTTTCGAACGCCTCAGTATGAATTAAACAAGATGAATTAAACAAGAATACTCATTCGATGCCTGCAAAAAACGCTTTCAAATGTTATTCTAAAACATGAATTGGAGAACCGCTATCGCTGTACCTTCGATTCGCTTTGAGTCTACATGAACGCTGATCCGGAAATGACTCTGGTTAGGTGTCCGAACGGAATACGGGGGAATGTCGCTATTGGTCTTGAAAAATTCCTTTGCATATGATAAGTTAGAAAACAATCGGGGAGTAGCGCAGCCTGGTAGCGCGCTTGGTTCGGGACCAAGAGGCCGCCGGTTCAACTCCGGTCTCCCCGACCAGTTTTTCCATCTCACTCCAACCTGCTATCCTTGCCCTCCGGCTTGAAAGGGGCCTCCTACAATGAGACCTACCCTTCTCCCTCATGAGTTTCCTTCCATTCGCCAGAGGTAAACCATTTAGAAGTTGCTCTAATTTCAGCTTTTTGGTATAAATAGGTCAACTTCCGGGGTGATTTGCATTCTTTAGAATTCTTTGGGCCATATTGGATTCCTTCTACAGGAAAAAGAGGCGTTCTTGGAGCCGTGAATATGCAACTGACCGACTACCACGCCAAATACTTCGCTCACGAGCTAACCAAACGATGCCCCTCCGACAGTACTGAGAAACTGGCCGGTGCTTTGGTTGGACTTCTATGCCTTCACCTCTTCACCGTGGAATCCCTCGACCAGGGGGAAAACTACCGCATCTTTTCCGGCGTAACCGATCAGGGCGTACCCTTACAGGAGGAGGTTATCCGACGGTTCTTTACCTTATCGGTCAGAGTGGGGAATCCTTTACTTGGATCTCCTGAAGATTCAATCCTTGAGTCAGAAGTCAATGCACACCGGGCCGCGAACGTAGTCAATTAGATCAAAGATAGCTTGAGAACATTCAGCAAACCCAATTCGCTGTGATTGCAACATATTGTTTAATAAAGTGATATGTTGTATAGAGCCGTATTAGATTAGATTAAATCCAATCGAGGAAATCAAATGAATCTAATCCTGCGGCAGGGTGTCGTAGAAATTCGCTGGAGGCAGAATCTCCACCTTCTGGATAACAAGCCGGTCGGGATATCCGGTTATGTCACCAGGTTGACAGAATCCCTTCCAAAGAAGCTTAAGGGATTATTACCCAGTCCAGAAGAACTTGAAGCTGTATTGAGCGAAACAAAGGTGGAAAGTAGTGGGCATGAAGGTCGAAGCTAAGATACTTTCGATCCCCTAGTATATTGGAGAAATAAATGGCAGAACCAACGATCATTTGTCCGAAATGTAAGACTGAGATTAAGTTGACGGAATCGCTTGCAGCGCCACTCGTCGAGTCAATCCGCCGTGACTATGAGGAACGTTTGCTTCAAAAGGACACCGACATCGCCAAGCGGGAGGCTTTGCTTAGGCAGCGGGAAGAAATTTTGTCCAGGGCAAGAGAGAACATTGAGAGCCAAATCACTGAAAAACTTCGAGAGGAACGCACAAAAATTGCCTCAGAGGAAGCGCGGAAAGCAAAACTTGCTCTGGCGATCGACATTGAGCAGAAAGATAAGGAGATTACCAACCTTCAAGACATTGTTAAACTGCGGGACGTGAAGCTCATAGAGGCGCAGAAAGCACAGGCTGAAGTCATTCGAAAACAGCGCGAGCTCGATGATACCAAACGTGAGATGGAACTCACCATTGAAAAACGGATTCAAGAGGGGATCTCTACAGTGCGAGAACAGGCTCAGAGGGAGGCCGAGGACCAACTGAAACTCAAGGTAATGGAAAAGGAACAAACTATTGCCTCAATGCAGAAGCAGATTGAGGATCTTAAACGTAGATCTGAGCAAGGATCACAGCAGCTTCAAGGTGAGGTTCAAGAACTGGAGCTTGAAGCCCTGCTCCGGACAAACTTTCCACGTGATACAATCGAGCCCGTCCCGAAAGGAGAGCATGGCGGCGACGTAATACAAAGGGTCATCGGGCCACTGGGTCAGACCTGTGGGACGATTTTGTGGGAGTCCAAACGTACAAAGAACTGGAGTGATGGATGGCTCACTAAGCTCCGTGAAGACCAACGAACCGCGAAGGCGGAAGTCGCCGTGATCGTCAGCCGGGCACTCCCGAAGGAAGTCCAATCGTTTGACCTAATAGATGGAGTGTGGGTAACCCATCCAAAAGCCGCGCTTCCCGTGGCTGTGAGCCTTCGCCATACTCTGATTGAGGTGACGTGCGCTCGTCAGGCAATCCAAGGACAGGAAACAAAGATGGAGATAATATACCAGTATCTTACTGGACCGCGCTTCCGTCAACGCATCCAGGCCATCGTCGAAGCCTTCTCGTCTATGCATGAGGATCTCGAAAAAGAGAAGAAAGTCATCACTAAACAGTGGGCGAAGCGTGAGGAGCAAATAGAACGGGTAATGCAGGCCACTGTCGGAATGTACGGTGATTTACAAGGAATTGCAGGGAAGACACTGCAAGAAATTGAGGGCCTGGAATTCCTTGCCCTAGAGGATTCGACTTCCGGCGAGGAAGAAGCTGGCAGTAAGTAGTTCTTAATGCCGATAGCCTGCTCTTAAGGAGGGTGAGATGAGAATCGTCCAACTTAAGGTATCCAATTTCCGTTGTTTCAAAGATGAGACCGTTGTTAGCCTTGACAATCTCGTTCTATTCATCGGTAAGAACGATTCTGGGAAATCCTCCCTGCTTGATGCGATGGATATCTTTTTTAACGAAGTACCTGAACAAGATGATGTTTGTGTTCATGGAAGTGACAAGAAAGTCAGTATTACATGCGTGTTTGACGAGCTTCCTACAGAATTGGTAATTGATGAACAGCATCCAACGAATCTGTCAGCGGAATATCTTCTAAATCGGGATGGGAGGTTAGAAGTTGTTAAGGTATTCAACTGTTCTGGCTCGGGAAAGGTAAGGGCGGCAAGTGTGTTTGCACGAGCAAAACACCCAACCGCTGACAAGTTCAATGACCTGCTAACTCTCACTAATGCAAAATTAAAACAAAGGGCAAAAGAGTTAGGTGTTGATGTTACCAACGTGAATCAAACAATCAACACTGAACTTAGGCGCGCTATCTGGGCACAGGCTCCTGATCTTCAGTGCAAAGAAATTGACATCGAACTAAAATCCGAAACGGCTGAGAAGATTTGGGAGCAATTGAAGAAGCATCTTCCTGTCTTCGCCCTTTTTAAATCCGACCGACCTAGCACGGATCAAGACGCGGAAGCTCAAGATCCGATGAAATCGGCTATTAAGGAAGCAATTAAAGGGCAAGAGATATTGCTCAATGATCTTGCAGAAAAGGTGAAAAAGGAGGTTCAAGAGATTGCAAATCGTACCGTGGAAAAAATCCGAGAAATGGCTCCTGATTTGGCGAATCAACTAACTCCTCGGGTGACAAATAAGAATTGGGAAAGTCTTTTCTCGGTGAGCCTTACAGGAGATGAAGACATTCCAATCAATAAGCGTGGTAGTGGCACGAGACGCTTGGTACTTCTTAACTTTTTCCGAGCAAAGGCAGAGAGGGATGCCGAAGGAAAAGGGGCAGGTATCATCTATGCGATAGAAGAGCCCGAAACTAGTCAGCATCCAAATAACCAGAAAATGATCATCGAAGCTTTTGATGACCTGGCAAGCCGGACCGGTTGCCAAGTATTCTTAACAACCCATACCCCAACGTTAGCACGGAAATTTTCTCAAACAGCACTTCGATATGTCACATGGAAAGACGGACAACCCATCGTCTATGAAGGACGCAATGATGAAACCCTTGCCGAAATTGCTAACTCGCTGGGCGTTCTCCCGGACCATAACATTAGGACGTTTTTTGGCGTAGAAGGAAGAAATGATATCACATTTCTTACAACTGTGTCCAAAATACTCCACGATATGGGGGAAGATGTACCCAACCTTGGAGAAGTAGAAGACAACGGCCACTTGGTCTTTGTTCCGCTGGGTGGAAGTAGCCTAGACTTGTGGGTATCAAGGCTCCGGGGATTCAATAGGCCGGAATTCTATCTTATGGATAGGGATACGTGTCCACCAGAAAAGCCCAGATACTACAACATTGCTGAAGAATTGGGTAAGCGTACGAACTGCACTGTCTGGACAACCGGCCGAAAAGAGCTGGAGAACTACATCCATCCCGATCTTATTAAGGCCAGCTACCCCGGATATTCTGGTGTTGGTAATGAATTTGAAGATGTGCCCATGCTTTTAGCCCAAGCGGTCCACGAGGCCAGTGGTAGCGGTCAAACCTGGGCGGATATCCTTTCTGATCCTGAGAAGTTAAGCAAGAAAATTTCGAACGCCAAACGCCGCTTATGTACGGAATTCGTATCCAAGATGACATCGGATTTGCTTGCCAAAATTGATCTCAATAAAGAGGTTATAGCTTGGTTAAAGGCAATCGGTGTGGCATTGCAAGCTGCATAAAGTGGGAAAGAAGCTAAATGACTAAGAAAACCAAACTTGAACTGACATGGATTGGGAAGGAGAACCGGCCACGGCTGGAGCCGCGCATCCTTCTTGAAGATCCGGAAAAATCTTATCACGCTCCACACCGATTGACAGACCATGACTTTTTCGACAACCGCCTTATCTTCGGAGATAATCTCCTCGCGCTTAAAGCGCTGGAACAGGAATTTACGGGAAAGATCAAGTGTATTTATATCGATCCTCCGTATAATACCGGTTCGGCGTTCGAACATTACGAGGATGGCATCGAACATTCCATGTGGTTGTGCCTCATGCGTGATCGAATGGAGATGCTTCGTCGATTACTGACGAGTGATGGTAGTGTGTGGATATCCATCGACGACAATGAGTGTCATTACTTCAAGGTCATGATGGACGAGATATTTGGGCGGCAGAACTTTGTCGCAACTATCATTTGGCAAAAGGTGTTCACTGTAAAAAACTCCGCCCGCCACTTTTCCGATATGCATGACTATATTTTGGTCTACGCAAGAGACATTTCGCGATGGGAGCGCAACCTCCTGCCGAGGACTGAAGCATTAGATAGCACTTACTCGAACCCCGACATTGATCCACGTGGAGCATGGACGACCAATGCAGTCCAGGCAAGGAATTATTACAGCCAAGGCTCTTACGAAATAAGATCACCGAGTGGCCGTGTATTCCTCCCCCCCAAAGGGACATACTGGAGAATTTCGGAAGAGACCTTTAAAGAACTCGATTCCGATGGCCGTGTTTGGTGGGGTAGGAGCGGCAACAGCATTCCGCGAATCAAGAAGTTTCTTTCAGAAGCAAAACAAGGCGTGGTGCCAGCTACGTTTTGGGCACATGAGGAGTGCGGGACTAACGCCGAGGCGAAGACCGAGATGCGATCTTTGATTGCCGACGTTGAAGAGACTGAGATGTTCTTGACGCCAAAGCCTGAACGATTGCTGAAACGCGTCTTGGATCTGGCAAGCAACCCTGGTGATTGGGTGCTTGACTCTTTCGCAGGTTCCGGTACGGCTGGTGCAGTAGCCCACAAGATGGGGCGGCGATGGATCATGGTGGAGTTGGGGGAACACTGTCACACGCACATTATCCCACGTATGAAGAAGGTTATTGATGGTACGGACAAGGGCGGGATCACAGAATCCGTCGGCTGGAAGGGGGGTGGCGGATTTCGGTACTACCGGCTGGGTCCTTCGTTGCTTGAGAAAGACCGGTTTGGCAATTGGATCATCAACAAAAAGTATAATGCCGCTATGCTTGCAGAGGCTATCTGCAAGCTGGAGGGGTTTACGTACGCGCCAAGTGAGGAGGTTTATTGGCAGCATGGCCATTCCACTGAGAATGATTTCATCTACGTCACCACGCAGACGCTGACCCGTGAACAGTTTCAGAGACTTTCGGACGAGGTTGGCGAGGGCCGGAGCTTACTTGTCATGTGTGGCGCGTTTCGTGTGAAAAACCTTGATGACTTCCCTAATCTTACCGTCAAGAAGATTCCCAAGGCTGTGATGAGCCGTTGCGAGTGGGGAAAGGACGACTACAGCCTCGAAATTAGAAACCTTCAGATGAAGGAGATGGAACCGGCTGAGGAAAAAGATGAACTAGCGCCGAATGCCAGTGATAAAAGCGCACCCAGCCCAAAACAGGCCACTCTTTTTGACCTGACCGGACGGAAAGGCGGGAAGAAAAATGACTGATCATCTTCCGGAAAAAAGGGGACCTTCATCAGAGATTCTATTCTATCAAACCGAAGACGGCCGGAATCGAATCGAAGTGCATCTGGAGAATGAAACGGTTTGGTTAACTCAAGCCTCAATGGCGGAACTCTTTCAAACTACTCCGCAAAACATCACACTTCACCTCAAGAACATCTACGGAGAAGGCGAACTCCATGAGGCAGCAACCTGTAAGGATTACTTACAAGTTCAAAATGAGGGTTCTCGTCAAGTCCGGAGAAGCAGACGGTTTTATAACCTTGAAGCCATCATCGCTGTGGGCTACCGTGTGAAGTCTCATCGCGGCACGCAGTTCCGAAGATGGGCAACCGAGCGGTTGCGTGAGTATCTGGTCAAGGGCTTCGCGATGGATGATGAGCGGCTCAAGGAAGGTAGGAACATCGGGGCGGATTATTTTGATGAACTGCTTGAGCGCATTCGTGACATCCGTGCATCCGAGAAACGTTTCTACCAGAAAATCAGGGATATCTACAAATTGGCCATTGACTACGACCCGGAGGCGGAGGAAACAAAAGAGTTTTTCCAGATCGTGCAGAACAAACTCCACTGGGCAATTACCGGCAAGACGGCAGCGGAGTTGATTGCGGAAAGGGCGGATTCTTCCAAACCGAACATGGGGCTAACGAGTTGGAAGGGCATTAAAGTTCGCAGAACCGATGTCGTTGTTGCAAAGAATTACCTGAATATCGAGGAGATTGGTGAACTTAACAGGATCGTCGTCATGTATCTTGATTATGCCGAGGATCAGGCTCACCGTCGAAAACCCCTTTACATGCGTGATTGGCGAGAAAAAATTGATGCATTTTTGAAATTTAACGAGCGTGCCATCCTGGGGGATGCAGGAAAAGTGTCCATGGAAGTTGCCAAGGCCCTGGCTACAGAGGAATATGACAAATTTAACCAGCGCCGCCTGGCCGAAGAAGCGGGCAAGGAAGAAGAGGAATTTGAGAAGATCGCGGAGCAGATTGAACGAAAAGGCCGGAGGAGGAAGAAATGAACGACTCCTACGTCAATACGATCGCCAATCGCCTGAGCCTGCGTCGACCTCAACGCATATCGCTTGAGATCCTCCATAGGATTTGTGATCTCATCCCTCTTGAGAAAAACGCGGACATCGTGCAGGCACTCCGGGTAATTCAGTCGGAATTTCCTTCGGTCTCTGATTTTGAGCGCGATTTTCCATCCCTTTGCTTTGCACTCGCAACCGGAGTTGGCAAAACCCGCCTCATGGGAGCCTTCATTTCATACCTCTTCAAGACCAGGGATATCCGGCATTTCTTTGTGCTTGCACCTAACCTCACCATTTACAACAAGCTGACCACGGATTTTACCCCCAATACGCCTAAGTATGTCTTTCAGGGCATCGCGGAGTTCGCCGTTACACCGCCAGAGATCATCACCGGCGACAACTACGAAACCGGCCGCGGTATCCGACAAAAAGGTTACCTGCCGGGGATAGAATGGGAAACCCCGATCCATATCAACATCTTTAACATCTCCAAGATCACGAGCACGGAAACACCGAAAGGAGCCGTCAAAAGTAATATCCCGCGATTCCGGCGCCTCCAAGAATACATTGGCCAGAGCTATTTTGAATACCTTTCGAATCTGGACGATTTGGTGCTCCTGATGGACGAATCGCACCGGTACAGGGCGTCAGCGGGTATGAAAGCGATCAGCGAGCTTACACCGATCCTGGGACTTGAGCTTACGGCAACGCCCCAGGTGGAAAAAGGTGGCACCCAGGAACCGTTCAGGAACGTCATCTATAGCTATCCTCTTTCAAATGCAATGGCAGACGGATTTGTTAAAGAGCCCGCCGTGGCGACCCGTGAGAATTTCGATATCCGTAACTACGATGATGCTGGATTGGAGCGGTTAAAATTAGAGGATGGGGTACGCATCCATGAAAACACCAAAGTGGAGCTGGAAATTTACGCCCGGGAGAATAGTAGGCCCATTGTGAAGCCGTTCCTGCTGGTCATTGCGCGCGATACGGACCACGCTAATTCCCTTCTGAAGATAATCGAAGATGAAACATTCTTTGAGGGCCGTTACAAGGGAAAGGTTATCCAGGTCCATTCTAAGCAGAGCGGGGAGGAGAGGGATGAAACCATCGAGCAGCTGATCAACGTGGAGAAACCCCAAAATCCGACTGAAATCGTCATTCACGTAAACATGCTGAAAGAAGGGTGGGATGTTACGAACCTCTATACCATCGTTCCGCTCCGGGCTGCAAACTCGAAAACGCTTGTGGAGCAGTCGATTGGCCGGGGGCTACGCCTTCCTTATGGAAAGAGGACGGAAGTGGGTGCGGTAGACCGTCTGACCATCGTCTCCCACGATAAGTTCCAGGAGATCGTGGATTATGCCAACAGCCCGGATTCCATCATCCGGGGAGGCTTGAAGGTTATCCACATCACCGACGAGCGAAACAAGGTCTATGTAGCCGAACCGGAGATCATAAGCCGAGTTTCGGAGGGCTTATCCACCTACGCCGGGTCAGAAAGCACGGGAAAACAGACAGCGCTCTTTGAGAACCCGAAAGAGCAGGAGGCAGCAAAGGCTACACTTGAAGTTATCCGGAGAGAATTCGAGCGTTTGCCGCGTTCCTCTGATCTGACTAAACCTGAAATTCAGGAAAAGATTGTCGACAAGGTGAAGGAGATCATAACTCCTGCCCAGAAGGAGCTGGAAGGCATCGCTGAAAAGGTGGACGTGGCCAGGGTGGTCGCCTCTACGATTACCCTTCGCAATGAGCTATCCATTGATATCCCACGCATCATCGTCCAGCCGGTCGGCGAGGTAACTCGGGGGTACCGGGAATTCGGTCTCGATTTGTCCTCCATTCATCTCTTGCCGGTAGATAACGAAATTCTTATCCAGGAACTGCACCGGCGAGAGCAACACCGGCTGATGAGCGGCACCGGCATCCTACCGGAAGAACGGTTTGAAGACTACCTTGTCCGGGGTCTCATCGATTTTAATGACATTTGCTACGACGATCATGCGGAATTACTTTATAAACTGGCCGGACAGGTTGTGGCGCACCTCCGATCCTACCTCAACAGCGAAGAAGAGGTGGTCAATGTCCTGCAATACCACCAGCAGGCCTTAGTGAACCTGGTCCATGCGCAGATGCAAGAGCATTACGAAGAAAAAGCAACCTCCTTTGAGGCACACGTGAGCAAAGGATTCACAACGCTCCGGCCTAACAACTATTCCGCTCCTGCCGGTGAATCCGAACGTGACTTCCGGGCACCGGTATCTGATAAACATGATATCTGCAAGATGCTTTTTAGCGGCTTCAGAAAGTGTCTGTATCGAATTCAAAAATTCGACTCCGATTCGGAGCGCCGATTTGCCGTGATCCTTGAGAACGACAAGGAAGTGATGAAGTGGTTCAAGCCAGCCAAAGGGAACCTCCAGATTCACTACACCGGCGATGCGTCCTACGAACCGGACTTCGTAGTGGAGGCAAAATCGACCAAATTTCTTTGTGAGGCAAAGAGCGCTGCCGAAATGACAGACAAAGAAGTGCAGGCCAAGGCCAGGGCTGCCCTGGAATGGTGCAAGAACGCAACCGCTCATGAACTGAAACACGGCGGAAAGTCCTGGTCATACTTGCTCGTTCCACATGACATCATCTCAGACAACAAGACATTGCAGGGATTGGCCGCAAGCTGTACGTATAGCGAATAGGATCAGTTGTCAATGTGAGGAGACGCAAGATCCATTCCGGCCTTTTGAATGGTTTATCCTGAGGACCCTCATAATACTGTATTTCCTGTGGGGGCGGACCAAGGCAAGGGTTTGAATCTTCAACAACGTGATCTTGAAGACCTTGAGGAAGCGCAAAGCCTGACATGCTTACCAGAGATCGACAAGGACTTTTCTACTTCCGCAAAATCAAGATTCACCCCTTCAACGGCTGTTGAAGAGACGATTGTCCTGGTTAACAAGATCTCTCGCTGTTTTGAATCTCTTAGGTAAGGGTTTGTATTGATAAGAGCATCCTTCCGCATGATTTTTCATAACATATTCTGAAAGCTCAGTCCATCTAATCTACGACCTTTGATACCTCGTGCGAGCATCGTGGCCTGGCAATCGGTCTCCCCGACCAGTTTTTATCTTATCCAAAAAGCACCTTCCACCACTTCTCCATCACTTTTTTTCTCAGGACCGGATCCGATTCATTGACCTCCGGGAATTGGTCTCTCCATTCATAGGGTCTCGTCGCATCAATGACGACTCTTGAATTGAAGCACTCATCCTTCTTTTTCCACGGAGGGATGATCGGATCAAGAGGAGTGCTCAGGCTTCTCTTGACAAGGTGGATATCGTTTTCCGGATCGGAACGGGTGCACATAGCCCACAAAACTTCCTGGGTATTTGACGGATCGACATCCTCATCCACGACGATCGTGTATCGATTGCAGTAAGAGCCGCTTTTGCACTGGGAAACCAACATGCCCGCCTGCACCGCATGGCCGGGATAGCTCTGCTTAATGGAAATCACCTTCAATAAATGGGGTCCTCCGGATCCATGGATCCATACCCCTTTCACGCCCGGTAATCCTGCCGCCTCAACCTCTTTCCATATCTGTGCTGTTCTCCCCAAATCTGCAGCTTCAAACAATGGTTTAAACGGAGGGTCTGCGAGCATGATCGGATCATTTCTATACATCACTCTTTTGATATCGATGACTGGTTCAGGTCTTTTCCCGCTGCCATAGTAACCCGTCCATTCCCCGAAAGGACCTTCCTCTGCAAACTTACCGGGAAGGATTTCACCTTCAATGGCGATTTCGGCAGATATAGGAATCGGAAGTCCTGTAAACTTTCCTTCGACAACTTCTATTGCCTTTCCGCGTAAGCCGCCAGCGTAGCCATATTCCCCATCTCCAAAAAGGCATGTCTTCGATGCGGACCGGTAGAGAAGTGGGGATTGTCCGAAAGTAATCGCAATGGGGCACGTATCGCCCTTTCGGGCATACTTCTCGATAATCACCCTGCCATCTTTCCCTGGAGAAACATAAATGACGAGCGAACTTCGATCTAAAATCATCACTCGATAAACCCCGAGGTTAATGTATCCGGAATCCGGGTCTCGTAATATACAGACGCAACCGGTGCCGATGTATCGGCCGCCATCCTTCTCATGATATTTCGGAGTGGGAAATTTATAAATATCTACATTCTCCCCTTCATCAATGTTTTCCATAAAGGGGGCCCAATCCACTCTTTGAGGAGGGATTCGCCTTGTATTTTTTCCATGCTCTTTATACATCTTGATCTGCTCCATCGGAGTTTCAGCAGGAATCAGCCCCTCTAAGAAAGCCATCCTCTTCCAATTGTATCTCATAGCATTGGTCAGAAGTCTGAACCCCTTGGGATAGTCTTTAATGTTATCAAAAAGAATAGCAAAAGGGTTTCCTTTCCAGCTGACGCCTTCACAAATGGTCCCAATTTCAAGGTTCCAGTCTGCCCCATCGATTATTTTCAATTCCCCCATTTCTTCAAGTTTCTTCATATACACTCTGAGATCGTCCAGGTAGTCCAAATTGTTCATAAGAAAACCTCCCCTTTCTTGAATTTGAAAAACGGATTATTAATCCACGATCACGCTCGCGGATTTTAATTTTATTTTCCCCTTTCTAATCGGGGGCTCATTCAATTCTCTTCATCCAGCGGTTAACAAAGGGACTAACATTATAGTTGATTTTCGAAAAATCTGCCATTGGCGGTTCAAGATGGAGCCTCTCTTTTCCTGTCACGGCGCTTTATCTCATGAGGAAGACAGCCCGGATCAGAAAGTTTTGTAGCGAAACCTTTGACAGGCTTAGCAAAAGAGTGAACAGAACTTACTCAACCCCTATATAGGCTAAAACGAAAGTTTCCCGTGCTGAATAAAATGACCGCAATTACAAAACTTTAGAAGTCCGGGTTGTCTTCCTCTAACATCACAATATTAGAGATGCTTCCCCTCAAGACTGGATCAGGTTGGCTTTCTGAAGGTGGGCGACACAACGTCGTTTCCAGCTTTTCTCTTGGTGAATGTTCAGGCCGTAAGATTCCTCGTTATTCCTTTTTTAGTTGCCTTTTAAGGCCTTCCCCCAATAAATGCCCGAATCCCGGAATAAGTTCGTGAACATGGGCCATTCTCAAAACCTTCCATAGCGTGGCCGAGTGTGAAGTGACGACCGGCTTCCCCAGATCTTGTTCAAGACGTTCGATACAGGGCATGGCATTAAAATTCATACAGCTGATAAGCAACCCGTCAGCCTCCTCATCCCAATTCTCCCGGCAAAACCGGTGGATTTCTCCCGTTCTCACCAAAGGAAATCTTGTCCTTTCTAATTTCATGCTCCGGCTTTTCACGAGATCAAATCCATTGTCTTTAAAAAACCTCTCCTCTGCACTATGAGTCTCCTCCGGATAAGGACTGATGAGGACGATTCTTTTCAACTTGAGGGATTCCAGCCCTTCGAGAATTGCGGACAGGGTGGAAGTGGTGGGAATCCCCGTTTCCTTTTCCATCCGGGCACAAAAGTTTCTATTTCCTTCCATCCCTTGAAGGATTCCGGACATGGTGCAGCAATAGGCGATACAGTCTACCCGGGCAGTCGCCAGTTCCCTCCCTGCCCTGAAAGCCTCTTTCTCCATATCAGCGTGATCCTCCAGCACTCCTCTCTCGACTAAGATCCGGCTGGCATGAAAGTTGACCCCTGCGGGAGCAACGCGGTAATAAAGTGGCTCGGTCACGATCTGGCCACTGTTTACGATCAGCCCAATTCTTGCCCGGCACCCTTCAAACTCTGTCATCATAGACATTTCTCCTGCATTGGGAATTTGGATTACGATCTTTCTGTGGATGGAAACTATTCTATCCAAGCCCCTTTGTCAAGTATCATTAACGGCCCGAGGACCGGATCCCACGACTTATGAGAGTCGGAGGCTCCTAACAGGGTTAATTTCGGCCATGAAAATGAAGATCTAAGGCAGAAAAATGTTCTATTTTGAAAGGAATTAACTGGAATATCAACCGGTTGACTTGGTCCGACCCTACTGCTGCATACTGCTCAGTCTTTTATCGGGGGCCTACAGACTTTGCAGGGAATATATCCTGCTGCTCGGGCCTCTTTGGCTGACTTGAAAGTCACCCGGTTATCAGATCTGATTTTGTGCACCCACTTGCAAAATGGACGATGGTAGTATTTATCGGACACGGCGGACCCCACATATTTGTAATCCGCCGCAAAGGATAGAATTACAGCCAAAAAGGCCACCAACATAATAATCGTGATGAAGATGCCGATTTTCTTCATAAGAAACCCCCAGTTATAATCGTTCGCCCGGATATCAATCCTTTTTCTTCCTGCTTTCTGTCAGATAATCCACTAACCCTTCTTCCATCCTTATGCAATATCTCTTCCAATTTCACCTCTCATTATATCAGGTTGGCTTTCTGAAGGTGCACGGCAACAAAAGGGTAGAGGACTCATCAATCACCCATCTTGTAGGTTGTGAGGCGCAATCTTTAGTGAACCGCTCGGTGTCAGGTTTCATAGTTCGGTCACCCTGCCCTTTCACGTGTCTTAATAACTTTTTCAGGCCTTAGATGATCGAGATTCACATAGGCGGCCTTCCTTTTCGGGCTCTTCTTTCCTTTGAGACCCTCCTCTACTTGAGGATGTCCCTTGATGGCATCCTTGATCATATCCAGGGCTTCTTCAACACTGTCCCCTTGAGAAGAACATCCGGGAAGATCCGGACATTCAACCCAATAACCTCCGTCCTCAAGGTCCGGATGAAGAATGACTTTGAATTCCCTTTTAGAAACAGTAACCAGGCTATCCATCTTCAATCTCTTCGCTTTTGATAAGCGAAATAATCTCGGGGACGGCAAATCTTAACACCACTAACTTTTTGGCCAAAATATTTTCCGAAGTGAATCGTATCACCCGTAATGAGATCATCGGCTTTGATCGAAAGGGCAGCAAGCATTATGGGCCGACCTTTATCTGGCAACTCAATAGGACAAGGAATATCAGGATCTATTTCAGGCACAATCCTCACTTTGGCGAGAAAAGTCTCCAACTTGCTCAGTTGTTCAGAATGGATGAGGTTTCGTCTTACCTCCTCAATGACATAGTCGGATGTAAAAAGTGTGCAATGCCCCTCCTCTGCGAGCTGCCAGAGACGATTTAACCCTGGACTTCCGTGGACAATGGAAAACAGGACGTTGGCATCAAGAAAGATTCGATCGGCGCTCATGGACCTTTGGGCCTCTCATGAGGGATTGTCTTTGGATCTAAGCCCAGCTTCCGAACTTCTTTCACTGCCCATTCATAATCTTCTCGAGTGATTGCATTGTTTAACAGGAATTCAGCTTTTCGCTCTGGGGTATAGATTTCTACGGGAAGTGTTACCACAGGTCGCAAAAGAACACCTTCTGCACGGGGTTCGGCAACGACAAGAGAGCCTTCTTCGAATCCATATTTGCGCCGTAATCCAGCTGGGATAACGACTGCTCCTCGCTTGCCAATTTTGGTGGTTTCTTTTTCCATATCTCCTTACCTCCAATATTAGAATATCAGATATTCTGATTTATGTCAAGATCTGAACTCAGAGGAAAGTTCTTTACGGGAGCTCTTGAGATCCCGTGCCTTACGACCTCGCAATGACTGGCCAAGAAAAGAGATGTTCCCTACTGAATCAAGATCTGGGTAGAAATCCTTGCCAAGGCTTCCCGCCATTATTATCTTTTATTCATAGAAGGGAGGTGGGAACATGTGTGATGTATGCGGATGCACTCCCTGCAAATGCGGAAGACAAATTGTTAATGCTGTGTGCGAGGGTTGCGGCAAACCCCATCATAGCTGCACGTGCGGCCCTGTACAAAAATAAGTTCTTGTCTCAGGGGCACATTTGAGCGCAGCGACCGGCCGGTTCATCATCCCAGAAACGGAAGGGGTTTTCCTGTCCTGTAAACAAGGGCCTGACAGGATGCGATTAATTTGTTCTCATCGTCGTAGACTTTGATATCGTAGTTAGCGGTTTTATTGGTTAGGCTGATCTCCTTTGATTCTGCGACGAGCTTACAACCCTTCGCAGGAGCGGAAATATAAGTGATGTTCATGTTCAAGGCCACGGCAATGGTCCCGTGGGAGTTTGAGGAGGTCTCGAATGCCTCGTCGATAATGGCAAACAATGTTCCGCCATGGGCCATGCCAAAGATATTTTCCATGTCGTGAGTGAAGGTCATTTCAACCTTTGAATACCCGTCATCCAAGCCCACCAGTTTGAGACCGAATTTTCGGGCAAAAGGCTCTTTCTCCACCTGCCTGATGATGGCTTGCCTTATTTTTTCATCCATAATAATCCCCTCTTATCTCAATAAGTTAGAATAGAATACTCATTAGCTACTATAGATTTAATATTTCCGGGTTGACCAGGTTTGGAGGTCTCTTCCCGGTCAGCCCCGCCACTAGGTTTTCGGCGGCCATCATGGTCATTTTAAGCCTTGTCTCATAAGAAGCACTGGCAATGTGAGGTGCCAAAACAACATTCTTCATTCCAATGAGTTCGGGCTCAACCTTTGGCTCATTCTCATAGACATCGAGCCCGGCCCCGGCAATCCTTCCCTCCTTCAAGGCCTGAACCAAAGCCTTCTCATCCACCACGGGCCCTCTGGAGGCATTGATCAGAATCGCCGTGGGTTTCATCGATGAAAACTCAGCCGAGGAGACATAGTGTGTTGTCTCTGGAAGCAGCGGGACATGGAGCGTAATAAAATCCGATTCTGAAAGCAAGGTCTTCTTATCCACAAAATTCGCCTTCAAATCCTCCTCGATGGAAGAAGCAGCCCGAGATACATCCGTGTAAAGAATCTTCATATTGAATCCCCTGGCCCGGCGCGCAACTCCTTGCCCAATCCTTCCCAGGCCGCAGATTCCCAGGACCTTGTGGTGAACATCATATCCCAGAAAATCCTTCAACCCCCATCTCTTCCACTTTAGCGAGCGGAGGTATTGGTCTGCCTCAGCCACTCGCCTTGCGGTTGCGAGGAGCAAAGCCCACGTGAAATCTGCCGTGGTATCGTCCAATACCCCCGGGGTATTCGTAACCATGACCTTGTGCCTTGTGCAGGCTTCAATATCGATATTATTGTATCCTACGGCTATGTTACACACGATCCTTAGATCAGGACACTTGGAAAGAACCCTCCCATCAATTTGGTCGGTGAGTAGAACAATAGCTCCTGACTTGCCTTGAAGTTTCTCAATCAACACATTCGTTGGTAGAGGAACATCGATTCGGTTCTCCTCAACCTCAAAATAGTTTTTCAATATGGCCACAGCTTCGTCAAAGATCTTTTGGCTGATGAACACCTTGGGTTTCATTATCTTGATTTCCTCCGGTCACCACATTCTACATAATTCGCGGAGAGGCTTTCAACTATTTTCTCCTTGATTTTACAAGACAAATATTATATCTGATCTCTATTTGGCTGGAGAATCGTTATGCCTGTTGGAATTTTTGTCGCCCTTTTTGGCTACCTTTTGGGCTCGGTTCCTTTCGGACTTGTTTTCGCCAAACTTTTTTCTCAAGTTGATCCCAGGAAGACCGGAAGTAAGAATATCGGAGCGACCAATATCTTCCGTACTGCCGGAAAGACATTAGGTGTCCTGACATTGATCGCAGACGGATTGAAGGGTATGGCTCCCATATGGATTGCTAATGTGTGGGGGCTACCTGATCACTGGATCGCCATCGCAGGCTTAGCCCCTTTTTTGGGCCATGTCTTTCCCATATTCCTCGGGTTTAAGGGCGGGAAAGGGGTGGCAACCGCCCTGGGCATCTACCTTGTGGTATCACCCGTTGCGGTTGTACTCGAATTTCTTCTTTTTGCAGGATTGGTATGGAGATGGAGATTTATCTCTCTGGGATCAATCTGCTGTGCGACCACCATGCCAATTCTGATTGCCTTTTTCAGATCCGACTCCCGAGCCTACTTTATTTTAAGTGTTCTCATTGGAAGCCTGATTCTCTTTCGACATCAATCGAATGTCTCCAGGCTTCTCCAGGGAACGGAAAATAAGTGGAAAACCTGACCTATTTCGGATTGTGGATTGCGGATTGCGGAATTGAGGAGGGCGACAAATCAGCAGATTGCACCTTAATCTCTTTAGAGTTTCTTTAAGGCTGCCTTTAATCTTTTCGCTCTTTTCGAAAGTCTTTTTGATGGTCCCTTCCCCTTAGCCCCTCTTTCTTCCTCGTCTTCTTCATACGGTTTCTCAATCCTCAGGGCGGACCGCTCCATCTTATCCCTGAATTGGTCAGACGGGATGACCGCAGCGGCCATCTTCTCGGCATACGTTGCAACCTCACGATCCGAAGTGATGACGACCGCTCCGGATCCTTTCTCCTTGACCAATCGCTTAATCACCTCGTCCGCTTTTTCTCCCAATTTCGAAAAAATCAGTTCGATCCCTTTTTTCCATTCTTTCTTCCCAGTAACCCACCCTCCTTGCCACCCATCAAACACGACTGTGATTTCACATGGCTTGAGCTGCCGATAAGCTGAAAGTCGATGGATCAGCTGATCGCGCTCCCATTGAAGTTCATCCGAGCTCAATTTGGAGAGAGACCGGGTAACATGAAGAAGATTGTAGCCATCAACGATAAGATGCATAGAAATTCGACGATATTCTATTTCCTGACAATGGTCAAAGTCAATCGGTCCATTACGTAGAATTACAATCCGTGATCAAGGACAGAAATATCAGTATCCAGCATTCATTAGACCCTGAAACGAGTTCAGGGTGACATTGAATTAGCCCCTGTTGTCATGAACCTTGGCCTGATGGAGATCAGGCTTGGTTCATCATCTCGTCATTACGTCGTTATGGCAAGATTAAAAAGTTTACATCTCCCACCGCGTATGTTACTAATCAGTCCATAATAGACAAAACATATTCATCACCCAAAGATGAAGAAATTTCTTATAAAATCCCTCCCCACCTCCCTTTTCCAAAGGGAGGAATTACCCCTCTTTGGCAAAGGGGTGAGGGGAGATTTTCCAAAAAGTGTGTCTATTCAATTATGGACTCCTTAGTAATGGTTAGATCTGAACTCTTCAAAATTCAAGGGGGATGTTATGGAAAGAACCTTGATTACTGGAGGGGCGGGTTTTCTCGGCTCCCATCTTTGCGATCTTTTCATCGACCTCGGCCACGAGGTTATCTGTATGGATAACCTGATTAAGGAAGAGAATATTGAAAACGTCGCCCATCTGATGGCTCATGAAAGATTCAAATTTATCAAGTACGATGTGACCGAATACCTCCATGTCCATGGAAGGCTTGACAATATCCTTCACTTTGCTTCCTTGGCCAGCCCTAAGGACTATCTGGATTATCCGATCCAGACGTTAAAAGTTGGATCCTTGGGGACACACAAGGCTCTTGGATTAGCCAAAGAAAAAAAGGCGAGATTTCTCTTAGCCTCCACTTCCGAAGTCTACGGAGACCCAAAAGAGCATCCCCAATCCGAGTCCTATCCGGGGAATGTCGACCCCGTTGTCCCAAGGGGAGTCTATGATGAAGCAAAACGGTTTGCTGAAGCGATCACCATGGCCTATCACCGGACTCACGGTCTCCAAACCCGCATTGCAAGGATTTTCAATACCTATGGACCTCGCATGAGGCTTGAAGATGGAAGAGCCTTGCCGAACTTCATGGTGCAGGCATTGAAGGGAGAAGACCTTACCGTCTATGGCGACGGCCGTCAAACCCGCAGCTTCTGCTATGTCGACGATCTGATCCACGGAATCAAGAAACTTCTCTTCTCCAACGAAGCAGACCCCGTCAACCTGGGAAATCCTGAGGAAATATCCATCCTCGACTTTGCAAAAGAGATTGTCCGCCTGACGGGGAGCAAGAGCCGGATCGTCTTCTGTCCTTTGCCCCAGAACGACCCGAAAGTCAGGCAACCTGACATCTCAAAGGCGAAGACGGTCTTGGGGTGGGAACCAAAAGTGACCCGGCAAGAAGGTTTGAAGAGGACCATCAAATACTTTGAAGAAAAGCTCTCAAAAAAAAATCTTATAGCCCCGTAGTCTCATGGTCTGTTAGTCCCATAGCCGAAAGAGAAAAAGCATAGCCAAATGTATCTCAGGTTGCCAGAGTAATTGTCATGTCCCCCTGGCCTCTCCCGAATGACGAAACTAGATAATCCCCCTCCCCCCCTTTAGAAAAGGAGGATGCGGGAATTTGGGACTCATTTTCCGGACAACTATATCGGATCTAACGGATATAAGACTACAAGACTGAGGACTATACGACTAAGATTCTGAGGGAGTAAAGATTCTGATCTTAATTCGATCTCCCAAAATCGATTGGGCTGTTTGAACCCCCAGTAGGATTTCGGGAAATCGCTCTTCCCCTTCCGCCAAAAAAAGCCTTAAACCCCTGATCCATTCCTGGTCCGATGAAGCCTGCCCGAGGTCCAGACAGTCTGCAATGCCTTCAATAAAAACCTCTATTAATTTGCCACAATCCACATTGTAGCCCTCTTCATAGGGAAGGGAAAAGCAGAAGCTGGAAGCGTTCAATTTCCTAAGTATCTCCATGATGTAGGGAGAGATCTCTCGAAGGCGGAGATAACTATACTCCCTTACCTTCCCCAGTCCGAGGAGGAGAATCATTCGGGGCATTACCCTTCCCTGGGAGGGAATCAGGGTCTTCTCGCGCCACTCACCGGTTAGCCTCTTTTCGATCAGGAAACGTGATAAGAGCCCGTTAAGCCTCCAATCCATCCATCCGCTTGATCCCTTGAGAGGTCGTTCGTCTTGAAAAAATCCAGTGACAAGGACGTCACACTCCTGAGCATCTGTTTTTTCAGTTGAAAGGATAATGTCCATAGTCTGGCAGAAATCCCAGTAGTCAGAAACCAAATAATCTCCAATCACCAGATTCCAAACACCGTAAGCTTTGGATATTGATCATTGGAATTTATTCGGTTATTGGGACTTGGTGATCATTCCTCTTCTTCATTAGATAGGTTTTCGAACCACTTCCTTCTGGATTCGATCGAGGATGCCGTTGATGAAACTCCCAGACTCCTCCGTACTGAATCGCTTGCCCAGCTCAATCGCCTCATCCAGGGTGACCTTTGGAGGAATCTCCTCGCAATAAAGGAGCTCAAAGATGGCCATGCGGAGAATGGCTCGATCAATGATACTCATCCGATCCAGGCGCCAGTTTTCCGAATAGCCTTCAATGAGTCGATCGATCTCCTCGCAGTGCTCCAGAACGCCGAGAACGAGACGCTCCATAAAGTCATCCCGTGATCGAGTCGTTCCGGCTTTCTCTCCCTCTTTTGAAAAATTATCCTCAAATTGGCGAAGGGTTTTTTGGGCGTCTTTCTTGGTAACATCTAACTGATAAAGGGCTTGGAGGGCAAACTCTCTGGACTTTCTTCTCGGAATCGAGTCGTGGCCACTTTTTCTCAAAACGCGGATTATCCCTTTCCAATCTCCTTGAGAAGATTCGCCATCTCAATGGCTGACATGGCAGCGTCGAAACCCTTGTTTCCCACCTTTGTCCCTGCCCTTTCAATGGCCTGTTCGATCGTGTCGGTTGTTAAAACCCCTAACGAGATGGGGACTTCGCTCTCCAGGCTCAGGCTGGCTATCCCTTTGGTGACCTCTGTAGCGATATAGGAGAAGTGAGGCGTTGCCCCTCGGATCACGGCTCCCAGACAAATGACGGCATCGTATCGGCCGCTCTTAACCATCTTCTTGGCAGCCAGGGGAATCTCGAATGCTCCGGGAACTCGAACCACCGAACAATCTCCCTCCTCCGCCCCATTCCGCCTCAGGGCATCCAGTGCCCCGTCAAGAAGTCGCTCGCTGATGAAGTTATTGAAGCGGCTTAATACAATTCCGAATTTGAGCCCCTTCGCCATCAATTTGCCTTCAAAGGTCTTCACCATATTCTGCTCCTTTCCCCCCGAACCGCATAGGGTTCCGGGCTATTCCCCGGGCCTAATGGAAAGCAAATGACCCATCTTTTTTGCTTTGGTTTTTAGGTATTCAATATTCTCCTGATGAGGCTTCGTTTCGATGGGAATCCTCTCGACCACTTCAATCCCGTATCCTTCCAAGCCGATAATCTTTCGGGGATTGTTCGTCATCAGGCGGATCTTATGAAGTCCCAAATCGGCCAAAATCTGAGCACCAATGCCGTAATCTCTCATATCGGCTTTGAACCCCAGCTCCTCATTGGCCTCCACAGTATCTTTACCCATATCCTGAAGACAATAGGCCCTCAGTTTATTGACCAAACCAATCCCTCTTCCTTCTTGCCTCATATAGACGATGACGCCCTTACCCTCTTTCTCCACCATGGCCATGGCCGTATGAAGTTGCTCCTCGCAGTCGCATCGCTTCGACCCGAACACGTCACCGGTCAGGCATTGGGAATGAACCCTCACCAGCACCGCGTCCTCCGGTCCAATGTCTCCCTTGACCAGGGCAATATGGTGGCTCGAATCGACATCGTTTTCGTATGCGATCGCCGAAAACAACCCGCCATATTTTGTGGGAAGCTTGGCCGTGGCAATCCGTCGAACCAAAGACTCTTTGTTGAGCCGATACTTGATCAGATCGGCAATGGTCACGATCCTCAAACCATGTTCTTTCGCAAAAACCTGAAGGTCCGGCATCCGGGCCATGGTTCCATCATCCTTCATCACCTCGCAGATCACTCCGGCCGGCCTCAGTCCCGCCAACCTTGCCAGATCGACAGATCCTTCCGTCTGTCCTGTCCGGACCAGTACACCACCCTGCCGCGCCCTCAAAGGAAAAACATGTCCGGGTGCGACCAGATCCTCGGGCTTGGCATCGTCAGCGATGGCCGTCAGAATGGTACAGGCCCGATCGGCTGCGGAGATGCCCGTGGTCACCCCGCGACGGGCATCGATTGAAATGGTAAAGGCGGTCTGAAACCTTGAGGTATTATCAGAGACCATCATGGGAAGACGAAGTTCGTTCAATCTCTCTTCCGTTAACGAGAGGCAGATCAGACCCCTACCATACTTAGCCATAAAATTGATGGCCTCAGGCGTCACCTTCTCGGCTGCCATGGTGAGATCTCCCTCGTTCTCCCGATCTTCATCGTCCACCAGAATGACCATCTTGCCTTCACGAATGTCTTTCAAAGCTTCTTCAATTCTCTTGATCATTTCACTCCCTCAATCAATAAATCCATGCTCCTTCAAAAAAGAGAGGTCCAAATCCTTAGACTTCTCACCTCTTCTGCCTATCATCTTTTCCACATATTTTCCTATAATATCGGCTTCCACATTGACACGGGCCCCGACCTTCTTGTCGATCAGGGTTGTCTTCTCGAGGGTATAGGGGATGAGGGTCAGTCTGATCGCCTCTTTCTCACATTCATTGACGGTTAGGCTGATCCCGTCAATGGCGATCGATCCCTTCTGAACAACATACCTGGAAACCTGATCTGGAATGCCTATTTTCAACTGGATAAAATCCCCCTCTTTCCTCCTCTCTGAAATGACGCCGATGCCGTCGATGTGGCCTGTAACGATATGTCCCCCCATTCGGTCGCTTGGCCTTAAGGCCCTTTCGAAATTGACCTGGTCTCCTTCTTTCATCTCTCCCAAGGCAGATTTCTGAAGAGTCTCCGATGACAAGTCAACCGCAACCCTTCGTCCTCCTTTCTCGACAACTGTCAGGCAAACTCCATTAATATTAATACTATCACCCAGTTGCACCTCTGTCAAATCAATGGGTAATTCCAAGGTCATCTTCTTCCCCCGTCCCTTGGGCTCCACCCTGATCACTTTGCCCTTATCTTCAATAATGCCGGTGAACATCTTTTAAACCCCATTGTATATTAAATCAAAATACTTTGCATTTTACATCGATTTCTTCATGTATCCTTCTACCAGGATGTCTTCCCCGACCCTCCTCACCCTCAACTCATTCAGGGAAATAGCCTCCTGGAGGGTTGCTTTGCCTCTCCCGCTAAAGATTCCCGCAGCTTCTCTATCACCGATTAATCTCGGGGAGAGGAATAAGAGAATCTTATCGATCAGGCCTTCATCCAGAAAGGCCCCGTTGACCTCACTTCCCCCTTCCACCAGGAGGCTCATGAGGCCCAGTTCTCCCAGTCTCAAAAGACAATCTCTTAAATCGACCCTACCGTCTTTGGAATCGAGGATCAGTATTCGGACGCCTTTCTTCTCGAGACTCTCAATCTTATCCTTCGCTGCGAATTCTGTTGTCGCAATAATTGTCTTCGAGGAGGAATCCCCGATCACCCGTGCCCCCTCCGGAATCCTTAACCGGCTATCCAGGATGATGCGATAGGGATCCCTCCCCTTCCGGATTCGGGCCGTTAACTGCGGGTCATCTTTTAATACCGTTCCAATACCCACGACAACCCCGTCCACCTGGTCTCTCAGCCGATGGACCAGATGTCTCGAAGCCTCTCCTGAAATCCATTTGGAATCGCCCTCCCTCGTCGCAATTTTTCCGTCGAGCGTAGCAGCGACTTTAAGAATAACAAAGGGCTCTCTTCTAACAATATACTTGCAAAAATACTCATTCAATTTCAAGCATTCCCTTTCCAAGATCCCAACTTCCACGCGAAGGCCAGCCCTTTTCAGACTTTCAATGCCCCTTCCACTGACCAGTGGATTAGGGTCTTTCATCCCAATCACAACTCGTTTCACTTTTTTTTCGATCACCGCCGGGGCACAGGGAGGGGTCTTCCCATAATGGCTGCAGGGTTCCAGATTGAGATAGAGGGTAGCCCCCTTTGCCCTCTCTCTTGCTCGCCGAAGGGCGATGATCTCCGCATGGTCCGTCCCGGCCTTGGCATGGTATCCTTCTCCCACCATCTTCCCATCCTTAACCAGAACAGCGCCGACCATGGGATTGGGTGAGGTTCTCCCCTTTCCCTTTGCGGCCAGACGAAGAGCACGCTTCATCCAGTATTCATCGTTCATAAGAAATTAGAGTCATTGAGTCATTAGTCATTAAGTCATTGAATTACTCAGTAACTTAAGAACCTAATAACAAGAATCTTTTCCATCACCTGGAATTTGGTTACTTCTTCTTGGCTTCTTCTTTGTTTCCCAGGAGATCTTTCAGTTCATCCATGAACTCTTGGATATCTTTGAATTGTCGATAGACTGAAGCGAAACGGACATAGGCCACCCCGTCTAACCGGTGGAGTTCCTCCATCACCCTCTCCCCGATCTCGGAGCTCCTGACCTCTCTCTCACCCTTCTCCTGAAAAAAGAGCTCGATGCGGCTGACGATCTTCTCAATCAGGTTGATACTGATGGGCCTCTTTTCGCAGGCTTTTTTCAGGCCATTCAATATCTTGAGGCGATTAAATGTTTCTCTTCTTCCGTCTTTCTTGATGATCAATGGAAGGGCATCCTCTGCCCTTTCGGAGGTCGTGAATCTCTTTTTGCAGCTGAGGCATTCTCTCCGCCGGCGAATCATCTCCTTATCTTTGCTGAGCCGGGAGTCAACCACCTTACTATCTGGATGATTGCAAAAAGGGCATTTCATCGGTTTTCAGAACCTTTTACGTTTCACCTTTCACGTTTCACTTCTTACCTTCTCGCCCCTGTCGAATTTCTCCACCTCGATCTCTGACTCTTTCAACATCTCCTTGGCCAGCGCATCCGCATACCCCTCTTCATAGACGATCCTCTGAATGCCTGCATTAATAATCATCTTCGAGCAGATGATGCACGGATGATTGGTACAGTAAAGAGTGGCTCCTTGAATCCCCACTCCGTGGTAAGCTGCCTGGATGATCGCATTCTGTTCCGCATGAAGGCCGCGGCAGAGCTCGTGGCGCTCTCCAGACGGGACGCCTCGCTTCTCACGGAGGCAACCGGTCTCCAGGCAATGCTCCAGCCGGGAAGGAGCCCCATTATAACCCGTCGCCAAAATCTTTTTATCCTTGACCAGAAGGGCCCCCACTTGCCTTCGAAGACAGGTGGAGCGTTTTGCAACCAGATGGGTAATGTCTACGAAGTATTCCTCCCAGGAAGGGCGGTGAGGATGAGTCTTTTTTGTCTCTTTCTTCTTCAAGGATGAGCCACCCAGGAGGATATGCTCAAATGCCCAATGGCTTTGGTTATTGAGTCATTGAGTGATTAAGTTATCCAAAAAATAACTTATTGACCTAATGACCGAATAACTTTGTGACTTTGAGCTTATGCTTTAAAATTCTTCTTTTCGAGGGCTTCGATCTTTTCCAGCCGCCTCTTGTGTCTCCCCCCTGCGAAGGGAGTCTCCAGCCAGACCTTTACAATCTCTTTCGCCAGGTCTTTCCCCAGGACCCGGCCGCCGAGAACCAAAATATTTGAATCGTTATGCTCCCGGCTGCACCGACAAGAGTAAAGATCATGGACCAGAGTGGCTCTCACATTCGGAAACTTGTTCGCGAGGATGGACATTCCGATACCCGTGCCGCAGATGAGAATCCCTCTCTCCAATTCGCCCCTGGAGACTTTCTCGGCCACCTGGATACCAAAATCCGGGTAATCAACGGAATCCTCTGTGAAGGTCCCCATGTCAACGGGGTCGGCATGGATCGATCTTAAAAAGGCTTTCAGCTCTTCTTTGAGTTCGAAGCCGCCGTGGTCGCAAGCCAAACCGATCTGCATGATCCTATCCCGAAAATTTTCGGAAGATGAGCGTGGCGTTCGTCCCGCCGAACCCGAAGGCATTGGACATCGCCACCGTCAACGGCTTACGTCTCGCCACATTGGGAACATAATCCAGATCGCACTCCGGATCTGGAACCTCATAATTAATGGTAGGAGGGATGATACCATCCCGGATCGCTAAGAGGGTAAAAATGGCTTCCGTGCTTCCTGCTGCCCCCAGGAGGTGGCCGGTCATCGATTTGGTGGAACTAATCGCCAGCCTTTTGGCGTACTCTCCAAAAACCGTTTTGATGGCCCTGGTCTCTGTCAGGTCGTTCAAAGGGGTAGAGGTCCCGTGGGCATTGATATATTCCATATCCTCCGGCCTCAAACCTGCATCGTTGAGGGCCATTCGCATGCATCTTGCAGCTCCCTCTCCGTCCGGAGGAGGCGCCGTAATATGATAAGCATCGCCCGTATATCCGTAGCCTATCAATTCCCCGTAAATCTTTGTCCCCCGTTTCAAGGCAAATTCCAGCTCTTCCAAGACGAGAACCCCCGCCCCCTCTGCCACGACAAATCCATCCCGATTCTTTTCAAAGGGCCGACTGGCCTTTTGTGGCTCGTCATTTCGAGTCGAGAGGGCCTTCATCGCATTAAACCCACCCACGGTGAGCGCAGTAAGATTGGCTTCTGTCCCGCCGGCGATAATGGCTTCTGCATCTCCGTAGACAATAGCCCGGAAGGCGTCTCCAATACAATGAGCTCCTGTCGCACACGCGGTTACGATGCAGGTGTTTGGCCCTTTGGCGCCGTATTGGATGGCAATCTGGCCGGAGGCCAGATTCGCAATCAGCATCGGAATAAAGAAGGGGGAGATTCGACTTGGCCCTCTTTCCAAAAGGATTTGATGATATTTTTCGAGGGTGGGCAATCCCCCCAGACCCGTACCTACAATCACCCCGATCCGGTCACAATTCTCCGGAGAGATCTTCAGTTGGGCATCCTCTAAGGCTTCTTTCGCAGCAGCCAAGGCATACTGAACGAAGAGGTCCGTCTTTTTTATCTCTTTCTTTTCGATATAGGCTTCGGGGTCGAAGCCTTTCACTTCCCCTGCAATCTTTGTTTCGTGTCCATTGGGATCGAACCGGGTAATCGGCCCGATGCCTGATCGGCCTTCACACACGTGCCTCCACGCCGTTTCGGCTCCGATCCCGGTAGGGATCACCAATCCCACCCCTGTCACAACCACTCTTCTCCTCAAGACAGTCGCCTCCTAACAAAAGTGATCTACCCTTGCGCGACATGGCTTTGGATGTATTCAATGGCATCACCGACGGTGAGGATCTTCTCTGCATCTTCATCAGAAATTTCCATATTATACTCCTCTTCCAGAGCCATGACCAGTTCGACTAAGTCGAGGGAATCCGCTCCCAAATCGTCTACGAATTTGGCCTCGGGCGTCACCTCGCTCTCGTTCACACCCAACTGCTCAACAATGATCTCTTTGACTCTTTTCTCAACGGACATGAAATCACCTCCTTAATGGATTAAATGCTAAGCACAAGATATTGTGATAACGGCTAATTCCTATTTCGGTATTCGAATTTAGAATTTTATCTTTCACATATAGATTCCGCCGTTCACGTTCAGAACCTGTCCCGTGATATAGCTCGAAGCTTCTGAAACAAGAAAGAGCACAGCCTCTGCCACATCCTCAGGCCGGCCCAATCTTTCCATCGGAATCATCCGCTTCAATTCCTCCTTTGCCTTTTCCGGAAGGACATCCGTCATCGGAGTCTCGATATAGCCGGGAGCAATGGCATTGATATTGATTCCTCTCTGGGCGAACTCCCGCGCCATGGTCTTCGTAAAGCCGATCACGCCTGCTTTCGAGGCAGAATAGTTGGCCTGGCCTGCGTTCCCCATCTCTCCGACGACGGAGGCGATGTTAACGATCTTTCCTTTTCGTTGTTTCGACATGTGCCGGATGACCGCCTTGGTACAATGAAACGTCCCCTTCAGATTGACATTGAGAACGGCATCCCAATCCTCTTCCGTCATCCTCAAAATCAGTTTATCTCTTGCGATCCCGGCATTGTTGATCAGGATATCAATCTGGCCGAACTTCTCCAGGACCGCCTGGACCGTGTGCTCCACGTCGTTTGCACTGGCCACATCGGTCCTGACTGCCATGGCCCTCCGGCCAATAGCCTCGATCTCCTTCGCCGTCCCTTGGGCCTTTTCCAAATTGATGTCGGAAACAACAATATCCGCGCCCTTTTGTGCAAGAAGGATCCCGATCGCCCTTCCGATCCCCTGAGCGCCGCCCGTCACGAGTGCCACCTTTCCGGAAAGTTCCACTGTCTTCACCCTCTCAAGAGATTTTTTTTAGTGTTTCGATGCTCTCGATATTCTTTGCCTCGATCTTGGGATCGATCCGTTTCATCAAACCGGAAAGGACTTTTCCCGGTCCGATTTCCAGCACCTGTTCCACTCCCTCTTTGACCATCCTGCGCATCGACTCTTCCCACCGGACGGGACTCGAAACCTGGGCCACCAACAAGGGTTTAACTCTATCCTTTGAAATATTAACCTCGGCCTCCACGTTCGTGACCACCGGGACCTTCAAATCGCCCACAGAAACCCCATCCAGTGCCTTTTCCAAACGCTCCCCTGCCGGTTTCATCAGGGGAGAATGAAATGGCGCACTGACCGGCAGAAGAATCGCTTTCTTCCCTTCCTGCTTCACCTTCTCGATCGCCCGCTCGACTGCTTTCGCATGACCCGCGATGGCGATTTGGCCAGGACAGTTGAAATTCGCAGGAGTGACGACCTCTCCGGACGAAACCTCTTCACAAATCTTTTCAACCTGGTCCCGCTCCATGCCCAGGATAGCGGCCATGGCCCCTTCTCCCACAGGAACCGCCTCCTGCATAAATTTTCCGCGAAGACGGACGGTTTGAACCGCCTCCGCAAAACGAAGTGCTCCCGAAGCCACCAAGGCACTATACTCACCCAGGCTGTGACCGGCAGCAAACTGAGGATGGATCCCTTTCTCCGATTGAAGCACTCTCAGTGCCGCAATGCTGACCGTCAGGATAGCCGGTTGCGTGTTCTCGGTCAACTTCAACTCTTCTTCTGGTCCCTGAAAACAGAGCTTGGATAGGGAGAAGCGAAGGGTGTCATCGGCCTCTTCGAAGATCTCTCTCGCGACCCTGAACTGGTCGTGGAACTCCTTCCCCATTCCAGCATATTGGGACCCCTGTCCCGGAAAAATAAACGCGATCTGCTTCATAAAACCTCGCCTGTCGAACTATTTCATCTGAGTCACTTCGTCCTCAGTCTTATAGTCCCATCGTCAATATAGATTGCGTGATGTTTCACCTCTTTCCACTATTCGACGAAGAGCCCATGAGACTACGTGACTACAAAACTATTTCTTCCCGGCATACTCCTTATTCAGTTCCAGTCCGATCACATTCCGCTGGATCTGATTCGTTCCTTCGTAGATCTGAAGAATCTTAGCATCCCGCATCATTTTTTCAACGGGATAGTCTCTCATATATCCGTATCCTCCAAAGACCTGAACCGCGTCGGTCGTCACCTTCATGGCCACATCGCTCGCAAAGACCTTGGCCATTCCGGAGACCTTTGAAATCTCTCTGGGGTTCTTTGAATGATCAATATAACGGGCAATCGAATAGACCAATGCCCGGGCAGCCTCCACCAGGGTGGCCATGTCGGCTAACAGATGTTGGACCGCCTGAAAAGAGATGATCTTCTTTTCAAATTGCTCCCTCTCCCGGGCATAACGGACGGCCTCGTCAAGGGCTCCCTGGGCCAGCCCCACCCCTTGAGCACCCACTCCGGGCCGGGTACGGTCAAACGTCCTCATGGTGACGATGAATCCCATCCCTTCTCTTCCGATGAGATTCTCTTTCGGGACAAAACAATCCTGAAAGACCAATTCCCGGGTCGCAGAGGCCCGAATCCCCATCTTCTTCTCTTTCTTCCCGAAACCAAAACCCGGGGCTCCCTTTTCGACAATCAAGGCGCTCGCTCCCCGGGGCCCTTTCGATCGATCGGTCATCGCAATAATTGAGTAGATTTCCGCTTCTCCCCCATTGGTGATCCACTGCTTTGTTCCGTTCAGGATATAGCCCTCTGCGGTCCGGGTAGCGGTCGTCCGGATGGCGCCCGCATCACTTCCTGCATCCGCCTCGGTCAGCCCGAATGCGGCTAACCTTCTCCCTTTAGCAATATCGGGGAGATATTTTTTTTTCTGTTCGGGGCTCCCAAAAAGAAGGATGGGCATGGCGCCCAGGCCGCTTGCAACCACGCTGGTTGCGATCCCGAGACAGACACGGCTCAATTCCTCCGCAACCAGACAATATTCGAGGATCCCTCCCCCGAAGCCCCCGTATTCTTCGGGCATGGAGACGCCCATCAGCCCCGCCTCCCCGCTGACCTTAACGATCCCCCATGGGAACTCTTCTTTCTCATCCAATTCGGCCCGGATGGGGAGCATCTTTTCTTCTGCAACCTTCCTGGCCAGATTCCGGATCATCTCCTGTTCGGGCGTCAAAAAATAATCCAAGCCTCTTTTCCCCTTTCCCCCGTCTCTTCGATTAACGAATCGATTTTACCGAATCATTTATCTTCGCCGGGGCCTTTTGTCCCAGGCGAAGCAGGTCTTCCTTCTCCTTGAGCATTTCGATCAGATGTTCGTTCAGTCTATTTTGAGCCATATTGGAAGCTAACAGAATCGCATTCATGATGGCTTTGGCATTCGACGCGCCGTGACAGATGACGCAATTGCCGTTGACTCCCAGGAGGGGCGCTCCTCCATATTCGGAGTAATCCATCCTTTTCTCAAGGCGGCGGATGGCCCGTCCCATCAAAAAATAAGCCACCTTCGCCCTGATATTGTCCTTTGCCTCCCACTTCAGAATGGCGTGTATGGTCTCCCAGAGTCCCTCGCTGATCTTCAGCGCCACATTTCCGACGAAACCATCACAGACAATGACATCCACCTCTCCGTTATTGAGGTCCCGACCTTCCACGTAACCGATATAGTTCAAATCCGTCTCTGATAAAACATGGTGGACCTCCCGGGTAAGTTCATTCCCCTTCCCTTCCTCCTCTCCGTTGCTCAACACGCCAACCCGAGGCCTCTCCTTTCCCAGAATGTATTTTGCATAAGCATCACCCATCATGGCAAACTGGACCAGATGAATGGGTTTACAGTCCACATTGCCGCCCGAATCGATCAGGACGGTATTGCCTTTGGTGGTCGGGTGGATGGTGGCAATCGCGGGCCGCTCCACCCCTTCCAATTTCTTCAGGATGTACATGGCCAGAGCCATGGCGGCTCCCGAATTCCCCGCGGAGACAACGCTGCTCACCTGGCCCTCCTTTGCCAGATCAAGGGCCACCTTGACCGAGGTATCCTTCATCCTCCGGAGCACCACGGAAGGAGAGTCATGCATGGCGACCACATGGGGAGCATGATGAATAAAGATCGGGAGTTTCGAGGTAGGATATTTGGAGAGCTCCTTGCTCACCTTGTCCTCGTCACCGACCAGGACCACCTTCACCCCGTATTTCTTAGAGGCCAGAAAGGTCCCTTCGACTATGTTTTGAGGAGCAAAATCTCCCCCCATGGCATCCACTGCAATCTTCATGTCATTTCTTCCGGTTTCATCCACTTAAGGGTCTACTTCTCTTCCTCCACCGCGATGATCTCTCTCCCTTTGTAGTAGCCGCAATGTCGGCAAATATTGTGAGGCTGCAGCGGTTCGTGGCATTGAGGGCAAAGGGAAACACTCGGTTGACTCAATCTATCGTGGGTTCGGCGCTTATCCCTTCTGGACGGTGAATGCCTTCGCTTCGGTAATCCCATTCTAAGGCTTCCTTTCTCTCTTGTGATGACTGAAGAGTTATGAATGATGAGTTATAAACCGGTAATTTTAATTCCCTATTCTCCAAGTTGTCAACTCTTAACTCGTTTTTTATTAGGATTGAAGTTTTAATTTCTTGAGAACAGAGAAACCCGTTCCAAATTCCTCCTTCACGCAATCGCAGGAAGAGAGATTCAAATCTTTCCCGCACACTGGACAGAGTCCCTTGCAATCCTGACGGCAGAAAGGTTGATAAGGAACCTCCAAAAAAATCTGTTCGCACGCAATCTCGGAGAGATGGATCTCCCCGCCCTCGAAGAAACTCGACTCCATCTCACCTGCATCCAATTCGGCCTCTTCGGGAAAGGAACTCTCCTTCAGCGGATAAAGCGTAAGCTCGAAAGCCGAAGAGAGAGGATAGGAGAATTCCTTCAAACACCGTACGCACTGCAATCGGAGATTCGTTTCCACTTTCCCTTTGATTAATACGGACCGATCCCTCCTCCAAACTTTCGCCTCTGACAAGAGGGGGGTCTCGAAGTCAAAATCGATCTGGGAGAAATTTTTTAAGTAAACCGACAAGGAGGCCTTGTCTTCCGTCCACTTCAGATTCAGCCCCTCATCAGGGATGTCATCCAATTTTACAGTAAGCATCTCATTTCCGTGTCGTTTCCTTACCCGTTAGAAATAATGGCCCGTTGCGCCAAGCGCCTGCGCGGCGAGTGCCCTGCTGCAATTTCTAACGGGGTTTATCGTCCTTGGCCTAAAGGACGGAGTTGGCGCAGTCGAAGTAACAGTAAATTTAAACAGATAAATATATAAAAATACTTTTTTTTGTCAAGACAAATCAGAGAACAATCATAATGTGAAAGATTTCCTTTGAAAAAAGGTTCTTATTATGTTAACAAACTTGTATGTGATATCGCAAGTGGATGTTTAGCATATTCTCTTAATAATCCTTATGAAATTCTGATGAGTAACGGGGGGAAAAGATGGAAGACATGGATAAGATGGCGAAAAAACCACTAAAGATCACCGACACCACCCTTCGGGACGGTCACCAATCAAGCCTGGCCACACGCATGAGAACAGAGGACATGGTTCCCATTGCGGCACAGCTGGATGAGGTGGGATTTCACTCCGTGGAGATGTGGGGAGGAGCAACTTTCGATGTAACCCATCGATTCCTGGGCGAAGATCCCTGGGAGAGGGTGAAGGTTCTGAAGAAATTGATGCCCAAGACTCCTTTCCAGATGCTTCTCCGGGGTCAGAACCTGGTCGCTTACCGCAACCATCCGGATGATCTCGTGGAGGCTTTTATTGAGAAATCGGCGGAAGTGGGGATCGACATCTTCCGTTGTTTTGATGCGGTGAATGATGAGAGAAATTTTGAAACCGCCTTTAAAGCAATCAAAAAGGCGGGCAAACATATCCAGGGGACCATCTGTTATTCCCTGACAGAGAGGAGGATGGGGGGGCCGGTCTACAATTTAAGTTATTATCTCGAAAAGGCGAAGATTCTTGAGGACATGGGCTCGGATTCTCTCTGTATCAAAGACATGGCAGGACTACTGGCCCCTTATGACGCCTATGAACTGGTGAAAGCCCTGAAGAAGAAGATCAAGATCCCGATTCAGCTTCACACCCATTATACGAGCGGGATGGCTTCGATGACCTATCTTAAGGCGATCGAGGCGGGGGTCGATATTGTGGATACAGCCCTGGCCCCTTTTGCCTTGCGGTCCTCACAGCCAGCAGTGGAGCCGATCATCGTGGCCCTGGAGGGGACGCCTTGGGATTCAGGATTAGATCTTGCCAGGTTATTGAAATTAGGGGAGTATCTGGAGTCGATTGCACCCAAGTATCGGGACTTCCTGGATACGACGAAAATGGCGGTCATCGATACCAATGTCCTGAGGCATCAGATCCCTGGAGGGATGATCTCGAACATGGTAAGCCAGCTCAAACAGCAGAAGGCCATTCACCGCATCGATGAGGTCTATGAAGAGCTTCCCCAGACCCGGAAAGACTTGGGCTACCCTCCCCTGGTCACCCCCACGTCCCAGATCGTTGGGGTTCAGGCGGTGCTCAATGTCCTCTTTGGTCGATACAAGATGGTTTCCATGGAGACGCAGGATTATGTTTACGGTCTTTACGGAAAACCTCCGGTGCCGATTTCAGATCAGATCAAGAAGTTGGTATTGAAGGGTTATAAGAGGGGAAAGGAGCCCATTACGTGCCGACCTGCGGACTTGATTAACCCGGAGATGGATAAGGCCAAGGAGGAAACCAAGGGCTTGGCGAAGGATCTTTGCGATACGCTCATTTATGCCCTTTATCCTAAGACAGGGGTTGACTTTCTGAAATGGAAGTACGGTCTGGAACCCAAGCCGGAGAAACTGAAACCTAAAACGTTGGAAGATATAAAACGAGAAGACGAAGCCATGGCGAAGGCCAAGGCAGAGGCTCAGAAAAACAGAGCTTGAGGCGTGCCTGCTTTGAAGACGTGACTTTCCCGCCCGTTTCGCTTTTGCCGAAGGTGCCCAAAATGCATTTGTCGGTTCTCAAAGCCATCTTTGCCTCCATGAAACAGGGAGTGGTTTTCATCGACGATCAAAACCGGATCGCTTACTGTAATCCGGCGGCAGAAGCAATTCGAAATGTCCGGCAGGACAAGATGTTGGGCAAATCCATCCTGGAGTTCCATCCTGCCCCGCTGCATCCAACCGTTCTAAGGGTCATTGAAGATCTGAAGTCAAAGAAAATGAAGGGACACCACCGGATGAATATTGAGATGGTGGAAGGAAAGTTCTACGACAACAGCTACTCAGCTGTTTGGGGTCCCCGGAACAAATATTTAGGGATCATCGTCGTGAGCCAGGAGGTGACCGAACGGAAAAAGGCGGAAGATGCACTCAAAGAGACTTTGGAAAAATTACAGTTGGCAAACGAGGAATTAATGCGCCTGGACCGGATGAAGGATGATTTTTTATCCAATGTCAGTCATGAGCTGAAAACCCCTATGATCTCGGTCGTCGGATATATCGGAATGATGCTCAGAGAGAAAGCGGGTCCCTTGACAGAGCAGCAAAAAAAGTTCTTGGAGACATCGTATAAGAATCTCCTGAAACTGGAAAAGAATATCGACGATCTCCTGGACCTTGCCGAACTGGGGATACAGAAAGAATCGTGGACCTTTGCACCCGTCAATCTCGCCAAAGTGATTGATTTCTCCAGCGCTACGGTACAGCCCTTAGCCACGGAACACGAGATCCGGTTGGATGTCCAACTACCTCCGGACCCGGTCTGGGTTTCCGGTGTGGAGGATAAGCTCAATCAGCTTTTCGATAACCTCCTGACCAATGCGATCAAATATAATCGTCAAGGAGGAAAAATCGGCGTCACCCTCCATCAGGATCCAGAATTTGCTTATGCCCAAATCACGGACACAGGCGTTGGAATCTCCTATCAATCCCTGAAGGAAGTTTTCACGCGCCATTTTCAGGAGAAGACCAAAGCCCTGGGAAAGACCAAAGGATTGGGAATCGGCCTTTCACTGGTGCAGGAGATTGTCAACCTCCATCAAGGAAAAATTCATCTCGAAAGTGAATTGGGCAGAGGAACCACGTTCACCGTGATGCTTCCCAAAACTCGTGGTTCGGAGAAGAATTAGGGTGAGGGAAATACTCCGCGCTCCGCACTCATCACTCCGAACTATTTCTTACTGCCTCCCAGCCACCCCTCAGGCTTTCCCAGATCGACCAGGGGGATGCCTCCTCCCGATACCTGGGGCAGGATCCCATTCCACTTCTCAATGCTCTTGTATTGGACCAAAATGGAGCTGAGGGAACGAGAGAGGGCGTCATTCGCTTTGGCCTGGCCTTGGGCAACGACCAGGATCGATTCGGCCTCGCCTTTGGCAGTAGCCACCTTTTGCTGGGCCTCAATCTCCCGTTGAGCCAGGACCTGCCTCTGGGTCTCCACCTGCTGTTGAGCGACCTGCTTGGCCTCGACAGCCCTCTCATATTCCGGAGAAAACCGGATGTTGGCGAAATAGATATCATCGACGATGATGTGATATCGGGCCAGATTGTCGCCCAATTTCGTCATGGCCCTCTTCCTGATTTCCTCCCTCTTGGGAAGGATTTCAGTGATCGTGTAAATGGGGACGACCTCTTTGACGAAATCGTTAAAGGCCGGATCGATCACTTTATTGGCGAAGTCAAACCCCACCTTTTGATAGAGATCATTAATATAGGCGGGATCGATATGGAAGTTCATCATCCCTGTCAGTTTCACCATCTGATATTCTTTGGAGGCCGCATCGATCTCTTTGAAAGGATGAGGCTGGACCCTGACATCGATCTTGATCACCCTTTCGGCGATGGGGACCTTAAAGTTGAGGCCCTCTCCCATGATCCTCTTTTCGACGCTTCCCCACCAGAGCACGACCCCACGGTGGCCTGCCGGGACGATCACAAAGGTTCCCCACAATATGATGAAGATGACCAATAAAATCGCAAGGATCCCTATGGTTCGGGGCTTCGGACCTCTAAATTCAAAAGCTTCTTCCAATGTTCTTTCTGCCATGGTCTCCCTCCTTAAATTAACAGGCTTTACCCTCACTTCACGTCCAGAAAAGATAATTAACTTATCCACTGTGCAATAGTCAATTCTATTCACAAAATGGCCATCTGCAAAATACTCCCAAAACACAAGGTCTCTCTGCAATAAGCAAACGGAAAGACTTGTCTGGCAATGAAATACATAGTTTTTCGGTCAAAAATACATACTTTTCTGTATGGATTTTGCCGAGCCCGAATGATTGACTTGCTATAGAGGTGAATCGAAAGAAATCATCCAGAAGAGCGGGAGGTTAGACTTCAACCCAAACCTGAAATCCTAATTGTGTAAGTTATTTGAGCTCTAACAACCTTTCTGAGGGGGAAGTTATGAAAGGTTTTTTGAAAAGCCCGGGCTTCAATATCGAAGCAGCGGGC
>JBHGBJ010000050.1:0-30980 GCA_041947025.1 Thermodesulfobacteriota bacterium
AAGACCGCATTCTAAATCTTTGGAACCTGACTGCCTCTCCCCTCCAAGTGTAATTACGACACAGTCTCTCGAGGGGGAGGGAGAGGGGACGGGAATAAGGTAACATGAACCCGATCGACGTTTCTTTCATCATTGTTAATTACAATACGGGAAATCTTGTGATCGACTGCATTCGCTCCATCCGGCAGAAGACGTCCGGAGTGAACTATGAGATTATCGTGGTGGACAATGCATCGACTGATGGCTCATGTCAGGTGATCGAGTCTGCGTTTAAGGATATTCTTCTGATCAAAAATCCCATCAATCCGGGTTTCGGGGCTGCGAACAACATCGGTGCCAAGAAAGCGACAGGAAGGTATCTCCTGATGTTGAACCCGGACACCTTCCTCCTCAACAATGCGTCAAGAAAAATGTTCGACTTTATGGAGATGCCCAAAAATGGCGACGTTGCCGTTTGTAGCGGAGTACTGACAGGAGAGGACGGATACCCCACCGTTTCTTTTGGAGATTTCCCGACCCCGGGCAAAATGATCATCCACAGCCTTCCGTCTCGGGGCGCGAAGCCAAATCCCGGCAAAGGAAAAGGGCGCAAGGACACCGATGGGCCGGGCCGATGGATCGTCGACTTCGTATCAGGGGCTGACCTCTTTATCAGGAGAAGCCTTTTCGAAAAGGAAGGCGGATTCGACGATCAATATTTCGCCTACTACGAGGAGACAGACCTTTGCAAAAGGATATCCCTGAAAGGTTATAAGGCAGCCATCGTGAGAGAAGCCAAGATCGTTCACCTGGGTGGGAGGAGCCTGAAAGACTCTTTGAAAAGAAAGAAGATCATGTATGAGAGCTCTCTGCGCTACCTGGCAAAGTATTTTGGTGGCCATTTCCTATTCAGATTTTACTGCCTGGTCAATGAGATCAAATACAGGATCTACTTAGACTTTTTTCGGAGCAGATTTAAGGAAGAGGATCGGACCGTGCTGAGAAGTATGGTTGATCTTTCTACCCTCTACAGGCGCGACCCGGAACAGATGGTCACAAAAGGGCACGAACAGTGATCAGTCCCCTCTATCCCCCCCTTAAGTTAAGGCCTGCCTGCCGGTAGGCAGGGGGGATGAAGGGGGGTTAGCTCTAAAGGAAGGTTGTGGATAAATCTAAGATCAAAATACTGGTGATCTTCGGGACAAGACCCGAGGCGATCAAGTTTGCCTCTCTGATCCATCAATTGAACCGATCGAACGGCGACTTCTCGGTGAAGGTCTGTGTGACCTCCCAGCACGTGGAGATGCTCTATCAGGTTCTCATATTTTTTGGGATACGGCCGGATTATGATCTCAAGATTATGAAACCCAACCAGTCCCTGTTCGATGTGACGGCCGAGAGTTTAAGGGGACTCGAATCTGTCATCAGGAGCGAGCCTTTCGACCTCTTATTCGTACAGGGTGACACAACAACGACCATGGTCGGCGCGCTGGCAGGATATTATCAAAAGGTTAAGGTCGCTCATCTGGAGGCCGGCTTGAGGTCCGGTGACAAACTTTCTCCCTATCCGGAAGAGATGAACAGAAGGCTGGTGGGTCAGATTGCGAACTATCACTTCGCGCCCACAACCCGGGCATCGATCAACTTAAAGCGGGAAGGAATAAAAGAAAATATCTGGGTGGTCGGAAACACGGCCATCGATTCACTCTTCTTATGTCTGGATCTCATCCGGCAGGATCATGAGCAGTCCTATTATCGATTCTTCAAGACGATCGACTTTTCAAAGAAGATCATACTGGTCACGGGGCACCGCAGGGAAAGTTTCGGAAGGCCCTTTGAAAATATCTGCGGCGCCTTGAAAGAAATAGCCGCTTCCTCCGGAGACGTGGAGATTGTCTATCCGGTTCACCTCAACCCGAATATAAAGGAAGTGGTCTATCCCATGTTGCAGGGACTCCCCAATATCCGGCTCATGGGCCCCCTCGAATATAATCGATTGGTCTGGCTGATGAATAAGTCCTATCTGGTCCTGACTGATTCGGGTGGTATCCAGGAAGAGGCGCCTTCCCTCGGTAAGCCGGTTCTGGTGATGAGAGAGGTGACCGAGAGGACCGAAGGAATAGATGCAGGTACCGCCAAACTGGTTGGAACCGAGAAAGAGAGGATTATCGATGGAGTCTCCGTACTGCTTCAAGATAAGGACGAGTATGAGAAAATGGCCAAAGCGACGAACCCCTATGGTGACGGCGAGGCTGCACCGAGAATCCTAAGGATTCTCCCTCAATTGGAAATGACCGGAAAGAGTTAAGGAGAGAAAAGAGATGAAGAGACTCCTCAGGAGATGCGCCCCAATCGTCGATGTCTTCATCAGTCCGCTGGTATTCATCAGCGCCCTGGTTCTCCTATGCGTGAGAAGGGCCGGCCTTCAACGAATGCGGACCAGCAAGAGAATCTTTCACAGGATAGGAATCTTTCCGGTTCGGGATCATTATTTTGAGCCCCTGTTTAATCCCATCCATTTGAAAAGGTCGCTTCGGGAAGATCGAGAGCTAAGGGGGATCGACTGGAATCTGCCTGGACAGTTCGATCTCTTAGAAGAGTTTCATTTCAATCGGGAACTCGAAGGATTTCCCATTGAGAAAGATGGAGATTTGAAATTCTATTATAAGAACGGTTGCTTTGGGTCTGCGGATGCAGATTACTTATATAATATTCTGCGTCTCTATCAACCGAAGAAGATCATAGAGATCGGCAGCGGCTATTCAACGCTCGTGGCAGTCGAGGCAATAAGAAAGAACAGGGAAGAAGAGAGTTCTTATTCCTGTGAACAGATCTGCATCGAGCCCTATGAGGCCTCCTGGCTGGAAAAGCTCAATATTACGCTGATCAGGGATCTCCTGGAAAATGTGGATAAGAAAATATTTGCCACATTGCAGAAGAACGATGTGCTCTTCATCGACTCCACCCATATCATCCGGCCCCAGGGAGACGTCCTATGCGAATACCTTGAAATCCTCCCTTTGTTAAAGCCGGGCGTCCTGATTCATGTCCACGATATCTTTACGCCGAAAGACTACCTGGATGAAATTGTCATCGAAAACGTCTGGCTCTGGAATGAGCAGTATCTCGTTGAAGCCTTTCTCAGTTTTAATAAGGAATTTAAGATCATCGGCGCTTTGAATTTTCTGAGCCATCATTATCGTGACAGGCTCTCGGCAAAGTGCCCGGTGCTGAAAACGGGTCTAAATCTTGGGGAACCCAGTTCACTCTGGCTCACAAGGATGTAATTTCCGCTTGGGGTAGAAAATGAGAAAACTGAAATTACTTTTCCAATCCCGGAAGACCCTTTTTTCTGTCCCCGGTGGCGATACCATACAGATGCTCAAGACAGCGGAGCATCTCAAGTCGCTCGGGTGCCACGTAGACGTCTCCACAGAGCTCGATCCGTCCGTCACGGGCTACGATCTCGTTCATCTCTTCAACCTGATGAGACCCCAGGAAGTCTATTTGCAGGCCCTCAATGCCAAACGATACGGGAAAAAAGTGGCCCTCTCCACCATCTACGGACCCTACCTCGAATACGAGAAGAAAGCACGGGGAGGGCTGGCGGGACTTCTCGCCAGAAGGCTGAGAATGGACCGTATCGAATATCTGAAGATCCTGGCAAGGGCACTCAAGAACCTGGAGTGGAACCCTGGAACGGCCGCGGTATTGAAGAAGGGATACCGCAAGCTCCAGTCGGAGATCATCGACATGGCCGATCTCTTCCTGCCCAACTCAGAGTCGGAGATGGAGAGGGTCATCTCGGACTTCCCGGAGGCAAGACGGAAACCACACGCCGTCGTCCCCAATGCGGTGGACGCGGAGCTCTTTGGCCAAAACGAGGTCCGTGTATCTGAAGACCTCTCCCAATTCAAAGACTGTGTTCTCTGCGTGGCCAGGATCGAGGGAAGGAAGAACCAGTTGAATCTTGTACGGGCGGCAAATCGGGTGGGCTATCAACTCGTGCTGGTTGGAAAACCGGCCCCAAACCACGCGTCTTACTTCAGAAAGATTTTAAAGGAATCGCGCCCCAATATTCACGTCGTCGGGCATGTGAGCCATGAAAAACTCCCCCGTTATTATTCTGTGGCAAAAGTCCATGCCATGCCAAGTTGGATGGAGACGCCGGGCCTCTCTTCCCTTGAGGCAGGGGCAGCCGGGTGCAATATCGTCGTAACGGAAAAGGGGGATACAAGAGATTATTTCGAAGAATATGCCTTCTACTGTGAGCCTGACTCCATCGAATCGATCGGGGGGGCCATCGAAAAGGCCCGGCGCCATAACGGGAATGGCCACCTGAGGGAACACATTCTTAGGAATTTCACCTGGCAAAATGCAGCCGGGAAGACAAAGAGGGGCTATGACCTTGTTCTCTGACTCAAGAAAGATCATTTCCGTCTTAGTGATTTTGATCAGCCTTTTTCTGTCCGCACATATCAGGGCTTCAGGTGTCGACCAACTTTCTCCCATTAAGGTCAATACAGGCCAGCCTTATGTCATTGGAGCCTGGTATTACACGGGCTGGGGCGAAACCAGCGACCTGCAGATCTCTCTTACCAGGAAGCATTTTGGGCGGGAAGGCGACTCCTGGGGCGGGCTTCGAGATTTTGCATTGGGATACGACCCTTTTAACACCCGAGTGGACTATTCGGACAGGATTCCGCTTTTGGGTTTTTATGACCAGATGGACCAGCGGATCGTGGACACCCATATACGCCAGGCAGCAAGCAGGGGACTGTTCTTCTTTGCCATCTACTGGTATTGGGATGCGGATAAGAATCAGGAAGCGCCGGCCTCCATTCCACTGCACAAATTCATGGCTTCCCCCGAGAAACATAAGATCAAGTTCATGCTTGCTCCAGTCATGTTGGGGAGCGTGAATGATAGACAAACCACGACCCTGGAAGACTGGCAGAACCGGATCGTCCCTTATATGGTCGACCACTATATTTCCGATCCGGATTACCTGACGACAGTGGACGGGAGGCCCCTCATCAACCTCTTCAGTGTGGACATTATACGGAAACCCCGCATGGATTCGTTCAGGGTCGCCTTAGACTTTCTGAGAAAGAAGGTAATCGAGAAAATGGGAAAAGATCCGGTGATATTGTTCCGTCCGGTTCAGAGTCAGGGAGAAGGCGATCTCGCTTTTATCAAACAACGACTGAATGTGGACGGATTTCAGTGCTTTTCCATCTGGCCGGGGACGAATGGAGAAGACTACGGAGTGACCCTCTCAAGGTTAACCCCCTTTCTTGAAGCGCAAAGAAAGTTTTTCCACGTCCCCTGCACCAACGCTGGATCGGATAACCGGCCATGGTACCTCAGCTGGGGGACGAAGCGTCCGGATTGCTCTTCCCTCGCCACCGGATGTTTCTACAACAACAATGTCACACCGGAAAGGTTTGACCAGCAATTAAGGACCATCAAACAATACCTGGATGGCCACCCCGACTCTACCAGTAAGATGTTGACCATTTATGCCTGGAACGAATGGAGTGAAGGGGGTGTGATCGAGCCGACTAAGAAGGATGGATACAAGCTTCTGGATATTATCCAGAATGTGTTTGGGCTTTCTTCAAGAGATTCCACACCCCCGATACCCGACGATAGGGTTTCACCATCGATTCCGACGGGCCTTAAGGCAGAAGCCGTCTCGCGTTCTCAAATTGATATTACCTGGAATACGGCCATCGATAATATGAGGGTTGCCGGCTACAAGGTCTATAAGAACGGCGAAATGACCGGGAACGTGACTTCCCTTACCCAGAATCCGATGTCAAGGGTCCTCTATTCCGATACGAATATTCGGCCTTCAACGACATATACCTATGCCATTTCCGCTTATGATGCAGCCGGTAATCATTCCGAACCCTCCGCCGCCTTTTCGATGACCACCCCCCCTTGAGGGGCCAATCACTGGCAGGGGACGGTATGCTGGAAATCGCAAGTTCCTCTTTGATGCTCTGAAGGGATAAGAATCGATATGAAAATACCCGATCTGCTATGCCCCACATGCAGACAGGATCTCGAAAAGCTCTCGGACAAATTGGTCTGTAATCATTGCAGGGCAACGTTTCCTGTTTCGGACGGTGTCATCTCGTTGTTTCATCCTGCTACAGACCGAGATTCATTCTCCAACAAAGAAGCGATGGCACACGATGAGAGCGCGGTGATCTCAGCAGAGTTTATGGGACTCAGTCTCCACTATAATGAAAAATTGCACACTTCCATTCACGGCTGGATTTCAAAGCTTCTTTCACCGGGACAAAAAATTCTGGAATTGGGTTCCGGTATCGGAAGAGACATTGTTGCGATCGCAGAAAAAGATTTCCATAACCTTCATGCAAGCGATGTGTCTTTGAAATCCATTCGACAAGCACAAAAATTGGCTGAACAAAAAGGATTAGAAGAACGGATCACTTTCTACCACCTCGACGGCTCCCAATCCCTTCCGTTCAAAGATAAAGAATTCGATGCGGTCTTCATGATAGCCACACTACACCACTTCAAGCTGGCTGCCGATGCCTTAAGAGAAATCAAGCGCTGCTGTAGCCCGGGTGGTTACATCATGGTCTTTATGGAGCCTAATTGTCTGTATTATCGCTGCATCCGCCCAATCGCCAAGAGGATTGAAAACTGTTTTGCGGTCTTCCGGCACACTCATTATCGTGTAAGAAGCATTGCCGAAGAAACTTCCAAGGGTCTTTCGGTCCCACTCATACGTGAACTTGCAAATCAGGCAGGGCTTGAACTCGTGGCCATTCAATCTCACTGGATATTGACCGGTTTTATTTATTTACTGCAGCAGTTTTCTTTTAGAATCCGAGGAAAGAACTACCCGACGCTATTGAATGCCTTATCCAAGATGACCTGCAAGGTGGATGATTGGTTAACAAAAAAGGGGACGTCTTTTTGTTGGCTCTTTTCCTTCATTTTCAAAACATAAGATAGGCGGCAAGCCCATCGAGCCAGCAGTTTTTCCTGCCCTCACCCTTCAGGAGAGGATGTAGGGATGAAGGAGTGAACGTGATGAGAAAAGATTTGGATATCGGAATGTTCGGTTTGAGAGGCATGAATCTGCCTGGCGCCCGGTTTGGCGGATTTGAGGCGGTCTATTCCGAGATTGCGTCCCGGCTCGTGAAACGCGGCCATCGCGTAACCATTTACTGTCAGAGGGCACAGTATCCTATGTCCGACCTTCCCGAAACCTATCAGGGGGTGCGGTTGAAGTATGTTCCGATGGTCAATTCGAAAAACCTGGCCACCCTCACCGCCACCTTCACCTCGATGTTGGACGGCTTTCGAAGAGAGAACTTTGACCTTTATCTGGTTGTGAATGTGGGCATGGGATTTCATTGCGCCCTCGCAAAATCGATGGGAAAGACGGTTGTCATGAATGTCGATGGTCTGGACTGGCAACGGGCCAAGTGGGGACATGCGGCAAAGTGGTATTTCAGGATGGCTGCCCGTGCAGCCATATTCGCCTGCGATCGGCTGATCACCGATTCCAAAGCCATGCGGCTCTTCTACCGGGAAAGATACGGAGCCGATTCGGAGTTTATCACCTATGGAACCGATATCGAAGACTCGGTAAAGCCTCAACTGCTTGAGCCCCTCGGAATTTCACCACGGGACTATTACCTTGTGATGAGCCGGATGGTTCCCGAGAATAATCTCGACGTGATGATCGAGGGATTCAAGGAAGTTCCCACATCGAAAAAACTGATCGTAGCCGGAGGGGCTATTTATGACAGCCCCTTTCATCGCCGGCTCTTTGCCATGGCCGATGACCGGGTGAAATTTATCGGCCATGTCCACGAACCTGATCTTCTCCGGGAACTCTTCTGCAACTGTTATGCTTATCTCCATGGCCATTCGGTTGGCGGCACAAACCCGGCTCTGCTCAATGCCCTCGGGTATGGCTGCTGCGTCATGGCCATCGACACCCCTTTCAACCGTGAGGTATTGGAAGGAGATCTCGGAGTTTCTTACGGTTTGCTCTTTAAGGGAGAGAAGGATTTAAGCGGCCAGATTGCGAATCTCGAAGATCACCCGGATCTCGCAGAGGAGTATCGCAGGAAAGCCCGGGATCGAATTCGGGAAGCCTATGAGTGGGATCAAATTGTGGATCAATATGAAGCCCTATTCCATGGACTCATGAGAAAGAAAACAATCATAACCAACCTCCCTCGCTGCTCCTGAGCACCTCTTCCTCCCCGTATCGCCACACCCTCCCCCGCTCCAACCCAGAGTAAATCTCTTCCCCTCACCTGGGACAAGGTTATCGTGTCCCCTCCATTACCCCTGATTGATACAGAAAATCTACACAGTTTTCACCATATCAAAATGGATATTTCTGCGAATTTACTTGAGCCGTTCGGGTTGATAGACTGATGGTAACAGTATAGAAAAGGCGGGTTGGAGAGAATGCTGAAAGAACGTGCTACCCTCGTTGCGAATGTGTTCAGGATGGTCGACCTTCTCGCGGTCTTTTCTTCCTTCCTGATCGCCTATTTCGCTCGCTTTCAGCATTTCGGCTTTGTCGGTCAGTTCTTTAGGCTTTTCAATGGGGGGGCTTACATTCTGTTTGAAGGGAGAGGTCCCTATTCCATCCCTCAACTCGGGTTCCAGTACCTGATCTTGCTCGCCCTTTGTTTCATGATCTGGTACATTTCGTTGAATGGTTTTGGCTGCTACAGCTCCATCAGGCTTGTCAGCATCAGAGAGATTGTAACGAAATTGTTGAAGGCCCATGGGACAGCCTCCTTCATCCTCCTGGCCATCCTCTTCCTCCTTCAGAAGGGAGAGGTCTTCAGCCGAATCTTCATCATCCTCTTCCTTTCCATTCTGGGAGTCCTTCTCATTCTTCAGAAGATCGGGCTTAAACTTCTTCTGATCAAGATAAGAAGAAACGGTTTCAATTTCAGAAACATTCTCATTGTGGGCGTCGGAGAGCCTGCGCAGCGAGTCACACGGTTGATTGAAGACCATCCGGACATCGGCTGGCATATCCTCGGTTATCTCAACATTCCCCAAGCCAAGGACGGAGTTCAAGTCGATCCACAGATGATTGTCGGTGAGATCGGCGGTCTCAGGAAAGTTCTTGAAGAGAAAGAAGTGGACGAGGTCATCTTCACCATGGACCCGAACCAGGTAAACAATTTTGAAAATCACCTCTTCGCCTGTGAAGAAGTTGGGGTCGGAGCGAGATTGATCACCGATTATTTCAATGTGAGATTCGCAAAGATTGTAAGCGACGATTTCTTTAACATCCCTTCCCTCATCTTCTCGACAACCCCACTCAACCAGAACCACCTCATCTTAAAGAGAACGATCGATGTGATTGGCTCCGGACTCCTCCTCCTTCTCCTTCTGCCGGTTTTCGTCATCATCGGGCTGGCCATCAAGCTGGAGAGTCCAGGCCCTGTCCTTTTTACACAGACCAGGGTCGGGTTGAATGGGAGAAAGATCCGGTTCTTCAAGTTCAGGTCGATGGTCAGGAATGCAGAGCATCTGAAGTCGTCTCTTGAAACCTTGAATGAACAGTCCGGTCCGGTCTTTAAGATAAGAAACGACCCTCGGATCACCCGGATTGGCAGGGCCCTGAGGAAGTACAGTCTGGATGAGCTTCCGCAGTTGATCAACGTCCTGAAAGGAGATATGTCGCTGGTCGGAATAAGGCCTCCTGTTCCGTCCGAGGTTGAAAAGTATGACCGGTGGCAAAGGCGGCGACTCAGCATGAGGCCTGGCATCACCTGCCTGTGGCAGGTCAATGGGAGGAATAAGGTGAGCTTTGACGAGTGGATGAGAATGGATCTCGATTATATCGACCACTGGTCTCTGAAGCTCGATCTTGGGATCCTCTTGAAGACCATCCCCGCCGTTCTCAGAGGATCGGGACAGTAACCCCTGAAACGATTTGGTCGAAACTGGTCTTTGTCACCCGGAAAAATAAGGCTCCTCACGCTTGAAAATACAGTGTTGACCCCATTGATCCCCTCGTTGGCTCATGATTTACTGATAGGCAGTACCATGCCTTTCTGAAATTCGGGTTCGTCTTGATTTATTGATTTACGCCATATGAGAAAAATCTTCTTCCTCATTCTAATCCTCTTTTTTGTCGCCGGGATGGCGAGTGCAAAGAGCTACGAAGTGAAGAAGAAAGCAGGCCCATACGAAGCCGAAGTGAAGATTGGTCGATATCCACCCGTTACCGGAGACAATCATATCGAAATAGAAATAAAAGATGCTGACGGCAAACCGGTGACCGATGCAAAAGTCCTTGTCAATTATTACATGCCACCCATGCCGAGAATGGCGCCGATGAATTACATCACCGATGCGAGGTTGAAGGGGGAGACGTACAAGGCAACGATGAATCTTATTATGTCGGGGCCATGGATCATTGCGATAAAGATCAGTCACGGCGGAAAGAGGTTAACGGCAAAATTCAACGTCGATGCCCAGTGAACTGCCCAGAGAGCTTCTCACATTTTTTCAGGATCCCCCTCTATGCTTTGAACATTCCCTTTCCGGGTCACCGGCGCCAGCTCCCAAGAGCTTAAAGGAAGCGAAATGAGAAGGTGGATTGAACGGGAGAAAAACATCCTCGATTTTTCGCTTTCTTTTCTGTTGAGAAGAAAGAAGAAAAACGTCGGTTTGCTATCCGCCTATACGCTCCTTGTTTTTCTTCTGGCCTCTGTCGTGTTCTTCACTCATTCCATCAGGGAAGAAGCCTCCATCATCCTGCAAGCGTCCCCCGAGCTGATCGTTCAGAGATGGGTTGCGGGGAGGCACGAACTTGTTCCCATGAGCTATATCGATAAGATCAAGGGGGTCCGCGGCGTCACCTCTGTGAAGGGACGGCTGTGGGGCTATTATTATGATCCGATTACCGGCGCGAATTATACCTTGGTTGTCTGCGAAGACGGCCAGGCCAAACCCGGAGAGATTGCCATCGGCGAGGGTATTTCGAGAACCAGGCTTATGTTCGAAGGAGATACCATAGAACTCAAGGCCTATGATGGGGCGCTGACCGAGCTTCAGATCGGGAGCAGGATCTCTCCCCAATCCGAATTGATCTCCTCTGATCTCGTCTTGATTTCAGAGGGCGACTTCAGAAGACTTTCCGGCATTCCGAAAGGATATGCGACCGATTTGACCCTTCGAGTCAAGGATTCGAAGGAGATCCCCACAATCACCACAAAAATAGCAGGGCTCCTCCCGGATACAAGACAAATCCTGAGAGATGACATATTGAGGACCTATGACGCTCTGTTCAATTGGCGGGGAGGCATCATGACTGCTATTTTCCTGGGTATCCTGTTGGCATTCGCCATCTTTGCGTGGGATAAGGCCTCCGGATTAAGCTCAGAGGAGAGAGCGGAGATCGGTATCCTCAAGGCAATCGGATGGAAGACACCCGATGTGATCCTCATGAAGTTCTGGGAAGGCATGGCGGTTTCCCTCTCCTCGTTCTTGTTCGGGGTGATCTTTGCATATGTCCATGTTTTTTTAGCGTCCTTCTTGCTGTTTGAACCCGTATTAAAAGGATGGGCGATCCTTTATCCCAAATTTCGGATCGTCCCTTTCATCGATGCCCCTCAGATCGTCGCCTTGTTCTTCCTGACCGTTATTCCCTATACGGTGGCGACCATCATCCCTTCATGGCGGGCGGCGACAGTCGATCCGGATTCGGTGATGCGGGGACAAGTTCGCCGGCCATGATCCTCCGGGCTATGAATCCGATGCGGACCGGGTGATTCATTTCCTCTTCCTTCCCGTGTATCCCTTTGAATGACTGACAGCGACAGAATTCAGCGCACAAGAATTTCAAGGATATCTACACAGTTTTAACCACGCAAAAATCCTGATTTCACCGAATTGATCCGAACAACCCGTATTGGTAAACATTTAATTAGGTGAAGCTCAAGGTAGAAGCAATAGGGCCGTGGTCCCCATGATATCCTAATCAAAGGAGGAGGTTCGTGAAGAAAGAAACCTGGCCTTTGGACAGTGTCATGCTGATGCGACGATTCATTACGACACTCTCGATCCTTTTCCTGGTTGCGGGGCAGGCGGTTGCCGAAGAGAAAGTCGGCGATAAAAACATACCTGCTGAACACAGGACGGCAGAGAAACGACAAATGAGCGAGAAGGAGAAGCTGAGTTACAGCTACGGATACGAGATTGGTAAAATCCTGAAAAAGCAGTCTGGAAGCCTTGCCCCTGAAGCAGCGGTCAAAGGGTTAATGGACGGAATGGACCCAACGGCTGCAAAGCAGGAAACGAGCGGGCAGGAGAGGCTCGGTTACGGTTACGGATACGAGACTGGAAAAAGCCTGAAGAGGCTTGGGGATTTGGACCCCCATACGACGGCTAAGGGTGTTCTGGACGCATTCAACGGTGAACAACCGGATATGAGCGAGCAGGAAAGGCTGGAGATACTCGCCGCGTTCAGGACGAAGAATCTTAAGGAGCTGGGGGAAAAGAACAAGAAAGAGGGAGAGGCATTTCTCGCCGAGAACAAAAAGAAAAAGGGCGTAGTAACCTTGCCGAGCGGTCTTCAGTATAAAGTCCTGAAGGAGGGTACAGGCCGAACACCTGCGGGCACCGAAAAAGTACGGGTCCATTACCGTGGCACATTTATAGACGGGACCGAATTTGCAGATACTTATAAGGAGGGAGATGAGGGACCCTGGATCGTATATGTGAATGATGTCATCCCCGGCTGGAGTGAGGTCCTGAAGCTTATGAAGGTGGGGTCCAAATGGCAAGTATTCATTCCCGCAAGTCTTGCCTTCGGGGAGAAGGGGAATCCTCCTAATGCCGTGCTCATTTATGACCTGGAGCTGCTTTCAATTCACTGATGAGGACAGAAGGAATTTTCCAAAAGAGCATAGTTTGGGTGCCGAAAGACTAAAAGAAAGGAGGAAGAAAGCATGAAGAAAAGAAGGATATTGATCTTGGTTCTGCTTGCGATGCTCATGAGCTTCAGCCCCACCCGGCCATCGTACGCAGACCTGGCGGCGATGGGGCCTGTCGATCCGGCGGACGGCTTTCCGATGTACTATACCGATGCCAATGGTCTGTCCCTCGCAAAATGCAATGTGGAAAACCTTTACTCCCCCAATGTCCTGCCGAGGGTACTGCCCACCAACGATCCCGGCACAGTACCGACATGGATGTGCAACATCATCTCGACGGCCGGATCCCCCGGGTGTCCCGCTCCGGGAGTGAATGCATTGGCCCCTGGCTGCTACAACGACATGCAGCCGATCAATCCGGTGGGTTTCGCGAATTTTCCCTTCGAAACCTTCTATTTTCTGGCCACGATAACCGACCAGCTCTGCCCGACCTGCGCACCCGGCACACCCGGCACCGGGGCCCGTTCCCTCCTGTACCTGGCCGCCATAGAGGCAACCTTCTTAACCCCGACCGGCTCACCGCCGATCAATCAGCCCAATACGTCGGCCACAGTATTCCAGAGAATAAGGATCGATCTGGACATTCCGGTTACCGGCACTTATGTCGTAACGCATCCTTACCCCACTGTGGCAGGGACCACCGGGGAGACCTTCACCAATGTCCCTGCAGGCACCAGGGCCGTAAGGTTCACCGCGAATTTCCCGGCTGCTGGCATACCCTTTAGCGCTGTAACAACGGGCCCGATCGGACCGTTCCTCCGCACGGCGGCAACGGAAGGTGGAACGCCCATACCCTTCTACGGAGCGGTGGATGCCGCAGGCGCTCCGATACCCGGCAGGAAGTTCATCGGAGACCCCAACCTGAAACCCGGGGTTCTGGGAAACCCTCCGATGACGGTCACCGGGAGCCCCGTGAATCAGAATTTCGTCTCAGTGGTCGGACCCGTGGGCTCCGGCGTCAACTACAGACAAAATCAATTCCAACTCATGGGAATGATCTTACCCCGCAAGACCCCGAATGATTTCGATGGAGACGGAAAGACCGACATCACCGTCTGGAGATCCACGGATAGCTTCTGGTATTCACTCCATTCTTTGAATGCCAGCGTGGGCCAGACCTCGTGGGGGACTGCCGGGGATATTGAAGTAGCCGGGGACTACGACGGGGACGGAAAGACCGATGTCGCGATCTTTAGGCCATCAAGCGGCTTTTGGTACGTCATCAGCTCTTTGAATGGCGCTATCAATTACACCCTCTGGGGAACGACTGGAGATATTACTGTACCCGGCGACTTTGATGGGGACGGAAGAGCGGATGTGGCCGTGTTCAGACCATCAAACGGCGTCTGGTATGTGATCAATTCTTCGACCGGCATCGTGAGCTATACCATATGGGGAACTGCTGGAGACACTCCTGTCCAGGGCGACTTTGACGGGGACGGAAAGACAGATATTGCTGTCTTCAGACCCTCAAATGGCTTCTGGTACGTCCTCAATTCTTCGACAGGCGCCCAAACCTTTACCCAATGGGGGACCACTGGAGATGTCCCTGTGCCCGGCGATTACGACGGCGACGGAAAGACAGACATCGCGGTCTGGAGGCCAACAGACGGTTTCTGGTATATCCTCCACTCTTTAAATGGAGCGGTCACCCAGACCTCGTGGGGAATAGGATTGCTGGGCGATAACCCGGTCCCCGGCGATTACGATGGCGATGGGAAGGCAGACATCGCAGTCTGGCGGCCTGGAGATGGCTACTGGTATATCATCCATTCCTCGAACGGAGCGGTCACCCAGACCCCGTGGGGAATAGGATTGCTGGGCGATGTTCCGATGAGTACGCTTTGGTAACGACAACCGCACCCTCAAGGCTCGAAAGCCTTGAGGGTGTGGCAACACATTACGTATTTCCAGACAAGGAGGAGGTTATGAAAGAGATTAACAGACGAGATTTTATTAAGTATGGTTTGGGCGGCGCGGCAGCCCTGGTTGTGGGTTCAGGGATACCGCTGATTGGAAACCAGGCCCATGCGGCAGCCCGCGTTGACACTCTCAATTTCACCATTACCGATGCCCTGAAGGACATGGCAACCCACAACACCATCAACCCGGCCCAGTGTTATTTCTGGATCTATAAGGAGGCAAGCCTTCCTCCCGAAGCCCCCGGGCCCGCGATCTTTGCCACCGAGGGGGATACCATCCGGATCAACATCACCAACAATCTGGACGAGCCTCATGCCTTCTTCGTCCCGGGCATGTTCAACAGCGGGCCCATTGCGCCGGGCCAGACCGTACGCAAGTTCTTTACGGCGACAAAGGGAGGCTCCTATCTCTATTACGACAATCTCAATACGCCGGTTAACCGGGTGATGGGACTCCACGGCGCCTTCATTGTCATGCCCAAAGCGCCGCTGCCTGGTCACAAGTTTACTCCGTACAGCCAGCCCACAGTCGGAGTGCAGCAGCTTTTCGATGATTTTGGCTCAAGCGCATGGTTTCCCGGTCTTGCCTGGGAGCAGGGCGATCCGGCGACCAATACCGCACCCTTCCGGACATACATTTGGATTCTTCACCAGGCGAGTCCCAATCTTCAAGCCGAGGTGGGAAACTACGCACCCGGTCTCGATTACCCGGCTGCCCAGTTCGTGAACAAGTTCCTTCACGATCCCTTCGACCCGGTGAAGCCGACGACGAACGCCATACCCCAGTACTTCACGATCAGCGGTCAGTCCGGCCACTTCTCCCACAATACCCCTTACATCTGTCCCAATAACCGTGTGGGAGAGCCGGTTGTAATCCGTCTTATGAATGCAGGACTCTGGTCTCACTCCATGCACATCCATGCCAATCATGTCTACATTACGGCCGTCAATGGCGTGGTCCAGTCAAACCCTATCTGGGTGGATGTCTTTACCATCCAGCCCATGACCGTCGCAGATTATACGACCCCCTACATGAGGCCGCCGGATGTTCCCAATGTCCGCGGCATCGGCAGAGCAGATGCAGGGCTCCCCAGTTCTCTCGACGGTCACCCGGCCTGGCCGCCCAATGAGGAGCTGTTGACTTTCTTGCCGGGTCCGGCGCCCGCAGGAGTAATACCATTCCAAGTTGTAGGGAATTTGACAGACGGGGCTGGCAATCCTCTCGGAGTTCAGCTTTCGCCCCTCTGCTATCCCATGCACGACCATTCGGAGCCGTCTCAGACATCTCAGGGCGGAAACTACAACATGGGGATGATCTCGGGATTGAATTTCACAGGTGACCGGAACACCCCTGGGGGTGTAACGAGTTTTCCGAACCAACCCCTTATTCATGGCCCGGGGCCCGGGAGGGGCGTATATCTACCAGCTGTGCCGCCTCCATGGTTCTCCGGATGAGCAGCGAACTGATGGACCTACGGACCTGGAAGAACACATAGAAAGGAGAAAGAAAATGTCATTTACAAGCCCAGCTTTTCATATTGACCGTATTACGGTGGTAGGCGAAGAAAACGAGTTTGTAAAGATGTTCGACCCGCAACCGGTTGGAGCGAGCCCGGCCTTGCCCGAGCGTATAGACGTTACCACCCTTCCCATTTTCCCGTACAACCCGGCAAACAATACCCCTAATCCGAGGGCCAATCCTGTTCCTGAAATAATGCAGGCTCTCGGTTTGGGCACTGTGGCTACACCTCATACCCGTCATTTGGATCTTCTTAATGGCCTCAGGCTCGACACCTGGGATGGGGCAAAAAGAATAAACTTTTTTACCATCAGAGACAACGACTTTGGCCCGGGAGGCACCTATCCAGGTCCGATCGTGAGAACTCCCAGGGGCGCGATCTTCCATGGCAACCTTGCGGGCAAAGGACCCCCTCCCCACACGATCCATTGGCACGGGATCGAACCCACCCCAATGAATGACGGCGTAGGTCACTGCTCTCAGGAGATCGGGAACTACGTTTACCAGTGGCAGCCCAACTTCATCGGGACGTATTTCTACCACTGCCATAGAAATACGATGCAGCACTTCGAGTTCGGCCTTTTCAGCCTGCTTCCCATCGATCCGCCCGATGCCTATTTTTCCTCCATTGCGTCCGTAGATCCTATAACCGGCGCTGTTACGCTCAATGCGATCCCGGTTGGAGCCTCTGCTGACCCCGGGGATCCAAAAGGATGGAATTATCGAACTGCGGCCAACCTTCTCACCCTTCCCGCCAATATCCAGGCCAAATTCCCGGGATTTGTGGGAGGCGATCCGGTCTACGGCGTCGCAGGGCCTGGTGATGTGGGCGTGGGGCACCCCCATGCTTTCACGGTCCCTTATGACGTGGAGGTTATCTGGGTGCCCGATGACCGGGACTCCGTCTGGAGCGATCTGGCATCCAATGCATTTGCGACCTTCCCTGTCCATGGCAGCATACCCGGCGTCAACGACAACTTTAAAGCTAATCCTGGTTCTCTCAATTTTTTCGCTTTCAACGATTTCCATGCGGACTACTGGTGGGTGACAGGCGTTCCCGTTCCAGCTCATCTGGGAGGGACCGGGACCATCAACCCTTCAGCTGCGCCGCCCCTTGGAGGGATCGGGGGGCTGGCTGTGCCGGATGGATTGATTCCTGCCTTCGCAAACAGCGGTAGATCCGGATCACAGATCGCCGTCAACGCCCGTGTGGGTCAGACCATCCTGATCCGGTGCCTGGGCGCGGCATATAACAACATCCGGGTCACCTTGCCCGTAGATGCTGTGTGTATCGCCTGGGATGGCAGGGCATTGGGAGTTCCTCCTTACGGCCGGTACAACGAGGCTTATGTCATTCCGGCCAATGCTATGACGTTCAGTGTTGCTCGTCGTTGCGATCTGCTGGTCAAGGCGGAAGCGCCAATCAGCTCGTTTGCAAAGATCGAGTTCATGGAAACCCGGGGTGGGGCTGTTACGTGCACTGCGCTGATCCCCTTCAACATTATTCCCTAAGAGAGCAGAGGCCGCGACCTTTCCTGTGTCACAGCCCCTTAGGAAAGAGAGTAAAGGAGAGGAGGTTTACCAATGTGTCCTAAGAAAAAGCACCTAAAAATATTCTGGTTATTTTCATGTCTCGCGGTAATTTTACTTGTGCCGCCTGATATTTCGATGGCAGGCACCCCAACTGTGTGGCAATGGAGGAATAGCCTGCCGCAGGGGAACTCATTGCTCAACACAACCTTTGGTGGTAACCAGTTTGTCTCCGTGGGGAAGGCAGGAGCGATTGTGACTTCTCCGGATGGGATCGCCTGGACAAAACGCACATCAGGGGTGGTTGAGGACCTTTCCGGGGTTGCCTGGGCCAATGGCATCTGTGTTGCTGTCGGGGCTGCCGGTACAATCCTGACTTCTCCGGATGGGATCATTTGGACTCCTCGGACATCACCGGTTGCCCAGGACCTCTTTGGAATAGCCTTTGGCAATGGCACGTTTGTAGCCGTAGGCACCCTTGGCACGATCTTAACTTCCCCCGACGGATTGACATGGACGTCCCACACATTTCCATTTAACAACCCGCCTGCGCCTTGCCTCTTTGGAATCGCCTTTGGCAACGGTACCTTCGTCGCAGTGGGTCTTGCCGCAGTTCTTACCTCTCCGGATGGGGTGACCTGGTTTTCTCAACCGGTAGATCCCACATTGGAACTCCAAGGAGTGGCTTTTGGAAATGGTACCTTCGCAGCCGTAGGGAAGCACGGCACAATTTTGACATCTCTGAATGGTGCGGTCTGGGCTTCAGAAGTATCAGGAACCTCTCAGGATCTTCTCGGGATTTCCTTCGGGGTTGTTTCCCCGGGGGTTGGCTTGTTTTATGCTGTGGGAGGCCTTGGAACGGTTTTAATCTCTCCTGATGGAGTGAGCTGGACTTCGTCTCCAACCGGAACCGATGGCGATTTCCATGGAATCGCCTATGGCAATGGCCTCTGGGTTGGTTGCGGTTACAATGGTGAGATCTACAGCTCCCCGAACGGGACAACCTGGACAGTCCAATCGAAGGCGGCGACCAATGGTTGGTTCTTCGGAATCGCCTTCGGCAATAACACCTATGTTGCCGTAGGCAGCGGGGGAGATGCCTATACCTCTCCCAACGGTGTGACCTGGACACAGCAGTTATCAGGGACCACGAGCGACCTTTACGGGGTTACTTTCGGCAATGGCTTGTTTGTGGCTGTTGGGGACACGGGTGAGACGATCACTTCCACAAACGGGATCACCTGGGCCCACCAGACCCATGGAACCTCGGCTGACCTTCATGGAGTCACTTTCGGAAATAACACTTTTGTGGCTGTGGGAAACCTGGGCACGATCTTAACCTCTTCGAATGGGATCACGTGGACATCCCAAATTCATGGACCTGATTTGTATGGAGTCAGTTTCGGCAATGGCACCTTTGTATCTGTAGGGACCCTGGGAGAGATCATGACTTCCACGAACGGCACCATCTGGAGTCACGTGACAGGAGCGCCCTCCTCAGATCTCTACGGAATCACTTTCTCCAGTAACGGCTTTGTGGCGGTAGGGGAATCCGGAACGATCTTAACCTCTCCGGATGGGGCGACCTGGACTCCAAGAACATCAGGGGTCCTTACTAACCTTTACAGCGTCGCCTTCGGCAAGAATACTTTTGCCGCTGTGGGAGGATTCGGAACCGTCCTGACCTCTTTGAATGGCGTGAACTGGAATTTCCAGACATCCGGAGCCTTTTCCGATCAGCAGCTGCTGACCGTTGCCTCTACCGGAAACGGCTTTGTTGCTTTGGGAAGCCTCGGCACAATCATACAATCGATTCTTCCCATCAATGCGATCGACTTTGATGACGATGGGAAGACAGACATTGCGGTCTGGCGGCCTGGAGACGGCTCCTGGTACATCATTAATTCTTCGAACCCAGCAGCCCCCGTTCAGGTCAATTGGGGTGCAGGTTCCCTCGGGGATGTAACCGTTCCCGCCGATTATGACGGCGATGGGAAGACCGACATCGCGGTCTGGAGGCCGGGCGACGGCTACTGGTATATCCTTAATTCTTCGAACGGGACGGTCACCGAGACCCAGTGGGGGGCAGGCTCTCTCAATGACGTCCTGGTTCCCGGCGATTTTGATGGCGACGGAAAGACCGACATCGCAGTCTGGAGACCCGGAGACGGTTATTGGTACATCCTTAATTCTTCGAACGGCGCAGTCGTTCAGGTCAATTGGGGTGCAGGTTTTGTGAACGATGTGCCTGTTCCTGGCGATTATGACGGCGACGGAAAGACCGACATCGCAGTCTGGAGACCGGGAGACGGGGTCTGGTATGTCCGTCGATCGTCGGATGCAACGGTCACCCAGGCCCAGTGGGGAATAGGCACTTCTAACGACGTGCCTGTTCCGGCCGATTATGACGGAGATGGAAAAACCGATTATGCCTTCTGGAGGCCAAATCCCGGGGTCTGGAATATCATTCGATCATCGGATGGAATCGTCACCCAGACCCAGTGGGGATCAGGCACTCTTCTTGATGTGCCTGTCGCCGGTGATTTCGACGGAGATGGAAAAGCGGACATCGCAGTCTGGCGGCCGGGAGATGGTTTCTGGTATGTCCTTCGATCTTCCGATAGCCTGATTGCTCAGACTCAATGGGGAGCAGGCTCGTTGGCCGACGTCCCGATCTTCGGCCAATAAGCGCCATTCGTTACATATGACGAAGTAATCCGATTTATGCCTCTGGGCTGGTTTTTCCAGCCCAGAGGATTCCATGTATTTGATGGCCCTTTGTACCCCTCTTACAGGGAGTGTCTTGAAGAAGAGAATACAAATCCCTTTGGAGAACATTCAGCAAGGCACAGATTTGCAGACGCGAATTTGAAGGTCGCTCTTCCAGTATTGCGCAACGAGGGAGAGTAAATATGAAAAGACGTGAGTTTCTAAAAATGGGCATCGGTGGCCTCGCAGCCCTGGTGGTGGGCTCCGAGATACCGTGGATTACGGAAAACAACGTCTACGCCGGAGTTCGTGTACAGGCCCTTAATTTTCATATTATGGACGCCCTCAAGGACATGGGGACAAATAGCGTGATCAACCCTGCGCAGTGTTATTTCTGGATCTACAAGGAAGACCGGTTCCCTCCCGAATGCCCAGGCCCCCATATCTTTACCACTGAGGGAGACGTTGTCAAGATCACGATCACCAATCACCTGGATGAGAGCCACGCTTTTTTTATCCCGGGCATATTCAACAGCGGCCCCATCGCGCCAGGGGAGACTGTGCGGAAATTCTTTACGGCGAACAAGACAGGCACGTTTCTGTATTACGACAACCTAAACACACCCGTCAATAGGGTGATGGGCCTTCACGGAGCCTTCATCGTTATGCCCAAAGCGCCGGCGGCCGGCCACAAGTTTACTCCGTACAGCCGGCCGACAGCCGCTGTTCAGAGGCTTTTTGATGACCTCGGCTCGACGCCCTGGTTCCCCGGTCTCTCCTGGGAAGCACGCGATCCTTCCACCCTGACCCCGGCTTTTCGGCAATATATCTGGATTCTGCACCAGGCCAGCCCCAATCTCTTTGGTGATGTGGGGGACTATACTCCCGGCCAGGACTTCCCCGCAGCCCAATTTGTGAACAGGTTCCTCCATGATCCATTCGATCCGGAGAAGCCGACTTTTAACGCCATACCCCAGTACTTTACGATCAACGGCCAATCAGGCCATTTCTCCACCAACAGCCCCTATCTCACCCCGATGCACCGCGTGGGAGAGCCGGTCGTTCTGCGCTTCTTGAACGCAGGGTTCTGGACGCACTCCATGCATATCCACGCCAACCACGTATTCGTGATTTCCGTAAACGGGCAGGTCCAGAAGAACCTGCTCCGGATTGACACCTTCGATATTCATCCCCTCGGCGCTGTTGATTGGTTGGGGCCCTATATCAGGCCGCCGGACATCCCCAATCAAAGGGGTATAGGAAGAGCCGATCCAGGACTTCCCACCCTCACCGGAGGAACGACCTGGCCGCCCAATGAGGAACTTCACACCTTCATCCCGGACAGCCTCTCTGCAAAAGACCAATTTGGAAATCAGATCAGCCTTGCCGTGCAGCTATCGCCCCAGTGTTATCCCATGCATGACCACTCCGAGCCCAGCCAGACCTCCCAGGGAGGCAACTACAACATGGGGATGATCTCCGGGATCGAGTTTATCGGAGACCGGAACACTCCCGGTGCAATGAATTTCCCGAACCAGCCGATTGTCCATGGCCCCGGGCCTCTTGGCGTATTTACACCGGCCATACCACCACCGTGGTTTGGCCATTAATAGGGAAGGAAGAAGCCGATCATGTCATTTAGAAGCCCAGCTTTTCATATCGACCGCATCACCGCAGTTGGCGAGGAGGCTGAATTCGTCAAGGCCTTCGACCCGCGACCGGTTGGGACGAGCCCGCCCCTTCCCGAGCCTCTGAGACCTACCAATCCCGTTCCCGAGGTGATGCAGGCTCTTGGCTTAAGCAGCGTCTCCACTCCCCACACCGTCGCGCTGGACTTGCTCAGCGGTCTTGATATCAACACGTGGGACGGAGCCAAGAGGCTCCATTTCATGACTTTCAGGGATACCGACCTCAAATCCCCTTTCGCCGGGCCTGTTTATCCAGGACCGACCCTTCGGGTTCCAAGGGGAGTGATCTTCCACGCGGACGCCAACGGGATAGGACCTCCTCCTCACACGGTCCACTGGCATGGGATCGAGCCCACTGCCATCAACGACGGCGTGGGCCACTGCTCCATGGAGATTGGACACTTCGTCTATCAGTGGCAGCCCAATACCATCGGCACCTTCTTTTACCACTGCCACCGGGCCACTGTGCAGCATTTTGAGTTCGGCCTCTTCGGCGGTATACTTCTTTTGCCGCCCGATGCCTATTTTGCATCCATCGCATCCACAAACCCCGATGACAGCGTCAATCTCAACGCCATCCCCGTCGGCGCGGGGACCGATGGAAGATTTCGCACTGCGGCCAATCTTCTCACTCTGCCCCCGGCGGTCCAGAGCCAATTCCCCGGGTTTGTCGCAGGCGATCCGGTCTATGGAGTTGCAGGGGCCAATGATGTCGGTGTGGGACACCCCCATGCCTTCACAGTCCCCTACGACGTAGAGGTTGTCTGGGTGCCCGATGACCGTGACTCCGTCTGGAGCGATCTGGCATCGGATGCATTTCAGACTTTTCCTATCTACGGAGACACACCGGGTTTCAACGACGATTTTCACGCCAATGACAAGGGCGGGGCCAAATTCTTCGCCTTCAACGACTTTCATGCCGACTACTGGTTTGTTACCGGCGTCCCGGTCCCTGCACACAGGGGCGGAACGGCAACCATCGACCCTGCCAGTGTGCTACCCGGCGGCCTGATTCCTCCTGCGCTAAACGGCGGTGTTCTGGGAACTCAGATCGCGGTCAACGCCCAGGTGGGGCAGACCATTCTCATCCGATATATCGATGGAGCGTACAACACCACCACAGTTACTTTTCCAGTGGATGTGGTGATCATTGCCTGGGATGGCTACTCGCTTGGAGTGCCACCTTTCGGACTATATAACGAAGCCATCCCTGTGCCAGCCAATACACCCATTCTCGTAACCTCGGCCAGGCGCTTTGATGCGCTGATCTATGCGAAGAGCCCTATCAACTCCTTCGCGACGATCAAGTTCATGGATACCCGGGGAAATGATCTTTTGGTGACTGCCCAGATTCCATTTGTGATCGTCTAAATGAATGAGGAGCGATTCCGTGAAAAAGGATAAGCGGATCGGAAGAATTTCGATCCTGACGTTTGCGGTGATTATTCTGGGAGCGAGCATCGGTTGGACCGCGGATCCAGTCCTTCTGAGGCAATTAGCCCCGCCCTCTCTAAAGCTTGTGCCGATTCCCGAGCCTTCGAATCTCAATGAATATGTTGTAGACAGGACGGCTGCGATCGTTCTCGGCAAGGCATTGTTCTGGGATATGCAGGTTGGAAGCGACGGGGTTCAGGCGTGCGCTTCTTGCCATTTTCACGCCGGAGCGGACAGACGATTCAAAAACGAGCTCGATTCGGGTCTGAGCGGCGGAGATACGACCTTCCAGGTGGCAGAACCGAACGCGGCATTAATCGCCTCCCATTTCCCTTTTCACCAGAGGGCCAATCCGGATTTTCAAAATTCTCCCATTGTCCGGGATGTCAATGACGTTGCCTCTTCTCAAGGCGTCTTTCTCTCCCAATTCGTAGACATTATTCCGGGATCTGCAAACGAGCTGGTCTCCCATGTCCCGGATCCGGTCTTCAATGTCGGGGGTGTTAATACCCGTCGGGTTGAGCCTCGAAATGCGCCGACGGTGATCAACGCGGTCTTCAATTTTGCTAATTTCTGGGACGGCCGGGCCAACAATATCTTTAACGGGATCAATCCCTTTGGGCCGGCAGACTTGAACGCCAGGATCTGGGCGAACAACGCCGGTGTGCTGACACAGGTTCCGACGGCAGGGCTTAATAATTCAAGCCTCGCTTCCCAGGCAGTTGGACCTCCCGTGAGTGATTTTGAGATGTCCTCAGCAGGCCGTCCCTTTCCTAAAATCGGCAAGAAGATGCTCAGCCTGACCCCCCTGGCAAAGCAGAAGGTTTCTCCGACCGATAGCGTGCTCGGCGCGTTCGCTTCTCCGAACAGAGGCCTAAACGTATCCTACTCTCAGCTCATCCAGCAGGCATTTAACCCCGCCTACTGGAACTCAACCGATATCGTCGTCTTCGCGAACGGGATTCCTGCTGCCCTTCCAAACCCGGGCCGCCCCCTGACGACCGATGAGTTCACCCAGATGGAGGCGAACTTCTCCCTCTTCTTCGGACTGGCCCTTCAGCTCTACCAAGCCACCCTTGTCTCCGACGAGACTCCCTTTGACCGGTTTGCAGCAGGCGACAATAATGCCCTGACCGCGCAGCAGTTGGAGGGACTGGACATCTTCGTGAATCAGGGCAAATGCATCAATTGTCATTTCGGCGCCGAATTCACAACCGCCTCAGTTACGCAGGCCCGATTCCTCGACAATACCCGCCACGCCCTGATTGAATCTGTGCCCCAAGTTCAGGACATCATCATTTACGATGAAGGCTATTACAATGTTGGCCTCAGGCCCACCACGGAAGACTTAGGCAGGGGCGGCGCTGCTCCATTCATCAATCCGCTCACAGGAAACCCGTTTCCCCTCTCCTTTGTCTCTCTTGCAGAGCTTCAGCTCCAGGGCCTGCTCCCTTTTCCTTCTCCGCAATTATCGCCAGCTTTTCCCATAAACTTCATCAGGGCAAGCAAGGATGGCAGATTCAAGGCGCCTGGATTGAGAAATGTGGATCTGACCGGGCCCTATTTTCATAATGGGGGGGCTGCAACCCTCGAAGAAGTCGTCGACTTCTATACTCGTGGCGGAAATTTTCCTCACGTGAATATCGCGGATATCGACCCGGAAATTGCTGAAATACCTTTTCTTCAGGGGGCGCCGGACAGAATGGCCAATCTGGTAGCCTTTCTCAAAAGCCTCACGGACGAACGTGTCCGTCGGGAAATGGCGCCCTTCGATCATCCCCAGCTCTTTGTCCCTAACGGGCATCCAGGAGACGATGGAACTCTCACCTGTATCAACGGGGGAAATGCTTGCGACAGCCTCGTATCCGTCCCGGCTGTGGGCGCTGGTGGCCGGCCTGATGCCGGGCTGCCTCCTCTTCGCTCTTTCCTGACAGGGGCAAAATATTCGGTATTTGGAGATTTTGACAAAGATGGAAAGACGGATATTACGGTCTGGCGTGGAGGAGATGGCTTCTGGTACAACCATCGATCTTCGGATGGAGGAGTAATTCAGACCCAGTGGGGAACCGCAGCGTTGAGTGATCTGCCAGTCCCCGGAGATTATGACGGAGATGGTAAAGCGGACATCGCAGTCTGGCGACCGGGAGATGGCTACTGGTACATCAAACGCTCTTCGGACGGAGTGGTGCTCCAGACCCCATGGGGAGCAGGTTCTCTTAATGATGTCCCGGTTCCCGGTGATTATGACGGAGACGGTAAAGCGGACATCGCAGTCTGGAGGCCCGGAGATGGGTTCTGGTATATCAAACGCTCTTCGGACGGGGTCATCACCCAAACTGCATGGGGAACAGGATCGCTTAACGACGTGCCCGTTCCCGGAGATTACGACGGAGATGGCAAAGCAGACGTTGGGGTCTGGCGGCCTGGAGACGGTAATTGGTATATCAAGCGATCTTCGGACGGGGTAGTGAGTCAGACCCCATGGGGAACAGGTTCGCTTAACGACGTGCCCGTTCCCGGAGATTACGATGGGGATGGAATCACGGACGTTGCGGTTTGGCGGCCCGGAGACGGCTTCTGGCACATCAAGCGCTCTTCGGACGGATTGGTGACTCAGACGCCCTGGGGAACCAGGGCGCTTAACGACGTCCCGATTCCCGGGGATTATGATGGGGATGGAATGACAGACATCGGGGTCTATCGACCGGGCTCCGGAGACTGGTACGTCATCCCTTCGGGGGGAGAGGATCCTTTTTTGCTGCAATGGGGCGGAGACGTGTCGGATCAGCCCTTATTCTTCTAAAAGATTATCTTCTATTTGATTGAGGAAGGAGATCCTGATGTGGACAACATTTAGATTTGTATCTGTGATCACCTGCTCGATATTTCTTATTCTCAGCGGGTTTCTTTCCCTGAGCCAAGCGGCTCCGGTACAGGCCCCGATCACGGGTGAGATCGAGCGAATCTTCATCGATAACGTCGCTGATCCATGGTCAGGCGGCACCATCGTGGTAGGCGGGCAGAGTGTGATCCTTCCCCGCAACCTCTTGATCGACCTCCCTGCTAATCGACTAACGCTTAAGCAACTATTTGACCAGGCGCCCGCTGCATGTCTCGCCACCGGCGAAACCGGCCTGGCCAAGGGCGACCGATGTAATACCACCGGAACGGGGGGATTTGCCACGATTGCCGCAAATAGAACCAACGGCGGCAATGTCATCGCGGGAGATGTGTTCATCGAAAAGGGCAGAGAGCTTGTCGCCGGGCCGGTGACTTTCATAAATTACACGGATGGTTATTTCCGGGTCAATGGCGTGCCGGGCGATCCGAATGCAGGGGTCATGGTCAGGCTCAATGACCCAACAGGCCGCCACACGGTTCAGCAGGGACTCGGCTGCCTTCCGGGAGCATTGAACTGCAGCCCTGACCCACGCTTCATGCTCGATGCTGACAACTACACGAATGCCTTTACCACAGGCTACCCGGTCTGCATCCCGAGCACGGTGCAGCGTCAATTCACCGATATTCTCGATCTTAATCTAAATGGTAACACGACTGAGTTGTTAATTGCCCAAAGTAGCCCCGCAGGCACCGGAGACCTCTTATGCCCTGACACGAATCGGAGCATCAACGGGGGTCAGCCTGTCGATGATTCGAGGCGTTTTGCCCCTCTTCAAACGGGCGATCATATCATTGCAAAAGGAAATTTTGAAACGATCAACTGCGTCCGCTTCCTCTCAACGCATAGCCTGAAGGTCTCAAAGGCATTGGCCACCAAGAATCTCTCCGCCCAGCCCGACTATATGATTATCGAGCAGGTGTTCATAGAGGCCCCGGGTTTTCAGGATCAGAAGGTTGAGTCCCTCTTTTTCGGCTCGACCACCCGGGCACCTGCGGATGTGGTGATCTGGTCTCTCCATAATGATCCTCTTTCCAACCAGACTCATGAGTTCCTCCTGGCCACGACGCTGGGGTGCGACGCCGCCGCGGGAGTGGGCACCTGTACGGCAAAGGCAGTTCTCCCTCCGAATGGGTTCGATATTTTTTCAATCTCCCATATCGTCGATTTTCGTTTTCTCCCGACCGCACCGATCGTCAATCCCTGTGCCCATCTCAGGGCCGATTCACGGTTTATTCCGCTCAATATCTGTCCGGCCGGGGGTACTTTCGCCGAGCAGTTCGCCATCCTGAGCCCGCTTCCAAGGCAGATCCATGGGAAAACCGGGCATAAGCTCATCAACCCGGCGCTGACCACCCTCGACATCCTGGGAAACTCATCGCCGAACGGTGAGTACTTTTTCCAAATGGGAATCGGCCTGGGATCCATTCTGATCCCGGATTTTCTCGGCATCAACCTCAACCTGATCTCCACACCCTTCATCTTCGAAGGCATCCCCTGGAACAATGACCGCAGGCTGAGCCCGGGAGGCTGCAGCGGCCCCTGTGATCAGACTCCTCAGCCCTTGGATCCTTTTCCCTTTTCCGGGCTCGACCCACGGACACAGGCGACCACGCCCACGGGTCCCTATATCGATCCCAATTATAATAACGGGATACTCACAACGGCAAACAACCGTGTTCTCTCCTATGTGACCAGTGTGGGCGTTGGCCAATTCAACTTCAACGGCAATAATTCCATCCTGGCCTTTCCACCCATTGATCCCCTTTTTATTCCACTTCCGGTGATACCACCGGTTGCCATACAACCGCCGGGTATCACGGTCACATCGTTTCCCGTCTCCACGGCCAGCCGGGGCCAGCTCTACAATTACCAGATGGCTGCCACGAGCCCTGTTCTATGTACCGGCGGAACGCTCGCGTACTCATTGGACTTGGCCCCGACCGGCATGACCATCAATGCAGCGGGGTTGATCCAGTGGACTCCGGCTCCTGCCCAGGTTGGCTCCAACCCTGTCACCGTGCGGGTTACGGATCCGGGCGGCTTATTCACCACCCAGAGTTTTGGTGTCGTCGTCGCTGGTCCCACTCCGACGGTAGTGAACGATTTTGACGGGGATGGGAAGTCCGATATCACGGTTTGGCGGCCCAGTGATGGTTTCTGGTACGTCCTCCGCTCTTCGGACGGAGGGGTGACTCAGACTCCATGGGGAGCAGGATCTGCTAACGACATTACTGTTTCTGCCGATTATGACGGCGATGGGAAAGCGGATATTGCGGTCTGGCGGCCGAGCGATGGCTTCTGGTACGTCCTCCGCTCTTCGGACGGAGGGGTGACTCAGACTCCATGGGGGACAGGTTCTCTTAACGATGTCCCGGTTCCCGGCGATTATGACGGAGACGGCAAAGCGGACATTGCGGTCTGGCGGCCAGGAGATGGCTACTGGTATGTCCTTCGGTCTTCGGATGGAGGTGTAACTCAAACGCAATGGGGAACATTGAGTGATGTGCCGATAAGCTGGTAGGGATGGGTGGAATGTTACCGATAAGAACAAAATCTTTATGAGAAGGAGGAAGTATTGTGAAAACAAAATGTAGAATGATATCTCTGGCCGTCATGCTCTTCTGTCTTGTCTTTGGGACGTGGATTCCCTCCGCCCATGCCGTGCTGTCTAATGTGGGGGCTACGGATTTACCCTCGCCTCCCGGGAACGGCTTCCCGTTCTGGTATTCCGATGCCAACGGCCTGTTTCTGGATCTGTGCCTGCCCAAGAACCAGGCCCAACTGGATGCGGGTGTCTGTCTGATCCTGCCTCTCGCCGTGGACCCAGTTGCGGGTCTCAATCTGCCGATCGTTTTTCCGACCAATTATCCCGAAGAAGGCTTCTATTATAATGCCACGGGGCGATTGGATCTGAGCCCAACCGACAACGCGGTTTTGGTGATGGCCGTGGAGGCTGCTTTCGCCACTGGCCCGGTGGTTCCGGGCGACCAGGTCACCTTCGGCCGCTACCGCATCACCGTTGATGCACCGGTGGCCGGCAACTACACGGTGACCACTCCGGTTGGCGTCAAGGTTTTCCCGAATGTGGCAGTCGGCAAGCGGGCGATCACGTTTACCTCAGATATCGGCCTTGCCCCGGGGGATTTCACGCACGCTCTCCAGAGCGAAATCGGGCCTTTTCTGCAGGCTTCGGCATCCGAAGGCGGCGCTCCTCTGCCTCCGATAGCTATCCCTGGCGACCTCAGCGGCGACCTGTTCCTGTCGGATACGGTATTGCCGGTCTTCGTAACGGGCAGCCCTGTGGGGACGAACTATTTTGAAGTCTGCACGGATGGTGGAGTATTTCCCATAAACGGCCAGCCTTGCGTAAAGGTCAACCAGTTTACGCTGATGGGAAGAGTCTTCAATGGCATACCCTTTGTTTTGGACAAGTCGTACTATGTGCGCGATGCCACGGGCGCCGGCACGGTTGATGTTTTCGGCTCAACTGCTTCAACTTCGGCCACTGCTTCCTTTGCAGTAAGCGGAACAGGCCTGACCACTACGGTCATGTCGAAACAAGCTGCTACGGGAACCCTTTTCGCCTCGATTCCATTCGCGGCCGGAACGATCCTTCCTGCCTCGGTAACTGTCACTGCGACCGATCCGCCGCAAAGCCCAACCGCGCTGTCAAGCAATCTCGTGGATCTGGTCTTCATAACATCGGCCGTGTATGATGCCGGCACGCAGTCCCTGACGATTAATGCGGTTTCCAGCGACCTGGCCGTGCCTCCCGTCCTTACGGCGACCGGACTGGGGACCCTGGTTAACGGCGTATTGACAATCCCGAACGTTGTTGCCCCGCCAGTGTCCGTAACGGTGACTTCTTCGAAGGGAGGGACTATCACCGCCATCGTAACTCCCGGCATCCCTGCCCCTGGCCCTGCCGTTGCCAAAGTGGCAAATGATTTTGATGGCGACGGAAAGAGCGACATCGCGGTCTGGAGGCCGACGGATGGCTTCTGGTACATCCTGAATTCTTCCACCGGGGTGCCTTCGGCGTTCCAATGGGGGGCAGGAATCGTAAATGACGTGCTGGTTCCGGCTGATTATGACGGTGACGGAAAGACCGATTATGCCGTCTGGAGGCCGGGAGATGGCTTCTGGTACATCACCCGCTCTTCGGACGGAGTGGTGGTCCAGACACAATGGGGGACGGGATTGTTAAATGACGTGCCCGTACCAGGCGATTATGATGGCGACGGTAAAGCGGACATCGCGGTCTGGCGGCCGGGAGACGGCTTCTGGTATATCCTCCGATCTTCGGATGGGTTACCGACCTTTACC
>JBHGBJ010000051.1:0-30692 GCA_041947025.1 Thermodesulfobacteriota bacterium
ACCTCAAAGGAGTGCACTTTTAAAACTTAAACGGTGCACTTTTAAACTTTAGCTAACACACAAAAATCCCTCTGACATTTTTCTTGATATGGGTAATAATCACAATACAAGCTTATAACTGACATACTCTTCTCGGAAGGAAAATCTGTTCACGAGGGAAGGGAAATTTCGATGCATGCTTTCTTCGACGCAAGCGTGAAGGATTATTCTCTGATCACATTTTTTCCGTCAGCAATACTTAAAAAAAAACCCTTGAAAACAAGAAACTGAAGACGCACTCACCCTTGTTTATCCCCCAAAAATAAAGCTTGTAGCCATACCATTTCACTAGTTCTCCCTTAAGATCCTTCCTCTCTTTGGCCGTGTTCAGGCTTCTCTCCCAAAGAGCATTCGTGTCCCTGCTGACAGTCACACGGGTTTCTTGGTTGGCCTTTCGGATTAGCGGATTAAATGAAGGGATCTTAAGATTGGTTTCAGGACCAATCCGTAGTCGATCGGAGCTTCTAACAACCTGTAAAGGACAAGATAGAGGACCACGTACATCGAGACGACGCTGATCAATAGATGAGCTTTATGCTTATAGCCATAATAGTAACTGGTGCCGACAATAACAAAAAAAGCCCCGACCATGTAGCCAAAGAAGAGAAAAGCGCCGAAAGAAGCGATCAGAGCATAAAATGCTTTCCTCTCCTCCCGGAAGGTGATCTCTTTGGCAGGTGCCTCTTCATATTTTCCCTTAAGGGTTTCTTCCTCAATTTCTTCCTTAAGGCTGTCGAACTCACCGGCAAGCCCCGCCTCTTTGAATTGCCCAATCCTGCTCCTGGGGAAGATGATATGGAAGAGCCGCATCCCAGTGAGGAGCGTGGTGGCGGCTCCGATAAGCATCGGGACCGTTCGTGCCTCCAATTTATAGCGAAAACTAAAGAGGAAAAAGTAAAGAGAAGCGATAAAGAAGGGAAGGATGATCCAGAGTTCCCCGCGGAGGTTCTGAAGCTCCTTCAGGTTCATTTCTCTCTGCTTTTCCTTGCCGTTTTCGACCATGATGACCTCCTGGGTTACCGATGCGATCGATTCGTATCACGGGACTTGGGCCTTTTGTATAGCCTCTCAATGTAAGGCCAAAACAGCACCGTGAGAATACAGAGAAAAATAATCAAACTGGGGATACGGGTAACAAAAACCCATATTCCATTCCTCGAGGAAGACAGGGCTTGAAAGAAACTAATCTCAGCGATCGGTCCCAGTATGATTCCAAGTGCAAGGGGGATCGGATGGTATCCGTATTTCTTCATATAGTAGCCCAGAATACCAAAAAGAGTGGTCACCATCATATCCTGCCAATACTCTCGCATAATATACGAACCGAAAAGGCAACAAATGATGATAAGAGGAGATATAATTTCCGCCGGTGTCCTGGTTAGTTTTTCCAACGCATTGGAAAAGCCCACTGCCAGCACGACGCTGCAGCAGTGTGCGATAAAGAGGATGATGATAATGAGGTAAATCAGATCGGGGTGGAGCGATACGATTTGCGGTCCCGGCTGAAGACCGTGAAGCAAGAAGGCTCCAAGTAAAATTGCCATCGCACTACTTCCGGGAATACCCATGGTGATCGTGGGGAGGAGGTCACCTCCTGCACAGGCATGGAGGGCTGTGTCGCCTGCGATGACTCCCCTCACATCCCCTTTACCGAAGGTCTCCGGGTTTTTACAGGTCTTCGTAGCAGAGGCATAGGATACAAATCCCGCTACCGCACTGCCGGCCCCTGGGGCCGCCCCTACCACCCAGGCAATCAGGCAGCTCCGCATGAAAAGCGCCTTGTTTTTAAAAACGACTTTAATACCCTCTATATATTTACCGCTCAAGGGTACTCCTTCGCCTACAATCGAGCTTCCCTCCATCCAGAGTCTGAGGGCCTCGCTCATGGCCACCGCTCCCAGCAATGCGCTTACAAGACTGATTCCCTCCCTCAGATAGAAAGTACCAAAGGCAAAGCGGGATTGACCCACCAGAGGATGGTACCCAATCGTAGATATCAGTACACCCATGCCACCTGCCATCAATCCTTTCACAATTGATTTTGCAGAAACTGCTGAAATTGCAGTAAGACCAAATAAGGCGAGCATGAAGAATTCCGCCGGTCCGAAAATCAAAATAATTTGGTACATGATTGGCATAAAGATCAATAAGCTAAGAGAAGAGAAAAGCCCTCCAAGAATCGAAACCGTAGCCGATGCACCAATAGCCGTTTTTGCTTTCCCGTTCTTGGCCATCGGAAACCCGTCGATCAGGGTTACTGCGTTCGGATTATCCCCGGGGATATTAAAAAGTATAGCCGTGAGGGAGCCTCCAAATTTCGATGTGGCATAGATGGAAATCAAGAGAATAAAAGAGGGATACGTCTCCATTTTCCAGGTCAAGGGAATCATGAGAGCCATTGCCTGTGTTGCACCAACGCCTGGAAGAATGCCGACCACTACCCCTATACAAACTCCAAGGAGCATCAAGGTGGTATTTTGCCATTGAAAAAGCGAAAAAAAGGCAGTCAAAAATTGATCCATACTTCTCCTTCAACAGCCAAATCAAACCCTGTCTGGAGTTCAGTCGACACGCAATTATATCGACTTTGCGGTTCGTTACACCGGAGGTTCAAAGATCATAATCTCTAATCCGTGATCTTGATTCAAAGTTCAACATGGCTTAGCCGAGGCAACCCCGAAGGACAGTGAGAACACATTAACCCTAACCCTTTTACCACGAACACGCCAGAAGACTCACAGCCGACCGATATTCGACCCGGAAACAGATTAAAGACCGTATTTCTTATAGATCGGAGCCCATTCCTTATAAAACTTGACGCTCTCCGTAATGATATCGTCAATTTCCTTTCCATAGAGTGGATTAATGTCCAACCCCATCTTCTTACTGAAATCCAAAAACCCGGGATCCACCATCGTCTTCTTGGCTGCCTCGACAATAATACGCTTCGCTTCAGGATCAAGATTCGGTGGCCCGATGGTTATCCCGATTCCCTGTCCTCCCACGTTTCTCGGAATTAAAGGGAACCCTTTTTCCTTAATGGTTGGAACCTGTGGTAGAACTCTGTTCTCGGTGAAACTGACGAGGACATTCACTCCTTTCGATTCAATGAGCGGAACAAGCCCTCCTAACTCAATAACACTCACATCGGCATCGCCTCTGATGATGGCTGCTTGGGCCTGTGACGCCGATCCCCAGATTGTGATCTTACTGGGTATGCGGGTTGTCTCGAGGATGTAGATCGTTTCAAGATGGACCGATCCCCCAACGCTACTCACCCCCCATCGGGAGGGCTCCTTTTTAGAAAGGGCCAACATCTCTTCCCACGTCTTCGGTCCCTTCTTCCCGCTGATCAGGACTCGGTTGACCTGGGTGGTCGAATAGAGCCAGGTGAATTTGGTAATGTCGAAAGGAAGTTTTTCACCGCTGAGATAAAATCTATAGAAATTTCCACGGTTAAAATCGCCGATACTATAACCCTCCGTGTCGGCTTCCTTAAAAAGAAATTCGAGCTCCTTCACCCCAGAGCCTCCTGTCACATTCTTCACCTTTATATTCCCACCTTTCGCTCCCGGAGAAACCTCCCTTAAGTGCTTAGAGAGGAAAGGAGCTATGCCCCTCGCAATAATGTCGAAGCTGCCTCCAGGTTGCGAGTAACAGATGTAATTGATATCTTGCGTAGGATAAACATCTTTAGCTACTGTGTTCGATACGGGTCCAACGAAAGTCAGAAAAAAAACTCCCAGGATCACTTTCCATTTTATAATCCTCTTTCTTTCCATCTCATCCCTCCTCCAGTCAATGAAATGTTTTTTGAGTGGGTTTCCTGGCATCCTCTTTTCCACAGCACCAGTCGCACCATTCTTAAATAGTAATTCATATATGATCAAGAACTTATATCATATCCCGAATGACACCCACGTATGTCTATCAAACCCGGTAGGGGATGTCAAGATAAAAATCCTTCCAGTGAACAGGGGATAGCCATTGCTTCTGCATCTAATTTTTGTCTTGAATTTGGAGAAGAAAGCCCTTAAGATAAAAAAACGTGACCGTGTCCCTGGTCGTATCAACCGTGTGGTACGGGTCCGGTGATTCAAGGAAGATTACTTAGAAAGGCAGAGACCCATGCAGATCAAGACGGCAAAACGGATTGAACAGATTCCTCCATACCTCTTTGCAGAAATTGATAAGAAGAAAAATGAGCTGAGAAAAAAGGGGGTGGATCTCATCGATCTCGGCATCGGAGATCCGGACCTCCCGACCCCGAAGCTGATCATCGAGCGATTGAAGGTGGCTGCCGAAAATCCCAAGCACCATCGATATCCCTCCTATGAGGGGATGATCGAATTTAGGCGAGCGGTGGCCCAATGGTACGAAAGAAGGTTTCACGTCAATCTCGACCCCGGGACTGAAGTCCTCTCTCTTATCGGTTCTAAGGAGGGTATCGCTCATATCCCCCTTGCCTTCGTCAATCCAGGAGACTATGTATTAGTCCCGAGTCCGGGCTATCCTGTCTATCGCGTCTCCACCCTTTTTGCAGGAGGGACTCCTTACTTTTTGCCCCTTCGAAAAGAGAATCACTTTTTGCCGAAACTCTCAGAAATCCCTAAAGAGGTAGCAGAAAGAGCAAGAATTCTCTTTATCAACTATCCGAACAACCCCACCTCTGCGATTGCTGAAAAGCCCTTCTTTGAAGAGGTGGTGGCCTTTGCTCATCGCTATCAGATTATTGTCTGTCACGATGCGGCCTATTCTGAAATTGCTTTCGATGGTTACCAACCGCTCAGCTTCCTGCAAGTGGAGGGTGCCAAAGAGGTAGGAATCGAATTTCACAGCCTCTCCAAGACCTTCAATATGACGGGCTGGCGACTGGGGTTTGCCGCAGGTCGTTCTGAAATTGTCTCTGGATTGGGAGGGGTGAAAACCAATATCGACTCCGGTGTCTTTCAGGCCATCCAGGAGGCAGGGATGGAAGCGCTGAATCACTTTGATACACCCCTTCCCGATATCATCAAAATCTATGAGAGGCGAAGAGATATCATGGTGAAGGGTCTTCGAGAGATCGGCCTCGAGGTGGAATGGCCAAAGGCAACTTTCTACCTCTGGATCCAGGTGCCAGGGGGATATACGTCCGCTCAATTTGCCACACTTCTCCTTGAACAAGCCGGGATCGTTGCCACGCCGGGAAACGGGTTTGGGGAGGCAGGGGAAGGTTATATACGAATGACCATTACTACGGACGAGGCAAGACTGAAGGAGGCCATCAAGAGGCTCAAAGGGATCAAGCTCTAGAAAATTTTCCATAGACAACTCGTTACCATTCAAGCGCAAAACTTCCCACCATCGATAAAGAATAAATAACGATCCCTTCCCCCTTGAAGGGGGAGGGAGTGGGTGGGGGTGAATGGATCTTCATTCCCCCTCCTCTTAATCCCCTCCTACTAAGGGAGGGGAGATGTTTAGGGAACAGGAGGTTACTGTATGGAGGGCCTTTTTCTTGAAATCTTTCTCGTAGCCATTCTCATCCTCTTAAACGGTTATCTTTCTGGAACAGAGATTGCCGTCGTCACAGCCCGAAAGAGCCAGATCAAACAATTGGCAGAAAGTGGAAATAGGAATGCCAAGATCTTTCTAAGGCTGAAAGAAGAACCGGACCGGTTCCTGGCCACTATACAGATTGGTATTACCACGGTGGGCGTTCTCGCCTCCGCAATCGGTGGTGCCGCATCGGTGAGAGTAATCGAGCCTTTGCTCAAAGAAATCCCTATCAAGGTCATCTCTCTGGCAGCCGGGCCCATCGCCATAGGAATCGTTGTTGTCACCATTACCTACTTTTTCGTGATCTTTGGAGAACTCATACCCAAGTCGATCGCCTTGATGCACCCTGAGACAGTCGGATTATTGAACGCAAGAACGATTGATACTTTCTCAAGAATCGCCTCCATATTTGTCAGAATACTCACCCTCAGCACGAGCGTCGTGCTTCGCCCCTTTGGCACAAAGCCATTCACCGAAAGGGCTTACATCACCGAGGAAGAGGTGAAGTTGATGCTCAAAGAGGGGCGAAAGCACGGGGTCTTTGAGCCTACGGAGGAAAGAATCATTCAGAGTGTTTTTGAATTCACCGATATGTCGGTCAAGGAGGTCATGGTCCCGGATACTCAGATGGTGGCCATTCAAATCGACAAGTCTCCCAAGGAGATCCTCTCCCTTATTGAAGAGGAAAAGTTCTCCCGTTATCCTGTCTTTGGCAGGGGATCCAATGATATCCGGGGAATGCTCTATGCAAGAGATTTCCTCAGCATTTTTGCGAAAACCGGTCAGGTCGATATCCGAAAGATAATCAAGCCTCCCTTCTTCATCCCTGAGACAATGAAGATCAGCCTTCTCCTGAGAGAGATGCAGAAAAGGAGAGTCCATATGGCTCTGGCAGTCGATGAATATGGCGGAGTTTCCGGATTGGTAACCATCGAGGATCTCATCGAGGAGATCGTCGGGGAGATCCGGGATGAATACGATACGGAGAGCCCTGTGGTTCAACTTTCAGATGGAACCCTTCTGATCGATGCATCGATCAGCTTGAAGGATTTGAAGGATGATTATCACATTCAGCTTCCAGAGTCGCCCGAATACGAAACCCTCGGAGGGTACCTGATGACAACCCTGCAAAAGATCCCTCAGACTGGCGATGCGGTAGAGACCGAAGGGAGGAGAATTCGGATCGTTGAAATGGTCGGACAGAGGATCTCAAAAGTAAAGCTGGAAAAACTGCCTGAACCCGCTCCGAAAGAAGCGTAAACCTAGGGGGCCTCGTCTCTATCTCCTGCCTTAAGAAGGCAATACCCTCGATAGGATCCAGCTCACGATACTGATCAAGATGGAACCAAAGAGCGCTCCCCAGAAGCCATTGACGTGGAATCCCCTGACCAGAGCCGCCACCAACCAAAGCATCAACCCGTTGATGACAAGCAGGAAACCTCCGAGTGTCAACAGCGTGAGAGGCAAGGTCAGGATGATCAGGATGGGCCGGATCACCGCATTGACAATCCCAAGGAGAAAGGCAGCAACCAGGGCTGCCCAAATATCATCCACCCTGATCACATTGGGCAAGAGATAGGCGATGATCAGAATCGCCACCATATGGATCAATAACCGAAGAAGAAAGAACATATCATTCCGTCCCAGAAATTAATTAACAGAGTATTTCACTTATTATCATTGTACTGGGCATCAAATCCTTAGGTCAAGATTTTTCTCGACCTCCGGCTCTCCGAGTATATCGGCTTATTTTTATATCACCGAAAAAAGTCTGCCCACAAAGGTGTTAAGCATTCCTGACCATCGCCTCAACCCGGTTAATTGCCCTACAAATGGGGCCCCTACTTCCCGAACCTCGCCTTGAAATGATTCAGCAGGCCGGAAAAATGCTTGCCCTACACGGAAAAGTGGAATCAAATCTTTTGGAAGAGATTACAGACCGATTGTGACAGGGGAACAATACCTGGAAATCTCAGCCAAATACGAATCCTGGGCCCAAAGAGCCGCGGGCAAACCGCTTAGTCTCTTTGCCCATGCTATACCAAAAGTGGAAACTTATAATTTTATGGACGTCCCTTTCGTCCCTTTTCCGCCGTTGAGACCTTTAATAAGGTGGATCAAATAGAAACAATGGTGTTAAGATAAACCAGGGCCTAGTCTCCTAATCTCTCCTCAGGCGGTTTCCTACTGTCCTCCTCCCACCACTAATTCAGGGATCCTCAGGGTGGGTTGGGCATCGGCCACAGGCACTCCCTGGCCATCCTTTCCGCAGGTCCCGATTCCAAACCCAAGGTCATCCCCCACCATGTCGATCTCTTTGAGGATCCGGGGCCCATTGCCGGTCAGCGTTGCTCCCCGGACCGGTTCTCCTACCTTTCCTTTTTCAATCAAATGCCCTTCGCTCACTTCAAAAACAAAATCTCCGTTGACCGTATTGACCTGTCCCCCACCCATCTTCTTGACAAACAGTCCCTTTTCTACGGAACGAATGATCTCTTCAGGCTTGGTTTTTCCCGGAACGATCATGGTGTTACTCATCCTGGGAATAGGCTTCTCTTGATAGGACTCTCTTCTCCCGTTCCCTGTGGAAGGGACTCCATCCTTTAGAGCGGTGAGCCGATCGTAAAGATAGCCCTTCAAGATTCCCTCCTCAACCAGGAGCGTTCTTTGAGAAGGTGTGCCTTCATCGTCGAACGCATAAGATCCCCGCTTTTGAGGAAGAGTAGGGTCATCCACCACCGTAATCAGGGAAGAAGCTACCTTCTCTCCGACTTTCTTCGAATAGACAGAGAGTCCTTGCTGGGCCAAATCGGCTTCGAGACCGTGGCCGATGGCTTCATGGATCATCGTTCCCCCTGCCTCGCTCGATAAAACGACAGCCATCCTTCCCATGGGAGCCTTTTTCGCTGAAAGCATGAGGAGAGATCTCTTTGCGGCCCTCTCGGCAACCCCTTCCGGAGGATGAAAATCAAAAAGCTCAAAACCCATTGTCCCTCCCACTGGCTCATATCCGGTCTGGATCAGATCTCCCTTTACAGAAACCACCTGAACAGAAAAGACCGTCCCTACTCTCTCGCCTTCTGCGAAGGTTCCTTCTGAATTTGCAATCGTGAGGACCTGACTGGCATCCCGATAAAGAACCCTCACCTGTCGAACAGAGGGGTCGAGTCTTCGGGCCACTTCATTTGCCCGCTTCACGACGGAAACCTTCTCCCCAATGGGAATATCATCAGGATTCCGTTCAATCGGATGGGAAGACTTCCCGATGATGGGATTTGAACGATGGGCACGAGAGGAATGGACCTGGTTGATCACCTGCGCCTCTCCGTTTTCTCTTACGACACGGCTGATCTTCGAAGCCAAATCGATCAGGGCCTCTTCAGTCATCTCATTCGAAAAACTGTAGATCGTCTTCCCGCCAAAGAGGACCCGAAGCCCCACTCCCGAATCGAGGCCCGAAATCACCTTTTCGATTCGGTCCTCTTCACAAACGATGACGATCGATCGGGTCTGCTCAAAATAAAGATCCGCAAAGTCCCCGCCCTCCTTGAGGGCTTCTTTCAATATCTTTTGGAATGGAATCTCTAATTTCATCCTATTTCCTCTTCCATGCTTCTTCGTCATTAAGTTACTATGTAATTGAGTCATTCAATGACAAATAACTTAATAACCTAATGATCCTAGAACATTGTTACTGAGGCTTATTCCAAATTGGATAGGAGGGGCTCAATGGCTATCTCCTTCCCGAGCCCTTCCAGGACCTCCTCCAGATCCTTCTCCCATCCCGGAGCGGCCATCAATTCCACAACCGCTTCGTAGGGATCTTTGGTTCTCACAACAGCCATCCCTTCATACGACTCCATGATAAATTTGAAATAAGCAATATCCTTTCGGCGAATCCTGAAGTATCTGGATTGGGTATCCATCTTCTTACTTATGCTCCAAGTTCCTGCCTACCCCCGCCTGTCCGCGGGCAGGGCAGGCAGGCAAAGCTCACCGCTAAGCGGCCCCTTAGGGGAGGCTCAAAGCAAGAATTTCACTTTCAGCCTTGAGCTTTCACCTTCTTGATGAGGGTTCCTTTGACATCCCCGAATAGAACGACGTCTTTGATCCTTCCCTCCGTTGGGTAAAACTCTTTAGACAGCCATCCCTCAATGATGCCTTCTTTCGAATGAGTGATCTCCGGGTCCAAAGAAAGTTTAACGTAAAACTCTTTTCCATCCTTAGATCTCTCAGATCTTTTCCTCTTCTCCTCCTCCTCTTTCCCAACCACCTTGACCTCATAATGTGAAGACCCCTTGCGAGGAAAGGTCGGCACTGTGTAGGTCCTTCCTCTTTCGATCTCCCCATATACGCCGTAACGAAAATTAAACGAGGCTGTAAGAAAGTCGTCGTAGAACATTCCCGGAGGAATCTCTTCCTCGGTCTTCGCCATGGTTCCATCCTTTCGCTGCCTTAATTGAATCCACTTTCTCTTCTCATAATTAAAATGGTGAACCCTTTTCCTCAAGGTGCTCCCGATCTTCACATCCTCTTCGAAGGATACGGACCTGAGGCGCTTTCCTCCTTCGATTTCTTCCATTGTGGAGCGATAGGTATCTGCCCGATGCCGCGTCATCCATCCTAAGATTCCCAACGTTTCTGCCTGAAGAGTAGCCCTATAATGACCTTTTTCTTCCATTTCAGAAAAACTCAACCTTCCCATGGCTGCCCGGTTAAATAGCCAGAAACCAATCTCATAGACGAGCTCCTCCCCCTTAAAGAATTCGGCGATGGCCTTTTCTCTTCCATTGCCTGAAGGAGCGGAAAGCTCCGCCATTGTTTCCCGAATACGGAAGGGAAATGAAAAGAGGAAAGGGACTCCCAAAAGCCATTTTAAGAAAAGTCTTCGCTTAACCAATGTCATCCTTTCTGTCTCTCGTATTAATAATATAAAGTCCAAAGCTCATCGTTCTGTCTTAGCGTCCTTGCGTCTTAATGACCTATTGACTTAATGACCCAATGACCAAGGTTTCAGATATGCAGTTCAATCACGTCACCCTCATTGACTTGGTGATCTCGCTTGACCATCTGTCCCTCGAATTTTCCAGAGCCCCAGATCTTTGCATATCGAAGTTTAGCAAAGAAATCCTTATGGATCGAGAGGGCGACGTCGCCCACTGTACTTCCCTTCTTGAGGACAACGGGCTCTGTGAGCTCGGCCTCCCCTCCGGGAGACTTCGTATAGACCCGGATGATGTCGAGAAGTTGATAAACCTCTTTTTTCACTTCTTCACAATTCATTCCTTCTTTGGCGGAGATGGGCAAGATGGGAAAGGTGTTCTTGAAACGGGTTTCAAATATTCGGTATGCTGTCATGGCACCGCTGACATCACACTTGTTTCCAAGGAGGAGGCCTTTCTGGGAAGCCCATCCTGCCTCAAGTAAGCCGGGGGACCCCTTTCCCACAATCTCTATTTTCATCCTCTTTAACTCCTCCTGAAGGATCTCCATCTGGAAAACCGGGTCCTCGGTCAGATCAATCATGAGCAAGAGGCCATCCGCATTTCGAATGAGATTAGAAAATCCGGGTTCCACGTGATCCAACTGAATCGGAGGGGTATCCACCAGTTGGATCTGAATATTCTCAAACGCCATCATTCCGGGGACGGGCTTTTGAGTCGTAAAAGGATATTCGGCCACCTCGGAAAAGGCATGGGTCACTTGAGAAAAAAGGCTCGACTTACCAGAATTGGGAAGGCCGAGAAGAACTACCTGGGCAGCCCCTTCTCTCTTAACGGTATAGGCCTGTTCCGCCCTTCCGATGGTAGGCCTTTTTTGGATTTCTTCCTTTAATTTGGCCATCCGGCTCTTAAGCTGAGCCCGAATCTTCTCGGTCCCTTTGTGTTTGGGAATGACGGCCATCATCACTTCGAGGGCCTTGATCTTCTCCGGGGTGGTCTTCGCCTGTTTAAAAGCAGCCTCTGCCTCTAAGTATTGGGGGGTGAGATTGGCTGGCATATACCTATAACTTATAGCTCTCTTCTCGAATGAAAACTTCCAAAACCTTGGGGTCAAATTGAGTCCCTTTGCATTTTTCCAATTCCATCAGGACATCCTGAAGGGGCATCATCCCCCGATGAGGCCTCGCACTGGTCATTGCATCGAATGCATCTGGAACGGCAACGATCCTTGCCTCCAGGGGAATGGTTTCACCCACCAACCCGTCCGGATACCCGCTTCCGTCGAAATGCTCATGGTGGTGGCGAATGACAGGGATCTTGTCCTTGAAAAATTCGAGTCCCTCTACAATCTTTACACCGATCAAAGGATGTTCCTGAATATATTGGTATTCCTCGGCGTTTAGAGCGCTGGGCTTCTGGAGGACTTCGTCCCTGATGCCGATCTTACCGATGTCATGAAGAAGCGCCCCGTATTCCAGGCTCTCCAGCCGGCCTTCGGCAAACCCAAAATGGGAAGCGACTTGCAGGCTCATCCTTGTCACCCGATCAGAGTGGCCTCGGGTGTAAGGGTCTTTTGCATCAATCGCCTCTGCAAGCACCCTAACCGAATCCAAATGGGCCTTTTTCAAGGTGCGGTAAGCCAGTTGAATCTTTGCAGTCCTCTCCTCCACTAATTCCTCAAGATGGTTGCGGTAGGCGATCAACTTTTCCTCCAGCCTCTTTTTCTCCAAGGCCTTCTTGACGCTCAGGGCCACCAAATCCAGATCAGCCGGTTTGACAATGAAATCGTAAGCGCCGAGACGCATGGCCTCGACCGCCAAATCGACATCCGGAAAGGCGGTAATCATAATGACCATCATGCTTGGATTTGCCGCTTTCACTCTTTTTAATAACTCAAGGCCGTCGATTTCGGGCATTCGGATATCAGAAATGATGAGGGAAAAAGAATTTTTATAAAAATATCGGAGAGCCTCTCTCCCCTCTTTCGCCGTGACACAGGTATACCCCTCTCTCGTCAGCCTGCGATCCAAGATACTGCAGATCATCTCTTCATCGTCGACAATCAATATCCGTTCTTCCAAGGAAACCCCCTTTTCCTGTCTGACTTATGTATCCATTTTATAAGAAATTCCCAAACAGTCAACCCTGCGGCTCCCCTGCCTGAAGGCCGGGACTTGCCATCAGGCCGATGGATTCCATTGGTGTCACGGGCACAGTCGAGGGTTCAACCCCATTGGAAATAACTTTTCCCTTCCAATTATAATTTGAAGAAGGAAGTGCGCTATCTTGATCCAAAGTACGGGATTTTCTCAAGAAAAATAAAGAGTTTGCCTTATTCACTTTTCAACAATCCCGTGGGAGAATAGGTACGAGAAGATCCCTGGAGAGGGTATGAAGAGTCTAAAACCGATCTTTCGGGCCTTGCATCACCGAAATTACCGCCTTTTTTTCGGAGGCCAGAGCATCTCTCTCGTCGGCACCTGGATGCAACAGGTTGCTTTGAACTGGCTCGTCTACCGTTTGACTCATTCCGCCTTTCTTCTGGGTGTGGTAGGTTTTACCGGCAGAATTCCCACTTTTCTCTTAGCTCCTTTCGCCGGAGTGCTGGTTGACAGGTGGAACCGTCATCACATTCTGGTTGTCACTCAAACCCTATCGATGATACAGGCTCTAATTTTGGCGCTTCTCGTCCTTACAGAAACGATCGCAATCTGGCAGATCATCTCCCTAAGCGTATTTCTCGGTCTTATTAATACCCTGGACATGCCTGCCCGTCAATCCTTCGTAGTAGACATGATCGGAAGCAAAGAGGATTTGGGAAATGCTATTGCCCTAAACTCTTCTATGGCAAATGGCGCCCGTTTGGTCGGACCCTCCATAGCCGGTATTCTTATTGCCACCGTTGGAGAAGGGATCTGTTTTCTTCTTAACGGATTGAGTTTTCTGGCTGTGATTCTATCCCTGCTGTCGATAAAAATTCCTTCAAAGAAGAAGAAAGAGAGCTCACCGGTGTGGCAGGGCGTGAAAGAAGGATTCGCCTATGCCTTCGGTTTCCCACCCATCCGGTCCATCTTGCTGCTTCTCAGCTTGGTCAGTTTAATGGGTATGCCTTATATGGTGCTCATGCCTGTTTTTGCCGGAGATATCCTTCACGGCGGGGCTCATACCCTTGGCTTCCTTACGGCAGCTTCAGGCTGCGGAGCCCTTGCCGGGGCTATTTATCTCGCTTCAAGGAAGGGCGTTCTGGGGTTGGGAAGAATCATCGTATTCGCTTCGAGTCTTTTCGGGATGGGCCTCATCATCTTTTCTCTATCTCGCATCCTTTGGCTTTCCCTGTTACTGATGCTGGTGACCGGCTTCGGAATGATGGTGGAGATGACAGCGAGCAACACGGTCCTTCAGACGATTGCCGAGGAGGACAAGCGCGGTCGGGTCATGAGTTTTTTTTCAATGGCATTTCTGGGGATGGTACCCTTTGGCAGTTTGTTGGGCGGCAGTTTAGCCCATACCATTGGTGCACCGGAAACAATCATGATCGGTGGAATCTCGTGCATCTTAGGTTCGGTCATATTTGCGATGAAACTTCCATCGTTGAGGAGGATCGCTCGCCCGATCTATGTGGAAAAAGGAATTATTTCAGAGGGACCGTCAGAACGCTGGCCGCCCGATATGGACATCGGTGGCGTCGGATGACGGAAAAAATGATCCGTCCTGCGAGATTTCTACCCTTGAGACTTGAGCCTGTTGCATAGCCTATGGTCAGTTATTTGGGAATGACAGAGCATTTTTCGTATCTGGGTATTCTTCTACTGCTTGTCCTTGGAGATATCGGACTCCCTTTTCCGGAGGATACCACCCTGATATTGAGCGGGCTCCTGGCTGCTCAAGGGGTTATTAAACCCATCCAAACATTCTTGGTTGTTTATGTCGGCCTGTTGGGGACAGATTTTTTCCTTTATTGGGTTGGCAAGAAATATGGAAGAAGAGTCGTCGAGCATAAAAGGTTCAGGAAGATCATATCCCCTCAGAAGCTCTTGAGCCTTGAAAAGAAATTCAACCAATGGGGCCTTTGGGTTGTATTCTTTGGAAGGCATCTCCTGGGGCTGAGGGCTCAGGTATTCCTCGCCGCAGGGGTGATGAGGATGTCTGCCATAAAATTTCTCATGGCGGATGGGACCTCTGCTTTATTCACAATCACTCTAATGGGTGGAATAGGCTATTTGGGTGGGAATAGCATCCAGGTCTTGAAAAAGGATATAATGAGAATTGAGCATATGGCGATCCTGCTCTTAGTCGTATTGTTTGCGGGTGGGCTCATCTTTTGGTATTTCAAAAATATGAACAAGATTAAAAAAACATAAGGGTCGTGAGGACATGTCCTTCTTGATATCGCGGCAATCCACCAGGGGTCTTCCATGCGAATCTTACTGGTAGAGGATGATCTAAAAATTGCCTCTTTTATTGTGAAAGGGTTGAGATCTGCAGGTTATGCAGTGGATCATGCTACCGATGGAGAAGAGGGCCTCCATCTGGGCCTAACTCAACCTTATGATAGTGCTATTATCGACATTATGCTTCCCAAACTGGACGGCCTTGCCCTGATTGAAAGACTGCGCAAAGAAAAAGTGAACACCCCGGTCATTATCCTGAGTGCGAGAGATTCGATTGATGATCGGGTTAAAGGACTCCAGACAGGAGGAGACGATTATCTGACCAAGCCCTTTGCCTTTTCCGAGCTTTTGGCTCGAGTGCAGGCTCTTATCCGGAGAGCAGGCGGCCTCTCAGAGCCAACTCGATTGAACGCGGGAGAACTGTCCATCAACCTCCTCACCCGTGAGGTGATCCGGGACGGAAAAAAGATCGAGCTTCAACCCCTTGAGTTTTCACTGCTTGAATACCTCCTGCGGAATAAAGGAAGGATCGTTTCCAAAACGATGATTATGGAACATGTGTGGGACTATAATTTTGATCCCCTGACCAACGTGGTGGAGGCGAGAATCTGTAGGCTGCGGGACAAGATCGACAAGGGGTTTGATCGAAAGCTGATCCATACCGTTCGAGGAGTGGGATATGTCCTTAAAGAAACCCCATAGTTTTTGGAACTCCCTCGCCTTCCGGCTGACTCTCTGGTATGCTGGCATATTCACAGTCTCGTCCTTCGTCGCTTTCCTCCTGTTCTACATGCTGATTACGTCGGTCATCCGCGATAGAGCAGATCAGGAACTCCTAAGCCATGTGGCACAGTTTTCAACGGTCTTAAGAACAAGAGGGCTTGAAGCCGTTCAAAGCTTTGCCTTTCTGGAGGCTCAAGCAGCCGGGGTGAAGAAAGTCTTTTTCCGTCTCCTTTACCCGAGCGGAATGGTTTTTTCCTCATCCAACATGTCCTATTGGGAAGATATCGGCATCCGCAAAGCGGCCATCGAGGAGCTCCTTCAAGGGAGCAACCATGTTTTCGACACGGTGATCTTACGAAATCGCCGGGATAAGGTCCGCATCCTTTACGCCTTGATCGGCCCTGGCATCATTTTACAGGTGGGCCAGTCCATGGAAAACAACTCCCGAATCATCGAGGCCTTTAAGAGTATCTTCGTCCTCACGATGGCCTTGCTGATCGGTCTCGCCGCAGGGATTGGTTGGTTTATGGCCCGGCGTGCCGTTTCTGGCGTGGAAGCGATCACCCGAACGGCTCAGGGTATCTCCGGAGAGACCCTGGGAAAAAGGGTCCCTGTAAAGACCAGGGGCGATGAGATCGATCAGCTCGCCATGACCTTCAACCAGATGCTCGATCGCATTCAAGCCCTGGTCTCCGAGATCAGAGAGATGAGCGACCATATCGCCCATGATCTGAGGAGTCCGATCACCCGAATCCGAGGGGTCGCAGAGATCACTCTCACCAACGAGAAATCTATCGATGAGTACGAAAGGATGGCAGCCAGTACCATAGAGGAGTGTGATCGCCTTCTCGACATGATCAACACGATGCTGATGATCTCAAAGACGGAGTCAGGCGTGGATAAACTCTCGCACGAGGAGATCGATCTTGGGGGCCTTGTCCGGGAGGCATGCGAGCTTTTTAGGCCCGCCGCTGAAGATAAAGGGATAGCCCTGAAGTGCGATGTGCCAAACAAATGCCCTTTCGTTGGAGATAACCGGATGATTCAACGAATGCTCTCCAATCTTCTTGACAATGCGATCAAATATACCCCTTCGGGTGGAAAGGTGGATGTTTCTCTTTCGGAGAATGATCAAAGAGGCGTCGTCATCGCTTTCAAAGATACTGGCATCGGCATCTCTCCGAGGGACCTTCCTCGAATATTTGAGCGCTTCTACCGATGTGATCAGAGTCGATCCGAGCCTGGCACCGGTTTAGGACTCAGTCTGGCGAGGGCCATTGCCCGAGCCCATGGCGGCGAGATCACAGCCACCAGTTCTCCAAATCAGGGGAGTACCTTTACGGTCACCCTCCCAACCGCATAAATAGAAGAAGATTCCTCCGGTTCTTCATTTGGCCTCATTTTTTCCCTGCCATAGATCCTGCTTCTCTTAACGTCCCTTCGTTCCCTCCTTATAACATAACTCCCCCTTCCCCCTCTTACTTTAAGAGGGGGCGGCGCGTCGGCCCCGTTAAGATGATGGGGGATGCTTACGGGGCGGTGAAGGCTGGTCAACATTACCAACTTGTAATTCTGGGATCATCTTTCGGTTAAGTTCGATTCTTAAAATTGAATATCGAAGAAAGATCGAATTCGGCCAAAAACAAAAAGGAGGTCAAACTATGGACAAAAAAAACCATCTCAAGAAGATCCTTGTAGCACTCGTAATGGTTAGCGCATTGGTAGGATTTGGGTATGGGGTTTCAACGGCGGTTAAGGACTCCACCACACCCATCTCCGCAGTCGTAAAGGGTTCAGAAATACCTTTGATTCCGGCAAACTTCAGTCAGGTTGCGGAAAAGGTTCGGCCCGGGGTCGTGAATATCCAGGTGGTCAAGAAGATAAAGAATGTTGACCTCGGGTTTCCCCAATTCTTTGGAAGCCCCTTCGGCCAGAATAATCCCTTCGGAGACTTCTTCGGGCCTTTTCCCGAGGGAAATCCGCCCCGAAGCTTTGAACAGCGGGGGGTCGGCTCTGGGTTTGTCCTGAGCCAAGAAGGGTATATCTTGACCAATTACCACGTGGTCGAAGATGCAGACCAGATCAAGGTGAAACTTTCCAATGGCAAGGAGTACGATGGCAAAGTCGTCGGTCGGGATCCAAAAACCGATCTGGCCCTTGTGAAGATCGAAGGATCATCGGATCTTCATCCTCTTAAGCTTGGAAATTCGGATGGCCTAAAGGTCGGGAGCTGGGTCGTTGCGATTGGGAGTCCCTTCGGATTGGAACAGACCGTGACCGCTGGGATTGTCAGCGCCAAAGGAAGGGTCATTGGCTCCGGACCCTATGATAACTTTATTCAGACAGATGCCTCGATTAACCCTGGGAACAGTGGCGGTCCTCTTGTCGACATGGAAGGGGAGGTCATCGGAGTTAACACGGCCATCATTGCAAGCGGCCAGGGAATCGGATTTGCGATCCCGATCAACATGGCAAAGGAGATCATTCCCCAACTTGAGGAGAAGGGGCACGTTACCAGAGGATGGCTCGGGGTGAGCGTTCAAGAGGTGACTCCGGCCCTTGCAAAGTCCTTTGATCTGAAAGAGAAGAAGGGGGCCCTCGTTGCCCAGGTGTTTTCAGGCAGTCCGGCAGAGAAGGCAGGAATCGAGCGGGGAGACATCATCGTCGAGTTTGATGGCAAAGAGGTTGCCACCTCCAAAGACCTACCCTCTATGGTTGCATCAACTCCCGTTGGAAAATCCGTATCCATTAAGCTATGGAGAGATGGAAAAGTTCTCGACCGGCAGTTGAAGGTTGGAGAAATGGAGGAAAAGGTGGAAGTTTCACGAGCCCCTTCTCAAAAATCCCTTGGGATTACCGTGCAGAATCTCACCCCCGAAATCGCGAAGGGCCTCGGTCTGAGGGGCGGCACAGGCGTAGTGGTGACCCAGGTTGAGCCAGGAAGTCCAGCAGCCGATGCGGGGATCCAGACGGGTGACGTGATCCGCGAGGTCAACCGCACGCCCGTAAAAAATGCCGAAGATTTTGTTCAAAAGATTGAAAAGGCTAAGGTTCAGGATAATATCCTTCTCTCCCTCCAGAGGGGAAAAAATAATCTGTTTGCGGCTATAACCCCGAAGTAATTTGCCTCGCGCCCAATCGAAAGTGCGTTAAGAAAGGCATGGATTGGGCGCTTTTTTCTATCCCTTTGGTGAAAATGGAAAGATCGGTGCAAATGCGGTTGCCGGACAAGAATGTCGGGCCTATCGGGTTCTTGAGCTCATTCAAAGGATGAGATTGCTTCCTTGCCTACCGGCAGGCGGGGCTCCGCTCGCTATGACAATTTCCTAACAGCTGAAAAAGGGAGATGCTATAGCCTGCTAAATCGAGATTTGGTTCCGTTCATGATATGGGCTTGTACGTGGACTATTTTTTTGGTATTTTAGAGATAAAGGGAAATTTAAGTGTAAAGTGGAGAGGGACAGGAATGGAGCGGAAATCAAACCGAATAATAAACTTGATGTCAGTGGGAATTCTTTTTATCTCCGTCTTTTTCCTTTTCGTGCCCCTTTCAGAAGCAGGGCTTAAAGAACAGGTTTTTGAAACCGTCCTTGCCAACGGTCTGAAGGTGATCTTACTTGAAAATCATAAAGCCCCTCTGGTCACTTTCCAGGTCTGGTACCGGGTTGGGTCACGAAATGAGGAGTGGGGAAGAACGGGCCTTTCTCACGTCCTCGAACATATGATGTTTAAGGGTACAAAAAGGATCGGTCCTGAAGAGTTTTCTCGAACGATCCAGGAGAATGGAGGAAATGACAATGCCTTCACTTCTCGCGATTACACCGCCTATTTTGAGAATCTCAGAGCGGACCGGATCCAGATAGCACTCGACTTAGAATCTGATAGGATGCAGAATCTCATGCTCCGGGAGGAGGACTTTCGTACCGAACGAATGGTGGTGATGGAGGAGCGAAGGCTCCGCACAGAGGATAGTCCGCAGGCCTTTCTCCAGGAACAGCTGGAAGCCACTGCCTTTCAGGTCCAGCCTTACCACTGGCCGATCATCGGTTGGATGGAGGACCTTCCCCGTTTGACCCTCGATGACTTGAAGACCTATTATCGGACCTACTACAATCCGATCAATGCCTTTATCGTTGTCGTGGGAGACTTCAAGAAAGAGGAGCTTCTTCCCAGAATCGAGAAGGCTTTTGGTTCATACCCCAAAGGGGCAGCCCCTGACCAGGAAAAAAGCAAGGACCCGCCTCAGATCGGAGAACGAAGAATCTTCGTAAAGAAGGAGGCGCAGCTTCCCTATCTTGTGATGGGGTATCACGTTCCAAACCTCCGGGAACAGGATAGCTACGTATTAGAGGTTATTGCCACCCTTCTCTCCGGTGGGAAAAGCTCCAGACTCTACCAGAGCCTCGTCCGGGAGAAGCAGCTGGTGCTCAGTGCCGATGCAGACCACTCCCTCCTCTCCCGAGATCCGGGCCTCTTCTATCTTTCCGCGGATCTTCTTCCGGGCAAAGAAGTGGCTGAGGTGGAGAAGGCATTGGATCAAGAAGTGGAACGCTTGCAGAAAGAGCCGATCGGGCAGCTGGAGTTGGAAAAGGCAAAGAATCAATTGGAGGCCGCTTTTGTTTACGGACAGGACTCCATCTTCCGTCAGGCCATGCTTCTGGCCCAGCACGAAATTGCTCTTGATTGGAGGGGCATTGACAGCTATCTTCCGTCAATTCGGAAGGTATCACCGGACGATATCCGGCGCGTCGCTAAACAATACCTCATCCCGGACAGCCGGACGGTTGGGATCCTTGTTCCTCTACCACCCAAGAAAGAGAAAACCGTCCCAGAAGGGCCGTCTATAAAGGAAAGGATGATTCGATAAGAACCCCCGAAGCTCATGATGAGTTCAAAGCTGAAAGCTCAAGGCTCAAAGCGAAGAAGTCTTTGAGCTTGACGCTTTGAGCCAAGATTAGCCTTGACCTTGGAAAGGAAGACTTCATGATACCAAAAACCTCAAGGATCCGGATCATCATCCTTTTTCTACTCTGGTTGACGGTGCCAGGCTTTGTTCAGGCCATGCCTCCTGTTCAGAGGATGGTCCTTGCCAATCAGCTTGTCCTTCTGATCTGCGAAGAGCATTCCCTGCCTTTTGTCACGTTTCAACTGCTCGTCGATACGGGGTCCTGGAAAGATCCTGCCGGAAAAGAAGGATTGGCATACCTGACAGCAAGAGCGCTTCTTTTGGGTTCCTCCGGCCGCACGGTTAATGCAATCAATGAGGAACTGGATTTCATGGGGGCCTCCCTGAATGCTTTTTCCGGCAGAGACTATTCCACCCTGAGCCTCCGGATTTTAAAGAAAGATCTGGACAAGGGATTCGATCTTCTCATGGGAACGCTCACCCGGCCCACTTTTCCCGAGGAGGAGATCCGGAGAGAGAGAGAGAAGATCCTTGCTGCCATTCAATCCGCGGAAGATGAACCAGGAGATGTGTCTGAAAAGGAGTTCGAAAAGGTTTTGTTCTCCAATAGCCCCTATGGCCATCCGGTCGAAGGGACAAAGGAGTCGCTTCCCCGGCTCACGCGGGAAGAGGTCTTTAACTTTCACCGTGATTATTACCATCCCAATAATGCCGTCCTGACGGTCGTAGGGGATATCACTCCCGACGAAATCAAGAGGAAACTTCTTCCCATCCTTGAAAAATGGCCATCGACCAAGATTCCGGAGACGGACTTTAACTTCGCCGTTACAAAAGAGCGGAAGACGGTAAAGATCGACCGGGCGATCACTCAGGCCAATATCATCCTTGGCCACGCCGGCGTGGCCAGGAAGAATCCGGATTTCTATGCCCTCACCGTCATGAACTATATTCTGGGAGGGGGAGGCTTTTCCTCCAGATTGGTGGAGGAGATCCGGATCAAGAGAGGGCTCGCTTATTCTGTCGGAAGCTTCTTTGATCCGGGCAAGTATCCGGGTTCTTTCCAGGTCTTTCTCCAGACAAAGAATGCATCCGCTCCTGAGGCGATCTCCCTCGCCCTTCGAGAGATGGAGCGTATTCAAAAAGAACCTGTTTCAGAGAAAGAATTGGAAGGGGCCAAGAAATATCTCATCGGAAGCTTCCCGATGCGGCTTGATACACAGGCAAAGCTTGCCAATTTTCTTTCACAGATCGAATATTTTGGTCTCGGCTTGGACTACCCTGACAAATATCCATCCCTGATCAGGTCTGTTACCCGAGAGGACGTGCTGGAAATGGCAAGGACCTATCTCCATCCCGAGAGCTATATCCTTGTGGTTGTCGCCAATCTGAAAGAAGCCGGTATGGAATAAAAGGAGGTATCTATTATGGCAAATCCGGAGAAGGTGATCTTAAAAATTGTTTCAGTCAAAGGAATCTGTGCTGCTGGGCACCGCGTGGGGCAGGAGTTTGATCTGAGTAAAGATTTCATGCTTGGAACATCCGGCGATCCTCGCGCGATCTGCCCTTCCGCATTTAACGCAATCTTCCCGTCATGGCGAGTGCTCCGCCATGGTGGAGAATTCCCCTGGGAGGAGGACAAAAATAAAGCAACCATCGCCTGCCCTGACGCACTGAATCCCGTGGTGATGGAACTCCGAAGGGTAAAAGAGTAGGCCAAAAGCAAGTGAGGTTACCGAAAGGCGTCCTTCTTGCTCGATGGAAAAAACTGGGATAGATTAAAAATAGGGAGGAAAAACAATGAACGAAAAGGACCGTCTCAATGCTTTGGAGGTGGCTCTTAATAACGAGAAGAGAGAGCGGGAATTTTACCTTAAGAACGCGAAACGAACGAAAAATCCCCTCGGAAAGAAGATGTTCAAGCAGATCGGAGATGACGAGCTGGAGCACTACGAAAGGCTGAAACAACTCCATCAAAAGTGGTCGAAGCAGGAGAAATGGCCTGAGACAGTTCCCCTTAAGGTGAAAGACACGATTGTGAAGGATATCCTTCTGGACTTCGTCAACAAGGTTGACCAGTCCGCCAAAGGAGATTCGAACGACCTGGAGGCCGTCCGAACCGCTCTCGATTTCGAGGCCAAAGGGGCAAAATTTTATTCTGAGTTGCGGGATAGTGTCTCGAATCCGAAGGAGAAGGAGTTTTTTGACCTTCTGGCAAGAATGGAAAACGAGCACTACCTTTCCCTTAGGGATACGGAAGAGTATTTCATCGATCCTGCGTCCTGGTATCGGAAGATGGAGCACCATACTTTTGACGGAGAGTAGGCCTCATTTGGCCTGTCTTACCCCATTCATCTCAATAAATCGTTGAATGGCATCGAAGTACTTCTGAAATCCAACCGGCATGATATCATTATGGTTGGCAGAAGGGATGATCAAGAGCTCTTTTCTATCTGTTCCAAGATGGTTGAAGATGTCTTTGGCCTCTTTCAGTGGAACAAGGGTATCCCTTTGGCCGTGAATGATGAGAGCCGGTACGGATATCTTATGAATCATCTCCACGCATTCCTGGTCGATTTTTTCTAAATTCACGCCGGAAACCGGGATCCCTAAGTGCCTGATAATCCTGACGACACTGGGGAAACCGCTTTCTATGATGAGACCCCTCGCGGCGTCTGGATATCGGTATGCCAATTCCAAAGCGGAGATGCTCCCAAGGGATCTTCCCATGATCGACAGATCACTTCTTAATCCCCTTTTCGATAACTCCTTCTTCACTTCTCTCAGAAGGACATGAGCATCCCGGACAAGGTCCGTTAAGGTCGGCACTCCATTGCTGCCGCCGTAACCCCTGTAATCCGAGACAACCAGATTAATCCCCCTCCTGTGATAAAGCGGAGCGATTTCATCATAATCGCTCACTACCTCGCCGTTACCATGGAAAAATAAGATCCACGGCCAATGCTCGTCTCCGTTATAAAAACGAGAATGGATCGAAACACGATCCTCCACCGGCGAGAGCACATCAAAGGCCTTCTCCGGGCACGGAGTGAAATCCTCTCGCGGGTAAAAAATGTACATCAAGGTCGATGGCTGATCGATGAGAGAATAATCTGGCACGGCAATCCCTCCATTCTTCCTTCATTTCCCTAAGGCCCGGGAGATCCAAGACCCGGATCTCGTGGGGGATAGGGAACGAATAAGAAAGTCAGCATGCTCAAAAGAGGCAAGATAAAGATAATATGGAGAGTGAAGACTAAGCCCCATTGATCGGTTACCCAACCTAAAATCGTCGTTCCGATCCCGCCCACACCCATTGAGAGCCCCAGAACCAGGCCAGAGGCCATTCCCAAATTTCGCGGCATATAGCTCTGGCCCATCGCCATGGTGATGGCACTCGAAGAACTGAGGGAAAATCCTGCGACTGCAAAAAAGAGCAGCGACGCCCCTCCGTTCGAATAAAAGAAAAGATAGAGAAAGATCGAAGTCAAGCCCAGGCCAAAGAGGACCGTTCTCTTGTAACCATACCGATCCGCACATGGGCCTCCGGCCAGATGTCCGATCGTTCCGCTCAGGAGGAATGTTGAGAGATACTTTCCCGCGATCAGTGGGTCTCGCTGCAAAAGCGTGATGAAATAAAAGGGCACGAAGGTTTGAATGCTCAGCTGCGTTGCCGACCTGAGCATCACAACCAGCAAAAGCAATGCCATGGAAAAAAGTTCTTTTCTCGAAAGACCAGGGGGCCCTGATCCTTTAGCCCTTAGTACGGGATGTTCGGTTTTGACCCTCCAGGAAGGAATGACCAGAAAGACAATGGCCATGGCGATTCCTGAGGGAAGGAACAAAAGGGAACCCTTTAATCCCTGGTATTTAAAAAAGAGGGTTGCCAGGAAAGGTCCCAAAGATACTCCCAGGCTTCCCCCAACAAGAAAAAGGGAGATTCCTGTGGCCTTCTTTTCTCCGCTCAAGAAGTTGACGGTTTTGAAGGCCTCAGGATGATAGCTTCCCTGCCCAAGGCCGCTCAGGGCAGCAAAGAAAAAGATCCAGCCATAAGAAGGACCGAAGCCTAACAGAGCCATCCCGGAGCAGGCAATAAAGCACCCATAAGGAAGGAGCCACTTGGCCGACCAGCGGTCAGAAAAATAACCGAAGACGGGCTGGATAACCGATGAAGTTACGTTAAAGATCAGTATGATCGTAGCGGTCATCGTATAAGAAAGATTTAGAAACTCTTTGACGAACGGCAGGAAGGCAGGGAGTGCACCCAGGTTGATGTCCGTAACCAGATGCCCAGCAATCAAAAGAATAAGGGCTTTCAGATTCATCATGATGAACCGTTCTCCTCCCTATTTGGAGAGAATTCGTTTCAGGCTGGCCTCGAATTTCCGATCCTCTTCAGAGGTTCGCTTCTTGGGCCCCTTCGTCCTTCCTCCGCTTCGGCGAATTTTGCTCTTGATCTCCCGCTCCTCCAGCAGGAATTCAATTTTGTCGGAACGAAATTCCCTGCCTGCCGGGCTCAGGCACCTTGCACCCTTTCCCAATGCTACAGCCGCTAATCCCCAATCGTGCGTGACAACAATGTCTCTCTCTTCGGTCAAATTGATGATCTTGATATCGGCTTCCTGGGGATCGTTCCCCACGACCACATGGTGGTCCGAGTCGATATTGTGATCAAAGCTTGCCACCGTCCACATCTCGATGCCATATTGATGCCCGATTTTCAAACAGATACGAAAAACAGACTTCGGGCAGGCATCCGCATCCACGATGATCTTCATGGCCTCACGCTTCTCTTGCTAACGGTCATTCTTTGCCCTGGCCGGGCTCTTCTGAAATTCGGATAGATAGTCGGCCAAAAATGTGACGATTCGGGATAGGCTTGGGCGAGGGGTTGGATCCTCGGGGGTCCTCTCTGCGAGGGCGGTCTTGTCAACCAGGCGGTACATTTCGGCTGCGCCAGCATGGATCTTGGGAGTCAAGCCGATATGTTTAAATGTCTTGGCAATCTCCTCCATCTCACCAATCCACCGTCGGGACTTTTCCGGGATTTTGGGCATCTCTTGCTCCATCCGTTCGTAAAGAATGGATTGACCCGATAGAAGCCTTTCTTTGAGAGCCTGAGATACCCCCAGGATTTCCGCAGCCGTAAGGAGTTCCGTGCACAGGGCAACCAGTCCCTTCGTCAACGCGGCGTAGCACATCTTCATGGCCGAAGCCTGTCCGATCTGCTCGCCGAGCACGATGACATTGAGGCCGAAACGGGATAATTCCTCAAAAGCGTTCACATCAGGCCCCGACGCATAGAAGTAGGTCGATCCTTTCTTCCCGGGTGGGCTTCCGATGATTCCCGCATCAACAAAACGTCCACCGGCCTCAGTAATGATTTCGCCGATCTCGCAAGCAGTCTGGGGCGCAATGGCGTTGCAATCGGCATAGGTGAGGTCAGCCTTGGTCTCCGAAATCGCTTTCGCGATGACCCGGGCTGCTTGCTTTGCCTGGGCTGGTACCAGGATCGAGAGAAGGATATCGGCTTCCGTGACGAGGGCCTGATAGGTAGGAACATCTGCAATATGTGCGAGGTCTGCCAATGATCTGGTCCTTTGGCTTCTTCCTCTCAAACAGGTGATCACCCGTAAACCGTTTGAACCAAGGACTTGGCCAACCGCATGTCCCATATCGCCAGGACTCAAAAGGCCAACCGTTCTTAATGTCATCATCCTCACTCCGTTTCAATAAGAAATGATGGTTTTTCTCAAATCTGTCCGATCCCTTTGCCCTTGCCTTTTTCCTTGAGCATCTTGTACCTGAAACAATCCACTACATGATCGTTCACCATCCCCACGGCTTGCATAAAAGCATAACAGATCGTAGACCCGACGAACTTGAACCCTCTTTTCTGCAAATCCTTGCTCATGGCCTCGGATTCAGGAGAGCTCGAAGGAATATCCGTCATCTTCTTCCACGCATTCTGGATTGGTCTGCCATGAACGAACTGCCAGATGTAGCGGTCAAAACTTCCAAATTCTTCCCGTACCTTTAAGAACGCCTGAGCGTTCGTGATGGCCGCTTTAATCTTCAGCCTGTTTCGGATGATCTCAGGATTTGCGAGCAACCGGGAGACGTCCGTCTCGGAGTATCGGGAGATCTTCCGGGCATCAAAGTTGTCAAAGGCTTTTCTGTAACCTTCCCGCTTTCGAAGGATGATGGACCAGCTCAGCCCTGCCTGGGAGCCTTCCAGGACGAGAAACTCGAATATCCTTCTGTCATCATGGATGGGAACGCCCCATTCCTTATCGTGATAGGACCGCTCGAACTCGTCCTTATTGGCCCATTCACAACGTTTCATCCGTCACCCTTCTATTGATCCCCGCCATGCCAATCTACGTCTTTTGCCATCTCTTTAGCTTCGGTATCACTTCGGCCATCAGCGCCTTTGCCTGTCCCTCCGGCATGATCCCTCGTTGAACCATTATGCCGACACATTTATCAATCATCCCTTGCATACGGATGGATGGTTCCGTAAATGCGCCATTCTGAAAACAGTAACGGCAATAATCTTTGATTCTAAATCCACTGGCCCCCGTACCGAAATCCTCCGGTCTTTCAAGTGGCATCCCGCAGCTTTGACAGAATGGGCCCCGGGGCTGTTGACTTGACATCGTGCCTCCTATTTTTTCCAATTCTGCACTTCGATAATGTTTCCTTCGGGATCAGTAACGTACTGCACAGTTAGCAGTCCCACTCCTGGCACTTCTCGTACTGCAAGCTCACCGACGGCCGTGCCGCCATGGCTAAAGACCGCCTGCGTTGCAGCCCGAACGTCATCGACTGCAAAGGCAATATGGGAAAATCCTGGTCTATTGGGACTCACCGACGGGTGCTCCGGCATGGAACCGTACTGAAAGATTTCGAGGGTGGGTCCTCCGTCCCCGTAGCCCGGAAGACGGAGGTGGATGCCGGAGATATGGGCCCCCCTGAGGCCGGTAACCTTGTCAAGCCACTCACCAGAATGATCCCGCTCCGGCGGAACGGGGACGCATCCGAACACCTCCCGGTAGAAGGCCGATAGCCGTTTCCAATCTTTCGCAACCAAATTCGTGTGAGTGTATTTCATGGGCATCTTCATATCCTTTGATAGCTAATGACAAAAATCCGTGGGTGCTGAAAGCCATCCCTGCATTCCAGCAGGCCTCTTTTAGACGGCCTGTACTTGAAATACTTTGACCTCAGCTTCGATTCGGTCATTAAGTCTGTCTTTCTCCACCTCGAGATCATATCTTGCCTGAAGATTTAGCCAGAACCTCTCTGACAGGTTGAAATAGCGAGACAGTCTGAGGGCTGTATCCGCTGTGATGGAACGCTTGCCATGAACAATCTCATTTATGCGCCGCGCCGGGACACTGATATCTTTGGCCAATTTATACTGACTGATCCCCAGCGGTTTCAAAAATTCTTCCATAAGAATCTCACCCGGATGGATAGGTGCAATCATTTTTTTCCTCATCGTTGCGACCTCCTAATGATAATCCACGATTTCCACTTCATAAGCATCCCCCTCTGACCACCGAAAACAAATACGCCACTGGTCATTGATGCCGATGCTATATTGCCCTTGCCGATTGCCTGTAAGTTTCTCCAGCCGATTCCCTGGTGGTATACGTAAGTCTTCTAACTTCTCAGCGGCATCAAGCAAGAGCAGCTTACGTAAAGCTATTCGGTGAACATCAGGGAGAAATCGAAGTGACCTTTGCCGTAGAAAGAGCTTCTCTGTCTCTTTGCAACGAAAGCTCTTTATCATGAATAAATATTAACGCGAGGCGATATTATTGTCAACCGATATTATTGTCAGATTTGAGACCTCTTCCAATTATATTTTTCTTCTCTCACTTTTTGCGTTTTTTCTCCTTAAGGTAAGCCTGTTCTTTTTCAAACTGAAGTTTTTCCCTTTGGAGTTGGACCTCGATCTTAAACCGATCCTCTTTTTGCTTCCCCTTCTCTTCCATGAGTTTTTTCCAGGATTCAAATCGATCCTTCTTAAATGTGAGGCACTCCCGCCGTAACCTCAGTCTTTCCGCTTTGAGCTCGATATCTCTTCTTTTCAGCTTGCTATTTTCATTCTCCTGTTTGATGCACTCTGCTATCAGAAAATCTACTATTTTTTTATAAAGACCATTGTCCCCATTGCCACTGTCTTCGGACTCCTCATTTTCCGGGCTTGCGAGTATCGATTCGAGGGTAAATTCTTCATCCCCCTTCTTTCCAATAGGTTGATACAGACTCTTCTCCCGGAATTTATTATTCAGGTACTGCTTTATGGCCTTCTTCTTAACCCTCCCGATGATGGGAGTAATTTCTTCTAAGGTCTGTGGATTGCGCTCAAGTATGCTCACCCAGGTCTCCTGAAAACTATCTTCATACCGTCCGAAAAAAGGTTTCAGATAATTATTGACTTCAGTTTCACTCAGATTCATACCAGTCACCTTTCCGAATCAACCTGACAGGCAGGAAGAAGAATTCTTAAGTACACTTAATGCGGGATTACATTCTTATCTGTCAACATTTTCAAGACTGCACAACAACCTTTTCAGTAATATTTCAATTTCAGGGTCAGGTAAACCTCTGCAATAATCTATTGCAGAGACTATTGCACTCTCAGCCACAGAAGACTTGCATAGTTTTTCCTCTCGTGCCAAGTAAGTAGCGGCCCTAGCTCTCAAACCCTTGTCTTTCAAATCGCTGGCCATTTTTATTGCTCTATTATAATACTCTCTGCCCTCATCTGGATATCCCTTGCGGTACGTTATGAGAGTACTAAACGCAAATAGATTTGCATTTGGTAGAACTATGTGCTAAGGTACTTGCATATGGTACCAAGGACCTATTGGCTAAAATTGGTTGAATCTGCATGGTCACGTAAATCAATCGTATGGCTTTCGGGTGTGCGACGCGTGGGGAAGACCTTTCTTTGCAAGACCATTCCGGATATTGAATATTTCGACTGTGAGCTTCCAAGCACACGCCGGCAGATGGAAGATCCTGAAGGTTTCTTAGGAAGACTCAAGAACAAGAAAGTGGTTCTCGATGAAATTCATCGACTTCCCAACCCGTCCGGATTCCTAAAAATTGCCGCAGACCATTTCCCATCGATTAAGATCATTGCAACAGGCTCTTCAACTCTTCAGGCATCTTCTCGTTTTCGCGATACATTGGTAGGAAGAAAAGCCGAGGTATGGCTTACCCCGATGATGTCACAAGACCTAATAGACTTTGGCAATCAAGATCTTCAGCATCGTTTCCTCCGAGGTGGTTTGCCACCTTTTTTCTTAAGTAAAGATTTTCCCGAGGCTGACTTCCAAGAATGGATTGATTCTTATTGGGCAAAAGATATTCAAGAACTCTTTAGACTCGAGCGCCATGCATCATTTCAAAAGTTCATGGAATTGTTATTTATTCAAAGTGGGGGACTTTTTGAGGCGACTCGTTTTGCCCGCCCCTGCGAGGTGAGTCGAGGTACTATTAGTAATTACCTTGGTGTATTAGAGGCTACCTGGGTTATTCATGTCATCCGCCCATTCTCGACACGTCAGTCAGTTGAGATCATTGCTGCTCCTAAGACTTACGCCTTCGATACAGGTTTTGTCTGCTATTTTCGAGGCTGGCATCAATTGAGAGATGACGACCTCGGCTCACTCTGGGAACATTGGGTTCTAAACGAGATGCATAGTCATTTACAGACACCTGCTGTTCATTATTGGCGTGATAAGAAAGGACACGAAGTGGACCTCATTTTGACCCCGCGCGGGAATAAACCCATTGCTATTGAATGCAAATGGAGCGCAGATCATTTTGAACCCGTAAATTTAAAGGCATTTCGAAATCATTATCCCGATGGACCCAATTGGATTGTGTGCCAGGATGTGTCTCGTGGATATACACGAACTTATGCAAATATGAAAGTGGAATTTATGAGTCTCGACGATCTTTTTTTACATCTTAAATGATTGTGGATCAGCGTGGATCGAATCTTGAATTCGAATATTTGCTTCCCCTGATTTTCATCAGAGATAAAATTCCAACCCCATCTGCAATTTTATACTAATGTCCCATGCCCGGAGGGCACCCTCAGACCATGAAAATGGACGCCGGATCGAG
>JBHGBJ010000052.1:0-53651 GCA_041947025.1 Thermodesulfobacteriota bacterium
AACGCTCGGCGCTGAGCGACGGGCACGAGGATGCGGCCTTTAGGCATGCAGACGAGTGACTGATCGCTCCAGCGCCTGGTTCGGCGCCATATGCCATTTGGTTTATTATTTTATTAATCACGTCCGTCAGGCGCCGGGCCAGGCGCGCTGGGCTTCGCTCAGCGCCGAGTGTTCGGCGGGAACGGTTTATTCTCTTCCGTTCCCGCCGAACAATTAATAGACGAATTGCGTGTTTGTTTGGAATTGGACCTCTTACGTCTATCTTTTTACTCCTTTTTGCCCCTTCTGTCTACAAATTTATTGGTTTCAATTCGTATTTTCCATAATCGGACTTTTGAGAAATTAAGAGGCTTAAGACGTAAGATCGTAATTAGGAATGAAAAAATTTCAACCTGCTTTGAAAGCAGAGGTAATCAGATCTTTCCCTGGCGGAAGGCTTCTTGAATTTCGACGGTCTTTTTAGGAAGGAGTTTCCTCATCTTATTGGCGTAAAAAAGCCATCTCAACCGGCGCTCCAGGGGCCATTTCATGTATTCGTCAATCTGCTCCCGGCTTACAGTATAAGTAAAACCCCTCTTTTGCTCGGCCATTACTTCTCCAATACCATCCGAAGATGCTCTGCGTCCGCAAGGTCCTGTTTCCGGCCCGCCCGCAGCTTCAATTCAATAAGGTCATGAATCGAGACCGTTGGTATCTTTTCATCTCGGAGTTCAACCTTAACCGCCCTTCTTTTCAGCTCCGGGTAAGGGATGGGACTATCCATGACAATATCGATCTCTCCGATGGACAATGTCTCGCTATAAAGATTAAGGGCCTTCATCCCTTTCTCAAAGATCCATGAGTTTCTCTTCTTCTCATCAGCAAAATCTTTGGGATCGATCGGTATCCTTGGCTTATAACCCCATTGGGTGAGCCTGTTAACAAGCTTGAGGATGTTCCCGGGCTCAAGATGGATCATCAGATCCACATCATAAGTCATTCTCGGAACACCATGGAAGTTAACCGCTAATCCTCCAACGACGAGATAGTCAATCCCAAGCCTGTTCAGCTCTTTAAATATCGTTTGAAAATCCAATTCCATTGGCGGAAACCTCAATGGGCCATGGGGACTGAGATCAATGTACCAAAAGTTGTAGTCCTTATCAAGAGAATTTGACAAACCAATCCAAAAGAAGATAATTTGGAAAGCATGAAAGAAATTGTTGAAGTCGCAGTCGGCCTTCCTGTTTTCAAGACATTCCATTACCGCGTTCCTGAGAAGATGAGGGATTCTCTTCAGATCGGGATGAGGGCCCTTGTTCCTTTCAAGGGAAGAAAAGTGACCGGGTTCGCAATCGATCTTCTGGACCGGCCTCCGAAGGAAGTTGAGGAGAAGCTGCGCGAGGTTGAAGCCCTCCTCGATGAAGCTCCTCTCATCGATCTCCAAATGCTTCGATTCTACCGCTGGATTTCAGACTACTATATCTACCCCCTGGGCGAGGTGATCAAGACCGGGCTTCCACCAGGGCTCCATCTGAAAAGTGAATTGATCCTGAGCCTTACCCAGAACGGGAAGGACTGTTTAGATCGGAGAGTTTTTGACCCGATTCAGGCAAAGGTCCTTAAGGAGATTGATCGATGTGGAAGGATTTCTTTGAAGAAGATCGTGAAGGTATTTCCTGAGGAGGTGTCGAAATCCCAACTCTTTTCATGGGAAAGAAAGGGTCTTCTCCAAATCGATGCCGGGATAGAAGAGAAGGAAGTGAAACCGAAATTTGAGAAGGCGGTCCAGTATCAGCCTGGCGAATTCCCACAACGCCTTTCAAAAAAAGAGACAGAGATTCTGAAGTTGCTGGAGGAAAAACGAGAGGTTTCTTATTCCGAGCTGAGGCAAAAGACGAAATCGCCATCAAAAGCTATCCAGTCCCTTCGGGCAAAAGGGCTGCTCTCTGTTTTTGAAAGGGAGGTATGCCGGGATCTGTCGGTTCGATCGGAGCTAAAACCCTACCCGAAACCTGAACTCACATCTGTACAAGAAGGTGTCCTCGATCAGATTCTGAAAGGAATTCATTCGAAACGATTCTCTCCCTTTCTCATCCATGGCGTCACAGGAAGCGGGAAGACAGAGATCTATCTCCGGGCTATCGAAGAGGTTCTCCATCAGGGGGGAGAAGCGATCGTCCTCGTTCCGGAGATCTCTCTGACCCCTCAGCTCCTTTCGCGATTCAAGGATCGTTTCGGAGGGAATCTCAGCCTCCTTCACAGCGGCCTCGGCAGGGGTGAACGTTACGATCAATGGAGAAGGATCTGGAAGGGAGAGGTGAAGATTGCTTTGGGTGCCCGGTCTGCCATCTTCGCACCGTTTAAAAACTTGAGGGTCATCATCGTGGATGAAGAGCATGATCCTTCCTATAAGCAGGAGGAAAGATTGAGATATCACGCGAGAGACCTGGCTGTCGTCCGGGCAAAGCAGGCCGAAGCGACGCTCCTTTTGGGATCCGCCACTCCTTCTCTCGAATCGTTTCATAATGCGGAGGAGGGTAAGTTTCATCTTCTGAGGCTTCCGGAGAGGATCGAAAAGAGGCCCCTCCCCCTGGTAGAGATCGTCGATATGAGAAATGAGAAGGGACTTCTCTCGGAAAAGATGAGAGCAGGACTTCAGAGAAGCATGGAGGATAAGAAACAGAGCCTGCTTTTCCTCAATCGAAGGGGCTTTGCCCATTTTATCCTCTGCCCGGACTGTGGCTTCACCTTCAAGTGTCCCAACTGCACGGTCACCCTGACCTACCATCTCCGGGACCGTTCTCTCCAGTGTCATTATTGCGATTATCAAATTCGGGCACCGGGAGATTGCCCGCAATGCGGAGGACATCGCCTCCAAGGAATGGGCATCGGAACGGAACGCCTGGAACAGGAGACCCGGTTCTTATTTCCGGAGACACAAGTGGACAGGATGGATCATGACACGACCAGCCGGAGGCGCTCCCATCAGCAGATTCTGAAGGGCCTGGAATCAGGAAAAACCGATATCTTGATCGGGACCCAGATGATCGTCAAAGGCCATGACTTCCCGAATGTGACCTTTGTCGGCGTGGTCTCTGCCGACACCTCCCTTCATTTTCCTGATTTCCGATCGAGCGAGAGAACCTTTCAGCTTCTGACCCAGGTGGCGGGAAGGGCGGGAAGAGGAGAGGTCTCCGGAGAGGTGGTGATCCAGACCTTTAACCCGGACCATTACAGCATTCAGAAGGCAAAGGATCACGACTTCGCAGGGTTCTACCGGGAGGAGAACCAATTGAGGCGAGCCCTGGATTATCCTCCCTTCTCGCGGCTCATCAATTTCAGGTTGGTCGGGAACAGCGAGAGAAAGACCAAGGCTGTTTCGGAAGGGATGGGGAGAACGGGTCGGGATCTGCTGAAGAGGGGTTATGGAAAAGGAATCGAGATCCTGGGCCCAAGCGCGGCCCCTTTTGCCAAGATGAGAGGAAAATTTCGGTGGCAGATGTTGGCCAAAGGAAAGAGTCATAAATTGCTTCACCAATTTGCACGGGAATTAGCCTTTCGATTGGAAGAGGAAACCAGAGGAAAGGGAGTCCGACTCGATATTGATGTCGATCCGGTGTTTATCCTATAATGAAAACGCTCTTCCAAGACAGCGGATCGTGGAGGTTCGGAGGTGGCTGAAGCAAAGGTTAAGGTCGGTGGCATCATGGCCAATACAGGCCTGGCTATGGTAAACATCTTCTCCATTCGGGGCCGGCCTGATGTACCGAGCATTGTTCTTCACGCTCTCGGAGAGAAGAACATCAATATGGAGTTCATCGTCCATACCTTTGACCTTGAGGGAAATGGAAATCTCGCCTTCTGCATCGATCGGAAGAACCTGGAGTCAACCCTGGAGTTGCTGGAGGGAATTAAATCCCTGATGGAAGCCAAGGCCATTTCTTATCGGCCGGATGTGACCGTGATCAGCGTTTTCGGGCCCCACTTCAGGGAAAGACCTTTCATCTCCGGCCTCATCCTGAATGCCTTAGGAATGTCGGGGGTCAATCTATTGGCGATCAGCACTTCGATCTCAAGCTGCTCCTGCCTGATTCAGGCGGATCAGGTGGAAGATGCGATGAGGGCACTTCACGAAACCTTTGATGCCCCGCACCAGATCACGAAATTCGCACCGTAAGCAGGTCAATTCTAAATTGGCAGCACGAAAATGCTTGTTCAAAGCTCAAAGTTTACCGCTCCGCTAAGCGGCCCCCTGGGGGAAGCGGCCCCTTAGGGGAGGTTCAAAGGAAAAGCAATTGCTTTGAGCTTTCAACTTTCAGCTTTCAGCAATGAACATTTGGAGGTGTAATGGAAAGAGCTCTTGAGAAGTTGGCGGAACAGATCCTCTCCTTTGACGAAGCCTCCCTGGCCCATCTCAGGGAGAAGTATCGGTTGAGAATTGAGCACTTCGATGGGACAAAGGATTGGGAAAAGTCAGTCATCATCTACTGCATGATCAATGCTGTCAGTATGAAGAATACGCTCTTTAATGAGAACGTATTGAAGAGAACGAAGGATACGGCGAAACGTTCATTACGGCAGAGGCAAGGGCATCCCAATTTGAAACGAGTGAAATAATGAGACCTCTCCCCGTTTCTGGCATCACTTGCTGGAATTCATTGTCTCAAGGACTCAGATCGGTCAGATTCCGGAGAAGGGATCTTTCAATTGCATACGGCTGCTAAACAACCCTCCAGGTCTGCCTCCTTCATCTTCCTGATATCTTCAAAATGTTTGAGGATACATCCCAGCGTCTCTTCCACCGCTGTTCTATCGAGATGGTCTCTGTGAAGATGGATGAGGGCATTGGCCCAGTCGAGGGTTTCAGCGATCCCCGGCTTCTTGTAGAAATCCTTTCGTCTGACCGTTTGCATAAACTGGCAGATCTGGTCAGCGAGGGTCTCTTTGATGGCGGGAACTTTCGTGGTGACGATCCGATACTCTTTTTCAAATGAAGGATAATCAATCCAATGATAGAGGCATCTCCTTTTCAGGGCGTCATGGATCTCTCGGGTCCGGTTGGAGGTGATGACGACCAGAGGCCGGTGTTTCGCTGTGATCGTTCCAATTTCAGGGATGGTGATTTGAAAATCGGAGAGAACCTCCAATAGAAAAGCTTCGAACTCTTCGTCGGAGCGGTCAATCTCGTCAATCAGCAAAACGATATGTTGATCTTGAGCCCCGCTCCGAATGGCTTCCAGCAGGGGTCTACGAATGAGGAACTCCTCGCTGAAGATATTCTCTACGTTTTCCACGGGTTTCGTGGCGGACTCGCCCATCTTAATGCGGAGCAACTGCTTGGGATAGTTCCATTCATAGAGCGCCGTCGTCACATCCAGGCCCTCGTAGCATTGTAAGCGAATCAGCCGTCGGCCCAATGCCTGGGCCATCACTTTGGCAACCTCGGTCTTTCCCACTCCTGCCTGCCCTTCCAGAAGCAAAGGTTTTTCCAGCCGTAATGCCAGATAAAAGACGGTGGCCAGAGAACGGTCACAGATATATTTTTCCTTCTCCATCACTTGTTGAACTTCGTCAATCGAAGAAAACATAATCCCCCCAGGAGATGATCACGGCATAAAGACCATCCTCATCGTTTCACGGAATGGCCTTCCGACACCATCTTCTTATCATTAAATAGGAGGCAATGCAAGCCCTCGCGCCTACGGAGTACGGTCACGCCAGAGGCGGTTTGGATAGGGAAAAAGGAAATCTTCTTGATTTGGGGGATAGTCAAGTGGCTCACTCCATTGACAAAGCATCGATTTTATGGTTTTAATACGTACACTGTGAAGAAGGGATGAAGAGATAAGTCCTATGCTGATCCGCCTGCGGAATCTCTTGAGGATCATTTGAAAAGGGTCAAAAGAGGGAAAGGGCTTCCAAATAGTCGAAGGAGGTGAAAGCATGTGGCAACGGCAAGATCGGAATCGAATCAGCTGGCTAAAGATCGTTTCTTTGTCATTCACAATGGTTCTATGGGGAGCCGGCATGGTTTTCCCGGCTGAGACAAAAACAGCAGCCGATTTTTTCAAAGGGGCTACGATCCGGATCATCGCGCCCTACGCACCGGGTGGTTCTTCGGATGCAGCTATGCGCGTGCCTGCGCCCTTTCTGGAAAAATTTACGGGAGCCAGAGTGGTGGTGGAGAATATGCCCGGCTCGGGAGGGTATGTGGGGCTTAGGTACATCTACAGCAAGGTGAAACCCGACGGGCTTACCCTGGGCATGTTCAATCCGCCGGGAGCGTTTTTAGCGGAACTGATGGGGCAGAAGGAAGCCACCTGGAAACTCCAGGAGTTGAGCTACATCGGCCGAGTTCTAAGGGGCTCGGGCGGCATCATGATGGTAGGCAAAAGCTCTTCGATTCGAACAGTGGAGGATCTTCTTAAAACAAAAAGAGAGATCAAATGTGCGACCATTGATCCGACTACGGCATCTTCTATGAACGCGGCATTAGCAGCTGAAGCTTTAGGCATCCATCTTAAGATCGTTCCTGGCTTTCAAAATGGAAAGATATGTGGAATAGCCGTGCTGAGGGGTGAGATTGAAATGACCATTCAACCACCGGCTGGCTTTGAGGAGGAGTTTAAGAAAGGGGATCTGAGGGCGATCTCCATCGCTGCAGGCAGAGAAGTCGCCCTCACGTTCCAATCTCTTTTTGCGTCCGTACCGCGGCTGATTGATCTCCCTCTAAGCCCGGAAAAGAAAATATATATTGGTCTGAGCAATTATTTGAATGATGTAGGATTCGTGATGGCGGGCCCTCCTGGCATCCCCAAAGACAGGGTCCAATTCTTGGAGAACGCACTGGCGAGGGCGTTGAAAGAACCTCAGGTGGCGAGAATCTTAGAGGCAAGCGGCTACGCTTTCTCTCCGTTGTCGGGTACGGAATACTTACAGATATTAAAGGGAGCGGAAAAAGTGGTTTCTGACATCAGCGTGAAGAGCCTGAACCACATTCTTTTCGAGAAATACTATTAAGAATTCTTCACGGATTGGGATAGGTTTGCTATTTTCATGAGATATGTTATGCTGGACAACCCATAGGATGAGTCATGGGGTAGTTCATTATTTGCGGAGAATAATCGGACGGAATCTTCATGAAGAAATTTGACTATGCCCGGCCGAAAACCCTCGATGAGGTCCTTTCTCTTCTGGATCATTATGGCGGGAAAGCCACGGTCATTGCCGGTGGGACGGATGTCATGGTGATGATCAAGAAGAAGGCGATTTCGCCCGACGTTATCGTCTCCTTGCAGGACGTCCCCGGCTTGGATCGGATGGAGTATGACGGGAATCTGAGGATCGGGGCAAGGGTCACGCACCGGGCCATCGAGAAGTCCGAACGGATCCGAAGAGAATTCTCGGCCTTGGCCGATGCCGTGGATGTCCTCGGCTCCATTCAGATCCGGAACGTGGGAACGATCGGAGGCAATATTTGCACGGCGGCTCCTTCTGCGGATACCGCCCCTCCGCTCTTGGTCTTGGGCGCTGAAGTTCAGATCAAGAGCCGTCAGGGAGAAAGAACCGTTCCCCTGGCACAGTTCTTTAAAGGCCCCGGCGAGACGGTATTGAAGGAAGGGGAAGTGGTCACGGAACTGGTCCTTCCTAAACCATTGCCCCATACCGGATCGGCATACTGGAAGCATAGCAGACGTTTGGCCCTTGACCTTCCGATCTTAGGAGTATCCGTCCTTCTCTCACTGGATAAAGGAACCCTTTCCCATCCTGACGTATTGGACACCTCTTCCTCGGTTTCGTCCATTCTCCATACGCTGGAGAAGGATGACCTCATCTGTCGAGAAGCAAGGATTGCTTTGGGAGTGGCTGCTCCGAAACCGATCCGAGTGGTCAATGCGGAAAACCGTTTGAGGGGACGGAAGATCAGTAATGAGCTTCTGGATGAAGTGGCTGAGGCTGCTGCAGAGGAGGCTCAACCCAGGGACTCCCTTCGAGGGGAGGCCTGGTACCGGAGAGATATGATCAAGGTCTTCATAAAGCGAATGGCGGTAAAGTGTATTGAACGAATCGTCCAACTTGAATCGTAGTCATCCCGTGATTGGGAGGAACGAAATGAAGAAGCGGCTGATCAACTTTGTTTTGAACGGAGAAACGATTCGAGTGGAGATCGAACCCCATTTGACCCTTCTGCAATTGTTGAGGGAAAATTTGGGGCTCACGGGAACAAAGGAGGGCTGTGGCTTGGGTGATTGCGGCGCTTGTACGGTTCTCTTGGACGGCACGGCCATCAATTCCTGTATTTTTCCTGCAATGGAAGTGGAAGGGAGAAGCATCACCACCATCGAAGGGGTGGCCGATATGGAAGGAAAGCTCCATCCCATTCAGAAGGCTTTCCTCGAGGAGGGGGCGATTCAATGCGGTTTCTGCACACCGGGTATGATCCTCTCCTCCAAGGCACTTCTTGATGAGAATCCAAACCCCACAGAGGAAGAGATTCGAAAAGGGATTGCGGGAAATCTATGTCGGTGCACGGGCTATGTGCGAATCGTTGAGGCAATCAAGGCGGCGAGATCGGCGCATTAGAGGTTCCGTTTTGACCCAGACTCCTCCCCATTGAGTTCTCGGAAAAGCCTTTACTGCTAAACGGATGGACAAAATCGGATAGGAAAAACGAGGCGGCTCTTAACCGGGGCATACTTGGCGTTATCCCTTCCTTTGGAGGTATGGTCGATGAGTTTTAGGGTTGGTGATCCTGTGGTGCGTGTCGATGGCTTGGCCAAAGTCACCGGACAGGCCTCCTACGCTGCTGACCTCTCCATGCCGGGAATGCTCTACGGCAAGGTTTTGGGGAGTCCCTACCCCCATGCGAAGATCAAGGCTGTGAGGCTGGAAAAGGCCAGGGAGTTGCCCGGCGTCCGTGCTGTGGCAGCGGGGAGAGATTTTCCTTACCTCCACGGAGAATGCATCATCGACATTCCCTTTCTGGCCATTGACAAGGTGCGCTATGTCGGCGAACCCGTGGTGGCTGTCGCAGCAGAGGATTTGGCCACAGCCGAACGGGCTCTGGGCTTGGTCGAGGTGGAATACGAAGAACTCCCGGCTGTTTTTGATCCGGAAGAAGCGTTGAAACCCGGGGCACCCTTGATCCACGAAGAATTAGAGAAGTACCGGGCCATGTCCTTGGCCAAGGTGATCCCTGGGACAAACATTTGTCATCACTTCTTGCTGACCCAGGGCGATATCGAAAAGGGATTTTTACAGAGCGACTACGTCTTTGAAGACCGTTTTTCCACACCCCAGGTCCAGCATGCGGCGATCGAACCCCATGCCAGTATTGCCTCGGTCGATGCCACAGGCCGTATCACGGTGTGGGGCCAGAACGACTCTCCCCATCGGGCCCGCAAAGAGATTGCCCAGGCCCTGGGAATCCCCCAGGCCAGGGTGAGAGTGATCACCGGCTATGTGGGCGGGAACTTTGGGGGGAAGGGCGGCCTCAAGCCGGAGGCGATCGCCATTGCCCTGGCTCACAAGGTCCGAGGTCGGCCCGTGAAGGTTGTCTTTTCCCGTGAAGAGGTATTCAGAACGATCACCCGGTCGGGGTGCATCATTTACCTCAAGACAGGCGTACGCCGGGACGGGACCTTGCTTGCCATGGAGGGGCGCTTGATCTGGGATACCGGCGCCTTTGCCGAGAAAGGACCTACGATTTCCCAGGGTGGCGCCAAACTCTGCACGGGCCCATACGTCTTTTCCTCCAATGCGAGAGTCGAGTCCTTTACCGTCTTTACCAATAAGCCCATGGCAGGCGCCATGCGAGGGTATGGGTTGCCACAAGTGGCCTTTGCTCGCGAGTCGCAGATGGATATGATTGCCCAAAGACTGGGCATGGATCCCCTGGCCTTGAGAATGAAGAATGCAGTCGACGAGGGAAGCAAGGCCGTCACAGGACAACGCCTTTATGTCGTGGGCATGAAGGAATGTTTGGAGCGCCTGCAAAGGGAACTCTATCAAAGCGAAGAAGGAGCCACTGATGGCCGAAGCAGAGTTCTTCCTCGAGGCTCTTGGGTTCGAGGCAAGGGAATCGCCTGCGTGATTAAGGGGGTCAAAACGCCCACGGTTTCGGCTGCCTACGTCAAGGTGGATGAGGATGGCTCAACGAGCATCCTCACCAGTACAGTGGAAGTGGGGCAGGGTTCTCATACCGTTCTGACACAAATGGTTGCCGATGTCCTTGGAATGGAGCAAGATCGAATAACGGTGAGTTTTGCCGACACGGACGTCACGCCCTATGACACCTCCACCACCGCCAGCAGGAGCACCTTTCATATGGGCAATGCGGTCCTCATGGCAGCGGAAGATGTGAAACGCCAGTTGCTCACTTTGGCCGGTCCTCTTTTAGACGTTGGAAAGGATGTTCTTCAACTTCATGACGGCAGTATATGGGCGCCGGACGGTCGATCGGTCTCTATCGCGCAGGTCCTGAAGTCCACTTTTGGGGGTGGGGCCGGAGCGGCAGTTCTTGGAAAGGGAGTTTATACGCCTCAAGATATTCTGGGGATGGAGGATGTGAAAGAAAAGAAGCTGGAATACTTCTCCACGATGAGTGTGTTTCACCAGTATGCCGCTCAAGGTGCGGAGGTCATGGTGGACTTAGAAACTGGAGAGGTCAGGGTCTTACGGTTGATCGGGGTTCATGACGTGGGGAGGGCGATCAATCCCAAGAATTGCCAGCAGCAGGTGGAGGGGGCAATGAGCATGGGGCTGGGATTTGGTTTGATGGAGGAGTACCTGTGGGACAGGGGCCGAATGGTCAATTCGGACTTTCTTAACTATGCCGTGCCGACAGCCCTGGACTGCCCACCCATGGAGGTCTTCCTCGTGGAAAAAAGACATCCCCAAGGCCCCTTCGGTGCAAAGGGCGTGGGAGAAATTGCTTCGGCGGCTACTGCACCGGCCATTGCCAATGCCGTCTATAATGCCTGCGGGGTGAGGATCCGGGATCTGCCTTTGAAAGCCTCAAAGATTCTAAAGGAATTACAGGGCCAGAAGAAGTGAGCTTGGCCGAAGACGACTTTCACTCTCTTGAAGAAGGGTTGAACCGAGGAGGAAACCTCAACGCGATCCCCCTTGTCATGTGACTCGGGCTTAAAAAAACGCTCAGGGAGATAAAACAGAAGATGATTGATCAAAGAGATCGAAAACGAACAGAGTGGATCGGTGTTATTTTTCTGTTGCTGATATCCATCCTATTTGGCATCCTTGGGTTCGAAGGGGCTTCAACCGCTGCGGAGAGAGGAGCGGCCGATTTTTTCAAGGGGGCGACCATTCGGATCATCGTTTTTGCGTCTCCTGGCGGGGCAGCCGACACATGCGCCCGTGTGCCGGCGCTCTCTTTCGGGAGATATACCGGGGCGAGAGTGGTTGTGGAGAACATGTCGGGCGCGGGTGGCTATGTGGGGCTGAGATTTCTCTACACGGCAAAACCTGACGGGCTGACTTTGGGCCTGATGCCCAATCCCACAGGGGCCTTTATGGCGGAAGAGCTGGGTCAGAAAGAGATCACCTGGCAACTCGATAAATTTGAATATGTTGCCCGGGTTCTCAGGGGTTCGGGAGGCATCCTCATGGTCGGGAAACAGTCTTCCATTCACGCCTTGGAGGACCTTCTTAAGAGCAAGAGGGAAATCAGAGCGGCAACGATGGACCCCACGGTTGGAACCTCCCTCAATTCGGCCCTTGCAGCGGAAGCCTTGGGCTTGAATCTTAAGATCGTGACGGGATTTCCAGGCGGGAGGGCATGCATATTGGCTGTGATGAAAGGTGAGATCGAAATGACGGTGAATCCTCCTGCCGGGTTTGAGGATGAGTTTAAGAAAGGTGAACTCAGGGCCTTTGCGATAGCAGCCGGAAGAGAGATCGCGCCGCTTTTCCGTCCGATCTTTGCTTCTGTGCCGAGGCTTCTCGACTTGCCCCTGCCCCAAGAGAAGAAGAGGTATCTCGAGTTATCCGCTTCCTTGAATGAGATAGGGTTCCCGCTTGCCGCGCCACCCCGTGTGCCCAAAGACAGGGTACAATTTCTGGAGAGCGCATGGCTGAAGTCCCTGGGTGAACCGGAAGTGAGAAAGACTCTTGAAAACCGGGGCGATTTCTATGCTCCGTTACCCGGTGCCGAATACTTACAGATCTTGAAGGGGCTCAAGAAGGTGGTTGCCGACATTGGCGCAAAGAATGTGAATCACATCCTTTTCGAAAAATATTATTAATTTTAAAAAGGACTCAAGGAGGTAAGAAAAATGATTGATCAAAGAGATCGAAGGCGAATCGGGTGGATCGGCGTCCTTTTTCTGTTGCTGATATCGATCCTACTGGGCATCCTTGGATTCGAAGGCGATACAACCGCTGCGGAGAAATCAGCGGCCGATTTTTTCAAAGGGAAAACCATTCGGATCGTCGTCCCTTATGCGGCCGGAGGCACGACAGACACCTTAACCCGTGTCCTGGTGCCCTCTTTTGAAAAATATTCAGGGACCAGGATGATCGTGGAGAACATGTCCGGTGCGGGCGGATACGTCGGCATTCGATATCTGTACAATACGGCAAAGCCCGACGGGCTTACGCTGGGCATGTTTAATCCTCCGGGAGCATTTATCGCCGAATTAATGGGACAGAAAGAAGCTTCCTGGAAACTTGAGGAATTAAACTATATCGGCCGTATCAGCAAAGGGTCGGGAGGCATCATGATGGTGGGTAAGCAATCCCCTCTTCGCACACTGGAGGATGTTCTCAAAGCCAAAAGACAGATTAAGTGTGCAACCATTGGACCCACTGAAGGAGCATCCATGTATATGGGATTGGCTGCCGAAGCTTTAGACCTCAACTTTAAGATCGTCCCGGGTTTCCAGGGCGGCAAGGCTTGTATCCTGGCGGTGATCAAGGGAGAGATCGAAATGACGATCAATCCTCCCGCCGGCTTTGAGGATGAATTTAAGAAAGGGGATTTGAGGGCCCTATCGATTGTCGCTGGCAAAGAGGTCGCACCGGCATTCCGCTCCCTGTTCTCCTCGGTACCCAGGCTCACGGATCTGTCTTTAGGCAAAGACAAGAAAAGATTCCTCGATTTCGCAGATTTTGTGGTCGATATCGGTTTTGTTCTGGCCGGTCCTCCGGGCATGCCGAAAGACAGGGTTCAATTCCTCGAGAATGCCATGATGAAAGCGATGGGCGAGCCGGATGTCAGAAATCCCTTGATCAAAAGGGGCGATAACTATGTTCCCTTATCCGGCACAGAATATTTGAAGATATTGAAGGAAACCCGGACCACCGTGGCGGATATTGGCGTGAAGAATCTAAACCATATCCTGTTTGAAAAATATTATTGATAGAAAGAAGCCAATCCGAATTGCAGTTGGAAGACAAGGGGGGAAACAATGATTGAGGCGATCACCTCCGGCCTTTCCGCCGTTTTGAATCTTTACACCTTGGGGATCATCTTTATAGGGGTGTTGATCGGTTTAGCCGTCGGGATTCTTCCGGGTATCGGTGGCATGACCACTGTGGCGATCATGTTGCCTTTCATCTATAAATGGGATCCAAGAGTCTCCCTGAGCCTGGTGATCGCCATCTATGCTGCAACTTACAGCAGTGGTCTTGTCACATCGATTCTCTTGGGGATACCGGGAGAAGCAAACGCAACGGCAACCCTCCTGGATGGCCACCCGATGACCAAAAGAGGCGAGGGAGGCCGGGCTCTGGGAGCTGGTTTTATGGCCTCCCTCCTCGGGGGAATCTTTGGCTCGATCGTGCTGGCCTTGCTCATCCCGGTGGCGAGGCCCATTGTTTTGGCCATTACGTCACCCGAGCTTTTTGCATTGGCCATGGTTGGCGTTTCCTTTATCGCTATCCTTTCGAGTACCCACAAGATTAGAGGATTGGTCATGGGCCTGTTGGGCATATTGGCTGCCGGTGTGGGAATCTTTCCTTTCACCGGAACCCCCCGGTTTACCTTTGGGACGTTTTATCTTCAGGACGGCGTCCCCTTAGTGGCTGTTTGCGTTGGGATCTTTGCAATCCCTGAGCTGATGGAGATGACGGTTAGCGGAGGCATTGCGGAGAAGAACAAGAGGATTGATCTTGGGGAAGTGGCCCACGGTGTTTTGACCGGGATTAAAGATTGCTTCCGCCATTGGCGGACGGTCTTATCGGGCAGTGCGTTGGGGTCTGCACTGGGATTTATCCCCGGCGTGGGCGTGGTGACGGCGACCTTCTTATCCTACGGACTGGCGAGAATGCTTTCCAAGCGGCCCGAAGACTTCGGCACCGGGTGTGTCGAAGGGGTGATTGCTCCTGAAAGTGCCGACAATGCGAAGGAAGGCAGCGGATTGTTGACGACGCTGGCTTTTGGTCTTCCCGGGGGAGTCAGCATGGCAATGGTTCTCGTCATCCTGATGATGGCAGGGATCGCACCCGGTTCGGAGATCATGATCAAGCATCTGGACGTAGTCTGGTCTCTTGTCGTCGCCCTGGTGGTCTCCAATATTCTGGCAGCCGCGATCGGTATGGCAACGGCAAAATATCTGGCTAAGATCGTATGCCTGAGAGTCGGTTTTCTGGTCCCGATCATTCTCTTGCTGGTCGTGGTGGCTTCTTTTGGCCTCAATTCGAGAATTGAGGATGTGGCCATGGCTTTCATCTGGGGTGGGATTGGATACCTGATGAAAGAATTCAATTACTCTCGGGTGACCTTCATCGTAGGATTCGTACTCGGCGATCTTGTGGAGAGATATTTTCTTCTTTCCGTGGGGACGATCGGATGGGACTTCCTGATCAAGAGGCCCGCAGCCCTGGTCATTTTATTTTTTATCCTTCCACTCCTTGGCCAACAGTGGATCAGAAGGTTATTCAAACGGTCAGATCGAGAAGGAGGGCCTGCCCAGTGAAGAATCGATACGGGAGTCTCATCTTTACACTCATCCTTTTCTTCTCTTTTGTTGTCTTGTTATTCTCTGCCGCGGGATATCCGGGAAAAGCCAAACTCTTTCCCCTGATCATCATCCCCTTAAGCTTAATCCTCCTTGGGATCGAGATCGTCAGGGATGTTCTTGTCATCCGAGGCAGGGGGGAAACGAAGAAGGCTGACCCGGGCGAAAAAGCTGGCGAGACTTCCCGCGGTTTTTGGGATGCTATCCTATGGATCGTAATCTCACTTTTCGGATCTTTGCTTTTCGGTTTTGTGACCGCTTTTTTCTTATTGCCGCTGGTTTATAGCAAAACTCATAAAGAGAGCTGGTGGACGGCGATCCTGTTATCTCTGGGCTGTGGGGTCGTCTTCTATATCATCTTTGGCTATGTGTTTGATATGAGACTTTTTGAAGGATTTTTGGTTTCTTTTCTCTTTGATTAAATGCGAGATCGTGACGGCAAGAGCTTGTAAGAAAGGAGGCAGAGGGGAATGACAGAACCAAGACAGTTGCCGGATATCACTCCGGATCCCCGTCCCTTTTATGAGAAGTGGCAGGAGACAGAGGGGTTGGATGTCATGAAGGGATGGTTTATAGAAGACCTGAGAAAGATTCCCTTAAAGCCGTGGAAGCGAAAGGGCGGGCTGGGAGTCTTCATCAATTTGGAGGGGACGGAAGGTGAAAATGATGCCTATGTCTGCGAAATCCCTCCGGGCGGTTCGCTTCTTCCGCAGCGGCATTTGTTTGAAGAGGTGATCTTTATTCTTGAGGGTAGAGGTTCGACAGCGGTTTGGCATGAGGGAGGGAAGAAGCAGACTTTTGAGTGGCAACCCGGGAGCCTCTTTTCTCCGCCTTTAAACACGTGGCATCAGCACTTTAATGGCCAGGGGAACAAGGCTTCGCGATACCTGGCCGTCACCTTGGCCCCGCCGATCATGAATACCTTTCACAATGGGGATTTCATTTTCAATAATTCTTTTCAATTCACGGATCGGTTTGAGGAGAAACGGGACTATTTTAGCGGCGAGGGCAGGCTGTGCAAAGCCTTCGATGCAAGGATCCGGATCTGGGAGACGAACTTTATTCCCGATATTCTCAAGCTGGATCTGATCGAGTGGAAGGAGAGGGGGGCCGGCGGAAAGAGCATGTCTTTTCAACTTTCTGAGAATAGTATGGGCGCCCATACGTCGAGTTTCCCTGTGGGAACTTACAAGAAAGCCCATCGTCATCATGCAGGGGCCCATGTGACGATCTTGAGCGGGGAAGGCTATACGTTGATGTGGAAGGAGGGAGATAAGCCCCAACGGTATGATTGGAAGGTGGGGTCGATGGTCGTTCCTCCGGAGATGTGGTGGCATCAGCACTTCAATGTCGGGAAAGAATCGGCGAACTATCTGGCGATCCATGGAAGGATCAGTCGAAAGCATCGAAGTGGACTGAAGCCTTGGAAGCTGGATCAGGATGTGAAGGGAGGAGGAGATCAGATCGAATATGAGGATGAAGACCCCATGATCTGGAAGATGTTTGATCAGGAGTTGGCTAAAAGAGGAGCTCAGAACCTCATGCCTCCGTTGAAAAAGTGAACGACGAAGGCATGAGAGATTGTCTCAAAGCGTATCTTTTAAAATTATTCCCATGGAAAGGGGGATCATATGTCAGAGTATTCTATCATTGGTAAGAGGACCCCTCGGGAGGAGTCGGTCCCGAAAGTAAAAGGGGAAGCGGTCTACACAGCAGACATCAGCCTGCCGGGGATGCTTCATGGAAAGATCCTGGTCAGCCCGCATGCCCATGCGAAGATCCTTCATATTGACTCGACCAAAGCTAAAAAGTTGAAAGGCGTGAAGGCGGTCGTGACAGGGAGAGACATTCCGGACATACGGATGATCAAGCCCAATATCACGATCGGTGCGCCTCTGCCATCCGACGTCTTTGCCATGGCGAAGGATAAGGTGCGTTACATCGGCGATGTGCTTGGAACGGTCGCGGCCGTGGACGAGGAGACCGCAGAGGAGGCCTTGGATCTGATTAAGGTGGAGTACGAAGTGCTGCCTGCGGTGTTCGATCCCGAAGAGGCGATGAAACCGGGTGCGATCAAGATTCACGACCATTCGGAGCAGAATATTCCCGTCACCAACCTCGAAGAGTACGGCGATGTGGAGAAGGGTTTTAAGGAATCGGATTATGTGAGGGAAGATACGTTTCGGCTTCCGGTGATCGCTTATTGCCATCCGGAGCCACAGAGCGCGGTTGCCAGTTTCGATCCTTTAACGGGCAAACTGACCATATGGGCTGCAATGCAGGCATTTTCCGCGGTGCGCTACCAGGTCGCAACGATGCTCGGCATGCCCTGGACAAAGGTCAGGGTGATTGCTCCCTATGTGGGCGGAGGTTTCGGCGGGAGACTGTCGACGACCTTTCAATGCCATTTCTGTGCCTCTGTCCTGTCACAAAGGACCGGACGGCCGGTCAAACTTGTCTACACACGAGAGCAGGAGTTTTCGACCTTCTGGTCATCGATGCATAAAGTGATTGTGACGTTGAAGACGGGGGTTAAGAAGGACGGGACCTTGGTCGCAAGGGAGGCCACAGCGATCTACGATGTGGGGGCTTATAAGGATGCGATCAAGGGGCCAACGCCACAGGCCTATGTCTCCGGTTTGCACATGCCCTATAAGATTCCGAACGTCAAGCTCAAGGGGATATCCGTCTATACGAACAAACAACCGGTCGGACCTTACAGGGGGAATGGGCAATATCCCACGGTCTGGTCTGCGGAGCTTCAGATGGACATGATCGCAAAGGATCTGGGGTTGGATCCGGTGAAGATGAGATTGGCCAATGTGATTGGGCCGAATACGGTCACGCCTTTAGGATGGAACATAGGAAGTTGCGGTTTGACAGAATGTATCGAGCGCGTGTCAGGAGCGATCGACTGGAAGAAGGGGGAGTCGAGTCTTTCCGCACAGCCGAACAAAAGGATTGTGAGAGGCAAGGGGATTTCCACCTCCTTTTTCAACGCTGGAGGAGGGGGCGGTAAGCCCGGGGATCCTTTGCCTGCAGCGGTGAGGATTAATGCCGATGGAACGGCAGACCTGATGATATTGGGAACGGACAGCGGGGCCGGTCAGTATTCCACCCTGCGGATGATCGTTGCAGAGGAGTTGGGGATACCCCTTGACAGCGTGAGGCGACTGATGGGAGATACCGATCTTTTCCCGAACGAAGTCCATCCGGTCTCCGTCACGATCAACGTCCTCGGAAGACCGACCATATTGGCTGCATCGAAGGCCAAGCAAGAGATGTTGGATGTGGTAGCCGGGAAGATGGAGGCCAATGTCAATGATCTGGAGTGCAAGGGGGGAAGGATCTACGTGAAGGGAAGCCCTGAAAAAGGGATGTCCTTTGCCGAGGCGGCAAAAATGGCCGTCGCCCAAAAGGGTCCGATCGTCGGAAGAGGCGAGTTTTACCATCCTGCCTATGACCGCCGCGATGCCAAGGAGGTGAGGAACCGCTATGAGCGATTCTCACATCCCGGGAATGCGCCAGGTTTTAGTTTTGCAGGGGCAGCCGCTGAAGTGGAAGTGAACACGGAGACAGGGGTCATAAAGGTATTGCGCTTGGCACACGCCTACGACGTCGGGTTTGCCATCAACCCATTGGGTGTGGAGGGACAGCTTCAGGGAGGTGCGGCGATGTCCATTGGCAGGCTGATGACGGAAGAGATCATACACGATCAGGGTCAGGTCCTGAACACCTCCTATTTGAACTACAAAATGTTAACGGCCTTGGAGATGCCGAACGTGATCCCCATTATTGTAGAGGCAGCGGAGAAGGACCACCGTGTTTATCCTTATGGTGCAAAAGAACTGGGCATGGGTTCCCTCTCTGCCTGCGGAAGCGCTGTGGTGAACGCCATCTACGATGCCATAGGGATTATGATCAAGGAGTTTCCTGTGACTCCCGAAAGAATCTTGAAAGCCTTAGAAGGCAAATCATAAGGAGATTGAGGAAAGGAGAAAGACGATGCACTTACCGAGATTTGAATATATTGAACCGAAGACAGTCAAAGAGGCTTGCTCATTACTTTCCAAGCTCAAAGGGAAAGCCAAGGTGCTGTCCGGAGGGACCGATTTGCTGGTGATGATGAAACAGAAGGTTTTAACTCCCCAATATGTGGTCAATATCAAGGCGATCAAAGACTTAACTTCTATCAGCAAGGATAAGAATGGCTTGAAGATAGGAGCCTTGGCCAGACTCTCGGATATCGAGAAATCCCCTCTCATTCAGAAGAGGCTTCCGATGCTTTCGGCCGCGGCCGGAAGTGTGGCGACCAAACAGATTCGGGGGACGGCCACCCTTGGAGGCAATCTCTGTCTTGATTCCAAGTGTTGGTACTATAATCAATCTCATATCTGGAGGAAATCCCGGGAGGCCTGTTTGAAAAGAGGGGGAGACCATTGCCACGTGGTAAAGGGTGGGAAGCGCTGCTATGCGGTCCTGTCCGGAGATACGGTTCCGGTTCTGGTCGCATTAGGGGCCAAGGTGAAGGTTGTCAAGTCCGGCCAGCAAAGGTTGATCCCGGTGGAAGAATTTTTTACGGGATTGGGAGAGACTCCCAACATCCTTAAGCCGGACGAGATGATGACCGAGATTCGAGTGCCCTTTCTGCCGGCCGGTGCGAGAGGAGTGTTTGTGAAGCACAGCGTTCGAGGGGCCATCGATTTTGGCATCGCCGACGCGGCCGCTGTCGTGGTCGGGAAGAACGGGGTCTGTAAGGAAGCGAAAATTGTCATCAGCTCGGTCGGTCCCGCCGTGGTCAGGGCGAAGGAGGCGGAAGAGATTCTCAAAGGGAAGGAGATTGGAGACTCGGTGTTGGAGGAGGCAGGAAAAGCCGCAGTCAAGGAGGTGCGATTGGTTTCCGGTGCCCAGAGCTCCATCTATTACAGGAGAAAAATCATCCATGCGATCACCAAACAGGTGGTGAGGCAGGCGATGGGTTTGAATTGACGAAGGGAATTCTTTGCGAAAGGAGATGTTTTCATGAAACAGCTGATCACCTTAAATGTAAATGGAGAGTCCTGTGAGGTAGCAGTCGATTCCCATAGGACCTTGTTGGAAGTGTTAAGGACGGACCTCGGGTTGACCGGGGCAAAGGAAGGATGCGACATGGGTGAATGCGGTGCCTGTACCGTGCTCATGGACGGAGAGCCGGTCCTTGCCTGCTTGGTCTTAGCGATGGATGCCCGGGATAAGGAAATTCTGACCATCGAGGGGTTAGCCGAGAACGGAGAATTACACCCCCTTCAGAAGGCGTTTGTCGAATATGGGGCTGTGCAATGCGGGTTTTGCACCCCAGGGATGATCTTATCAGCGAAAGCCCTTTTGGACAAGAACTCTTCTCCCAGCGAGGAGGATGTGAAAAGCGCGATTGCAGGCAATCTCTGCAGGTGTACAGGCTACAACAAAATCGTTGAGGCGATCATGGCGGCTTCGAAAGGGTAGAGAGATCGGTCGAGGAGGTGAAGAAGATGACTCATGGAAAGGAACAGAAGGCAATGAGCTGGATGGCGATCATCTGTCTGTTTGCGGCGATGACGGAGTTGGGAACAGGGGTTGTTTCAGCGGCCGAGAAGAAACCGGCCGATTTTTTTAAAGGGGCGACGATCCGGATCGTCGTTCCTTTCGCGCCTGGCGGGACAGCCGATACAGCCACGCGGGTTCCAGTTGCCTTCTTCGGAAAATATTCGGGAGCGAGGGTGGTTGTGGAAAATATGCCAGGTGCAGGTGGATACGTTGCCCTGAGATACCTTTACCATTCGGCAAGGCCGGATGGGCTTACGTTGGGGATGCTCAATCCCTCCGGGATATACTTGGCAGAGCTACTGGGGGAGAAAGAGATCACCTGGAAGCTTGAGAATTTCAGTTTCATCGGCCGTGCCATCAGAGGTTCGGGAGGGGTTCTGATGGTCGGCAAGCCTTCTCCCATTCGAACATTGGATGACCTCATTAAGGCCAAGAGGCAGGTGAAGGCTGCAACGGTCGATCCGACAATTGGAAGTTCGGTGAAGTTGGCGATGTCTGCTGAGGCGTTAGACCTAAATCTAAAGATCGTCCCGGGGTTTCCAGGCGGCAAGGCCCAGGTATTGGCCGTCTTGAAGGGAGAGATCGAGATGACCTGTAATCCTCCCGCAGGTTTTGAAAATGAATTTAAGACAGGCGAACTGAGAGCCTTGGCCATCGCATGTGGAAGAGATGTCGCACCGGCATTTCGCTCTCTCTTTTCTTCTTTGCCGAGGCTAATGGACCTACCTTTGCGACGAGAGAAGAAAAGGTTCGTGGAGTTGGCAACCAGCTTAGACGCAGTGGGCTTCGTATTAGCGGGTCCCCCTCGTATGACTGAAGACCGGGTCAGATTCTTGGAGAATGCCTGGCTGAAGGCACTGAGCGAACCTGAGGTGAAGAGGACCTTCGAGATGAGAGGAGATTTCTACGAACCCATGTCCGGTAAGGACTACCTGCAACTCTTAAAGGAGATCAGGGAAACGGTGACAGACATCGGCACCAAGGATTTGGATCAGATCATGTTTAAGAAATATTATTAGCAGGCTGCTGAAAAACGCCCATCTGCGGCGTTCCCCTCATCCTTCGTTGTTGCGGCGTACCTCCAAGTACGCCTCACTCCTCAGGATTTCGGGAGCCTTGCATCCGGGCATCTTTGAGCAGCCCATGAAAATTGACTTTTTCCGTACCCTGTTAGCCGATCGAGAATAGATTACGGAAGATTTTTGGAAGGTTCTCTTCATGAAGATGAGGGACACGTACCATTCTTGTAGCCGCACCATTCATGTTGCATATTCCCCATTTGTAGCCGCAAGCTTTAGCTTCCGTATCATGGCTTGCGCATCATGGAGTTGTTCTGGTATGGTGTTCATGGAGAAATTTACAGTCCCTTACTCACACCCGCATATTCCAAAAGGAGCATGCAATGCTTGAACAGGCGATACAAGGCTTTTTGTCCGTATTCAATCTCAATACTCTACCGTTCATACTGCTCGGCATCCCCGTAGGCATTCTCGTCGGAATCTTGCCCGGCATCGGCGGGCCTGCCGCCATTGCCATGGCATTGCCCTTTGTCCCCATGATGGACCCTGGTCCGGCTCTTGCTTTTCTGGTGGCCTTGCATTCTGTCTGCGCCACAGGGGGCGGGGTGACATCCGTTTTGCTAAATATCCCCGGTGAGGCGTTCAGTGCCGCCACCTGCCTGGATGGCTTTCCCATGGCAAAGAAAGGGGAGGCCGGCCGTGCACTGGGGGCGGTGTTCGGCGCCTCGGGCTTGGGAGGTATTTTCGGCGGCATCTGGCTGATCGGCATGATCTTTGTCATTCGCCCCCTCGTCATGCTCATCGGATTGCCGGAATACTTTTTTCTCGTCCTCCTTGGGATTTCACTGATTGTCACATTGGGTAGAGGGTCGGTAAGAAAAGGCCTTATTTCAGGGATGATGGGAATCTTCACAGCCTTCTTTGGAGTTCACATTCTGACCGGAGAGCCACGCTTCTGGTTTGGAAACGTCTACCTCCTCAAGGGATTTGGCATCATCCCCGTGGTCCTTGGAATGTTTGGCATGCCTGTGGTCATTGAGCTGTTCACTTCGAAGGAGAGCATCTCAGAGGTCGAGCGGGCCTATGTTCGAGCTGGCCTCGTGTGGGAAGGGATTAAGGATGTCTTTCGTCATTTCAGGACGTTCATCCTGGGCACCATGCTGGGTACGGCGATGGGTTCCATCCCGGGGGTAGGCGCTCAGGTCGTCACCTTCATGTCGTACGGCTTGGCCAAGCAGACTTCGAAACATCCCGAACTTTTCGGCACGGGTATTGTCGAGGGGGTCATCGCTCCCGAGAGTGCTGACAATGCAAAGGAAGGGGGAGGGCTGCTGTCCACCTTATCCCTTGGCATTCCAGGGAGTGTGGCCATGGCCCTTCTGCTCGGGGCCTTCATACTGGTTGGCCTCCAGCCCGGGCCCTTGTTCCTGAGAGAGCATGCGGATATCGTATTCGAATTGGCCGGCACCCTGATTCTGGCCAACCTGATCGCTGCGGCTCTGCTCTCGCTGGTAGCAGGGAAGTTAGCCATCCTGACCTATGTCCGGGGGATTCTCGTAGGTCCTTTTGTTCTCATTCTGGTGATCATCGGGGCTTATTGCCAAACCGGCGAGATGTGGGATGTTCTCTTTGGTTTCGGCTTCGGCGCCATTGGATATATCATGAGTAAGTTCGGTTATAACCGGGCGGCCTTGGTCTTAGGGTTTATCCTGGGAGATCTGGCTGAGAAATATTTCGGTCTCTCCATGCGAACCCATGGTCCGCTGTTCTTCTTAAGGCCCTTTCCTCTGGTTCTTCTGACCATCACGATACTGATCCTTTTTTCCGACCAGATAAAGGCGCTGTTTAAAAGGAGGGGTAAACATGCTCGGTAGATTGTTGTTCGCAGGATTCATCCTGCTATACTTCATTGTGCCTCTGATTAACGGTACCCTCGAATTGTCAACGGATGCGATGCTTTTCCCGTGGTTCATCGGAGGAGTTGGCTCCATTCTGGTCCTTTGGGACATGGTGGAAGAAGTCAAGAAAGCCCGGCGAAAAAGTTCCAAGGAAGCAAAGCAAAGAATTGATTTCGAGAAGGTAAAAGCCTTTCTTTCTGGTTCCGCCTGGATTTTGGCCATCCTGCCGATGATCTACTTGATCGGGTTTGCCTTTACCATTCCGATCTATTTATTCCTTTGTTTTAAATTCAATGGTGAAAAATGGCCCTTAAGCCTCATTCTCTCATCCATGGCAGGAATCATTTTTTATTTTGTTTTCGTTCATTTCCTTCGGATTCCTTTTTACGGAGGACTATTGACTTCGTTTATAAAGGGTTAAGATTCAGAAGGTAGCATTCTTTGGAAAGTCTGTACAAAAAGGGGGTGAGGGCAAAGACAGCGCAGAAAAGCGATCATCCGTGCGGATCAGGAGATAGGGAACGATCGGGAAATGAAAAAATAGGCGATTTTAGCGAGGAAAGACAAGACGATTTTTGTGCTCTGGTTCTTTTAGAAGGTGACTTTTCAAAACCGAAAGTCTGACTTAAGTGGAAAAGGAGGAAAAGGTTATGAGATTGAATGAACGTGTTATGGGTCGAATGTTGTTAGGGTTATTGGTCATCGCATTTGCTTTTGCCGTGCCGATGTCAGCGCAGGCTCAGGATCCGGCCTCTTTTTACAAAGGAAAGACCCTTACCTTTCTTGTGACGGTTGGCCCCGGAGGAGGCTTTGACATGTATGCCCGTATGATCGCCCCTTTTCTGGAGAAAGAAACGGGCGCTACCGTTATCGTCCATAATATGGTGGGCGGCGAAGGCTATATCGCTCTCCGTCACTTATATAATATAAAACCCGACGGTCTGAATATCATTTTGACGGGCGGAAGCAAAGTGACCTTGAATCAATTATTCGGAGACCCGAGAGCAAAGGGAATGGATATTAAGAAATTTGTCTGGCTTGCAAGAGTGGTTCACGAACCATGTGTGCTCATGTTGAGTACCAAGTTCCCCTACCGATCGATCAATGACCTGAAGGGTGCAAAACACACCATCACCTCCGGGACAGCCAGCTCTCTATCCAACCAGCATTTGGCCCTCGCGATCCTTGCAGAGGCATTAGGGTTGGATGCCAAGATCGTCGTCGGGTTTAGCGGATCCGCAGAGCAGTCCATGGCCGCCATGAGAGGAGAGTTGAGCGCGTTTATGATATCCGCTGGCAGCGCGGCGGAATTTGTGAAACAGCCGGAGCTTTTCCCTCTCGTCACTGCCAGTCTGTCAAGGGCAAAGCTCTTTCCCAATCTTCCGGCGATCAGTGAGCTGGTAAACCTCACCCCTGCGCAGGTGAAGTGGTTTCAAAAACTCGACAAACTGCTCAGTATTGAACGTCCCATATTCAGCGCGCCCGGTGTCCCTGCGGATCGAGTCAAGTTTCTGAGGGCCGCCTTGGGCAGGGTGATGAACAATAAGGAGTTTTTGGAGGTGGCCAATCGAAATAAGCGCCTCATCGACTATCTTCCGGGGGAAGAAGTTGAAAAGATGATGAACGAATTGCTGACCATGCCGGCGAACGAGGTGAAGGAGCTTAAGGACGTACTGGATAGACACATGATGAAGTCTTTGATGAAGTGAGATCATAAAGGTCTCATGGGAACACGAAAGAGATTTTTGGAGGTCTGATGGAAGATACGAGAAGAAAAGAAGAGAAAACGCATGGGATATTCGACCTCACCGGAAGAATTGCCATCGTTACAGGGGGAGGAAGGGGCTTAGGCCGGGTCTATTGTGAAGCCTTGGCCGAATTCGGAGCGGATGTCGCCATTGCTGATATTGAAGAGGACGGAGCCCGCGAGACGGCTGAGCTTATGAAAAAACTGGGACGAAGGTCACTAACTGTGAAGGCGGATGTCACCGATCCGGACGCGGTCCAGCATATGGTGAAAGAGACCGTGGGCAAGCTTGGTGCGATTGACATTCTGATCAATAATGCCGGCATATCGCTGAAAGCAGCCAAAATCGCCGATATGGCCATTGAGGACTGGGATCGGGTGATTGCGGTAAACCTGAGGGGCGTATTCCTTTGCACGCGGGCGGTCCTACCGGTCATGGTAAGACAAAAGAAGGGGAATATCATCAATATTGCCTCGTTACGGGGAATAAGTCCTACATTTGAAACGATCGAGACAAATCCTAAGGCTCACTATACGGCCTCCAAAGGGGCGGTGATCAGCTTTACGAAAGAAGCCGCCCTTGAGTACGCAAGGGAAGGGATTCGGATCAATTGTATTGCTCCAGGCCATCACGGAGCAGGGCCGGGTCGTCGCTGGCGGGACCCGGAAGAAACAAGGAAGAATGAGGAAGCCATGGCTCGAATCACTCCCATGGGGCGAAACGGCAACCCAAGCGAACTTAAGGGATTGGTGATTTACCTCGCTTCGGATGCCTCGAGCTTTGTGACCGGCCAGACCTTTATTTCAGCCGGGGGCCGTGGCATTTAACAAGGAAAACCGTCAGGACGTTGACTCAAAATGGTGTTAAGTCGGTTGAGGAGGTAGAAGAATGTTTAGCAAAACCTGGAAGACATCAGAGAGAAAATATGATGTGATCGTAGAACGGGATGTGAAAATCCCGATCAGTGACGGAATTGAAATCGACGCGGATATCTTTCGGCCCGATAGCGGAGAGAAGTTCCCGGCCATCTTAGGGATACACTGCTATGCTAAAGAGCCTCAAACCGCACCCATTAGACCGGCAAGTCATTCCACCGGCATTTTTATGAATCCCCAGGAAGAAAAACGCAGGGGGTGGATCGAAGCGGGAGACCCGAACTTCTTTGTGCGGAGAGGGTATGTCCATGTGGTTGCCAATGTCCGCGGGACCGGTAAATCAGGAGGGAAATATCAATGGCAGGGAACCCGGGAGCTTCAGGATGTGTATGAAGTGATCGAATGGATAGCGAAGCAGAAGTGGTGCACTGGAAACGTGGGGATGTTTGGTGTTTCCTATTTCGCTGTCATCCAGCTCTTGGTGGCAGGGCTCAATCCCCCTTCCCTGAAATGTCTCTTTGCGCCCTGGGCACTGACCGATCCCTACCGGGACAATTATTATCATGGCGGCATCTTGAGATATGAAAGGGCGATCGTTTGGCCCCGTGGGATTAGCAATCCGAGATTAGAGAGTTTAAGCCGTAAGAAGTGGGGAGATCAAAAGTTTAACGAAGCCATTGAAAAGACGTTACAGGATGAAGATGTTGCCGGAACACCGATGCTCGTTGAGGTATTAAAAAATCCGGATAAAGGACTCAACTCCTTCGGCGTCGATATCACACTGAACCCGTTTGACGGGCCTTTTTGGAGTGAGCGCAAACCCAAGTACGAGAACATTAAGGTACCGGCCTACATCGGCGCTTGCTGGGCAAACTACGGACTTCATTTATCCGGCCCCTTTCGTACTTGGGAAAATCTGAAAGTTCCCAAAAAGATGATGATCGGGCCGCCGTTATATTTGGATCGGCCTCTCTATCAACTTCAATACGAGTCGTTACGGTGGTTCGATTACTGGTTGAAGGGAATCGAGACGGCCATCATGGATGAGCCTCCGGTCAGACTTTTCGTCATGGGTGCGAATCAGTGGAAGGAAGCAGACGACTGGCCTTTAAAAGAGACGAAATGGACCCCCTTCTACCTTCATGAAGATAAGCTTCTGTCCGAACACGAGCATTGGCCTAATGAGGGGCATGATACATTTGAAGACTCTCCGTGGCATCGCGGGGACCTGGAATACTATTCTCCAACCTTAGTGGAGGATACAGAGGTGATTGGTCCGATTGTGCTGAACCTCTATGCATCGACGACGGATGACGAGGTGTTTTGGCTGATCAGCCTTCGTGAGGTAGATCCCCGGGGGAATGAAAGGATTCTGACTCGAGGTTGGCTCAGAGGAAGCCATCGAGAAGTGGATGCAGCAAGATCGAAACCCTGGCTTCCATACCATCCCCATGCGAAGTCAGAGCCTCTGATCCCGGGCCAGATTTATGAGTTCAGCATACCCATCGTCCCGACGGGTAATTTATTCAGAGCGGGCTCAAGAATCGGGCTCAAAATCACCTGTATCGACGATGAGCCAAAGAATGCTCTGGAGGCATTGGCCGTCGGCCACCTCCGACGCCAGTCCTCATCACGGATCACCATCTACCACGAGGCAGACCATCCTTCCCATTTGCTCCTGCCCATTACGAAAGGGAATATCGTTGGGACCTTCATTTCCGGGGGTAAACTGCCGACCAAAGGAGGCTGAAATGACATTAGTCAATGAACTGAAGAGGAAGGTTATTCAAGCTGCAATCATATGCGAGATGGAAGGTCTCTGTGAGGCCTTCGGCCATGTAACGGTTAGAATCCCTGGCACCGATCACATCCTGATGACGCCGCAAGGCCCCCCGGGCCAGACCAAGCTGAGCGATGTGGTCGAGTTGACCCTGAGCGGGGAAAAAGTCGGGGGTCGAGGAAAGCCCAATACGGAACTTCCTATCCATACCTCGATTTATCGGGTCCGAAGTGACGTTCAGAGTGTTGTCCATATGCATCCTCCCAAGGTCATCGCCTTCAGCATTGCAGGAAAGGAGATCTTTCCCATGCGCTCCTCAGACAAGAGGTTTTACCCTTCGGTTAAGATTTTTGGGGACCCGGGAGGGGACGTCTACATTGCCTCTAAGGAGTTGGGCGATCAAATGGCGCAAGCATTGGGCGACGGGTTTGCCTTGATGTTAAGGGGCCATGGCTCGGTGACGGTGGGAGATTCCATCGAAGCCGCCTGCCTCAATTCAATCGGTTTGGAGAAGGCCGCGGAGTTCCAGTTCATGGCATCGATGCTCCTGTTGAGCCAGGCAACGGCAAAAGACTTTAAGACGCCGATCCTCTCGCAGCGTGATCCAGTCAATAAAGCTCGCATCCAGAAGAGGGATTGGGATTTTTATGTCTTAAAGCTCAATCAATATCTAAAGAAAGGGGGAAGGTCTTAGAGACAGAAATAAGAATATATCCGATACACCGAAATAACCCCTCCCTTCCTCCCCTTAATCTAAGGGGAGGTGAGGCGGGGTCGAATTGATGCGGTTTCGGCCTCCCTTTAAGCCTTGCAGACTTTTTCTCCGGGAAGTTTCCTTTTTCTCTTCGCCTCAATCATTTCAGCGAGGATACTCACGGCGATTTCTTCCGGGGTTTCGGCGCCGATATTGAGTCCGATGGGTGCATGGACACCTTCGAAAAGTTCCTTGGGCACTCCCTTTCTTTCCAAATTGGAGAAAACCGCCCTGTTTTTTGCCCTGCTCCCGATCATTCCGATATACATTGCTTCCGTTCTCACCGCCCATTCCAGCACCTCTTGATCGTAGCGATGGCCCCGGGTCACAATAACGATATAGTAAGGTTTTCTGAGTTTCAGCTTAGGAAAGACTGCTTGAAAGTCTTCGGCATACAGTTCATCCGCCTCGGGAAACCTTTCCTTGTTGGCAAAGGCATCTCTTTCATCGATCACCGCTACTTTAAACCCCACCATCTTACTCATCTTTGAGAGATAAAGAGAGATATGCCCTGCCCCGAAGATGTAGAGGGTCGATTCGGATAGGATGGGCTCGATGTAGACGTCAACGTTGCCACCGCATATCATCCCTGTCTCAATCGATTCTCCCTCCAGGAACCTTTCTCCGGTAAGATCGAAATGCAAAACCTTGGAGGCCCCCTCCTTCATAGCTTTCAAAGCCTCTTGGCAAACCAGGGCCTCCAGATTACCCCCGCCGACGGATCCCAGTATGGACCCGTCGCTTCGGATTAACATCTTCGAACCTACCTCCCGAGGGGTCGAGCCCTTGATCGAGATGATGGTTGCGACAGCAGCGCTCTCTCCCTCGGATTTGATCTTTAAGATCTCTTGATAGATATCCACCATACTCATTCCCTCCATGAAACGGAACGTGTTACGTCCTCTTAAAGAATCGGTTCGATGAAGACCTGAGACTCACCGGCCGACATAAACCCCGATTCAATATCTCTGTGAAGTTTGAAAGTCAAGACTTTTGGTTTTCCTGTTTCGATCACTCTCAGGGCTTCCTGATAGACTTCCTTCTCCAGCCCTCCTCCACCCATCGATCCCATCGATGTGCCGTTACTTCTTACCAGCATCTTCGCCCCTCCTTCCCGGGGGCCGCGGCCTTTGATATAGAGAACAGTGGCTAAGGCAGCCCTCTCTCCTTGGGATTTAATCTTGATGATCTCTTTGAAAATATCTTCCGTATCCATCGGAGGCCTCGTCAACCGACACAACGATTTCTTTTGACCGGAACGTGCCCCGCAAGCCCCGCCTTGTAGGCGGGGTAAAGGGGCACAATATGAACGATGATACCTTTCCGGGAAGCCCCGGCCTATAGAACCGGGGAGAATCGGCACGCCGTAAAAAATGACCTCTGCCCCTGACTTTCGGATGCCTTCAAGGGTCACATCATCCGGGTCCACGGAGAGGCCGCCGGTGGTTATAATCAGCTCGCAGCCGGCGGATTTCATTTCCTTGATTTCCTTTGCAATGCGGGTGGCGTCATCCGTAACGGCTCCACTCCGGACCACCCGGGAGCCATAGGCTTCCACCTTCTTCTTGAGAATCTGAGAGGACCGGTCTTTGATGCGGTGTTCGTATATTTCGCTCCCCGTGGCCAGAATGCCTACCTTCTTCTTCCGAAAAGGAAGAACTTCCAGTACAGGCCCTTCCCGTCGGCAGATCTCTTCCACTCTCTTTATCTTGGACTCCAACAGGGTGAGGGGAATCGACCTCGTGCCGGCAACGACGCTTCCTGCGTCGACGCAGGAATGATTATGGAGGGTGGAAAGAATGAGCAATCGGATCGCATTGATCTTCCGTAACCTCCGGACGTTCACCTTCAGCAGTCCGGAGCCTTTGGCCAAGAAATCAATCTTTCCCTCCCGGGGTCCGCGAAATCCAATTCCTTTTCCAGCAACGGCCCTTGCCATCCGCCGGGCCGCCTCATCCTCATGGACTTGTCCCGGCATGAGCTCGAGAACGTAAATATGTTTTTTTCCCAAATCGAGCAGTTTAGGAAGGTCGGTCTTCCGTATGATATGGTTTCTGCGGAATGCCACCCCTTTAAATTTACCCGGCACGATGCGGGTGACATCATGGGCCATTCTCATGCCGACGGCGTCTTCAATTCTAATTTTTTTCAGCATCGATACATATCTCCCGATCCGATTCAAATCCCCAAAATATGATTTTTCAGGTTCTTCAGGCTCAAGAAGTTGTGGCATGGGAGAAAATGATCCAGATAGGGAAGAGCGGTGGCCATCCCCTCGCAAAGGGGTTGATAGTCTCGGCTTCCCAAGAGGGGATTCAGCCAGATTAGCTTCTTGACCTGCCTTTTCAGATTTCCCATTTCGAAATCGAGAAGCGCAGCATCCCCTCGATCCCACCCATCGCTGAAAATGAAGAAGAGGGTTCGATTGGGGCTTAAGAAGTCGGAGTAGCACTGGTGCAGGTGGTGCAGTGCACCGCCGATGTTCGTCCCCCCTGACCAGTCCAGCACATTTTCGGAAAGGAGTCGGAGGGTTTCCTCGAAAGTCCTTCTTCTCAGAAAGGGTGTGACATGATTGAGGCGCGTGCTGAAGGCAAACGTCTCACAGTGGGGGTAGTAGTTTTGGAGGCCGAACATGAAGAGTAAGAAGAATTGGCTATGAATATCCATGGAACCGCTCACATCGCAAACCAGGATGAGCCGAAGGGGCTTTCGTTTCCGGCGTCTCATCCGGAGCTCGACCATCTCTCCTCCGTATTTCATCGATTGCCGGAGCGATCTTCGAAAGTCGATTCGCTCTCCCCTTTTTTGACTCTTCCATCGTCTGGATAGCCTCAAAGCGATCCTTCTCGAAAGGAATGTGACAAACTCTTTGACTTTTTCCAGTTCGGCCGGATCAAGAAGGCAGAAGTCCTTTCGGCCCAGGACCTCCTCCGGGCTATATTGAGGAATTTTTTCTTCCTCTTTCGGCCTCTCATCTCCTTCTTGATCGTTGCGGGCTTCTGAAAGGAGTTGCCCGCGTTCAGAATGCCCCGGAGAAGGCAACTCCTCTTCCTCGGAGTCAGGACCCTCACCATTTCTCTTATGATCGGGCGTTGTGTGATTTCCCGACCAGAACTGTTCAAAAAGTTCATTAAATACTTTGCCTTCGTCTTGATGAGAAACAAAATTTGATCGCAGCAGATTATAGAAATCTTCTTTCTTCTGGATGTCGATGAACGAGCTTCCTCTTAGGGCATCCATGACATTATTGACGGTCACCCCGACCTTTCTCTTTCTCAATGCCTGTGAAAAGAAGAGAATATTTCTTACAAGATCCATCAATCTCCCCGTCAATTTTCTAAGCTTAAATGACTTCAGGTCTGAATTTCAATAGGCATCCCGTACGGCCTTCACTTATTTCAACAACGACTCCGAAAGGGATTAACCCTTCTGTGTCCCGAGGGCAGATAAGACTTCCGAAAGCATATCTTCTCTGAATTCATTGCCGATCCCTTCCTTAAATGAGGTTTCGTCAAAATGTTTTATATAAGGATTTAGAGGATACATGAAATTCGGATGATATTGTGGGCTATTAAGAAAAACATTTGAAAAGGGTATTGACTATGTTCGGATTGGCTCTTATACCACTATACCAGGTTCACAGATGAGGATGACTATTGAGGGAGACCTAAGAAGAATGGAGGAGGTCAAAATATGAGTCACTGGTTGGAGAACAGGGTTGCGATCATTACTGGTTCAGGACGGGGGATCGGTCGAGCCATAGCCATGGCGATGGCAAAGGAAGGTGCCAGGGTGGTGACCAACGATTATGATCTGGGATTGGCTGAGGCTGTGGCCAAGGAGATTACTGACTCGGGTGGCAAGGCCGTGCCCTTTTCGGGGGATATCGCGGAATTTGAGGCAGCGAAGAGGCTGATCCAGACTGCGGCAGACAAATTCGGCAGACTGGATATCTTGGTGAATAACGCGGGGATCGGTGGAGGGAAGAAACCGATATGGGAGATGACCGAGGAGATATGGGATCGTGCGATGGCGGTTCATCTCAAAGGCAGTTTTAACTGCATTCGACATGCCTCTGTCATCATGAAAGAGCGGAAGTGGGGACGGATCATCAATACGAGCTCTCCCGGCCGGCTGGGAATGGAGCGGAATTGTGATTATAGTACGGCAAAAGCGGGTGTGATCGGCCTGACCCGGAGTGTTGCCTTGGATCTCGGCGGTTACGGAGTGACATGTAATGCCTATGCTCCATCCGCAGCGACAAGAATGAATAGCAAGACTTCAGCAGAATATCAGGCCCGTTTGGCAAAGGAGTATGCATCAGGCTCTATCACAAAGGAGTACTACGAACGGCAAACAACTCCAAGGCCACCGCCGGAGGCAATCCCCCCTTTCATCATCTATTTGTGCACCGACCAAGCAGCAGAGATAAACGGGCAGCTTTTTTTCATATGGGGCCGGCAGGAGATTCACCTTTTTCTGGAAGAAGTGAAGAACTCCATTGTCAAAGAAGGCTTCTGGACAGTGGAAGAGCTGATGGAGAAGGTGCCTGCGGAATTGCTCAAGGGAGTAGAATCAAAGATCAGCTTGAGCTCGGGGTCGAGACACCGCAAGAGCCGGTAAGGTTGACGTCCCTTGAACTTTGAGCGAAGATCATGCAAGAAGTACTTTGAAGGAGACGGTGCTTATGGGAAATGGAATACATTTAAGCCATGCGGAAGCATTTGTGGAGTCATTGAATGGGCTGGGAGTTGACCATATCTTCTTTAACCCCGGCGGAACAGTCTATCCGATCCAGGGAGCCATCTCCCAATACAAAGCCATGGGCAAACAAGCTCCCAAGGTGATACTTTGTACCCACGAGTCGGTCGCCGTGGCAGCAGCCCACGGATACGCCATGGTTTCGGGAAAGCCACAGGTGGTTTTAGTCTTTGATCACGTGGGTATTTATCAGGGAGGAGGACAGATCGTCAATATGTCGTTCGGACGAATGCCCGTGGTCCTGGTTTCAGGAGTGGGGTCAACGCACGATCGCTTGAATTGGTTACAAGAGCCCTGTGATCAGCGAAGTATTACCCGGGATTACGTGAAGTGGGACCATAAAGTTCAGGCCGGTGAGAATATGACCTCTGTGCTTGAAGAGGCTTTCAGGGTGGCATCTACTGAGCCCTGCGGGCCGGTCTGCCTTTCGATCCCTCTTAACATTCAGCAGGAGAAGACGGGCGAATTGAATGTCACTGCGCCGATCAAGTCGGGCAAAGGGCCCGAAATCGAGATGGGCACTCTTCAAAGGGTAGCAGATAGATTGGTCCGTTCTCAAAATCCTATCGTCTTGACGGCATACTCCGGCCGGCATCCTCAATCTGTCGAGGCCCTGGTGGAGCTTGCGGAGACTCTGGCTATGCGGGTCATTACAACCGATCGCACGATGAACTTTCCGAGTACACATCCACTTTGTCCCGGAATCGATGAGGGGAAGGGAAGGTTTGATCATTATATCGATGAAGCTGATCTTCTGCTCCTGATTGATTATGATTTCCCCGGACATCAGGAAAAGAAGGCACCGAGAAAAGAGACTCAAATCATCCACATTGATATCGAGGCATTAAAGAGGGGCAAGCCCATATGGGGTCGAACCCCTGATGTTCTCATTGAGGGAGACTCAAGCAAGATACTGCCCGCCCTCAGTGAAGTCGTTCGCGGGCGTCTGATGGGCAAACCGGATCCGCGATTCCGTGACCGATTCAACCGGCTGAAGGACGAACATCGGAAGCTGAGAGATATGTGGCGTTCGAAGGCCATGAATGAAGCGGACCAGAAACCCATCTCTCCAGAATGGCTTGCCTATTGCCTGAACGAGATCATGGACGAAGAGGATATCCTGGTTCAGCAGGCTCCCTCCAATACGAGCGCAATGGTTCACCAAGTCCCCCGCACGAAGCCCGGGACATTGTATGGCTGGGGAAACAAGATCGATATCTCAGGAGGTTCCATGGGATGGCCCTTGGGAGCAGGTTTTGGAGCGAAGCTGGCTGCTCCGGACAGAAGGGTGGTGAGCCTGATTGGCGATGGCGGTTTCATCTATGGTAGCCCTGTTGCCACTCTCTGGGGGGCGAGTGCGTATAACGCTCCATTCTTGACCATTGTATGCAACAATCAGCGTTATAACGCGATAACCGAAGGCATGCGAAAAAGATATGGCGAGGAAACTGTTTCCGGGGAGAAGGGTTTTGAGATCGGCGCGGAGTTCAGGACGCCTCCCGATTATGCGTTGATTGCGAAGGCATGCAATGCCTATGGGCAGACCGTTGAGGACCCGGATGAGCTCCTATCAGCCCTGAAGAATGGGGTGGACCAAGTCCAAAGAGGAAAGCCTGCAGTGGTCAATGTCAGGCAACGATAGAATCATGCTCCAGTGACACCTGTAATCTAATGAAAGGAGAATCGAATTGATGGAGACAAGCAGAACCACGGGAAAGGTCAATCTCCCGCCTTTAGCTCAAATCGGCATCGTGGTGAAAGACATTGATAAGGTGATGGAGTTTTACTCTTCAGCCTTCGGTATCGGACCCTGGGATATCAAAGATGGCGGGTCTGAAGTGAAGGTGGGTGGCCAGACCTATAAGTACGAAACCAAGCTTGCCTTTGCCAATTTCGGTCCCATAACCTTCGAATTGATTGAGGTCAAAAAGGGTAGATCGCCTGTTTATTTCGGGTTTTTGGATGAGAATAGAGAGGGCGTCCACCACCTGGGTTTCCATGTCAGTAAGGAAGAGAAGGAGCAAATGATAGCAGATCTGGCCAAGAGCGGCGTGGGAGTTTTCCAGGAAGGCCGAACAAAACGGGGTGCCCATGTCGTCTTCCTCGATACGGAGAGAATAGGCGGCGTATTTTTCGAATTGATCCATCGGCCGACAAAGTAAGATCCATATGATGTCAATGGCGGGTGGTTCGTGCTCTTATCACAAGGAGGTGTCCATGCAATTGGAGGGAAAAGTAGCTATCGTGACGGGGGGTGCCAGTGGAATCGGGGAGGCAACAGTCCGATCTCTATGTCGGGAAGGAGCCAGGGTGGTTATCAGTGACATCAATTGGCCGGCAGCGAAGAACCTCGAAGAGAATCTCACACGAAAGGGAATGGGGGCTTTGGCTGTGAAGACCGACACTGCCGATTACGAGCAGGTCAAAGAATTGACAGAAAAAACCCTTTCTAGCTTCGGCAGGATTGATATTTTGGTCAATAACGCTGGGATCTCGTCACCCGGCCCAAAAGGGAAGAAAGCCAAACTCTGGGAGATGAGTGTTGAAGAGTGGAATCGCGTGATCGATGTCGATCTGAATGGCTATTTCTTATGCTGCCATGAAGTTGTTCCAAAGATGATCCTCAACCGATGGGGGAGGATCATCAACGTCTCCTCCCAGGCGGCCCGATACGGGCCCGGACGGGGAGGATCCGCCTATATCACTGCCAAAATAGGAGTGGTGGGATTGACGAAAGCCTTGGCCGGGGAAGTGGGAGGTTACGGGATTACGGTCAACGCAGTAGCCCCGGGAATGATTGACACGCCGATGACCAAGGGATATTCTCCAGAGCTTAAAGCCGAATTCATTAAGCTGGCTCCACTGGGCCGTATAGGGACCCCGCAAGATGTCGCGGGGACGATCATGTTCTTAATCTCTGAGGCGGCCAGTTTCATCACGGGAGCCACCCTTGACGTCAACGGTGGCCGGGTGATGTATTAAAGGATCTAAGGGAGACATCCCAAAAGGTGAAGTCTCAAGGAGACCGTCCTTGAGATTCGGGTAAGGGACTGCATGATTCTGTCTTCAAAGCTCTATGAGCCAGAGTTGAGCGCGTGAATGGCCTCAGGAGGTGGGGGACAATGGAACTTATCCAATTACTTAGTTTTTATCAAATTGTAAAGACCGGGAGCTTTTCCAAAGCCTCAGTAAAAGTTTTCAGATCTCAGTCTGCAGTCAGTCATCAGATAAAAAAATTAGAAAGAGACTTTAACATCAAGCTATTTACACGGCTTGGAAAAAGGATGGTGTTGACAGAAGAGGGTAAGATCCTGTTCGATGTCGTCAGCAGAGTTTTTAATGATTTAGATAATTTGAAACGAATCTATGCAGATATGGAGCAGGGTCATAGTGGAAGCTTAGTCCTTGCGTCAACGAGCGGAATCATGACATACTGGTTTTCAGATTTTGTCAATAGGTTCATTATTAAATTTCGAAGTATTAAATTTAAGTTAATTGCTTGTGACATTTATCAAATGCAGGAATTGATTTTAAACGGGGAAGCAGACATTGGAATTGGGCCTCAATCGCATCAACTAATTTCCGAAAAAATTAATTTTGTATTTTGGAGGTCTTTCGACAGGGTTTTATTAGCCAATAGAAGTCACCCTTTATCCAAAAAAAAGAACATTACTTATTCTGATATTTCAAAATATCCTCTGATCTTGTATAGAACGGGAGAGACAAGGAAAATGATCGAGGATGCCTTTGTCAAGAATAATCTTTCTTATGAAATCATCATGGAGATAGACTCGACAGAAATCATCAAGAAATTTGTGAAGAAGGGTGTGGGGGTATCCGTTGTTTCATCTTCTTTGATTACTAATACGGAAAGAAGGGAATTATTTGTCTCTGATGTGACCAAGCTTTTCGGGCAAAGATCATATGGGATGTATATCATGAAGGATAAATATATATCAGCCGCAATGAGGCAATTTATTAAATTTATCACCCCTGAGCTACTCGACCGACTTCGTCCGTATAAATTTCAAATACCTGAATTACATTAAAGAGAGGGTTTGCAGCTTTCTATTTTTCAGCTTCCGAGAAGAAAATCGTTTAACGATTTATTTCAAAAATAGAAAAACGTTTCATTCCACCCGGATGCTATGTCTTCAGCAGTTTTGAAAGCCCTTTGACATCATTCAGTTTCTCAATGGACATGATGGTCTTGTACAGATCCTTTGTCTTTTCCGGACCCAAAACCGTACGCGTCAGGTATTCGAATTTTCGGGTTACCTCTTCTCGGCTCAAGGGTTTCGCGTGGCTCCCTTTTGCATGAGATAGCCTTTTCGTAAAGACCTCCCCACTCGTGGTTCGAACTTCCATGATGACCGTATTTCGTTCCTCGCGCCCCAGCTTCTCTAACTCGGGATCATTAATAACCTCGATACGTTCCCTGATAAAATTCAAGACGTTCGGGTCCTTGATCTTTCTTTCCGTGAACTGGTTAACAAAGACTTCACCTTCAAGTACCTGCATCGCTATGCAATAGGAGAGATTCATTTGGGCTCCCGTTATTGACTCGGGTTCATATTTCCAACCCACATGTTCCTTCGTCTTCAGCGTACAGTGTACGGTGATTTTTTCGATCCGATCGGGTGTGATCTTATTTTCGGTCAAAACAGACCCGACAGCATCGATCGAAGTGTGGCAAGTGAGGCAGCACGAATAGGGTTTAAAGGTGACGTCCAATGTCCAAAATTCTTTTTCTTCAATCCCCTTTGTTAGAATCGTCAAGTCAGGAGGTCTCAAGGTTTCGCTTGAACAAAACCCCCCGTATTCTGACTCGAGGACATTCGTAATACCCGTAAACCCTCTTTGGGCCAAGTGGGCCGCATAGACCCCGCTTTGGGCCGCTCTGCCGGCGTGCATACGTTTAACCATGGCGGAGTATTGAGCTGCCATAAGACCGGCTCCCTGAGTTCCGCCTATGCCAAGGCAATGAACCGTTTTCTTCTCGTCCAAATTGAGAATCTTGCCGGCGGCTATCGCTGCAGCGAAAGCCCCCACCGTTCCCACAGGATGAAAGCCTCTGAGCAGATGGCCGGCGACATTCATGCAGGCCGCTATTCTTGTGCCCACTTCATATCCTGCAACAATCGCTGTAATGAATTGCTTTCCGTTTATGCCTCCTTGCTCTTCGGCTGTTGCCAGGGCAGCAGTGATGATGACACTTCCTCCATGAAGCCCCCAATGAAAATCATCTAATTCAAAACCGTGAACCATTGTCCCATTTGCCAGGGCCGCATTTGGGGCAGTGGTCTTAAATTTGCTTCCCCAGACGGTGGCTTTCTTGTTCCCTCCCATGTCTCTCACGTAATCCGCGATCATTCTTCCCCAAGGAACCTTTGAACCATAGATCCCACAGCCCACCGTATCCAGTATGATAAGCTTCCCATACTCAATGACTTCATTCGGAAGTTGTGAGTATGTTAAGCCCGAAGCAAATCTCGCTAATTCCTCTGTTGGTGAATTTTGTGTCATCAAGACAGTGCTCCTTTCTCCGTCCGTTATTTAAATCATCTCACATCCTTGCAGGGATATCCCCTGTTCCATCTGATCAAAACTCGTTCTCGAAGGAATTCAGCATAGGAAAAAGTGAGGCTCTTTGTCAAGCTGAAAAGAATAAATGATCGTTGAATCTTATTCATATGTATTATGGGAAAAATTCATTTGATAATTGTACTCTTGTGGTCTAAATTTTCGATCAATTGATCTGTGGAAGCGAATCATCCAGACTCGAAAGCTTTTGCGGGATACGTATAGAAAAGGCATCCTTGAAAAAGCGAACATGTGCTCACACAGCTTCAGCTACCAAGAACTGACTTTTTTGGCCGAGAGAACCTTCCCCACTTTGGAGGGTTGTATCTTCACATCTTTTCAGAGAAATAAAATGAGGAAAAAGGAGATGACGCATGGGAATGACAATGGCTGAAAAGATTTTGGCCCGAGCTTCCGGTAGAGACGTCGTTCGACCTGGAGAATTTGTGACCGGGAGGGTTGACCTTGTGATGGGGCAGGATTTGTCGTTCTTTCCGGGGTATCAACAGATGGTGCAAAGCGGCTGCCAAAAAGTTTGGGACCCGGAGAAAATCGTGGTCGTGATAGACCATGGCGCTCCCGCTCCCACGATCCGCTACGCCGATTCCCATAGGAAGATGCGCGAGTGGGTAAAGGCTCAGGGGATCAAAAACTTTTACGATGCTGGGGTGGGCATCTGCCACCAGTTAGTACCTGAGAAAGGGCATGCTCTTCCCGGACACCTGATTGTGGGGGGGGATTCGCACACCACGACCTACGGAGCCTTGGGAGCAGCATCCTGTGGCATTGGGTTCTCTGAACTCGCTTATGTAATGGCTAAGGGATCTTTGTGGTTTAGAGTACCGGAGACGATCCAATTTGTATTGAAGGGAACTCTCCCCAAGGGAACCTCGGCCAAGGATATCATTCTGAGAATTGCAGGACAATATACAGCAGAAGCAGCTCAATATAAGTCCGTCGAATTCACCGGACCTGTGGCTGAAGCTCTAAGTATCGACCAGCGGATGACCATAAGCAATATGGGGCTGGAAATCGGCGCCAAGTTTGCCATTTTCCAGGCGGATGAAAAGACCATCGCTTATCTGGAGGGGCGGACCAAACAACCTGTCAAGCCATTTGGCCCTGATCCTGATGCCGGCTATGCGGCCATAAACGAAATCGATGTTAGCTCATTGGAACCACAGGTTGCTTTCCCGCACGATGTCGATAACGTAAGATCTATCTCCGAGGTCGGCGAAATTCCCGTACAACAGGCCGTAATCGGTTCCTGTACTAACGGGCGGGTAACCGATCTGGAGCGAGCAGCATTGATTCTCAAGGGTAGAAGGGTACATCCAGGAACCCGGCTGCTGATCATTCCCGCCTCACATCAAGTTGTTACGGAAATTCTCAAATCCGGAATCGTCCAGACCTTTTTGGAAGCCGGAGGTGTAGTGGGTCCTCCAGGGTGCGGACCTTGCTGTGGCAACCATATGGGAGTCCTGGCCCCGGGAGAAACTGCCATCTCCAGTACGAACCGTAATTTTAGAGGAAGAATGGGCAGTCCGGAGAGTTTCATCTATTTGGCGTCGCCCGAAACCGTTGCGGCTTCGGCGATCGAGGGAAAGATTGCAGATCCGAGAAAGTACCTCTGCTGAGCAGGGGGATGGTACAACCGAACCAATCATCCTATAACGAATCTGGATACTGAAAGGAGAGGAGTTCATGGGGCTTATCGTGACAGGTAAGGTATGGAAATTCGGAGACCATATCAACACGGATTATATGAATCCAAGCTTCAGTCGGGAAGAACCCTGGGAGCGACGCAAGAAATACATCTTGCATATTCATAAGGGTTTTGCCGAGGGATGCCAGCCGGGGGACGTCATCGTGGCCGGGAAAAACTTCGGCTGTGGGTCAAGCCGGGAGGCTGCCCCCGCCAATCTCAAACAATTGGGAATCGGCTGTGTCGTAGCGGAATCCTTTGGCCGTATCTTTTTTCGGAACTGCATTGCCATTGCTTTACCCGTGATGGCCTGCAAAGGCGTTTCGGAGCTTTTCGCGGAGGGAGACCAGCTTCAACTTGATTTTGAAGACGCGCTGGTGAAGAACCTCACGACGGGCAAAGAATTGAAAGGGCCAGCCCTGTCCCGAGATTTGATCAATATCTTTCATGCGGGAGGGATCCTTGCCTTACTGAAGCAGGATTGCCAATTGACCTCATGACGCTCAAGCCCCACGGGGAATGACGATCGATGAATCCTGTTCATAGATATTATTGAAAAAATTCATTTGACTAATACATTTTTCTGTTTTAACTTGCCCTCACATTGACCTCATTGGGCTACTCAGGAGAATCCTGGAGAATCTGAGTGGGATGAATCGGACTTTGGTCATCTCAGATTCTTTAGCACGTTCTCTCTCTTGAAAGAATGTCATTGACCGCGATGGGGAATGGAAGTTGAAAATTATCGTTTGCATCAAAGCAGTACCCGCCAACATTGAACCTTCCCAGGTGATTGAGAATCGAGGATTCTATCCACTCGACGGTAGAAATGCTTTTATGAATGAGTCCGATGAATATGCGGTGGAAGAGGCTCTTGCATTAAAGCGACAAGTTGGCGGACAGGTCGCAGTGGTCTCCCTGGGATTGCAAGCGGGCCAAGAGGCTGTATATAAGGCTCTTGCGAAAGGTGTGGATCGTGCCCTGAGGATTGAAGCCAGTTTTCTGAACCCGGCACGGACCGCTTTGACCTTGGCTACGGTTCTAAGAAAAGAACCCTATGACCTAATTTTAACCGGAGTGGAGTCCTCAGATGTGATGGCTTCCTATGTGGGTGCGGGAGTCGCTGCTCGCCTGAGAATTCCTTTTGCTTTTGCGGTGACAGGCATCGAATTCACGAATGAGAAAAAACTCATTGTCACAAAAGAGATCGGTGGGGGGACAAGTAAAAAGGTTGAAATGCCATTGCCGGCTGTCTTATCCGTTCAATCCGGGATTCGTCCTCTCACTTATACCGCCTATAGCCGCATCGTTCTTTCAAGGAGAAGGCCGGTGGAAATCATAAAGCTGAAAGATCTCAGAATCGAGGGGGAACTTCAGGATGTGCCTGAGTGGGTTATTGAAAAAGTTTTCGTACCGGAAGGAGCTGTTGAGAGAAGCATTGTGATGTTAGAAGGGACACCTTTGGAGGCTGCCAGATCCCTTACCAAAATAGTCAAGAATAAAATAGTTGAGTCCTAAGATTAAAATCTTTAGGCTGGAATGATTTAACGATGACGCTACCTTCAAATGCATTAATGGTTGCCGAACATAAAGATGGAAAATTAACTCCTCTTGCTCGATCCCTGACAAGTAAAGCCCGCATTGTTGCAGATGAGCTAAAGGGGGAATTATATGCTTTGGTGTTGGGAGAAGGCCTTGGCGCCATTATTAAAGAATTGGAAGATCGAGGCGTCGACGTTATTGTAACAGTCGACAGTTCTCTGCCGATTTATCCAGAGCCGGATCAAGTGGTAAAGGTAATACAGAAAGTAGTTACAGACATCCCTTTTCGCGTTATTCTACTCGGCCACTCTTACTTAGGCATAGAAGTGGGGCCAGTCTTATCGACAATTTGGCCGTCAATATTCGCAAGCAATTGCTTTGAGCTTGAGATCGGGGAAAAGAATTGGTATCTCGTGCGGCCATTGTTTGATGGGCTCACTCATATTAGATTCAACATGAACAAAGATCAGATGGCCGTTTTAAACCTACAACTCCTCTCGTCGAAAAAAGGCCCGAATGAACGTCGTCATGACCCACGACTTCTGAAATATAGTATAGAAGATTGTGGATTAGAGAAGTCTCCGCTAACAAAACTTTTAGAAATCATTGAACCTAAGATTGAAGGCCTCGATCTGACGAAGTCACAAATAATTATAGGGGTTGGTCGTGGGATAAAGAGCCCTGATAATTTGAAGCCAATATTCGATTTGGCTGAATCCTTGGGAGGAGCAGTATCATGTTCAAGACCCCTTGTCGATCTTGGTTGGCTGCCCTCACAGCATCTCGTGGGTCTTTCTGGGGCCACTGTCACTCCGAAGATTTATCTCGCACTGGGTATTTCCGGGGCGGCCCAACATCTTGCTGGAATGTTAGGTTCCGAGGTCATCGTTGCGATCAATAAAAATGCATCGGCACCAATTTTTAACTATGCCCATTACGGACTGGTTGCGGATCTGTTCGAAGTAATTCCGCTATTAAATGAAGAAGTCAAGAAAATGAAACAGTTGCGTTCATAATTCCAAGAGGAGGTGCTAAAATGGGAAGATTTTTGCAGGATATTTTTGAGATTCCAAAGCGGCAGGAAAAACCGAGGAAAAAAGGGATCACAGTGGTCATCGATTCCGGTTGGCGAAACGCGAGGTCTGAGCTTGTTGCCAATTCTGCTCCCTATTTTGACGTAGTAAAATCTACAGTTCCATGCTTGTATATGGATGAGAATTTTGTTCGAAAGAACATCGAAGCTTACCGAAATCTGGGACTTGATGTTCAGATAGCCGGGGTCTGTTTCGAGATCGCCGCCCTTCAGGGAAAGGAAAAAGAATATCTCAAGAAAGTAAAAGAGTTCGGCATTAATGTCGTTGAGATCGAAAGCCACGCTGCGGGCATTTCTTTGGCTAAGATGAAGTCTGAGGTCAAAAGGTACAAGGATCAGGGATTCAAAGTGGTTGGAGAGGTCGGTGCGAAGTGGTGGCATGCGGATTGGACTAGGATCAACCGAGATACTATTGATGTGGGTAAAGTCATAGAGAGCATGTCACAGTTTTTGGAGGCGGGAGCAGACTACGTATATTGGGAAGGCATGGTTATCCGGTCCCTCATAGGAAACCATCTGGAGAACCGAGCGGGTCAGGCACAACTGTTGGAGGTAGCAAGGGCCGTCGACCGTGATAAAGTTGTTTTTGAGGTCTGGAGTGGTCGAGGTAATGTGGATAGACCTCTTCATGGTTGGCTTATTCACCACTTTGGTCCGGATATAAATATCGGCAATCTTCATCTCCAAGAAATATTCAATCTAGAGTCCATTCGTAGAGGACTGACGTATGATCCGGATCATCCTTATTTACGCTGGTTAAGCCAAAAGAAGCCGACGAAGAACTGGTGGGAGATCGAATCTCCTGACTACAGTGAGGACATAGAACCGCTGACATAACCTCGTGCCGAATGAGTAGCGATAGATTAGCTTCGCCGAGGTGGTGTCGCGAATTACCACTGGACCTCAAGTCAACAAGGGGAGAAATAAATGAACTGGGACCGTGAAACAGATGTTGTTGTGATTGGTTATGGATCAGCAGGGGCAATGGCTGCGGTTGCTGCCCATGATGCAGGAGCCCGTGTCTTAATTCTGGAGAAAATGGCGGAGGCGGGCGGAGCAACCCGGACGTCAGGAGGACGGATGCGGGTTATTTTAGACCCTGAAAAAGCAATTGAATTCTTTTTTGAAATGTGTGAGAGGACCACACCCCGAGATATATTAGAGGTTCTTGTCCGTGAAGGGGTTAAGATTCCAGAAATGGTGAGGAATTTAGGGGGAGAAGCCGAGAGTGTTCTTCCAGAAAAGAAGTTTTATCCCCACCCTACGGAAAGATTTCCGCTTCCCGGTTCTGAATCGATTGCTTTTAATAGGTACCGTGTGAAAGGTCCTGTGGCGACGGCAGCAGATACGGGTGGAGGGGCAAATGTGATGAGTCTCCTCATCCGAAATGTGACCGCAAGAAAGATTGAAGCCCTTTATGAAACCCCAGCGGTTAAGCTAATCACGGGAGATCAAGGAGGAGTGATCGGAGTTGAGGCAAGCTGCCGGGAAAATCGAATGAAGATTAAAGCCAGGCGAGGGGTGATCCTAGCCAGTGGTGGATTTGGAGCTAACCGAGAAATGCTGAAGAATTACGTTGGACAAAGCTATTACCAATATTACTGTAATCCAGGCAACACGGGAGACGGGATAAAAATGGCCATGGAGATTGGCGCTGATCTATGGCATATGTCGGCAATCGTGGCAAGCTTTGCATACGTGATTCCAGAGTGTGAATATCCGATCCGGCATAGAATGTCTTCGCCTGGGTATCTATACGTTGATCAGCGAGGACGCAGGTTTATGAATGAAATGGGGACCGATTCTCACTGGATGTGGACGCAAGTCAGTCAGTGGAATTCGGAGACAATGAGCTACCTGAGAGCTCCTTGTTTTGTAATCTATGATGATGACACATTCCGAGGTGGTTCGGTTGGGAGTACATCCATAGGCAAAGCCGGTGATATTTATCAATGGAGCGACGATAACGAGGCAGAATTAGAAAAGGGTTGGATCATCCAAGCTGACGATATTGATGTTTTAGCTAACAAACTGAACATAATCCCTAACGTTTTGCAGGAGACGATTTCTCGGTATAACCATTATTGTGTAGGAGGATACGACCCCGAGTATCATCGCAAATTACAAACGCTTGTTCCTATTGTGCGTCCTCCTTTTTATGCCGGAAAAATTCTTCCAACCCTTTATAATACGTTAGGGGGACCCCGGCGCGATAGGCAAGCTCGGGTGCTTCATGTCGGAGGGAGCCCAATACCAAGACTTTATAGTGCAGGAGAGCTCGGGTCTCTTTGGGACCGTAACTACATTGGGGCAGGCAATGTCTTAGAGTGTATGGTATTCGGAAAGATCGCGGGAAAGAATGCTGCTGCAGAAGTCCCATGGGATGCGGCTACGAAGACTCATGAATGACGGGCAAAACAGAGAGGTGAATCATGTCTGATAGCTGCACGATCGCCTTAGCTGAATTTGTAGAGGGCCTAAGATACAAGGATATCCCACCGGAAGCTATCGAAGCTGCTAAGCGAGCTATTCTGGACACGATTGGTGTCACAATGCGAGGTTCCCGAGAGCCAGTCAGCAAGATCATGCAGCAATTTATCGTCAAAGAGCAATGTAAAGAAGAGGCAAATATTATTGGTACCAGGGTGCGATCCTCCGTTGCAAATTGTGCATTTTGCACGGGGATCTTTGCCCATGCTTTGGACTACGATGATGTCTATTATGATTTAAGCGGCTCCACGAGGATTCATGCAAGCGCTCCTTTAATAGCGAGCTGCCTGGGGCTGAGTGAAAATATCATGGCAAAGGGGGCTGCTTTTATTGAAGCGTTCGTCGCTGGCATTGAGGTGATCGGGGCCATCAATCGGGGATTAGGATCAACTCATTATGTGCGAGGCTGGCATGCCACTTCTACCGTGGGGGCCCTTGGAGCTGCGGCTACCGCCAGTAAATTGCTAAAACTGAAAAAGGAGGAGATACAGGTTGCTTTTGGCATCGCCACTTCCCTTGCTTCTGGGAGCCGCCAAAATTTCGGAACGATGGTGAAGCCCATTCACGTGGGTAATGCGGCAAGAGTGGGTGTCCTGTCTGCTATTTTTGCAAGAGATGGCATTACTGCGGAAAAAGAGATTCTTGATAAACCGATGGGCTTTGCTATCTTCAGCGAAGAGGGAGATTGGAATCCAAGAAAAGCGATCCGGTCATCGGAAGACCCCTGGGCTATTATTCATCCTGGACTGCAGATCAAGAGATACCCCTCTTGTGGGGGAACCCACAGGGCATTAGATGCCCTATTCCATATTCTTCACGAAGAGAGGTCCCTGTCACTCAATGATATTGTCGATATTTCTGTCATTGCCTCTCGGCCCCCGCATGCATTGATTCACCACCGTCCGATATCTGGGTTGCAGGGAAAGTTCAGCATGGAGTATTGTATTACGGCTGGAATATTCGACGGGCACATCGGCATCAACTCTTTCAGTGATGCGGCTGTCCTCAGGCGTGAAATACAAGCTTTCTTGGATAAGATTCAACTTAAAACACAACAGGATCTGCCCAGTAAGACGGTTAGGGTCGAAATCAATTGTAAAAAAGGGGTAAAACTTTCGGATGAGGTATTACATCCAATCGGATCTCCGCCTAATCCCATCTCGTGGGTTGATTTGGAAGAGAAATATAGGGATTGTGTAGGTGACTTGTTGGCAAGCAATGATCTGGAGAGGTCCCTTAAGGGAATAAAAAACTTTGAGAACCTAGATTCGGTCAATGATATGATTAAATTATTTACAAGAGTTGAAACGTGACACATCAAGAAATGTCAATGGCGAATCTCCAATGCAATTGAACGGATTACCAAAGGGCAAAGCGAGACGAGTTAAGGACAATCGGTTATCCGTACTACGATGATATCCCAAATCGTAGAAAGGCTGGTATCTCTTCATTGTGACAGGAGTTTAAGTAAGAAGCTCACATAAAGGAGTAATAGAGAGATGAAGGAACTAAGGGAGTTGCCAGATATCACTTCCGACCCTCGCCCCTTTTATGAGAAATGGCAGGAGACGGAGGGTTTAGATGTCATTAAGGGATGGTTTATAGAAGACCTGAGAAAGGTTCCCTTAAGACCTTGGAAGCGCAAAGGAGGGTTCGGGGTCTTTATTAATTTGGCGGGTACGGAGGGGGAAAATGACGCGTATGTTTGCGAAATACCTCCCGGAGGAGCGCTTTTACCGCAAAGGCATCTCTTTGAGGAAGTGATCTTTATTCTTGAGGGAGGAGGCTCCACAGCGGTTTGGCACGAAGGCGGTGCGAAACAGAATTTTGAGTGGCAACCTGGCAGTTTATTCTCTCCCCCTCTAAATTCCTGGCATCAACATTTTAACGCCTCTGGAAATAAACCAGCACGGTATTTAGCGGTCACCTTAGCCCCGCCCATGATGAATACCTTTTATAACACAGATTTCATTTTCAATAACCCCTTTCAGTTTACAGATAGATTTGGCGGAAAACAAGATTATTTTAGCAGTAGAGGTACACTGTGCAAGGCCCATGATAAGAGGCAGAAAATTTGGGAAACAAACTTTATTCCCGATATTCTCAGAGTTGATCTTGTGGAATGGAAAGAGAGGGGAGCTGGGGGGAAGAGCATGTTTTTTGAGCTTTCCGAGAATAGCATGGGCGTCCATACTTCCAGTTTTCCCGTTGGGACTTATAAGAAAGCTCATCGTCATCATCCGGGTGCCCATGTAACGATTTTGAATGGGGAGGGATATACGTTGATGTGGAAGGAAGGAGACAGGCCCCAGCGGTATGATTGGAAGGTGGGGTCTATGTTCGTCCCTCCAGAGATGTGGTGGCACCAGCATTTCAATATCGGGGGAGGACCAGCCAATTACTTAGCGATCCATGGGAGGATTAGCCGGAAGCATAGAAGTGGGATGAAGCGTTGGAAGGGCGATATAAGTGTTAAAGAGGGAGGGGACCAAATCGAATACGAGGATGAAGACCCTATGATTCGAAAGATTTTTGAGGGGGAGTTGTCAAAGAGAGGCGTCCAAAGTCTTATGCCAAGATAACGGAGGTCAGTTGCGTTAAAAAAAATCGAGTTTTATGAAAGGCCCTGTGACGGTTGTAATATTGTTTGACCAGCCAAGAATCGCATCCAAAATTGTAATTCAAATGTAATCCAGAAAGGAGGAAGGAAGAAATGAAAACGACCAGACTCTTGATATCAGGATTATTGGTTGTTGGGTTAGTAGTCGGGGTGTTTTACCAAAAACCAGCGCTGGCCCAATATCCCACAAAACCAATTACGGTTTTGGTAGGTTACGTAGCGGGTGGCACAGTGGATTTGGGAGCTCGTGTCTTGTCGGCGTCCTCACAGAAGCTATTAGGAAAACCCGTCATCATTGAGAACAGGCCCGGTGCATCCGGCGCAGTAGCCATCGGCGAGTTGTTGAAGGCGAAACCTGACGGCTATACCCTTGCATTTTTGACATTTAATAACCTGGTATTGGCTCCCCACATTATCAAAGTTAATTATTCCTATAACAATCTCACTCCCATTATTGGAACCCAAAATCTATCGCAAGGGTTATGTGTGCGGAGTGATTTCCCGGTGAAAACTTATAAAGAACTGGTTGAATATGCAAGAAAAAAACCTGGCATGGTCTATGGCCATGCAGGGAAAGGTGGCTCCACCTATACAACGATGGCCTATATCGTAAAGAAGGAAGGATTAAATATGAGGGACTTACCTTTTGCAGGGGGTGCTCAATCCGTGACAGCACTTTTGGGGGGGCATATTGATGTTCTTTCTGGCTCAGGATCCCAAGTACCGTTTGTTAAAGACGGAAAATTCAGGCTGCTTCTTGCATACTCGCAAAAAAAGAATGAGTCCTTCCCAGACGTTCCGACATTGTCTGATGTTGGGCTCAGTGAACTTCCCGGCGTTTCTCCGAATGCTTTCTTTGCTCCGAAAGGTATCCCTGAAAACATAAGAAAGACCCTAGAGAAGGTTTTTACAGAAGCCACAAAGACCAAAGAGTATCGCGAATTTCTGGAAAGAACTGATGCTGAGCTAAGCTATTACAACGGTGCCGATTGTGAGAAAATGTTGGAAGATCAATACAAAAAATGGGGCTTTATTACTAAAGAAATCGGATTGGCTGTTCGATGAAGATTAGCCTGCTAACAGATCAAGAAAATTAGACTGACGATGAGAAGAAGAGATTATCTCATTCCTGTTTTTTTGATCGGATTCAGTATTTTGGTTATGATCCTTTCATATGAATTGGGGCTCCAGGAATTCAATAATCCGGGACCGGGGCTTTTGCCTTTTGTCGCATCGGTATTCATCCTCGTAATTTCCTCATACCTTATTTTAAGCAATGTTTTTCAAAAAGGGGATAAGCATAGGAACATGAAGGAGGAGGAGGAGAAGAAGGAAAAACCAAATTATAAAAGAATAGCCTTTGTGCTGTCGTCGTTGTTTGTCTACGCGTTGATCCTGGAAAGAATAGGGTTTCTGATTACTACTTTAATCGTATTAATCTTCATGTTTCGGGGCGTAGGCTATCGGTGGAGGTTTGTGGTGACGATCTCTGTGATCACTGTCATAGTAACTTATTGTTTTTTTTCTTATCTTGGCGTCAGATTTCCTATGGGAATCTTGGAATCGCTGAGATTTCCGGAGTGAAATGGATATTTCTTCTGGTTTTATATCCGGGTTACAGATTATTGGCACCGTTTCGAATCTATTTTATTGTTTCGTTGGAGTGTTTATTGGTACTTTGGTTGGGGTTCTTCCCGGGATTGGACCGATTGGGGCCATGGCCATGCTCCTCCCTTTGACTTTCGGCCTCTCTCCTGCGAGTGCCATCATCATGCTTGCAGGAATGTATTATGGAGCTCAATATGGGGGGTCCACGACTTCTATTCTGGTCAATATCCCGGGAGAATCTGCCTCCGTTGTCACTTGCCTTGATGGTTACCAGATGGCAAAGCAAGGCCGTGCAGGTCCTGCACTGGGTATATCAGCCATTGGCTCTTTCGTCGGAGGCACATTTAGTGTTGTCGGCTTGATGTTTTTTGCTTATTCTCTCGCTCAAGCTGCCCTAAGATTCGGCCCCCCAGAATATTTCTCCCTTGTGTGCCTAAGTATGACCGTGTTGATCTATATCGCGCGAGGATCCGTTCCTAAGGCTGTTCTCATGATTTTTCTGGGTATGGTTATAAGAACGATAGGAACCGACTTAATTTCAGGAGAACAACGATTTACCTTTGGCTCCTTAACACTTCAAGACGGAATAGGACTGGTGCCTTTGGCCATGGGGCTCTTTGGTATATCTGAGATTATCAGGAATATCGAGTCTCCGATGGAAAGACTCATTTATGAATCCAAGATTAAGAATCTCTTCCCTACCCTGGGCGACTGGAAAAGATCGATTGGGCCTATCATTCGAGGCTCTTTCTTGGGATTCTTTCTGGGGGTCTTGCCCGGTGGAGGAGGTATTATTTCATCTTTTACCTCATATACGATTGAAAAAAAGATTTCAAGGCGCCAAGAGGAATTTGGAAAAGGAGCTATCGAAGGAGTTGCCGGTCCCGAAACAGCGAATAACGCCGGTGCAGGAGGATCTTTTGTTCCTCTCTTTGCTTTGGGAATTCCCTCCAATACGGTCATTGCTGTCCTGATGGGAGCCCTGATGATCCACGGTGTGGTTCCAGGCCCCAGGTTCATCAGCGAGCATCCTGATATCTTTTGGGGAACTGTTGCCAGTATGTACGTTGGCAATGTCATGCTCCTGATACTTAACCTTCCCCTTATCGGCTTATGGGTCAAAGTCCTTAAAATCCCTTACAGGATTTTGATGCCCTTAATCCTGCTTTTTTGTCTCATCGGTGTCTACAGCATCAACAATAATGTTATGGAAGTGATCCTTATGGCGCTCTTTGGAATGGTCGGGTATATTTTGAAAAAATTTCACTACGAACCTGCGCCATTGCTATTGGCTTTTGTCCTCGAGCCCCTGTTAGAAACGAACTTTCGCCAATCCCTGATCATGTCCAATGGGGAGTTTTCAATCTTTTTGCAAAGACCCATCTCCGCTGCGGCCTGGATCGCCACATTCTTAGTTCTTATCTCTGCTTGTTTCTCCTATTATCGGAAAACCAAGACAAAAATAGTAACTGAAGAATAGACACCTTAAATCGAACAGGTTAAGATAATGAGATCAAGGGAGATAAGGGTTTGTTCATGCGAAAGAAATCGTCCAATAAGCTTATGGCGAACTTCAAATGAAGATCGCTTGGCGACTTTCGATTTTTGGTACGAATGACTGAAGGAGAAAGAGTATGCTTTGTGCATCCAAAATGCTCGTCATCGATTTGACCACTCAAACATACCGAACCGAAACCATTCCTGAGAAGATCCTGACCGATTATCTGGGGGGGAGGGGACTTGGTGCTTACCTCCTTTACCATTCGATCGGAGCGGGAATCGATCCCCTTTCTCCGGAAAACCCGTTGATCTTTACGGCAGGACTCGCCCAAGGGATCGATACCCCCTTCAGTCCCAAGGCGGTCGTTACCACAAAATCACCCCTGACCCAGATCTATCTCTTCTCCGTGAGCAGCGGCGCCTTCGGCCACACGATCCGCAAGGCAGGGTACATGGCCATCATGATCAAAGGGAAATCTGAGAGACCTGTCTATCTCCGCATTGATGACGATAAGGTCGAGTTTCGAGATGCTCGACACCTTTGGGGCATGAAGACCCTGGCAACGCAAAATGCCATGCTGAAAGAGTCGGGCAACCCCAAGGCTTGCACAGCAGCGATCGGCCCGGGTGGTGAAAAACTGATAAAATATGCCGCCATTATGAATGACCGTAAGACCTTCAGGGCCTTTGGCCGGGGAGGAGGCGGTTGTGTGATGGGCTCAAAAAACCTGAAGGGGATAGTGATTTCAGGGAGTTCCATGATCCAGCCAGGAGATCCTGAAAGATTCAAGGAGGTAAAACAGAAGGTCAGGGAAGCGTTGAAGGAGAATCGCTCCTGGGCAGAACTTCGCCGCACTTACGGTACGGGTGAAGACATGCCGGTGATGAATCAGCTCGGGTTCCTTCCCACGCGAAACTGGAAGACAGGGGTATTTGAAACCGACAAGCTTTCGGGTATTGCCCCGACGATGAACAAAGACAGGTGGCCAAGGAAGAATATCGCCTGCGGTCCTTTCTGCCTAAGCCCCTGTTCACACTATATAAAAATAGATGATGGTCCTTACAAAGGTGCTTCCTGCGATGGTCCGGAATATGAGACGATGTACGTCTTTGGCTCCAACTGTGGGATCGACCAATTTGATACGATCGTGGCTGCGGCAGAGATCTGTGATGAATATGGAATCGATACGATCTCTGCAGGGCTGACGATCAGCTTTTTGATGGAGTGCTTTGAGAAAGGTCTCATCAATACCTCACAAACCGACGGCATCCCGCTGAAATTTGGCAACGGTGGTGCAATGATCGAATGTTTGAGGAAGATCGTCAGCCGTGAAGGAGCCGGTTACCTTTGGGGAGAGGGTACGCGTCGCCTTTCAGCCGAGATCCCGGGGTCTTCGGACTTTGCGATGCACTGCAAAGGCCTGGAGATGGGGGGCTATGAGTGCCGTGGCCTATACGGACAGGCCCTGGAGTTTGCCTTGAATCCGAAAGGAGGCGATCATCACGGAATTGGCCTTCCGGCTCGGGTTGAGGCGGCCAATGGAACTGGCCGGAATATCAAAGGTAAGGGTATTGCCTTGAAAAAAGATGCAATTGATCGGATTCTGGGTGATTCCTTAGTCGTCTGTTGTTTCCCCCGTAAAGTCATGACCCCGGTATTTGAAACCTTGGTAACAGCCTTGAGGGGTATCCCCAGTCCCCGCGAATACCTCGACCAGGTTGGGATGCGTATACTGACGCAGGAACGTCTCTTCAATACCCGTGAGGGCCTTAGAAGAAAAGATGACCTATTGCCGGAGAGATTGCTCAAGGAACCTTTACCGGATGGTCCCAATAAAGGGAGTACGGTTCCTCTGGAAGAGTTAAAGGACGATGCCTACGCCGCTTTCGGCTGGGATCTTTCAACCGGCATTCCCGAGGAAGGAATGATCAAGAAATTAGGAATAACCCTTTAAATTATTTGATGTATCTAACCAACCTTCAGCCCTTCCGTGGCCTCCTGACGGATCCCTGTCTTCTTTTCAGCGCCGGTCTCTTATAAACCTTCTCCCACCGCGAAGGAAACCGGGATTACCCACCAGAAATCAAAGGACTGTTAGCTAAAGTTTAAAAGTGCACCGTTTAAGTTTTAAAAGTGCACTCCTTTGAGG
>JBHGBJ010000053.1:0-49749 GCA_041947025.1 Thermodesulfobacteriota bacterium
GAGCTTAAAGAGCTAAGAATGGGGAGCCGACGGGGCGAGATTCCGCGGGTGAGATCGGGAATAGCGCAACGGTTAGTAAAAGAGTTGGGAGTGCCATTAGCCGGGGTGGCGAGGTTATTGGGCGTTTCAACATCAGCCATATCAAAGATTATGCAAAGAAGCAGTCTCAAGGGGACACAAGGGAGCAATGAGTAATTCAACTTAGTCAACAACGTCCCTACCTAACTTGCCCTACAATCCATTTTCTCTGCTCTGTCCATACCTCAATATCCCCCTGACACAAAGATTGTACACGACCTATGAAGGCTTTCCGTTGAAAATAAGAGGAGAAAGTCATAGAATGGTTGAATGGTGCGATTACCGACGACCGTTCTTGAAGGGAAAGAAATTCCGAGGGTCATTTTGTCTCCTCATCTTTCTTCAGACCGAGGAGAGATTTTCTCCCTGATGAAAAAAGCCTACGAGATCGGCCACTGGTGCTTCGATCTCCCCTCTTCGAAGGATCTTGAATCTTTTAGAGAGCTCAAGGAACTAACGGATGATGAAACCCTGGTGGGTATCTGCCATTTGGATGCGGAAAGAGGCGTTTCCTTCCTGGGAAAGCCCTTCCATCAGTTCGAATCGAAGGCTTTGTCGACGATCAAGAAGAACCTCTTCCTTCCCCATACGGTTCAGTACCGGCCTCCTGTCCCGTCTTCTTCAGAGGTCTTCACGCAAAAAGAGATTGACCGGATCAGTTTTGATTCTCTTCGATTTGAAAAAGGGCTCTCTCCTTTTCGTCCTGAAGAGACTCCCTTTCTTTTGATCGGAGAAAGATATGGAGATTGGCTTCTCGCCTTGGGCCGGATTGACCTTCTGAAGGAGATGGTGCTCAGGGTCAGGGAAAAGGGGTTGATCCCCATTTTCTCAGGACAATGGGCGACCTTTGTTCTTCCAAAAGCCAAACCCCTCGATGTGGCAGCTTATGCCATCCCCATCAACAAGAAATGGGGTCATTTCGATCTCACGCAGGCTTGTGACTTGATTAAAAAATTCGATCGACCTGTCATCAGCCTCAACCCCTTGGACGATGGGAGACTCCTGGAAAAATCAGAAGAGGCATTCTCTTTCCTCTTTGACGAGTTAAAAATCTCTTCGGCGATTGCAGGGATCCGTACGGAAGAAGAAGCGAGAACAATTCTCGAGGCCCTGAAGAAATTCCCATCGCTCATCCCCCGCCGAAAAACATGACCGCCCCTGCAACAATAGGGATGCTGAGATTATCATCCACCCGGATCGGCAAAGCCTCGATCACCGTCGCTCCCAACGCCGCAAGGCTTCCCGAAAGCCGGTTCAGTTGAGGATAGCTCCAGACGATCACGAGCGCGCAGAGAAAGAACGCTCCGCTTCCTTCGAGGGTCTTTCCGAAGATCCGCACCCTTCCAATCGATTTTCCCACCAGGGCTCCTGCCGTATCAGACAGGATCAGGATGAGCAGACTGACAATGGCTATCGATTTTGGAAAAAGGAGAATGGTCAAGACAGAGGAAAAGAGAAAATAGGTCGAACCCATCAAAGATCGTTTCTCTTCTTCCCTGAGAACCCTTCCGAAAAAATATTTCTGAAAAAGAGAAGCCATCCCGGAATGGTAGTGACGAAGGAGATCAATGGAAAGACATCCCAGGAACAAAGGAAGGAGAAAGAGGAGAGCCGTGTCTTCTGACGTGAGGGCATACCCTACTGGGATGATCAGTGTCGCCAGATGGACAATCTTTCTTTTGATCTCAACACCGGTGATCATAAGTCAGCTCGGAGTTCAGAGTACTTCATGCAAGCGTATGAAGTTGACATAAGCGTTATATATTGTCATTCCCGCGCAGGCGGGAATCCAGCGTTTCCACCTGTTTCTGGATTCCTTCCCAGGCTTCGCCGAGGCGAGCTTCCGCAGGAATGACGGCAACTGTAACATTATTAATTTCGTTTGTATTCGTCCGGAGTTATTCGATTGAACATCTGTCGGTTTTGACTCCGGACTCTGAACTCCGCGCTCATTCCTTTGAGCTTCGCGACCTCTTCGGGGGTCAGGAAACGGTACTGGCCGATGGGAAGGTTTCCCAGTCGAAGGGGGCCAAACTCAACCCGTTTCAACTTCAGAACGGGATGACCGATGACTGAGAACATCCTCTTCACCAGACGGTTTCTTCCCTCTGTGACCACCACCCGGACCCAGGAATTTTTCTCTTCCTCGCGGAGGATGTAAGAGGAAACCACCCGGGCCTTCCCGTCTTCGAGCACGATCCCTCTCTTCAACCGCATCAGTTCTTTCTCGCCCGGAAGGCCTTTCACCTTCGCCCAATAGATTCGGGCAATCGAGAACTTCGGATGGGTGAGGCGGTAGGCGAGATCTCCGTCGTTCGTGAGGAGGAGAAGCCCTTCGGCATCAAAATCGAGGCGGCCCACCGGATAAACCCGCCCCTTCACTTTCTTCAGGAGGTCCATGACGGTGGGTCTGTCCTGAGGGTCTTTGACCGTGGAAAGATATCCACGGGGCTTATTAAGAAGAAGGGTCACCGGGGGTTCAAAACGGGCCAGCCTCTTCCCGTCGACCTTGATATGATCCTTGGCGGGGTCGGCCTTGAAACCCAACGCATCGATGATCTTCCCGTTGACGACGACCCTCCCCTCTCTTACCATTCTCTCTGCTTCTCTCCTTGAAGCAATCCCGGCCTTGGCTAAAATCTTCTGTATCCGTTCTAAAGCCAATCTCACATCTCCTGTTCCTTTACGCCGTCGAGAGAGGAGGCTTCAGGGATGACCGGACTCGTAACCTCGGTATGACTTTCTGCTTCGGTCTCTAACTGGGGTTCAACCTTTCCTTCCGTTCCATTCTGAACCTCGACCTGCTCCCCAACCTCCTGGGTCTCTTCTTGGGATATCTCTTCGGGTATGGGAGGAGGCTGCACTTCTTTGGGGGTGGGAAGATCGGAAAGAGCATTCAGACTGAAAAGTTCCAGAAAAGTCTTCGTTGTTCCATAGAGAATGGGACGCCCGGGCATCTCTTTTCTCCCCATCATTCTTATCAGACCTTTCTCCAGGAGGGTTCGAAGAACCCACCCGGAATCTACTCCACGGATCTCCTCGATCGCGGGACGGATGATCGGTTGACGATAGGCCACAATGGCTAAAGTTTCCAAGGCAGAGCGGCTCAATTTAACCGCCTTGCTCTTTTTCAGTCGCTGAACCCACTCGGCCCACTTCGACTTCGTTCGGAATTGATACCCGCCCGAGATCTCCACCAACTCTATTCCCTTCGAGCCTTCCTCGTGTTCTGTCTTAATTTGACGAATCGCCTCTAAAATCGTCTCTTTGTCAAATTCCGGCAGGACCTCTACAAGCGTTTCGAGTCTGACCGGAGACTCCGAGACAAAGATGAGACTCTCCAATATAGGTTTAATATCCAGACCGTCCATCATATTATCCTCTAACAAAACATATTTGAAATTTCTAATATCTTATCGTCAAACCCTAAACTCGAAACTCTACACTCCCTGCTTACAGGCAAACCCAAAATCCCAAACTCAACATCCAAGACTGCGTTTTTGAACATTTCGATTTTAAGTTTTGAGTTTATTTAGGATTTAGAGTTTAGTGTTTAGAGTTTGGAATTTCATCTACCCAACCCTATTTCGTCTCTAAGAATTCCAATTTGCCCCCGGGAGAAATGGAGCAGATCGCATGTTTGTAAACCAACTGGTCAGCCTCACCCCGAAGGATAAGACAGAAATTATCAAAACCGAGAATCGTCCCTTCGATCTTGCGGCCGGTCGTCAACTCGACAATCACATGGCTCCGATCTCGCCGAATCCGATTAAGAAACTGGTCCTGAATATTAATCTGAGTTTTCAACATAGTCACCCTCCCCGCTTAAAAAAGACCGAATCTCCAAGAGCATCCTCGGACGGTCGACGGATTCATCCCTCCAGTAAACCTCCGGATCAGCCTTAAACCATGTCCACTGTCGTTTGGCATAACGGCGCGTATCACGTTTGATCTGTCCCACCGCCTCAGCCCATTCCATCCCCTTCGTGAGAAATTGAACGATTTGTTTATAACCCAGACTCTGCATCGGCTTCAATTCCGGACCGTACCCCCTCTCCATCAGATCTTTCACCTCCTGGAGGAATCCCCTTTCGATCATCTGATCGACCCTTTCTTCGATCCGGCGGTAAAGGGTTTCTCGATCGGTCTGCAAACCGATTTTTAAGGTCCGGTAAGGTTTATCTCCAAAACGGTGCTGCTCGCGTAAAAAAGAGATGGGGATCCCCGTTGAATCGAAGACCTCCAAGGCCCGTAGGATTCGAAAAAGGTCATGGGGATGAATGCGGGAGGCTGTTTTCGGATCGGCCTTCTTCAGACGGTCATAAAGAAAACTTTCTCCGTTCTCTTGAGCTTCCTGTTTCAATTTTTTTCTCACCTCAGGATCGATCTTGGGATGGTCGAAGAGCCCCTGGGTGAGAACCCGGATGTACAGCCCGCTTCCCCCGACCACCCAGATGGGCGTTCCCATCTCCTGCAACTGATCGATTCTCTTTCGAGCCAGCATTCGATAGAGACCTGCATGAAAGGGCTGGTCCGGAGTGACCAAATCGATCATGTGGTGTCGAATCCGCTTCTGTTCCTCCGTCGTCGGCTTGGCCGTGCCAATATCCATATATCGGTAGACTTGCATCGAATCGGCACTAATGATCTCCCCTCCCAATTCCTCCGCCCATTCGATTACGAGTCTGGACTTACCTACTCCTGTCGGACCAAGCAGGACCACCACGCGAGGCCGTTCTCTTTCAATCCTTTCGGCCATATGAAATCGATTTTAATGAATCCAAGAAAGGACTTCAAGTGGAAAGAAGAGGAATATTTCGAAAATATTCTTGAAATCAGGATTCAATTTGTATAAGATGGTGAGGCTATCGCTATTCCCTGAATCCGTGAAAGAGCCGCTTCATTCAAATCTCAATGTCGGAGGCCCCTGGTATGTCTTCCCCTTTCTTCATCAACCCTCGATCCAATCCTGAACTGAGGAGCCTCTACGAGATTGCCTTGCTCCCTCAACCCGACCGTCTCCAGGATTATTTTCTGGACGTGATGGCAATCCTGTCTCAATATTTTTCAGTGGGCTATTCAGCCCTCGTCCTTCAAGACTCTCAGGGCGATCCCCTTCGCGTGGAGGCTCTCTATGGCAGCGAATGGGAGACCCATCCCCTCACCTGCAGCAGTCAAGAAGGGATCATCGGCAAAGTGATCGAATCCAGGCAACCCCTGGCCATCCATCATTTGAGCCGCGAGCCGCTCTATACGGAGGTCAGCAAAGGGGCGAAGCGGATCGAGAAGATCCGGCCTCCGCTGATCTGTATCCCTCTCATTGCGGAGAACGAGCCGATTGGCGTAATCACGATCGACTCGCTCTATGGGCCCAGAGATGAATTGAATGAAGATTTTCAGTTCCTTTCCATCCTCTCAGGGATTCTCTCTCCGGTGATCAGGAATTATCAGCTCAAGAGAATGGAGCCACCTCAGAAGGACAGCCATTCAATAGCAAAATCTTCTTTGTTAGAAGAGATTTTGGAAGAAAGGCTGACCGAAGTCTTAAATAAGGTTGACCCTTACGTGGAGTCGAAGGCAAAGATGGCCCTGTTCGACGATATCATCCGATTGGTGGAGAAGATTCTGATCAAATCGGCTCTGAAAAGGGTTCATGATGTCCAGATCGCTGCGGCCCAACTCCTGGGGATCAATCGAAACACCCTCCGGAAAAAGATCAAGGATCTGAAGATCAAAGTTCGGAGTGATTAATACAAACGCATCAAGTATTTCAACATCACCGGTTATCCTTGCGAGCGACCAGCGGGAGCGCGGCAATCTTACTCTACAATACGGCGCCTGCCCGCCCTGCCGCAAGCAGGCGTAGGCACGGAGCTCGGAGTGTGGAATGAGGAGTGAGAGACTGATATATTCCGCATGGGGCATTCCGTAATCCGCATTCATAGAACCCTTGCAATCCTTCCGGCCAAAAGTCATAATTTAAATCATCATGAGTTCGAAAGAAAATTCTGAAAGGATTAAGGCCCTGTGCCATCAATGGGGGGCCTCCCTCTTTGGTGTCGCAGATCTCCGGGCCTTCAAGAAGGACGAAACGCTTCTTCCTCCCTCCCTGGCCGACCGGCTTTCTTTTGCCATCTCCGTTGGATATCATCTTTCGGATGTGGTTTTGGAGGGGATCGAAAATCAGCCAACTCCGCTCTATTTTCACCATTATCAGCGGGTCAATATCCTCCTCGATACCATCGGATTGGTTGCCACTTCGGCGATTCAAGGTCTGGGCTATCAGGCAATGCCCATTCCCGCCTCCCAAATTTTGGATTGGAAGAGCCAAAGGGGCCATCTTTCCCACAAGCATGTGGCCCGTGCAGCCGGATTGGGTTGGATTGGACGAAATAACCTTCTGGTCAATGAAGCGTGTGGAGCAAGGGTTCGTCTGATCACGATTCTTACGGATCTTCCTCTTGTCACCGACTCTCCGTCTGCAAAGGACTGCGGCCCCTGCAGGGCTTGTTTAAGAGTCTGTCCGGCGGGAGCGATCCAGGAGCGACAGGAAGACTTCGATCACCTCCGATGCTACGAACAGTTGAAAATTTTTTCCAAATCTCTCCATTTCAGCCATCATATCTGCGGCGTCTGTGTGAAAGCCTGCAGAGGGTATGGAAATCCCAGATCCCCTGCCTACCGGTAGGCAGGCATCAAGCAGCAAATAATGTCCAATGTTCCTATGACCAAATTCCAAGAACGGTGGCCAATATGTTATTGCTTATGTAGAAAATTGGTGATTGGATATTATTTGGAACTTGCCTGCCTGACGCCTGCCTTCGGCAGGGGCAGGGGATTCGGTTATTGGGATTTGATAGGGGGTGTCGCCACCGACTCTCACGCTTATGAATAGTACACCCACCATCAAAACATACGACGTCATTGTGGTCGGCGGCGGCCATGCTGGAATCGAGGCATCCTTGGCCTGCGCCCGTATGGGACACCCGACTCTTCTCATCACTCAGAACATGGACCGAATCGGTTATATGTCCTGTAACCCCGCAATCGGCGGTTTGGCCAAAGGCCATCTGGTCAAAGAGATCGATGCCCTGGGCGGGGAGATGGCCAGGGCGACGGATGAGACAGGGATTCAGTTCCGTCAGCTCAACACCGGAAAAGGGCCTGCCGTCCGCTCTTCAAGGGCCCAGGCGGACCGCGAAGCCTACCGGCTTCGAATGAAAAGAACGGTTGAGAACCAGGCCGATCTCACCGTCCAACAGGCGACCGTGGAAGAAATTCTGGTCGATGACGATACGGTCTCCGGAGTCAAGACCAATCCGAGTGAAATCGTCCGGACCAAAGCTTTGATTCTAACGCCCGGGACCTTTCTCAACGGTCTCGTGCACATCGGTTTAACCCATTTCCCCGCAGGCCGGATGGGCGATCCTCCCTCCGTCGGCTTATCCGAATCCCTCAGAAAATTGGGGTTCCGAATGGGAAGGCTCAAGACCGGAACGACTCCAAGGCTCGATGGCCGAACCATCGATTTCTCCAAGCTCACGCCTCAATATGGAGATGAAAAGCCCGTCCCTTTCTCTTTCTCCACAAAAGAAATCGAAATCGACCAAGTCCCCTGTCACATCACTTATACGAACCCTTCGACCCATGAGATCATCAAGAGCGGCCTTGATCGTTCCCCCCTCTATTGCGGAATCATCAAAGGGATCGGCCCCAGATATTGCCCGTCGATTGAGGATAAAATCGTACGCTTCGCGGATAGGAAAAGGCACCAGATCTTTTTGGAACCCGATGGCCGAAGTACGACGGAGGTCTACCCGAACGGAATCTCCACCAGTCTTCCCTTGGATATCCAAATCCGGATGCTGAGATCGATTCAGGGCATGGAAGAGGTGGAGATCATTCGGCCAGGGTATGCGATTGAGTATGACTTTGTGGATCCCACCGAATTGAAGCCATCCCTCGAAACGAAGAAGATCAAGGGGCTCTTCCATGCCGGACAGATCAATGGGACATCGGGATACGAAGAGGCTGCCGCGCAGGGATTGATTGCAGGGATCAATGCCTCCCTCTACATCCGTGAAGAGGACCCTTTGATCCTGCAACGTTCCGATGCCTATACGGGTGTTCTGATCGATGACCTGGTGACCAAAGGCACAGCAGAACCTTATCGGATGTTCACCTCCAGGGCCGAACATCGTCTCCATCTCCGCGAAGACAACGCCGACCTGAGGTTAAGGGAAATGGGGTACCGGGTCGGGTTGGTCAAGGAAGCGGATTACCGGATCTTCTTAGAAAAAAAAACCGCCATAGAAAAGACCCTTCTGAGAATCTCCAATACCCATGTCAATCCGACAAGAGAAAACAACGAGACCCTTCATCAATGGGGAAGTGCAACCTTGAAAAAGGAGGTTTCCCTTCGAGAAGTATTGAAAAGGCCTGAAATCCATTTTGAGAACCTTTTCGCATTCGATCAAGACCTCGCGGGACTTCCCAAAAAGGTTTGGGAGCAGGTGGAGATTCAGGTGAAATATGACGGCTATATCCTCAGGCAAACGGAACAGATCAGACGATTCAAGAAATTGGAGGAGGCAAAATTTCCGGAGGATTTTGATTTCAGTTCCGTGGTCGGCCTTTCGAAAGAAGTGATGGAGAAGTTGGTCAAAATCAGGCCCTTTTCCCTGGGCCAGGCCTCACGTATTTCCGGCGTCACGCCCGCAGCGATCTCCATCCTCGTGGTTAACCTGAAGAAACAGGGATATCTGTAGCGGAAGTGTAGTGCCGGACAAGAATGTCCGGCCTATCGGGTTTTCTTCATTTCTCTTATCTTCTGCAGCGTATCTCGATAGATTTTGTCTTTTGAAGGGTTCAGTTCCATGGCTTTGCTCGCGAGATCTTCCGCCTCGTCAAGATTCTCTTTCTTTGCATAGTACAGCCATGCGAGATTGTTATAGGCATCGGCATTTCTCGGATCTCTCTCGATCGCCTTTTTGTAATATTCTTCTGCTTCGACCCATTCCTTTTTCTGAAAATGGGCATTGCCCAGATAAAGATAGGCGATGTCCAGTTTCTTTGCGGCCAATCGATATTCTGCCATGGCGTGATCAAATTCGCCTTTCTTCTCGTAGGTCACTCCAAGATTCAAATGTTCCTCCGGAGTCAGCGGGTCTTTCACCAGGATGATTCTCGGAAGCCCGCAACCCGAAAGGATCAGAAGGCAGGCCAAAACGAGGAGAAAGGAGAATAAGGATTTCATTTTGGTGCGATCCAGAGAGTCCAAAACCTTGTCCTCTCCCACGATTTCAAAAAATCCTTTAGGGGGATGACCTTGTGACGGTCCTTGCCGGAATGAGCGATGATCCCATTGGGGTAATAGCCGAGGAGGACCATAAAATGGTTCTGCTGGTAAACCCAAAGACCATCATCGACCAGTACGATCAAGGGATAACCTGAATCGATCTTTTCTTTGATGTCTGTAAAGCTGCCTTGATACGGGGTCGCTTTGAGCCCTTTTTTTTCCACATAGAGGACCATATCGATATTCAGCGTCCCCTTTGCCGAGTGACTATAGATCTCTTCGGCAATCTCTTCCGGTGACACATCGATGCCCCAATAATTCAAGACCCCGGCAAGGGAAGCCGGGCCGCATTGATACGCTTGCTGCGGATAAAAAGGGACGTTTTCTATGGCACGACTCAATTCCGGTTCCTGAACAGAAGGAGCCTTGATACACGAGAAAAGGAAGCACAGAGAGAATATCAATAGACAGGGGCGCCTCCTCAACGGGGCGCCCCTGCCGGTAAACTTCTTTAGCAAAATCTCCTACCTTTGCAATTGAACCGTGTGAAGATCAAGGTCTTTTAAAGCCCGCGCTACTTTGTAATGATCACTCGATGACCCATCAGATAAAGCAGGATGACTACCAGGATGGCGATCACCAGAAGCCCGACAATAATCCCCAATCCGTCGCCTCCGATTTTCAATTCATCCAGCTGAAGGGCAAACTGATGAATCTGCTGATCGCTGAGCAGGCTCAATCTGTTCTGAATCTCGTCCGGCGTCAGCCCGAGCTCCCTGAGCCTCTCACCGATCATCTTCATCTCAATCACCTTCTGAATCTTCTGAAGGTCAGAAGCCCTGTCAGTCGGTGAAAACCCGATCACCTCCGATGGTGAAAACTCGGCATAAACCCTCGGTGTGATGCCGATGATAAACATAGCCACAACGAGATACCATGAAATACACTTCATCCATGGCCTGATCATCTCACTCACCTCCTCTCGTTTCTTGATCGAATTCGAAAACCCGAGTTTCCCCAAACTTGGCAAGTATGATACCCGGAAAACCCTTTGAGTGTCAAGCAAAACACGAGAAGGCCACGAGAAAGCATGCCTCCCAAGAATCATCGGTGGGGCTCGATGATCACTTTAATCGAGTCCTTGGCCTCGGCCACCAACCGAAACCCGACCCCGGTCTCTGCCAGTGGAAGTCGATGGGTAACCATCTCACGAAGAGGAATCCGGTGGGTTCTTATTAATGCAATCGCCCTTTCGATATCGAGAGGGCTTCCTCCGTAAGTCGGTAACAATGTGATCCCGTCATTCCAAAAGTCAAAGAAGGGAAAAAGAAAATGGAGACCGGGTTCAAGGGGAGCGAAACACAGGACGGTTCCTCCTCGATCCACCGATTGCAGTCCCTGATTGTAAGCAGATATCGTCCCTGAGCAGACAATGGCCAGATCAACGAGCCGGCCCTTATTGATCTCTCGAATTCTCGCGGGTGAAACCTCTTTTGCATGGAGCGCTTCATCCGCTCCCCATTTCTTCGCCGCCTTCAGGCGATACTCATTGATATCGGATGCGATGATTCGTCCGGCCCCTGAGAGATGAGCGAGGGCAATATGAAGAAGACCCGAGATTCCGCTCCCAAGAACGAAAACGGTCTGGCCAGGAGAAAATTTCGCCAGCCTTTGTCCTCGAAGAACGCAAGCCAACGGTTCAATGAAAACCCCCTCCTCGAAGGAGACTTCCTCAGGCAATGGAAACACCCCTCGGTCCACATTGATCCCTGGAACACGGATATATTCAGCGAATCCGCCGGGATCGAAATTCGTGTTCCGCAAGGTATCACAAACGGTGTGACACCCCTTGAGACAATAGTGGCAGGTATTGCACGGAACATGGTGGGAGATGAAGACCCGATCACCAACGTGATACCGTATCACTTCACTTCCGACCGTGACAATCTCTCCGGTAATCTCATGGCCCAATACACGAGGAGCTTTTTTGATACGATACCATTCCATCACGTCGCTGCCGCAGATGCCGCTTGCCAGAACCTTGACCAGCAACTCACCGGAGGCAATCTCAGGGGTTGGAATCTCCTCCAGCCTCACATCCCTGTTGTTGTAATACATGGCTATGCGCATGACTTACCTAAAAAAATCGGGACACATACCATTTTTGGCTGAGTCTAAATATCGGAAGATGAATATCATGGGTTACTCTTTTGCCATTTAGAGAAACAAAAAATGGTATGTGTCCCTATTTTTATGTGTCCCTATTTTTTCTCTTGTTCGAAGATTTCATTCGCTTCCTTTACCGCGGCCTTCTCGTGGATGATAGCACGAAGGGCTTTAATCATGGCTGTGGGATGGTCATTCTGCCAGATGTTTCGTCCAAGGTTGACTCCGATTGCACCCTTTTCCATCCCGTCATGAACAAACTCGAATACCTGTAAGTCCGAATCCACCTTGGGGCCACCTGCCATGACCACCGGGACAGGACAGCCATTGACCACTTTGTCGAAGTCTTGGCACCAGTAGGTCTTCACGATTCGTGCGCCCAATTCAGCAGCAATCCGAGAGCTCAAGGCAAGGTAACGGGCATCTCGCTTTTCTAACTCTTTCCCCACGGCTGTCACCGCCATGACAGGGATGCCGTACTTTTCTCCTTCGTCCACAAGCTTGGCAAGGTTCAACAACGAATCCCGTTCAAACTCGCTCCCAACAAAGATGGAGATACCCACTGCCGACACGTTCAAGCGAATGGCCTCTTCCATCGAGGTGGTGATCCCTTCGTTGGAGAGGTCTTTTCCAACCATGCTGGTGCCGCCGGAAACCCGGAGAATAATGGGCTTGGTATTCTCAGGGTCGATGGAGGCACGGAGGACCCCCCGCGTCACAAAAAGGGCATCGCAAAAGGGAAGGAGCGGTCGAATCGTTTCTCCGGGCTTCTCCAACTTTCGGGTTGGCCCCTGAAAATAGCCATGATCAATTGGTAAAAATAGGCAACGGCCATCTGCCTTAATCAGCTGGGCCAAACGATTTTTCATCCCCCATTCCATGTTGAACCTCCATTTCAGATTTCAAATTTCAAATTTACGATTGAAAGCTTTTCAATCTGCAATCTGAAATCTGCAATTTGAAATCTATCTCCCAAGAACGTACTTCACCACCAAATCTCCCACTTCCGAGGTACTATATCCCATCTTGCCGGCGGTCAGACTCTTTACATCATTCTTCACCACCTTCATGATCGCCTCTTCGATCCTTTTTGCAGCTTTCTCTTCTTCTAAATGCTCGAGCATCATCTGGCAAGCAGCAATGGCCGAGAGCGGGCTCACGACCCCTTTCCCCGTGTACTTTGGGGCAGATCCCCCGATCGGCTCAAACATCGAAACGCCCTTCGGATTAATATTCCCTCCGGCGGCAATGCCCAACCCTCCCTGAATCATTGCCCCCAAATCGGTGATGATGTCTCCGAACATATTATCCGTCACAATCACATCGAACCACTCGGGATTCTTGACCATCCACATGCAGGTCGCATCCACATGGGCATAATCCGTCTTGATCCCCTCGAAGGCCTTGGCCACTTCGTAAAACGTCCTCTCCCAGAGGTCGAAGGCATAGGTGAGAACATTGGTCTTTCCACAAAGGGTCACCTTCTTCTTTTGATCCCTCTTACGGCAGTACTCAAAAGCATACCGGATGCACCGCTCCACCCCCTTCCGGGTGTGTATGGCCTCCTGAATCGCAATCTCATCGGGTGTGCCCTTCTTGAAAAAACCTCCGGCTCCGAGATAAGCCCCCTCCGTGTTCTCTCTCACGACAACGAAATCAATATCCTCGGGTTTCTTGTCTTTGAGAGGCGTTTCCACTCCGGGATAGAGTTTGACAGGCCTGAGATTGATATACTGGTCAAGTTGAAACCGGAGGCTGAGCAAAATTCCCTTCTCCAGTATCCCCGGCCTCACCTGTGGATGGCCAATCGCACCGAGATAAATGGCGTCCACCTTCTTTAACTCCTCGAAGACCGATTCCGGCAGGGTCTCTCCACTTCTCAGATATCGCTCTCCGCCCAGATCGTAGTGCTCAAGGTGACACTTGAATTTAAATTTCTCGGAAACTGCCTTTAGAACCTTCAGTCCTTCGGCGATCACTTCCGGACCCGTTCCATCCCCTGGAATCACCGCAATATTGTGCATTCGTTCAAACCTCCTATCATCTTTGATAAAACCACTTGAAATCCCTCCCCGCTTCCCCTGCCTACCGCAGGCAGGCTTTAGCAAAGGGAAGAGATCATTTATCTCCCTTTCATAAAGGGGGAGGGAGGGGGATTATAACCAACACAATGCTTTCTGTCCGATGTCCTTTCGATAATACACACCTTCCCAGGCGATCCGCCTGACGGCCTCATAGGTTTTCTCAATCGCCCTTGGAATGTCTTCACCCAATCCTGCGACTCCCAAAACTCTTCCGCCGCTCGTGACCACCTGGCCGTCTTTCAGATCTGTCCCCGCGTGGAAGACAAAGACATCTTTCATCTGAGAAACTTCCTTAAGGCCGTGAATCGCTTTTCCTCCTTCATAATCCCCGGGATATCCTTTCGAGGCCATCACCACACAGACGGAGGCCCGGTTGTCCCATGCGATCTGGTATTGGGATAAATTTCCTTTGATGCACGCCATCAAGATAGGGACCATATCGCCCTTCATGCGCATCAAGACCGGCTGGGTCTCCGGATCTCCGAAACGGGCATTGAATTCCAATACCTTGGGATGGCCATCATGGATCATCAATCCCGCATAGAGCACACCCTTATAGGGTCTGCCCTCTTCTCCCATGCCTTGAATCATGGGCCTCAAAACCTTTTCCAGGATCCTCTCATGGACCTGATTGGTCACCACCGGTGCAGGTGAGTAGGCCCCCATTCCTCCCGTGTTGGGACCTTCGTCACCGTCAAAGATGGCTTTATGGTCCTGGGAAGACGCCATCGGAAGGATCACTTTCCCATCGGTGAATGCAAGGTAGGAGGCCTCTTCGCCCACCAGGTATTCCTCGATCACCACCCGACGGCCCGCCTCTCCGAATACCTTCCTCACCATGATCCGCTCAACAGACTCGATAGCCTCTTCGACGGTTTTACAGACCACCACCCCTTTACCCGCTGCCAGTCCGTCAGCCTTCACCACAATCGGAGCCCCCTGTTTTCGGAGATACGCAACCGCTCTCTTCGGGTCTTCGAAGATCTCGTAAGAACCGGTCGGGATCGAGTATTTCTTCATCATCTCTTTGGCAAAGGATTTGCTCCCTTCGATCTCCGAAGCCTTCTGACTGGCTCCGAAAATGGCAAGCCCTCTTGACTCAAAAAGATCGACGATACCTTTTGTCAGGGGCTCCTCGGGTCCGACCACGGTCAGATCGATCTCCTTTTGCAAAGCAAACTCAAGGAGACCATTTAAATCGTTGGCTTTGATCGGGACAATCGATGCCTGTTCGGAAATGCCCGCATTTCCCGGAGCACAATAGATCTTTGTGACCTTTGGACTCTGCGCAATCTTCCAAACCAGGGCATGTTCCCTGCCCCCGCTACCGACGACTAAGACCTTCATATAACCCCCGTTTTCCGTGTCACGTGTCCGTGTCCGTTAAAAGCAAAAAATGGAACATAGAACGGATCACGGACATTCAGTTTAATGTTCTTACGGACACGGTCACGAATCACGGACACGTTCTTCTAATGTCGAAAGTGTCTCATCCCCGTAAAGACCATGGCAATATTGTGCTCATCAGCCGCTGCGATCACTTCATCGTCCCGAATCGATCCCCCAGGCTGGATGATGGCCGAAGCACCGGCTTCAGCACCCGTATCGACTCCGTCTCTGAATGGGAACATGGCGTCAGAGGCCAAAACCGTTCCCTTTGTCGGAGACTGGGCTTTCATCACCGCCAATCGTGTCGAATCGACCCGGCTCATCTGGCCTGCCCCGATCCCGACCGTCCGATCCTCCCGAACCAGAACAATGGCATTCGACTTCACATGCTTGGCCACTTTCCATCCGAAGGCCATTCCTTTTTTCTCTTCCTCTGTGGGTTTTCTCTTTGTCACCACTTTCCACTGATCCATCGGCACCCGACCCAGATCCCGGTCCTGAACCAAGAGACCTCCAACCACCTTTCTTAAATCCAATCCGCCCTGCGAATAGGAAGCCGTAAGAGGCGGGGTTTGAAGGATCCGGAGATCTTTCTTCGTCTTAAGAATCTCTAACGCCTTCGGATCAAAACCCGGAGCAATGATGACTTCGAGGAAGATTTGAACCATCTCTTTCGCGGTCTCCGCATCCACGATTCGATTGAAACCCACCACCCCTCCGAATGCCGAGACAGGATCGCAGTCCCTTGCCTTCCGATAAGCATCGGCCAAACTTGTGGCAGAGGTGGCTACACCACAGGGGTTATTATGCTTGATGATCACGGTTGCAACTTCCTCAAACTCCTTGACCGTCTCGTATGCCGAGTCCACGTCCAAGATGTTATTGAACGACAATTCTTTGCCCTGGATCTGAACGGCGTTCGATACAGAGGGCTCCGTCAACAAATACTCCCGGTAAAAAGCCGCCTTTTGATGGGGGTTTTCTCCGTACCGGAGCTCCTGGGCTTTTCTCACCTGCAAGGTGAAGGTCTCCGGAAACTCATAGACCTTCTTTCCATTCTCAATCTGTCCGAGGTAATTCGAGATGGCCCCGTCATAGCGAGCCGTATGCTGGAAAACCTTTTTGGCCAATCGGAAGTTGGTCTCTATGGATATTTCACCCTTCTCCTTCAGTTCGGAAAGAACAGAACGATAATCATTCGGATCCACGACGACCGTGACATCCGGATAATTCTTTGCAGCGGAACGGAGCATTGTGGGACCGCCGATGTCGATGTTCTCAATCGCCTCTTCCAGAAGACAATCCTTCTTTGCCACGGTCGCTTCAAAGGGATAGAGATTGACTGCGACCAGGTCAATGGGAAGGATCCCATGCTCCTCCATCTTCTGCATATGCTCCTTTTTTGATCTCTTTCCCAAAAGACCGCCATGAACTTTCGGATGAAGGGTCTTCACCCTGCCTTCCATCATCTCCGGAAACCCCGTGTAGTCGGAGATGTCCTTCACCGGAACCCCCTGCTCCCTTAACGTCTTTGCCGTTCCCCCTGTTGAGAGGATCTCGACACCCATTTGGGCCAACCCCTTTGCAAAAGAGTCGACCCCCGATTTATCCGAAACGCTGATAATGGCCCTCCTAACTTTACCCATATTCTTCCTCCTAATAAAACTGCACCTTTTAGAATTCAAATCGAATGGCTCAACCCAAAAAGGATACTGTACTTTTTTCCCAAGTTCAAGTAGGATCAGTAACCCAGATCCTCCATGACGATCACAACCAAGGTAGGAGTAGCAAAGGGTCTCCTCTCCATGATCAGAATCCCCCTGCAGATTCGCTCGGCTGAATCACAATCCGTGCATCGGCCCAACCGGGCGCAAGGGGTATCGGCTCCGAACCTTTTGGCATTCATGGGGGCCGCCCATGTCTTAATTCGATTCACGCCTTCTCCAACATCCCGGACAATCTTATTCTGTCCGGCGACGATGATCACTTCTTTCGGGCCGAAGGTCATGGAAGAGATCCTGTTGCCGAAACCATCGATACTGACGATCTCTCCGCTTAACGTCACGGCATTGGCGCTTGTCAGAAAGACATCGGAGGATTGTTGAAGCCGTCTCATCCTCAGGGAGTCCTCCTTACCCATTCCTTTCGTCCAATGGTCATAGATCAAGTTTCCCTGTTTCCGGAGCCGGTCAAGGATGCCGATCTCTCTCAGGGTGACGGATCCGCCTGTGCCAACCGTTCTTTCCGGAGGGATCCGCTTCATGATTTCGTCTACGGCCGATAAACGGTCGGATGCCTTGTTCGCCTCAAATCCATGCTTGACCAGGTTTTTCACGGCCTCATCAACCCTAACTTCCCAAAACCACTTTCTTATTTCATCCATATTCGCCTCTCCGAAGCGAGGCTCCCTACACACACACGAGGGGCTTCCGTGCAAGATAATTTGGTTCGATGTCCCGGTCAATTCTCATATAAGATTTCACGTTTGTCAAACAGCTTCCGAAAGGAATTCCAAGAGGTTGCTCCCTAAGAAACCCATGGAACGCCCACTTAAAATCCCCGGTTGAAAAGAGAACCGCGACGGGTGGGAAAAAGCTTGACAGCCCTTTTTCAGGGTGTTAAAAAGTGGTTTATTATAATAACGATATGCAGGAACAAGTAACGCTATGCGTGATAGCCTCCGGAGGGGAGCATTCGTTTCAGGAAGGGGTCCGTCTGAGTCATACGACGTATCGGAGGGTACTCTGAAGGCAGAGATGAACTAAATACTCATAAAAGGAGGGCAATCAAATGAAAAGGCGCGTCGTTTTTTCAATCCCTGTGGTTCTGCTCGTCGTTTTCCTGGTCGTGGGGATTACCTCTGCTCCACTGGCTCAATCTTCCAAGCCGGCGAAAACCCTGACTTTCAGTACTTACACTCCTCCCACGCACCACGTCAGCAAAGTGCTGACGAACTTTTGCAGCGATGTGGAGAAAGCGACCGGCGGCGAAATCAAAATTACTTTGTACTCCAGCGGAACTCTGACCAAGGCAGACCAAGTCCTGGACGGCGTTATCAAAGGAATCTCTGATTTTGGTTTCTCTGTCAACGGTTACAACCAAGGACGCCTGCCTCTCATGGAAGTAACCGACCTCCCCATACCGGTCAATACCTCGGAAAAAATGAGCCAGGTCTGTTTGGCACTCTATAAGAAGTTCCAGCCAAAAGAGTTCGCTCAAATGAAGCTCCTCGGTTTTCTCAACATGGCATGTTCCGGCATTAGCAGCAACAAGCCGATCAATAAATTTGCCGATCTGTCCGGGCAGTTGATACGGTGCACCGGCGCCGATGTCGCCTTGGTGAAGGCGTTTGGGGCCACTCCGGTAGCCATGCCAATAAGCCAGGCCTATGAGGCCCTCCAGAGAGGTATTGCCGATGGAAATCTCGGCGACTTTGCATCTCTGATGAGCTATAAATTAGGAGAAGTCGTCAAGATTCACGTGGAGTACTTCTTCCGCAACACGACTTGCTGGTACGGCATGAGTCTCAATTCGTATAATAGCCTCACGCCTGCTCAGCAGAAAATCATCACCGACCTGGGCGAAAGATACACAACCATCCTGGGCCGGAGCCGGGATGAAGAGAACAAGAAGGCCCGGGAGTATCTGATCGGATTGGGGAACAAGCTTGTGAAACTTCCGGCGGAAGAAGAGCAGAAATGGGCCACTGCACTGGCTCCTTTGTACGATGCGTATTTAACGGAGAAAAAGGCCAAGGGCCTTCCTGCTAAAGAAGCTTTGGACTTCGTATTGGCAGCGGTGAAATAGCAGCCCATTCGTGAGAAAAGCATACTTTTGTTTATGACGGGAGAAAAGACGGATTCGATTCAGGCGGGAAAGGGTGTGAATTTCAGAAAGGGAGGATTGAAATATGGAAGATATTTACACAGCAGTCTGCATGCAGATGAACCGCACGGGAATATCCCACAGGAAAGAGATCAAGGAGGTGAACCTGCGCCGCTCGCTCGAGTTGATTGAATATGCATGGGCCAAAGCCACGCTCCGAGAATATGCTCCGATGAGATTAGTCCTTTTCCCCGAGGTTTTCATGCAAGGCTGGAATGACAATGCCGCTCCCTACGCTACCCTCTACCAAAAGGTTGCCAAGGATATGGCGATTCAGATACCCGGGGAGGAGACGGATCTGATAGCCGAAAAAGCTAAAAAGTATAAGACTTATATCGCGGGAAGCGCCCATGAAATCATCCCCGAGATCAGCACGGAATTTGCTTTTAACTGCGGGTTCATCATTGACCCCAATGGGGAAGTCATTTATAAGCGGCATAAGTACTGCAATTATATTCCGTACAGCGGCCGTGATGATGTCAGCCCTCACGACGTGTTCGATAAGTATATTAAAGTGATGGACGGAAAGTATGGAAGGAAAAAAGGAGATATCCTGAGCTGTTTCTTCCCTGTTGTGGAAACCGATATCGGAAAGCTCGGTTATCTCATCTGCAATGACGGCTTCTGGCCTGAACACTCGAGGGCTTTAGGCCTTCAAGGCTGCGAGGTCATGCTGCGGTCAAGCGGATCGACAGAGCCCGAAGGTTCTCCGCCTCAGCAGCTGTGGGAAATCACGAACAGGGCTGCGGCCGTGCATAACATCATGTACGTTGTGGCTTGTGCCCCGGGTGACCTCTTCGTCAAAGGCAATCCAATCAATGCTTACCCGGGCCAATCCATGATTGTGGATTTCCATGGAGCTTTGGTGCAGCAGGTCACATACCCCGGCGAGACGATTACGGCAACACAGATACACCTTCAGGCCCTCAGGAAACGGAGAACCGACCGCCACCACAACTGGCTTGCAGAACTGAGGACAGAAGGATACAGGGATATGTATGCCAAGCCTCGATATCCGGTGAACCTTTTTCTTGACAGGCCTCCCAGGGATCCGGCTGAGAGGTCGGAGGCCATACCGGTGGAGCGATTATTTCAGGAAGGGATCTTTGTTCCCCCTGTAAAATCTGGTCACTGAAAGATGAAGAGACGACTTGATGTCAAGTGAACCAGATCCATGGAACCCCACGGGCAGAGCCCTTCGTACCATTACAGTCCGCCTTCGCCAAAAGACGGCTACCTGCTGCGCCAGGGCGCATGCACGGCGAGCGGTCCAAATCAGTCAAAGCCCGTGAATTAACGTTCAGTACCTATACCCCCCCCACCCACCATGTGAGTAAAGTGCTCGCTGCCTTTTGCAGCGAAGTGGAACAAGCGACCAGTGGCCAAATCAAGATTGTCTTATACTACAGCGGAACTCTAACTAAGGCTCCGCAAATTCTGGACGGTGTCATAAAAGGCATCTCCGACTTCGGTTTCTCTGTCAATGGCTATACCGCGGGACGTTTTCCCCTGATGGAAGTTGCCGACCTGCCGATACCGGTGGCGACCTCTGAAAAGATGAGCCAGGTCTGTTTGGCAACCTATAAGAAATTCCAACCCAAAGAATTCGGCCAAATGAAAGTGTTGGGTTTTCTGAATATGGCCGGCGGCCACATCGGCAGCAACAAGCCGGTCAGTAAATTTTCAGAATTGTCCGGCCAGTTGTTACGGTGCAACGCCAACGAAGTTGAAATCCTCAAGGCCTTGGGAGCCACTCCAGTGGCCATGTCAATGGATCAAGCCTATGAAGCACTCCAGAAGGGTGTGGTGGACGGCACCGTCGCCGATTACGGCGCTGTATTCAGTTTTAAATTAGGCGAGGTCCTTAAGAATCATTTGGAGTATTTTGTCCACAAAGCGACCGCCTGGTACGGGATGAATCTCAACACCTACAATAGCCTGAGTCCTGCTCAGCAGAAAATCATTGTCGACCTAGGCGAAAAATATACAGCAATCGTTGGCCGGAGCCGGGATGAGGAATACATCAAGGGACGTAAGTATCTGGTCGACTTGGGGCGAAGTTTTTTCAAACTCTCCGCAGAGGAAGAGCAAAAATGGACAGCCGCCCTCGCTCCTTTGTTAGAAAAATACGTTAAGGAAAAGACCGCAATAGGGCTTCCCGCCAAGGAAGCCTTGGATTTCGTCCTGGCAGCAGTCAAATAAACATCTGCCTGCAACGAAAAACCTGTCACCGGTGTAGGTTGGACAGAGGGGATGGAAAGTCTCCGTGTCCAGCCTGTATTCAAGGGAGGTAGGAAGGCATGAAACTCTTGAGCCAGAGGCGCACCGTATCGAATGGCATCCGTTCTCTCATGAAAGTGATCAATCTCATTGGATACGTATCCATCTCATTTATAATACTTGTGACCTTTGCAAATGTTATTGGGCGTTACCTTCTTAAAAAGCCCCTCATAGGAGAAATAGACATGGTTGAGCTCAGCATGGCTATCTTCGGTGGCGTCGCTATGTTTCTTGCTGCCATCGAACGCCACCATGTTAAGGTTGATGTCCTTCTCGTACACTTTTCAAGTCGTTCTCGTGCAATTCTCGACCGGGTTGTCTCATTCTTCGGATTTATCACCTGGTCATTTTTGGCTTATCTATCTTATTTCGATGGGTTGGATAAGGTAAAGAATAACAGTAGCACAGCAACGCTGCTGATCCCTCAGGGACCATTTGAGATTGTGCTCTCTATTTTGATTTTCATATTCAGCCTGACACTCCTAATCCAAGTATTCCTCCCCGAAGGATCTGAAGTGAAGCAGGAAGGAGGGCCCCCATTATGAGCCCTGAGTTCGTGGGTGTGATTGGATTAATTCTGATGCTCATCCTGATGTTTTTAGGTTTACATATTGCTGTCACTTTAGCCCTCGTGGGTATTTGGGGCTATGTTATGATTCATGGTGTCGATAAAGCTTTCAACATGGTAGGAATGATACCCTTTTCCGCGATCGCCTCCTACAACATGGCTCTCTTCCCCGTATACTTGCTTTTGGGTGAGCTGGCCGATGTCTCAGGCATGATGCGGGACTCCTTCCGGGCGGCCAATGCCTGGGTGGGGAACTTCAGAGGGGGTCTGGCAATGGCAAGCTGTGTTGGAGGGGGGTTTCTTGCCGCGGTGAGTGGTTCGAGTACCGCTTGTTCCGCTATTTTGACCAAACTGGCTCTACCAGGCCTGTTAGAATACAAATATAACCCTAAGCTTGCTACTGGCACCCTTTCTGCAGCAGGTACCTTGAGCAACCTTATTCCGCCCTCGATCGGCCTTGTGATCTACGCAATCATGAGTGAGACTTCTTTGGGCAAGTTGTATGTGGCTGTATTCATACCGGGTGTTCTTCTTACCCTCATGTTCATGGCTCAAATTTATATCCAATGCAGGCTGAACCCTTCCTATGGTCCCCCGGCAGGAAAGACCGATTGGAAACAAAAAGCGTCAGCGTTTAAATATGCTGCTCCCACAGCGGTCTTGTTCATCATGGTAATGGGCGGCATCATGTTTGGAGTGTACACTGCAAATGAAGCGGGGGTCATGGGTGCAGTCGGTGCCTTTCTCTACGGCCTTTATAGAAGGACCATCAATAGACAGAATCTGGTGAACGCATTTAAAACGTCCCTTTCGATTGCCGGGATGATTTTTGCAGTTATTGTTTCGGCGGAGATTTTCAGCGTCTTTGTAGTCATCTCCGGCCTATCCCAGGGTTTGGCCGAATGGGTTGGCAAACTTAACTTATCACCGACGAGTGTCATCATCTGTATCATGTTGGTTTACTTTATTGTGGGGACTGCAATGGACACTTTGACCATGACCTTGGTTACTCTCCCATTTTTCATCCCTTTAATGAATCAGCTGGGTATAGATCTCATCTGGTTTGGAATCCTCGTTGTCACCCAAATGGAACTCTCACAAATCACGCCTCCGGTCGGCCTGAATCTCTTCGTGGTCGCCGGGATGGTGAAAGATAAGAACATATCGATGGGCACGGTATTCAGCGGTGCATGGCCGTTTTGCTACACCATGGTGATCTTCAATGCTTTGTTGATCGCCTTCCCTCAAATCGCGATGTTTCTCCCCAGTTTAATGAAATGAAGGCATGAAAAAAGACGATGCGTGACAAGAATTCCATACAATCTCTGGCCCGAGGGCTCAACATTCTCGAATTGGTGGCTGGAGCGTCTCAGCCAGTAACCCTAACCGAAGTGGCCAGACGATCCCGGCTGACCAAGACCACTTCCCAGCGGTTTCTGAACACCCTTTGTTCTTTGGGTTACCTCCGTCGAGGGGACAACAAGAGCTATCGGTTGAGCACCCGCGTTCTCTCCCTGGCACACGGCTTTCTGAATACGTCCAGCTTGGTCACCATTGCGAAACCTTATCTCGACGAACTTTCGTCAGAACTCGGCAAAACCGTCAACCTTGCCGTTTTAGAAGATGTCCACACGCTTTTCTTATACCGAAAAGAACTCAGAAGATTCATCAAGTATGACCTCGGGCCCGGTTCCAAGCTTCCCTGTTATGCCGGATCTCTGGGCAAAGTCTTGCTGGCCGGGTTAACGGACGAGGAGCTGAATAAGCGCCTGGAGAAAATTGAATTTAACCCGATCACACCCAAAACGATTTTGTCCAGGAAAAAGCTCAGGGAAGAGATCATGATGACCAGAAAGCGAGGCTATGGGATCAGCGATCAGGAACTTTCTCTGGATATGTACTCTGTTGGCATTCCTTTGCTCGATAAGGCAGGAAAGGTGATTGCGGCCATCAATGTCTCCATGGAGTTTCATTTGAAGGAGAGTCCGGATCTAGGGAGGACAATCAAAATATTAATGGACAAGGGAAAAAAGATTTCTAACAGTTTAGGATACGACGGACCTTATCCGTCTTTTCCGAAGTGACCACATCTCTGCCCTGCTTTTTACAGGGATGAAGAAGGGAGGTAAGCGATGACAGATTTGTATACGGTCGTTTGCATGCAGATGAACAGGGTCGGCATAGACAACAGGAAGGAGATCCGGAAGGCCAACCTGGATCGATGCCTCGAACTCTTTGGATACGCTGCCCTCAGGATCAGTTTTCGGGAATACGCTCCCCTTAAACTTGTCGTTTTCCCCGAGGTATTCATGCAGGGGTGGAATGATAATCCCGCACCCTACTCTAACATTTTCACCAAGGTGGCCAAAGATATGGCCATCCGGATACCCGGGGAAGAGACCGATTTATTGGCCGAGCAGGCCAAGAAGTACAAGACCTATATTGCCGGAAGCGCCCATGAAGTCATACCAGAAATCAGCACAGAATTTGCCCTCAACTGCGCATTTATCATCGATCCGGAAGGTCAGGTCGTCTATAAACGTCATAAGTATTGTCCCTATTTGCCCTATCGCGGCCGCGACGATGTCAGCCCTCACGACATCTGGGACAAGTACATCGAAGTGATGGATGGCAAATATGGGCGGAAGAAGGGCGACGTTCTCAGTTGCATGTTTCCGGTGGTGGAAACCGATATCGGCAAGCTGGGTTATCTGATTTGTAACGAGGCATTCTATGCGGAACACGGCCGGGCTCTGGGTATTCAGGGATGCGAAGTGATGATCCGTTCCAGCGGCATGGCCGAGCCGGATGGTTCTCCTCCGCAGCAGCTGTGGGAGATCACGAACAGAGCCCATGCGGCCTTCAATATGATGTATGTGGTCGCGTGCGCACCAGGCTATTTATACGTCAAAGGGAATCCTCTGAATGCGTATCCCGGCCAGTCAATGATTGTGGACTATCATGGCGCCCTCATACAGTCCGTCCCCTATCCCGGTGAGAGCATTACTGCTGCCCAGATCAGTGTCGAGAACCTGCGAAGGCGTCGGACTGACCCGAGGCAGAACTGGTTGACCCAGCTGAGAACAGAAGCTTACAAGGAAATGTATAAAAAACCGATATACCCTATCAACCTGTACAAAGATCGGTTGCCTATGGATCAGGCAGAAAGGTCTCAAGTGCAACCCATCAAGAGATTCCTTGAGGAGAGGATTTTTATTCCGCCCAAGACGTGACCCGGGGGTAGGGAGTTGAAATCCATCCATGGGGGGGGGACTTCATGAGGCTGTCAGAACTGACACTAAGCGGCAAGGTCGCCATCGTTACCGGAGGATCTCAGGGCATCGGCAAAGCGATCAGCCTAGCCTTCGCGCAATGCGGCGCAACCGTCTGCATAGCAGATATTGACGTTAAGCTTGGCGAGGAAGTTGCGGCGCAGATAAGAACCCTGGGACAAAAGAGCATGGCTCTGCCGGTCGATGTCACCGCCAGCGGGCAGGTAGCCCAGATGGTTGAAAAGACGATCCAGGATTACGGCCACATTGATATATTGGTGAACAATGCGGGTGGCGCTACCGGACCCACCTTTGGCATTGGCAGGGTCCTTCGAATAAGCGAAAGAGATTGGGACGACACCCTGACTCTCAATCTCAAGACGACATTCCTCTGTTCCCGAGCAGTGGCCAAGACCATGCTGGAGCAGAAAAAGGGATGCATCATCAATATGGCTTCCATTACCGGGCAGTTCCCGTGGGCCGGAATACCGGCCTATTCGGCTGCCAAGGCGGCTGTGATCAGCCTGACCAAGTCGTTAGCAATGGAATTGGCTCCGCATGTCCGGGTCAACGCCATTGCCCCGGGACTGATCGATACACCGCGCACCTCGAAGAACAGACGGCCCGAGCAACTCGCGCAGCTCCTGACCAATGTTCCCCTGGGACGGATGGGAAGACCGGAAGAGGTTGCTGACATTGCCCTCTACCTTGCCTCCGATGCAGCCGAATGGATCACGGGAGCCATCGTCAATGTCAATGGCGGACAGGTCTGGATGGCTGAAGGGGGACGGCCAAATTTCAGGGACACAGCCTCTCCCCGTGGGAGAGAGTAGGGAGCAAAGAGTGTAGGGAACGCATACATGCGTTCCTTCATATAAGGAGGTGGAGGAACGATGAAGCTTCAGGGGAAAGTGGCTTTAATCACCGGCGCCGCCACGGGAATCGGCCGCGCCGCCGCCATTCTCTTTGCCAAGGAAGGGGCTCAGGTAGCCATCGCGGATATCAATGAAAAAGATGCAACGGAGACCGTGCAGGCGATTCAGAAGGCCGGCGGCGATGCGTTTTTTGTCTACGCAAACTTGCTCCGTATCCATGAAGTCGAAAAGATGGTGAAAGCGGCGGTGGGCCAATATGGCACGCTCCATATCTTTTATCACAATGCCGGCGTTGCCGGCCCGGGCCGTCTCGAATTGACAACGGAAGAAGCTTACGACCAGATCATGGATATCCATGTGAAGGCGGGTTTTTTCGGAGCGAAATTCGCTGCTCCGGAGATAAAGAAAGCAGGCGGTGGCTCCATACTTTTTACCGCCTCAGGCCTGGGCTTGCGGCCTTCCTCTCAGTCTCCGGCTTACTCCGTATCAAAGGCCGGACTGATTATGCTGACCAGAGCCCTTGCCGTTGCCCTGGCAAAAGACGGCATCCGTGTGAATGCGGTCTGCCCGGGGCCAATATCCTCCACACCCTTGTGGCAGGGCGTACTCGCACGAAATCCGGAGATCGTCCCCGAGGCCTATACCCAGATGAACATACAGAACCGTCCGATCAAGCGTCTGGGCGTACCGGAAGAGATGGCCCAGGCAGTCCTCTTTCTCGCATCGCCCGAAGCTTCTTACATTACGGGGGTTGCCTTGCCGGTCGATGGCGGCGGTGCCATGAGCTGAATTGGGGATACGAAGGGTTCCACGAATCGCTTGGGAAACAAGCCTTGTAGGGAACGCATATATGCGTTCCTTACCTCAGCCCGATGCTAAAGGAAACGCCTGCCTGCCGGTAGGGCAGGGAACCCAGGGGAAAAGACTGGATTCCTGGTCAAGCCAGGAATGACAGACCAAGGTAAATGAAACAAGTCCTTTTAACTTCGCGGTTCCTTCCGGAGAAATGTGTGGGCTGCAAAACATGCACCCACGTCTGTCCGACCAGGGCATACACCCCATCCCTGAACCGGCCTTTGGAGAAGAAGAAGGTCGCTCCATGCGAGGCTCAATGTCCGATTCGAAATGATGTCGAAGGGTTCATCACTCTGATCGGTCAGAAGAAATACCTGGAAGCCTATCGTCTGCTCTCAGAGACAAACCCCTTCCCGGGGACAACCGGCCGGGTCTGCCACCACCCCTGCGAGCAGTCCTGCAACCGGCAGAACTTCGACGGCGAGGTCTCGATCCAGTCTCTTGAGAGGTTTGTTGCCGATTATGCGATGCAGAGAGACTACAAACCCACCAGGCCGAAGGCAGCGCAGAACCAGGTCGTTGCCGTCATCGGAGCGGGACCGGCCGGCCTCTCCTCTGCCTACCATCTGGCGAGATTGGGGTACAAGGTGACTCTCTTTGAAGCATCAAAGAAGCCCGGTGGCCTGCTTCGCTACGGCATCCCCGAATACCGGCTTCCAAAAAGGATTCTGGACTGGGAGATCAGGAATATCTCTTCCATGGATGTGAAGATTCGAACCAGTCAGAGGCTGGGAAAAAATCTCAAGTTGAGCGATCTCAAAGAGTTCGACGCCCTCTTTATCTCCATCGGCCTGCAGGAAAACATCCCTCTGAAGATCCCGGGGGAAGGAGCAAAGGGAGTCTTCTCCGCTCTCGGCCTGTTGAGGGCGGTGAACGAAGGCCGAAAAGTGGGACTGGGAAGAAGGGTCGCCGTGATCGGAGGTGGCAATTCAGCCCTGGATGCAGCCCGCTGCGCCCTGCGCCTCGGATGCGAGCCCATGGTCTTGTATCGGAGATCGATCGAGGAGATGCCAGGTTTCGAGAGTGAACGGCATGAGCTCATCCAGGAAGGAATCCAGGTTCTTCCTTTTGTGATGCCGAGCCGGATCATCGTCGAGAAAGGAAAGATCCGGCAGATTGAGTGCCTCAAGACGAGGCCCGGGGAAATGGGAACGGATGGAAGGAGAGTCCCGGTCCCGGTCGAAGATTCAGAATTTCTTCTCGACATTGACAACGTCATTGTGGCTTCAGGCGAGGCGCCGGATTTCTCCGCCTTCCCCCCTTCCCTGAAAGCCAGGGATGGGAGATGGTTTGTCGACCCAAGCGGCGCGACGTCTCGCAGGGGCATCTTTGCAGGTGGCGATCTCGTAGCAGAAGCGCGCACGGTTTCCGATGCAATTGCCTCGGGAATGAGAGGAGCCATGGCCATCCACCGGTTCCTCCGGAAGGAGGGGGAAGATCGAAAGGGTCTTGAAACCGGGGTGGTGAAATTTGAGGAGCTGAATTCGGACTATTTCTATCCCGCTCCAAGAATTGTTCCTTGCCATGTCGATCCTGCACAAGCCATCTCTTCTTTCGATGAGGTCGTATTGGGCCTTCCGAAGGAACTTGCTGTGCAAGAATCCCAGAGATGCTTTGGATGCGCTGCCCCTCCGACTTACAAGCCCGCGGACTGCAGAGGGTGCGTCAACTGTGCGGAGCGATGTCCGACCTCGGCCATTACGATTGAGCCGCAGAAACAACCTTTCGTCGTCGGGGTCGATCCGAACCAGTGTGATCCGGATGAAATTCTCAGGATCTGCAGGCAGGCCAAGGTTCATCCGAAACAGATCATCTGTTACTGTACCAACACAACGGCTGGGGAGATCGCTGCCGCCATCATCAAGGGAGCCAGGACTCCAGAAGAGGTCTCCCTGATGACAGGCGCACGAACCGGCTGTACGGTCCTTTGCGTCCAGTCGATCATCAGGCTTCTCGAAGCCTCCGGACAGCCCGTGTTACCAAAAGAAACACACCAGTGCTACGGGAAGACCTTTACGGTGTGGGATGCCGATGCCCGCCTCAAGCAACGGTACGAGGCTCAGGGGTATCACTTCGATGAGGACATCCGATTGATCGAAAAAGTCTTCGAACATGAATAAGGCAGAAGAATGGGACAAAAACCGCTGAAACCCGCTGATCCGGCTCGTTCCCAATATACGATTGAACCTGCCCTGTTGAAGATGAGAGGGGCAGATCTTCCGGGGATGACCTCGGTCTCCTTCGGAGAGCTCCTTCCCAGCATTCCTCCGCCCATCTTTCCCGGTGGCCAGGGCATCGAGACGGTACGGAGAGCAACGCGAGAATCCCTCGCCCGGATCGACATGACCAAGATCAAGAAGGGAGATTCCGTCAACATTCTGGCTTCGCACCATGGTTTCACCCTTCTGGGAGGGGCTCCCTACGCGGAACTGCTCAAAGTGACCCGGGATGTGATTGAGGAGCGGACGGGCACAGGGGAGATTCGACTCCGGGCAGGCGTGGGGCTGCGGTTCCGGGAAACCGAAGAGTTTATCCGGCGCTTTGGCCTGGATGACTACTTTAAAGGGAATGCAAAGGGCATGGCACCCGTCGATGAAGGCATTCCCATCGAGACCGAGTTCGGGACCCTGTATGGGTTGAAGAGAGCCTACGATGCCAAATGGATCATCCATGCCCACAACAGCGACTTGAGAGAGCTTCACAACCACCGCCTGATTGACCGGATCCTCAAGCCTTTCGCCATGTCCTACGCACGGATCGAGACACGCTCCACTTACCATCAGAACTTCGGTCCGAGATCGTCCAATATCATTCCCCGGGCGGTCTTCAATTCCGATCTCGTCCAGAGTAAATTCGTCTTCTCAATCATTCTGACGACCTCGCCTAACGGTATCAGCGGGGTTGACGCCGATAACGATCTCCTGAGTCAGAATGATCGAATTACGATCGACGCATTGCGATGGTATGGTAAGCTGTTGACCCTCCTGAAGGAGATCGACCAGTGCATCGTTCTTCTCGACGGCCCCTATCCGATCGGGTATATGAAGGGAGGCGGGATCGTCTTTGACAATTTTGCCGGGCTCTCGGTCGATGAATTCGACCTCGATCATGGATGGCCTCCCTTCTCCCGCTATACGGAGATGTTTTTTGACGAGCAGGGCCAGCCCTTGTTGAAGGAGATCCCTCCTTTGAATCCGGCCATCAAATGGATGGTCAACAATTACTGTTTTATCGGCCTGCCCTGCACGTTCTTTGCCCAGCATATTCCCACGATCGTAGTGGGCCGGCCCTTGACCGACCTGATCAACTCGTGCCCTCAGAATCCCCTCTATATGCGTTACGCAGTCACGGCCGAGGGTCTGGAAGAAGCGGTCCGCTTTGCCATGAAGAGGGCCGGCACCTCCAATCTGATCGCCTTTGACGGCGCAGTAGGCGGCTTCAATCTGACAGAGCCCCTGGCTGAGTTGCTCAGGTCAAAGGCCCCTGGTATTGAGGACAGGGTCGAAACGGAACTCCTCCCCAAATGGTGCCGCCAGAGAAACTTAAGAATGGAGAAAGAGCATGTATGAGATCCGGTTTCATGGAAGGGGCGGACAGGGGGCGGTGGTCGCCTCCGTCGTCCTGGCCTCGGCTTTCTTCAAGGAAGGGAAATTTGTCCAGGCCTTTCCTTCTTTCGGTGCAGAAAGGAGGGGGGCGCCCGTGGTCTCTTTTGTTCGCGTGAATGACCGGGAGATCAGACATCGATTCGGCATCTATCACCCGGACTCTCTGATCATTCTCGATTCAAGCTTAACCCACAGGAAAGACATCACGACAGGACTGAAGCAGGGTCATTGGATCATCGTCAACAGCGACCAGAAGCCTGAGACCTTCTCGGGCTTGGGCCCTTACCGCATCGCGACCCTCGATGCCAATTCCATATCTCTGAAATACGGCTTGGGAAGCCCTGCGGTGCCCATCGTCAACACGACCATTCTCGGGGCCTTCTCCAGGGTGACGGAGGCCGTGAAGATCGAATCGGTTCTTGAGGCGGTGAGTGAAAATGCACCTTCCAAGCCCAAAAACAACATGAAAGCAGCCCAAGAGGCCTACGAAGCAGTGATCTTTTAACCTAAGCTATGTTAAAACCAAAACTCGAAACTCTAAACTCTAAACAAACTCACATATCCCCCCTGCCTACCGGCGGGCAGGCAGAAACACAAAACTCCAAATCGCATAATCTCTTGAGTTTTGGGTTTGGGGTTTGTTTAGGATTTAGTGTTTAGTGTTTGGAGGAGATCCTCAAGATGAAGAAAAAGTATAGCGTCAAGTCTCTCGATGAATTGCCCATCACGGCCATCTCCTTTCTCACCACCGAGGAGAATGAAACCGGGGAGTGGCGGTCCCAGAGGCCGGTCCTCGACCTCGAAAAATGTAACCGCTGCGGTCTCTGCTGGATGTACTGCCCGGACAACGCCATCGTCCCGGAAGAAGATTCCATTCAGGTCTCCTACAAGTATTGCAAAGGATGCGGCATCTGTGCCCATGAGTGCCCCAGAGAGGCCATTGCGATCGAAAAGGAAAAAAGATGAAACGAGTGATTTCCGGAAATCAATCCGTCTCCCATGCCGTTCTGGGTGCCAAGGCCCAGGTCATCGCGGCCTACCCGATCACCCCTCAGTCCTCCATTGTGGAAATGCTTGCCGGCTTCTGTGCCGAAGGAAAGCTTCAGGCCAAGTTTATCAACGTGGAATCGGAGCACTCGGCCATGGCCGCCTGTATCTCCGCTTCTGTCACCGGGGCCAGGACCTTTACTGCAACGAGCTCTCAGGGGCTTGCGTTGATGCATGAGCTGCTCCACTACGCCTCGGGCCTGAGGCTTCCCATTGTCATGGCCAATGTGAACCGGGCCCTGGGAAGTCCTTTTAACCTGAAGGCAGATCTCACTGACAGCCTCTCCCAGAGAGACACGGGCTGGCTCCAGTTCTACTGTGGAAGCGGACAGGAGGTGTTCGATACGATTATCCAGGCCTACTGGATATCGGAAAAGGTCTTGCTCCCGGTCATGGTCAACCTGGAAGGCTTCATTCTTTCTCACACCTTTGAGATCGTCGATCTTCCGGAGCAGGGAGAGATCGATCGTTTTCTTCCCTCCCCTATGCCCCGGGATTGCCTCGATGTCGAAAATCCCTGTCTCTTCGGAGGAACCACCGACTTTTACATCAACTTTCGATATAAGATGCACGAGGAGATGGAGCGGGCCAGGGCCCTCTGCCGGGAATGTGACGACCATTTTGAAGAAGCCTTTGGCAGAAGGCATGGATCGATTCAAACATACGGTTGTGAAGATGCGGATCTCATCCTGGTGACGGCAGGAACCCTGGCAGGCACCTGCTCCGTGGCCGCAGACCGGTATCGAGAGCGGGGCGTGAAGGTGGGAGTCTTGAGGGTGAGGCTCTTTCGGCCTTTTCCGGGAGAAGAGATCGATAATGCCCTTCGAAATGCAAAGAAGGTGGCTGTCATCGATCGCGATTTCTCGCCGGGATGCGGGGGTATTTTCGGCCAGGAGATCAAGTCGGTCCTTCAAGGAAAAAGGCCTTTGCCGGTCCACGAATTCATTGCGGGATTGGGAGGAAAGGATGTTACGGACGAGGACATCGGAAAAATCATCGATCAAACCTACGGGACTTCAGAACCAGGAGGCATCACATGGTTAGGGCTGCTCAAATGAAATTCCCCATACCGAAGGAGGAGCTTTTCTATTCCGGCCACACGGCATGCCCGGGGTGCGGGGCGGCCCTGGCCTTAAAGTATGTCCTCAAAGGGCTGGGGCCGAGGACGATCATCGTCATCCCTCCTTCTTGCGCCGGGACGATCTCTGCTTCTTTTCCCTTCTCATCGCTCAAGATCCCTGTCCTCCGGATTCCATTCGAGACCACTGCGATCTCTGCCTCGGGAATAAGGGCCGCCCTCGATGCCATGGGGAAGACCGACATCCATGTCCTCGGATGGGCCGGCGACGGAGGAACCTTCGATATCGGTTTGCAAGCCTTATCGGCTGCTGCCGAGCGAAACGACAACATCCTCTATGTCTGCTACGACAATGAGGCTTACATGAATACGGGCATTCAACGAAGCTCTGCAACCCCCGAGTCGACCTGGACGACCACGACTCCCTCTCCTTACGTGAAGAATACGCCCAAGAAGGACATCATCCGCATCATGGCAGCCCACAAGATCCCTTACATTGCGACGGCCTCCGTCGGATATCCTCCGGATCTGATCAAGAAGGTGGAAAAGGCAAAGGAAAAGGTCGGGACGAAGTTCATCCTCATCTTTTCCCCCTGCCCCACGGGCTGGCGTTACTCTTCGGAGATGACGATCCGGATCGCCAAGCTGGCAACGGAGACCGGGATCTTCCCTCTCTATGAGATCGAAGACGGAGAGAAATACACTCTAAGCCGGAAACACGGGCAAAAACCTCTCAAAGAATACTTTTCCCTTCAGGGCCGATTCCGAAATCTGAAGGAAGAGGATCTGCGGCGGATCGAAGAGAAAGTGAGAAAAGAGCAGGATTATCTGGCCCGTATGACAGGATGATTTCGGTGTCGCAGGGACAGGATATACGGGATCTCATCTTTCAGGGCGTCAAAAGGAGAAGATATACGGCCCGTCTCTCCAGCCGAGGTGCGGGCATCCTTTCCGGCATGGCCGGATTGAAGAAGGCCTGTAAGAGCCTGGGAATTCGCCTGAAGGGCTGCCGGAAAGACGGCGCACGAATCCGCAGGTCAGAAGTTATCGTCGTTCTTGAAGGCGATGCAAGACAGATGGCCTCTGCCGAGGAGGAGGTGATCGGCTGGGTCTCAAAGGCCTCGGGTATTGCAACGGCTGCCTGGTCGGCCAGAAAGGCTGCCGGCAGAAGACTCAAGGTGGTCTCAGGGGCCTGGAAGAAGATGCCTCTGCCGGTCAAGGATCTCATCCGCCAGGCGATTCTGGACGGCGGGCTCCAGGGCCGAATCGCGGATCGCCCTTTTATTTACCTCGACAAAAATTATGTCCGGATGCTGGGAGGGGTCTCGAAGGCATTGCAATCGGTCCGCAATCTGAAGGGCTATACCCGGGTGATTCAGTTGAAAGGGGAAGAACTCGGCATTCGCCGGGAGGCTCTCCTTGCGGCGCAGGGAGGAGCCGATATTATCATGATCGACACGGGACGAAAGGGTGACATCGGCCGTGTGAATTCGGTCCTCAAGGCAAAGGGACTGAGGCGCGGCGTTCGGATCGCCTTCGGAGGAAACATCCGGATCGACGACCTGAAAAGGTTGAGGAGAATGCCTGTGGAGATCGTCGACATCGGTCAGGCGATCGTCGATGCTCCCCTCCTCGACTTCAGGATGGATGTCGCCAGCAAGCGATGACGGGAGAGATTCTTGGAGCTTGAGCTCTTCGAAAAGAAGGAGATCTGGATCAGGCCCATCCGGATCAGGGATGTCGACCTGGGCGCGGTTGCCGAAAAAGTCGCCGAAGCCCTCCATCTGAAAAAGAGTGAGGTGATGGTTGTCGATGTCAGGGAAGATCTGATCACCCTGGACATCATGAAAAGGTCCGTCCCGGCCCAAGACATCATCGGCAAGAAGGAGGCTATCCTGCAGGCCCTTCGCTCAGTGCCTGGAATCTCCTTGACCCCCGACACAACCCTCCACTCCGAAGGCGTTCTCGGCCTGATCGATATCGAGGATCAGAAGCTCACAAGGAATATTCTGGATAGGATGGAACAGATGGGCCGGGAGATCTCCGATCGGATACGGAAGAGGGTCATCGTTTTCCCCTCGGGATTTGAGATTCAGAGGGGAATGATTCAGGACACCAACAGCCCTTATATCAAGAAAAGGCTCACCGAGGAAGGCTTCAACGTCACGGTGGGAGACGTTCTCGAAGACGACCTGGAATCCATCGTTTCGGTCCTTTACCGGGTCTTGGGTGAGGGGTACGGCCTGATCATCACGACCGGAGGAGTTGGAGCGGAGGATAAGGATCGTACCATCGAAGCGATTCTACGGCTCGATCCGACCGCCTCCACTCCTTACATTATTCACTACAAAAAGGGAACGGGCCGGCATGAAAAGGATGGGGTGAGAATTGGGGTCGCCTTTCTCAAGCCCTCCTTCATCGTTGCTTTGCCGGGTCCCCATGAAGAGGTAAAAATGGGCCTCGAGGTTCTGATCGAGGGATTGGAGAAAAGATGGGACAAAGAGGCCCTCGCTTCGTCCTTATCCCAGAAATATCTGGCCTTTCTGAGGACACACCATTCGGAGGGAGAGACGGCCTGCAACGGGTGATCTTTCCCTGGCTCATAAGATCGAAAAATATTGCTCCAGCTCGTAATCGGTCACGCGGGCACGATAGCGTTGCCACTCGATATTCTTGTTCTCAAGAAATTTGAAGAAGACATGGTCTCCTAATGCTTTTCTCACCACATCGCTCTTCTCTGTGATCTGAATCGCTTCATAGAGATCCCCGGGGAGAGACCCGATGCCATATTCTCTTCTCTCCTTTTCAGTCATCTCATAGACATTTCGCTCGACCGGAGGACTGACCTTATATCCTCGTTCGATCCCTTCCAGTCCGGCAGCCAACATGACAGAAAAGGCAAGATAGGGATTGCACGCTGGATCAGGAGACCGGTATTCCACCCGTGTCCCCAGCTCTTTCCCAGGCTTATAGACAGGAATTCGAATGAGGTCCGAACGGTTCCTCTGTGCCCAGGAGATATAAACCGGCGCTTCGTAACCGGGGACCAATCGCTTGTAGGAATTCACCCACTGGTTGGTGACCAGGGTGATCTCCCTTGCATGCCTCATCAGGCCGGCGATATAGCGTTTGGCAACGTCTGAGAGGTGGTACTTGTCCTTCGGGTCGAAAAAGACATTTCTTTTTCCCCTGAAGAGAGACTGATGGGTGTGCATCCCGCTTCCGTTGACCCCGAAAACGGGTTTCGGCATGAAGGTGGCATAGACATTGTTTTTCAAGGCGACTTCTTTAACGACCAACCGGTAGAGCATGGTGCTGTCAGCCATGGTCAGGGCGTCCGTGTATTTGAGGTCAATTTCATGCTGGCTGGGTGCCACTTCATGATGGGTAAACTCGACAGGGATTCCCAATTCCTCCAGGACCATGGCGGTTTGTTTCCGAAGATCGCTTGCGATATCAAGAGGGGTCAAATCGAAATACCCGCCGATGTCCAGGGCCTCCGGTTTGCCTGTTGACCGCTGGAAATAGAAGTACTCCAGCTCAGGTCCCACATTGAATGTATATCCCATCCCCTCCGCCCGCTTCAGGTTCCTTCTCAGGACCCAGCGCGGATCCCCCTTATGAGGGCTCCCATCGGGTTCCAGGATATCGCAGAACATTGCGGCCACCACATGGTCTGTCTTCCAAGGCAAAATCTTGAAGGTGGAAGGATCCGGCATGGCCACCATATCACTCTCATCAATCCGGACGAAGCCAAGAATCGAGGAGCCGTCAAACCCCATCCCGTCTTCCAAGGCAACCTTCAGTTCACGAATCGTAATCGCAAAACTCTTCAGGAAACCGAGGATATCGGTGAACCAGAGCCGAATGAACTTTACGTTTTTCTCTTTTGCAATTCGAAGAACATCCTTCTTGTCCAAACGGGCCATTCTTTTCTCCCCCTCCTTTCAAAAAGTTCAAAGATCTTTCATATTTACCATAATCCTTCGCTCCGGTCAACCTTGTGAAGTTCTCCATCCTCCGCTGTCCTCATTTTGGGTGAGAAATTGATTTGACAATCTCAGGCCTTTTGTGTAAATTTACACGAAAAATGAAGCAATCAAAGAAGGGAAAAGGAGAACTCTCGTTGCTTTACAAGAAGACTTCCTATAAGAAGCAGATCGCAGCCCTTTCAGAAATCAGCCAGGCCATCTCCTCGGATCAATATTTGGATGACATCCTCAAACTGATTGTCACGGTCACGGCCAATGTGATGGACTCGAAGATTTGCTCCCTCTGGATCCTGGACGCGAAGGAGAAAGTCCTTAAAATTCGGGCAACTCAAACGATGAGTGAAGAGTATCTCAAGGAGCGGAGTCTAAAACTGGGGGAGGGTGTAGTGGGCTATGTAGCCGAAACGAAAAGGCCTTTGGCGATCCTGGACGTCCTGAAAGAACCACGCTACAAAGAGAAAGAGCTGGCCCGCAAGGAGGGATTGGTCTCCATGCTCAGCGTCCCCCTGACGGTGAAAGATAAGGTGACCGGGGTGATCAACTGTTATACCTCCTATCCCCATGAATTTACCGAGACCGAACTCGCTGTCGTTAAAACGGTCGCCAACCAGGCGGCCATCTGCATTGAGAATACGGAATTGATGGTGAAGACCAAAGTGATCCAGGAAGAGCTGGAGGTCCGAAAATTGGTCGAAAGGGCCAAAGGCGTTTTGATGAAACGACACGGCTTGAATGAAGAAGAATCGTTTAAACGGATCCGTAAGGCGAGCATGGACAGCCGAAAGACGATGCGGGAGGTTGCTGAAGCCATCCTTCTCGCAGACAAAATGGGAGGATAGGCAATCCATCGGTTATGGGGGCGATCTGGCGAAATTCCTTCCAAAAGTTTATCAAGCGGGTATTTAAGTTTAAATCGGGAAGATACCGGATCATGTGAATGGGCCCTAAAAGGAGTATATTAAGCTCTGCAGCTATCTTTAAAAGGTAGCCGCTATAAACTTTTTCCAGGATCTTTGCCAGATCGCATTGAGTTATGGGAGTGAGGGGATACGAGAATAGCTAACACACAATAGCAAAAAATCCTTGACAATGATTTCTTTTTGTATTAAAAAAATCTAAACAATACGAAGAAGTATTGTGGACAAAGGCGTCGGGTATGTTCGGCGCCTTTTTTATTCCAATCCACTACAAGGCCGTATGGAAGACGAAGGCGTCAAAGAAATTTGGCGCCTTTTTTTATTCTGGACTATCAATCAAAAGGAGGAAGAAAAGAATGACATTCACCAAACCGAATCGAAGCCCGGCCACATTTACTCGAAATCGAATCGAACCTGCTCCTGGTTCAGGGATCTGCGTCACCTGCCTGGATGGCTGCCCTGGCCCCTGCGAAGTGGGGCGCTCGGCCTTAAGGGGAAGAGAGATCCTCTATCCTCAGCCCTTCTCCAAAGTCACTGCAGGCTCCGAAAAAGACTATCCCGTTGATTTCTCTCATTTCAACATTCAGGGCACCTGTGTTGGTGCGGTGGGTATCCCGGCCGATTCCGATCGGGCAACTTTCCCGGCAGTCGATGTCTCCACGGAAGTGGGTGCTCAGGAGAAGATTCGGTTAAAGGTCCCTTACTTCACCGGGGCCCTGGGCTCAACCGACATCGCCCGGATCCATTGGGAATCGATGGCGATTGCAGCGGCCATGGCAGGGACTCTGGTGGTTGTGGGAGAGAACGTCTGCGGCATGGATCCCAAATCCGAACTGAAGAATGGCCGCGTGGTCCGGTCTCCGGAAATGGAGCGTCGGGTCAAGACATTTCAGCAGTGGTATGATGGCTGCGGCGGAATCGTCGTCCAATACAATGTCGAAGATGGCCGCCTGGGTGTTCCGGAATATGTCGTTGAAAAATTGGGGGTTGAAATTATCGAGCCGAAATGGGGACAGGGGGCGAAGGATATCGGCGGTGAGGTCAAGCTCCCGTCATTGGAAAGAGCCCTGCAGCTGAAAAGCCGGGGCTACATCGTCCTTCCCGATCCCGAGGATCAGGTGATCCAGGAGGCATTCAATCAGGGGGACTTTAAAGAATTTGAACGCCACTCCAGGCTCGGCATGGTGGACGAGGAAGGCTTTCACAAAGAAGTGGAGCGTTTGAGAAAGATCGGCGCAAAACATATCTCTCTTAAGACCGGGGCTTATCGGCCCGTCGATTTAGCCCGGGCAGTTAAGTATGCGTCCGATGCCAAGATCGATCTTCTCACCGTGGACGGCGCGGGAGGAGGAACAGGAATGAGTCCGTGGAGAATGATGAACGAGTGGGGTATCCCCACGGTCTACCTCGAAAGCCTTCTCTATCAATTCCTGAACCGGTTGGAAAAGAAGGGAGCCTTCGTTCCTTCATGCGCCATGGCAGGAGGACTTGCCCTGGAGGACCATATTTTCAAGGCGATTGGTCTGGCCGCCCCCTACATCAAGGCCACCTGCCTTGGAAGGGCTTCGATGACGGCTGCGATGGTTGGGAACACCATCGGTGAGATGATCAAGAAGGGAAAGGTCCCTGCCGATATCGCCAAATATGGAACGAACATCGAGCACATCTTCATTCTGGCGGCTAAACTGAAGGATAAGTACGGGAAAGATTTCGAGAAGATCCCCGCGGGCACGATTGGGATGGTCACCTATTTCGATCGGCTCAATGCCGGACTTCAACAGCTGATGGCGGGTGCAAGAAAATTTGCATTGAAATATATTTCCAGAAGCGACCTTTGCGCCCTGACCCGTGAGGCCTCGGATGTTTCGGGTATTCCTTATATCATGGATACCGACAAAGAGGAGGTCGACAAGATTCTGACCAAGAGGGACAAGACCGACAGGACAGCCGCTAAGATCTTAAACCTGAACTTAGAAGCCCTGATCAGATCCAAAGCCTTAAGTAGTTAGATCATAAATCGTTAGACTCTTTCAGATAAAGGGGATCCCTGCTGAACATACCGGGTATCCCCTTTTATTTTAAACCCTCGATATTTTCTTGACAAAGAAACCGATTTATATTAAATAGAACCGATCAATACAAAGGTGTATTGAAGACAAAGGCGTCAAAGAAATTTGGCGCCTTTTTTTATTCATCTCAAAAAAGGAGAATGAGCGATGCCAGAGTTAAATCCCTTTAAGATCGCACAGCTACAACTGGACACTGCCGCTGAAAGATTAGGCTTGGACCAGGCCACCCACGATCTGCTCCGGTGGCCTCAGCGAGAGCTCCAGGTGACGATTCCCGTTCAGATGGATGGGGGAAACACTCAAATTTTTCATGCCTATCGGGTCCACTATAATACGGCACGGGGACCTGCGAAAGGCGGCATCCGGTGGCATCCGGAAGAAACCATCGACACGGTCCGCGCCCTTTCCGCCTGGATGACCTGGAAGACCGCTGCGGTGGACATCCCCCTCGGAGGAGGAAAGGGAGGGGTCACCTGCAATCCGAAAGAGATGTCCGAAGCCGAGAAACAGCGCTTGGCTCGCGCCTATATTCGGGCCATTGCCTCGATGTTATCGGTCTCGAAAGATGTGCCCGCCCCGGATGTCTATACCACTCCGCAGATCATGGGGTGGATGATGGACGAATATGAGACATTGGTGGGACAACATCACCCCGGGGTCATCACCGGCAAACCGATTCCCTTGGGAGGATCGGAGGGACGCGGGGACGCTACGGCACGAGGGGGTATCTATGTGACTCGCGAAGCCGCAAGAGCCCTGAACATCGATCTGCAGGGCAAGACCATGGCAGTCCAAGGCTTCGGCAACGCCGGTCAATACGCCGCACTTTTGGGCTCTGAGATTCTCGGCCTTAAACTGGTAGCCGCTTCAGACTCCAAGGGAGGGATTTTTAACTCGAAAGGGCTGGATCCGAAAAAAGTGGTGGAGCATAAGCTCAAAACCGGAAGTCTCGAAGGATTTCCCGGTGCCGACCTTATCAGCAATGAAGAACTCCTGAAATTGGACGTCACCGTTCTCTTCCCGGCAGCCCTTGAGAATGTGATCACGGCGGAAAACGCCGATCGAATCCGGTGCAAGATTTCTTGTGAACTGGCCAATGGGCCCACCACACCGGAGGCCGACGAGATCCTCCATCAGAATCACGTCTTCGTCCTGCCTGATTTTCTCGCCAATGCGGGAGGGGTCACCGTATCCTATTTTGAGCAGGTTCAGAATGCCTATAATTTTTACTGGCCACTCCAAGAAGTCCAAAAGAGACTTGACGAAAAAATGTCCCGGGCCTTTCAGGGAGTTTACCAGACATACCTGAAGGAGAAGGTCAATATGAGACAGGCAGCCTATCTCGTCTCCGTGACAAGGGTGGCAGAAGCCTGCAAGCTCCGGGGTTGGGTCTGAACTTCCCTGTCATGCTATCGTGAGACCTTCGGGGCAGGAACGAGCTCAATCGTTCCTGCCCCGTCTTTTCTCTTTCACCAAATTTGTTCAATCCGGTGAAATTTGCTATATTGGTTTTGATGTCTGATTCGGGCAGAAAGCTCCTTGACCAGAAAATGGATACTTCTGTGATCCCCAGCGGAATTCAGGCTCTAGATGAGGTCTTGCAAGGAATCCGCCTGGGCGACAATGTCGTTTGGCAGGTGGACAGCCTCGACGATTACTGTTACTTTGCCAGGCCCTTTGCCGAGGCTGCCATTGCAGGTCACCGGAAACTTGTTTATTTGCGTTTCGCATCCCACCCTCCTGTGTTGACCCCGCGCCCGGGGCTGGAAACCATTGAATTGAACCCCAGTCTGGGATTCGACTATTTTACACGCGAAGTCCACCGGCTGATTGAAGCACATGGTCCCGGCGTTCTCTATGTCTTTGACAACCTATCGGCCCTTGTGGTGGAGTGGGCGACCGACGAGCTCCTCGCCAATTTTTTCCAGATCACCTGTCCACTTCTTGCCGAGTTGAACACGATCGCCTACTTTGCCCTGACGCGGGGCCAACATGCCCACTACGCGGTGGCCCGCATTCGGGATACGACGCAAGTCCTCGTGGACGTCTATCATGCCAAGAATCAAATGCATATCCATCCGATCAAGGTCTGGGACCGATATTCGCCTCAAATGTTTTTACCCCACCTCGTTCAAGGTGAAAACTGGTTGCCCCTTTCCCACAGTCACGAAGCTGCCGAAGTGTTGACCTCGGCTCATCAATCGCCCCTGCTCGACACGATCCGGCCCCTCGCCCCCTGGGAAAGCGTTTATCAAAAACTGGTCCACTACAGCGAGACGCCATCCGGTTTTGACGAAAGGGATCCTGAGCAGTTGGCTTTAAAACAGGAACTGGGCCGTATTCTGATCGGTCACCATCCTGCTTTTAGCGAACTCGCCGACCGGTATTTTACACTGGAGGATCTGTTTGCGGTCCGCAATCGCCTGATCGGGGCTGGGCGCATCGGGGGAAAGGCCGCAGGCATGCTGCTGGCGCGCCGCATTCTTCTGGCAGAGGAGAGCGAAAAAGGGATTGACTTCTCGGATCGGCTCGATGACCACGACTCTTTTTACATCGGATCGGATGTCTTTTTTACCTTTCTGGTCAACAATGACCTCTTCAGACTCCGTTTACGTCTCACCTGTAATTCGGAAACCTCCGACGAAGAGTTTCAAGAGATAGAGCAGCGCTTCCTGTCCGGTTCTTTTCCCGGCGCCATTCAGGAACAATTTCGCGCCATGCTCGATTATTACGGGCAGGCACCGATCATCGTTCGGTCCAGCAGCCTGTTGGAGGACAGTTTTGGCAACGCCTTTGCCGGAAAATACCGCAGCTTATTCTGCGCCAACCAGGGGGATCCCGAGGCGCGCCTCGCAGACTTTATGCGAGCCGTTAAACTGGTCTATGCCAGTGCGCTCAATCCCGATGCCCTTTGCTATCGCAGCAAGCGCGGTCTGGGCGAAAACGACGAACAAATGGCAATATTGGTTCAGCGCGTTTCGGGAATGCCATACCGCCAATATTTTTTCCCAACACTGGCGGGCGTCGCCTTCTCACGCAACCTCTATGCCTGGAATGATCGGATTGATGCGCGGCAGGGCATCATTCGCCTGGTTTTCGGATTAGGTACACGCGCCGTGGAGAGGGTGGGCTCCGATTACCCCCGGATGATCGCCATCAGCCACCCTCACTTGCGCCCGGAGGTAGGCCCGAAAGTCTCCAAGTATTCCCAGCATCATGTGGATCTGATTGATCTGGAGGCCAACCAGTTCAAGAGCATCCCCTTGGCAGACGTATTGGCAGATGGCGCCTATTCCAATCTGCATCTATACGTTTCGGTGATGCGGGACAATTACCCTTACGATCCCGTCTCCGTGAAGGTGGATGGCAGTCCGGATCAGTGGGTGCTCACTTTTAACAATTTGATCCGCCGGACAGATTTTGTTCCGTTTATGGGCACCATTTTAGCCATACTCGAAGAAGCCTATGGGCAATCGGTGGATATCGAGTTTACGGCATCGATCGATCGGGGCGGCCGTGTCCGCATCAATCTCCTTCAATGCCGTCCCCTGTTTTTACCCGGTTCCTTGACAGACGTGTCGGTGCCTGCGGACCTCGGGAGCCGGCAGATTCTATTCCGCTCCGATCGGATGATCTGCGGCGGCCTGGTGGAGCAAATCCGTCACATTCTCTACATCGATCCGAAGCGTTACCATCTGCTTGGAATCGAGGCCAAAAAAAATCTGGGACGACTGGTGGGACAGATCAACCGCCATCCGATGATGCAGGGAAACAAGATGATCATGATGGGCCCTGGACGGTGGGGAACCAGCAATATTGCCCTGGGAGTCAACGTAACCTACGCAGATATCGATAATGCGGCGGTATTGGTGGAAGTGGCCCTGGAAGAGGCCGGTCACGTTCCTGAAGTCTCTTACGGGACCCATTTCTTCCTTGATCTGGTGGAGGGGCAGATCATTTACCTCCCGGTCTATCCGGAGAATGCCTCTGCCGAGTTTCGGCAGGAATTCTTTGAAACAGCACCCAATGTTCTGCTCGATGTCCTGCCTCAAGCGGGCGAGTACGAATCGGTCCTGCGTTTGATTGACGTCCCCAAATCAACGGGCGGCGCCTTTGCGCACGTGGTTGCAGATCCCCGGCATCGCCAGGCGGTCTGTTTTTTGGATAAGGCGGCGGAGGGGGAGGTCTCGAAAGAAAGCCTTGACACGTGATCCATATTTCCGGGATCCGTGGCGCCGGCAACCCTATTACGGCATGCCCGGCTTGATGCTCTTTCTTACTCCGGCGGATGGATCACCTGGGGCTTTTATATCTGGCGATGCCTGTTTTTCCGAGAGTTGCCCTCACAAACCTCCCGGGATCACATCTTTTTTTATTTTGAAAAACGACCGTTTTCGTTTATGATAGGTACGTCTATGGGAGGCAAACGTTTTGCCAAAAAGGAAGAAAAAGCCTGAACCCCGGGAGATTAATGCACTGCTCGAAATCAGCAAAGCGATCGCCTCCGGTCTCTACCTCGAGGACGTGCTTCGCTTGATCGTCACCGTCACCGCCAACGTGATGGATTCAAAGATCTGCTCCCTTTGGATTCTGGATGAAAAAGACCATCAGCTGAAAATCAAAGCGACCCAGAGCATCAGCGAGGAATATCTCAAGGAACGGAGCCTGGCCCTGGGAGAAGGGGTGGTCGGCCACGTAGCCCTTCATAATCAGCCCCTGGCCATTCTCGACGTCCTCAAAGAGCCTCGCTATAAGGAAAAAGATCTGGCCAAAAAGGAGGGCCTGGTCTCCATGCTCAGTGTTCCCATGTGCATCAAAGAGAAAGTGATCGGGGTGATCAACTGCTATACCTCCTATCCCCACCCCTTTTCAAAGAGCGAAGAGGAGATGCTCACTGCCGTGGCCAACCAGGCTGCGACCTGCATTGAAAACTCAGGCTTGATGGAGACATTGGATATCGATGAGATCCTCAGGCTGGTTCTGGAAGGGGTCACCAAGAATATCGGGTTCGACCGGGCGCGTCTTTACCTGGTCAACGAAAAGAAGAATCTTCTCGAATGCAAGATGGCAGTGGGAATCGGCGAAGGCAAGGTCAAAGGAGTCACCTTGCCTCTCGACCCGGAGGAGAGCATCGTGGCGCGGTCGATCTTTGAGAAAAAGCCTTTCGTCGTCCCCGATGCAAGCCAGGACTCGAGGGTCAACCCCCTCTTGAAGAATAAATTTAATCTTCACTCTCTCGTCGCGATCCCTCTCCTGGCTAAGCAAAGGGCTTTGGGGGCCATCGCCGCCGACCATGTGGAGCCCGGAAGGACGATCACCGACGAGGCGCTTGAATCGGTGATGACTTTCGCACAGCAGGCAGGCCTCGCCATCCATAATGCCTTCATGTACGAGGAACTGAAGACGTTCAGCCGGCAGATGGAAGAAAAAATTCAGAAGACCACCTCCGATCTCAGGAAAGCGGAGGCCCAATTGATCCGCTCCGAAAAGCTGGCGGCTTTGGGGCAATTGGCTGCAGGCATTGCCCATGAGATTCGAAATCCGTTGACCAGCATCAACATCCTCATTCATTCCCTGGCAGAAAGTGTTCCTTCCGGGAATTCCCATCGAGAGGACCTTCGGGTGGTCGAGGAAGAGATCCGCCGGATTAACGAAATCATCGATCAGTTCCTCCGATTTGCGAAACCGGCGGCTCCGCTTTTTGAAAAGACGGATGTCCTTCCCATCTTCGAAGAAACGCTTCAGTTGCTCCGGCCTCAGATCGAGAGGCAGCGGATCTCGGTCCAAAAGAAATTCCAAACCCTTCCGCCGATTACCATTGACAGGGAGCAGATGAAGCAGGTCATCCTGAACCTTCTGATGAATGCCATTCAGGCCATGCCTATGGGCGGAAGATTGGAATTGAGCGGCCAATTATCCAGGGACGGCCACTGGATACAGTTCTCCATTAAAGATTACGGCATGGGCATCCCTCCGGAAGACATGGATAGGCTTTTCGATCCTTTCTTCTCAACCAAAGAGGGGGGGGTCGGTCTTGGCCTCTCCATTGCTCATCGGATCATCGATCAGCACCATGGGAAGATCGAGGTGGAAAGCACCTCCGGGAAAGAGACGCTCTTCACCCTCTGGCTCCCAGTTTCTTACGAGTGAAACGATGCACACCCTTCTGATCGTCGACGACGACAAGTCCATCCGCTACTCCCTGAAACGGATGATGGAAGAGAATTTCTCTGTGTCCACTGCCCAAAACGGGGAAGAGGCATTGAGTCGATTCAGAGAGACTTCCCCTGACCTGGTCATCATGGACATTAAAATGCCAGGCCGAAATGGGCTCGAGGTTTTGAAGGAAATGAAGTCGATCGATCCCAAGTCCCTGGTGATCATTATGACTGCTTATGGCACCACCGAGACGGCGATCGAGGCGATGAAATACGGGGCCTTCGATTATATCCTCAAGCCTTTTCCCATTCCGCAGATGAGGAGCTTGATTGAAAAAGCCCTTTCTCTGCGAAGGCTGATGAAACAGGAAGTCACTTACCTTCCTTCAGCGCCCGGGGAGGGAGAGGGGAATGGGGAACGCATTGTCGGGTCCTCTCCCAAGATGCAGGAGATCTATAAGATGATCGGCCAGGTGGCCCCGAGCGATGTGACCGTTCTTCTGAGGGGAGAAAGCGGAACCGGCAAGGAACTGCTTGCGCGGGCCATCTATCACCATAGCCTCCGTGCGAAGCAGCCTTTCCTTCCGGTCAACTGTGCGGCCATCCCCGATACCCTCCTCGAGAGCGAACTCTTCGGTCATGAGAAAGGAGCCTTTACCGGAGCGACGTCGCGCCGCATTGGAAAGCTGGAGCAGTGTCACGGTGGGACGATCTTCCTGGATGAAGTCGGAGACATGTCCCTTGCGACTCAAGCGAAGCTGTTGCGTGTGCTCCAGGAAAGGAGCTTTGAAAGAGTCGGAGGAATGGAAACCATTAAGGTGGATATCCGATGCATTGTTGCCACCAATAAGGATCTGGAAGAGGCGATTTCAATGGGGAGGTTTCGGGGAGATCTTTATTACCGGCTCAATGTGGTCTCCATTGTCGTTCCTCCCTTACGTGACAGGAAGGAGGATCTTCCCGGGCTGGTCTCCTATTTCCTGAAAAAGTTCAACCGGGAGTTGAAAAAAGAGATTGCCGGGATCACTTCCTCAGCCATGGCGAAGATCGCTTCCTACGGATGGCCGGGGAATGTTCGTCAGCTGGAGAACGTCCTGAAGAGAGCAATGGTCCTGTGCCAGGGCGAATGGATTCTCGAAGATCAGCTTCTCCTCGAGAAAGTTTGGGAAAAACAGGAGCAGGACTTTGTCAAGAAGCCCCTGGAGGATCTTCTTGACATTCTTTTCGAAGAACTCTCAAGAGGCTCCGGCCTGCCGCAAGGGATGGACATGATCTCAACGTTAGAAAGAGGACTGATTCTTCGTGCCTTGCAGAAAACCAGAGGGAATCAGCTCCAGGCTGCCCAGCTTCTCGGGATCCATCGAAGCACCCTCCGGGGAAAAATGGAGAGATACCACATTAAGAAAGAAATCCTAGTTGGGGAAGAAGAACAATGAATTGCGGAATGCGAGGATTGTAGTATGCGCCTGCCTGCCACCAGGCAGGGACTGCGGAATTAGGTTTATGATTTTTGATAAGGGGTTTAAGGCTTTGAGCTTTGAGCTTTGAGCGCGCTTAGCGAGGTGGATATGCGGACACTCAGAATAGGTCTCTGTCAGATCAATACAACCGTGGGCGACATCGAAGGGAATACGAAGAAGATTGTGGACTATATCGAGCGGGGGAAGAAGGCGGGGGCAGATCTATTGGCTTTTCCCGAGATGGCCGTGACCGGATATCCGCCCGAGGATCTTCTGCTCATGCCGAAATTCATCGAAGCCAATTTGAAAGCGATCCTGAGGATTGCAAAGGCGACCTCTTCGACCACCGCCCTCGTCGGCTTTGTGGACAAAAAAGAGGATATTTACAATGCGGCGGCCCTTCTCCACGACGGGAAAATGGTCGGCTCTTATTGCAAGACCTTTCTCCCCAACTATGGGGTTTTTGATGAAGATCGTTATTTTCATGTCGGAACCGAGAATATCATCTTCACTCTTAAATCCATTCCCATCGGCCCAAGCATCTGTGAAGACCTCTGGTATCCCGGGGACCCGATACGAACACAGGCCCTTTACGGAGGAGCCCAATTGATCGTCAATCTCTCCTCCTCCCCTTACCATGCAGGGAAATCCGCCCTCCGAGAAAAGATGATCTCGACCCGGGCTTCGGACAACGTCGCGATCGTTGCCTACTGCAACCTGGTGGGCGGCCAGGACGAGCTGGTCTTCGACGGAGGGAGTCTCATCTTCGATCAAAAAGGCGATCTGATCGCCAGGGGGAAGCAATTTGAGGAGGATCTGGTCCTTGCGGATCTCAATATGGAGGAGGTCTTTCGAATGAGACTCCATGACCCTCGAATCCGAAGGGAAAAGTCGATCCATGAAGAAAAAAGCCTGCGAAAGATCGATCTCCCGGATCAAAGCCCCTCGACTAAGAAAAGGACTTCGATCCCGAAGAGGGAAAGCCAGCCTCTCGAACGCCTCGAAGAGATTTATTCTGCTTTGGTTCTTGGAACAGGAGATTATGTTCGTAAGAATGGCTTCTCCAAGGTGCTGATCGGTCTTTCCGGAGGGATCGATTCTGCCCTCACTGCATCCATCGCCGTGGACGCATTGGGAAAGAAAGGCTTGATCGGAGTGGCCATGCCTTCTCAATATTCTTCAAAGGAATCTTTAGAGGATGCGAGACTCCTGGCGAAGAATCTTGGCACTCGCTTTCTCACCATTCCCATTACAGAGGTCTACAGGGTTTATCTTAAGACACTCTCTACCTCCTTCAAAGGCCTGAAACCCGATATCACCGAGGAGAATATCCAGGCCCGTATTCGAGGAAATATCCTGATGGCCCTCTCCAATAAATTTGGTTGGCTTGTTCTGACCACGGGAAACAAGAGTGAGGTGAGCGTGGGATACTGCACGCTTTATGGAGATATGGCTGGCGGATATGCAGTGTTGAAAGATGTTCCGAAGACCCTGGTCTATGAATTGGCTGAATTCAGAAATCAGAAAGAAAGAAGACCGATCATTCCGGAAAATGTCTTTCTTAAAGCGCCCTCCGCCGAGTTGAGGCCCAATCAAAAGGACGAAGACACACTCCCGCCCTATTCGGTTCTCGATCCAATCCTTCAGGCCTATGTGGAAGAAGATAAAGGGCTTGAAGAGATTGCGAAGATGGGATTTAGGGAAGATATGATCAGGGAAGTGATCCGGATGGTTGACCGAAACGAATATAAAAGGAGACAAAGCCCTCCAGGAGTGAAGATCACCCACAGGGCCTTAGGGAAAGACCGGAGGCTCCCGGTCACCAATAAGTATCGAAATTTTTGAGAAAGAAAAGGGAGGCAAAAGGATGGTGGAGCAATATGTCGAAACGATCAGCGGAGATAAATCCATTTTGACAACCCTCAAATACCTCATTGATGCTCGGGTCTTAGGCAAGATGGAAATCCCTGAGACGGAACATCACTGGACGACCATGGTATTGGAGATCAAAAAGATGAAGGGATCCTCTTTCTTATCCATGGAAAGAATCGAAGGTCTCGAATCGGTCCTCGAAGCCTTTCCGAATCGAGAGGTCTCTCTTGAATTTATGGACAAAGGAGGGGTCCCCTGCCGATTTCGAACGAGAATTGTGGAATGCCGGCCAAAAGATATCCTGTCGGAATTGCCCGTAGAGATCTACCGAATTCAGAAAAGGCAATATCCCAGAATCAACGCTTTGCCGGGGGCCGAGATCACTTTTCGAATCGGTTCTTCCGAACCAGAAAAAGGAGAAGTGAAGGATCTCAGCGGGGGAGGAGCCGCCTTCTTCATCGAGAAGGATCTGAAGTCCTTTATCGGCAACCTCTTGATCGATATTTCCTTGAAGATTCCTGAAGGCAATGACTGGCACACCTTTCATATCCTTCAGGCAGCGGTCCGGCGGATGGATTATTCTTCTTTTCCCGACAAAAGGACGCTCCTGGGTATTGAATTCTTAGAGATGTCAAAAGAGATCCGAGAGGAGTTAGTCGACTTTATCTCCCAGCAACAGAGAGTGGTGATTCAAAGATTAGCACCGTGAGGTTCCTGCCAAAGCCCATATGCCGTATGTGCCCTATGGGGACGTAGTTAAGTTATTTAAATTATTCTTAATGTTTTCTTCTAACCGATAGT
>JBHGBJ010000054.1:0-29596 GCA_041947025.1 Thermodesulfobacteriota bacterium
TGCACTTTTAAATTTTAAATCCATAAAAAACGGTGCACTTTTAATTCTTAAATGACACTTTCAAGGAGTCGGGATACTGGGACCGCCTCAGAGAGGGCTTCATGGGCCGGCCGGTGGTTAAAGGGTGATTGTTGGCCACGCAGGGCGTCATTTGAAGGCAAAGAGCGGAAATGTTTTGCTACCCGATAGGGTCTGTCTCTCTGAGCAACTGACGGGCGGTGATCAACCTCATGATCTGTGCGGTGCCTTCATAAATCTGAATGACCTTCGCATCCCTCATCAGTTTCTCAACCGGATGCCATTTTGTATAACCTGCCCCTCCGTAGATTTGAACCGCATCGGTCGTAACGCGCATAGCCATATCCGCAGCAAAGGCCTTCGCCATGGCCGCTTCCTTTGAATTCCGAACTCCCTGATCCGCAAGCCAAGCCGCTTTGTAGACCAGGAGCCTTGCCGCCTCAATATCCCTCGCCATATCCGCCAACATGAACTGGACGGCTTGATGCTGGACAATCGGAACTCCGAATTGGATTCTCTTCTTGGCATATTGTGTGGCAAGCTCCATTGCCGTTCGTGCAATACCCACGGCACCGATCGCGATCATGGGTCGTGTAACATCGAGGGCAGCCATTGCTTTTTTGAAGCCCTCCCCTTCCCCTGCTAAAAGGTTCTCCCTGGGGACCCTAACATTCTTGAACGTCACGGAGGTGGTATTGGATGCCCTCTGCCCCATCTTATCGATGGGCTCCCCATGGCTGACTCCTTCCAGGCCGGAAGGAACGACAAGGGTGATGATCCCTTTATGTCTCTTCTGCGGATCTACGGTTGCAAAAACCAGATAAAAATCGGCATACCCTCCGTTGGTGATCCACATCTTCGTCCCATTCAGGACATAGTGATCTCCGTCAAGGATGGCCGTCGTCTTCATGGAGGCGGGATCCGACCCCACCGTCATTTCGCTCAAACAATAGGAGGCGATGCTGAACTTGGAGCAGAAAGGTTTGAGAAATCGTTCTCTCAAATTTTCCGTCCCAAACTTGATAATGGGGTGTAGGGCCAGTGTGCTCACAAAGATGGAGACATAGATTCCCATGCAACCGGCTGCCAGTTCTTCGGAGAGGACGCAATGATCCAGAACTCCCAGACCCTGGCCCCCGTACTTCTTGGGGACCAATGGAGTGAAAAAACCCTCCCGATGGGCTTTTTCCATGACGTCTAACGGAAAAGTCCCATCCCGGTCGTGTTCTGCCGCGACCGGCTGAATCACCTCTCTTGAGAATCGTCGTGCCTTTTCCTGAAGGGCTTTCTGCTCCGGTGTCAGTTCGAATCCGATCATGTCGTCCTTCCTTTCGTGTCCATGTCCTTAACCCCTCCGCATCCCCCCTTAATCTAAGGGAGGAATGAAAGGGGGGCTATTCCGAGATCCGCAATTGATCCTTAGGTTCTGCTTCTACTTTCCATAGGGATAAAATCCCCTTCCGGTCTTCACGCCCAGGTAGCCTGCATTCACATACTTCACAAGGAGGGGACAGGGGCGGTATTTGTCTCCGAATCCTTCTTGAAGGACCCCCATCACGGATAAGACCGTGTCCAGCCCCACAAAATCGGCCAGAGCCAGAGGTCCCATCGGGTGATTGGCTCCCATCTTCATGATCGAATCGATCTCTTCTGCCCTTCCGACCCCCTCATAAAGAGCAAAGATGGCCTCATTCATCAAATTGAAGATCAAGCGGCTCGACACAAAACCTGGGAAATCACCGGCCTCCAGAGGGGTTTTACCCAATCTTAGACTCAGTTCTTGGGTGATCTGGAAGGTTTCATCCGAAGTCACGAGTCCCCGGATGATCTCAATCAACTTCATCACAGGCGCAGGATTGAAAAAATGCATGCCGATGACCCGGGCTGGCCTCCGGGTGAAGGAAGCGATTCTTGTAATGGAGATGGATGAGGTGTTGGAAGCCAGTATGACTTCTTTTCGTGTGATTTGATCCAGGCTCCTGAAGATCTCTCCCTTCACAGGAATGTTTTCAATCGCTGCCTCAACGACGAAGTCGCAATTTTCGAAGGCTTCCAACCGTGTGGTTCCGGAGAGCCTTTTGAGGATGCCTTCCTTTTCACCCGGCGACATCCTGCCCTTCTGAACCCGCCTTTCAAGATCGGCCTCGATCCTACCCCTCCCTTTTTCTACCGCCTCCTGAGTGACATCCCTCATCAAGACATCCAACCCAGCTGCCAGAGCCACCTCAGCGATTCCGCTGCCCATCTGTCCGGCTCCGACGACTCCAAGCGCTCTGATCTCCATTCTCACACCTCCCCTTCATTTTTGATACCTTCGACGGCGCCAAACTCAATTTCTAAATCAGGAGAGCCATGAGATTTGTCGAATAGCGCCGCTCAGTATCAACCCTGAGCAAACCCCGGCTTAAGGCCGGGGAGTCGAATGGGTTGATCTCATTATAGCTTACGACCTTGACCCGTCGCCTTCGGCACTGATCCCGCAAATACAGTCATCCCTGTCTCAAAATACAGGCTTTGCCCTATGTCCTTTGCAGGATCTTTCGATCAAGCTGAAAGAAGGGAGGCTCTCATGGAATTTAAGGACCGATGGATCATCATGGTTTTATTGGGCCTCCTGATCTTTTCTCTTGTGGCGACTCAGATAAGAAGGGAAGACTCAACGGATGAAACCGCACAGACAGGCCGATACGACTTCGCTGGCGCTTATGGCGAGGAGCACCCCCACTCCATCCTCCTTCCTTCGTTCGCGGTCAAGACCGCAGTCCTCTCCTGGCGCGATAGATACTTTACCCTCTTCGATCTTCTCGAGGCAATCCTCGACTTCGGATTGTCGCGTGAGAACCCTCAAGCCTTTGTCGGAGGGATTGAAAAGGATTCTCAAAATTCGGGGAGATAACGAACTGGTCTGGTGTGTGGAGCAACCCCTTCCCTCTCCCTTCAGGGAGAGGGAAGAGGTAGATTCTCTTAGAATGTTAGGCCGAAAAATCTGTTGAGGAGAAAGATCGCGAAGAAGAACCCGAAGAAGATCAGGTTCAGGACAAGGATGATCTCTCTCCAAACCGATGGTCGAAGCTCTTTGGGAAGGACCTTCCGATTGAGACGCATGATCAGAATCGCCGAAAGGGCCATTGTGAAGTTAGCGATATTGGCACTGATGGCGAAGATAATAATGGGAATCGTGATATTGATAAAGAGGGAACCCCATACGACGAACACGATGAGCAAAACATAATAGATCCGCCGGATATCTTCCCTCGCGAATTTCCTGACGCCTGGCGAAGCAAACCACAGCATATCTGTGGACTGCCGAACGACGAGATCCACATTGCTGATCGCAGTCGAATAGAGGATCCAGAACCCGAAAAAGAGAGCGAGGAACCACCCGAAATTACCAAGCTTGAGGATGAGGCCGCTCGCAGCGGAAGCAGCAATTCCCCAGCTCGGAAGGGCTTCTCCCTTCGGAAGGACTCCGACATAAAGGATGCCAGGGAGAAACATCCCGATCATGGCCCCGAAGTAAAACACTCCCCACTGGTCGATGTTGAGAAGCTTCCACCAGCCTTTCCAACTTGAAATGTTCTTGTCCGTGAGTGTGGGGATTTTACCCACTGCTGAGACATGTACTACTTTTCCGCCAATCGCAGCAGGAATATAGCCTACCTTTCCGCCCATGCCATAGCCCTTATCCCGGTACCAGTTGGTGATGGCATTGTTGCCAAACCCTCCGTAGGCAGAATACCCAACGAGGGCACCCAGAAGGAGCAGGTCCACGCCTTTGGGCACATAACCAAAACTGACAAATCCGGTCAAGCCTTCGAGCCAGACCGATCCCGGAACGATGAAGATATCGAGTATCAAAAGCCCTCCCAGGACGACGAACATCATGATCCAGTTTGCCCATTCGAGGGTCCGTTCGATTGTCTTCCCCAAGGACACGAGAACAACACAGGAAGCAAAGATCACGTATGTCCAGACGATCACCGTGCCCTTATCCGGGCCTCCGGGAAGCCTTCCTAACTGAAAGGCAGCCAGGGCTGTAGCCGTGCCCATGGCCCATCCTGGCATGGCTCGTTCCAGAAATCCGGCAACGGTGAATAGCCATCCCCAAAAAGCCTTCCCGGGCTTAAGCCTCATAAACCCCACCGTTACCGGCTCCCCGGTATAGAGGGTATAACGACACATCTCGAGATTGAGGAAAACCTGCAGTAGCGCCGATATGGTGGTTATCCAGAGAAGGGCAAGGCCCCATTTCACAAAGAGGGAAGGCCCAACAAGCCATTCACCTCCGCCAATTGTCCCGCCGAGGGCAATGACAGCCGGTCCTAAGATCGCAAAGAGCTTCCTCGGGGTAAGATCCCGGGGCGGCTCGGGCATGTCACTCACCTCATAGGGAGGCCCACAACCTGCAATATCCTGTTTTTTCTCTTCTTCCATATCATTCCTCCTTCCTCTTTTTCTCTTCTCAAGAATGAATCATGAAAGGAACCGAATCGGTTAATACAAGCACCTCCTCTCTTCAATGATTTCGCCTGATACCGATGACCCGTATCACCTCCTTTGAGCGTATGGTCGATAAAAAACAAAAAACCCCACTTCCTTTAAGCAGAATGGGGCTTGAAATCAATCACCCAAGCCATTGAACCACCTCGTTACAGGTGAAAGGTTTTTTCTGGGCAACCGAACTTTCGGTAGTAGTGTATTAAATTCTTCCCATAGAAGTCAATAAAATTCTCACCGACTCAGTGAGCCGGCCCCGCCATCTTTAAAAACCTTTCTACATTGAAATTCAATTTTTCCGCCAGAAAGATTAAGTTGGCCGGAAAGGGTTTCTGGATCCCCTCCCCCCACCAACTCTCCTCAAGCCCACCCACATATTTCTGGAGCATCTCTCCCATCAGGTCCTGGACTTCTTCGACCGGAAGGGCGAAACCCCATTTCTTAATCCGGTCCAATAGTCTGATGATCTCTTCCACCTTCTCCGCTTTCAAAGGATCTTCCCCGCTTGGGGCAGACCGATTTCGCGCTATCGATTGTTGAAGGTCCTCCATCTTCTCTTTTAACAGCCCCCTGACAACCAAAATGGGTTCTTCCGTTCTCACCTGAAACCCGCATTCTCTTGCCGTTTCAATAATCTCTTCAATCTCTCCTCTTTCGATGGTTCCTTTAAAATCTCTCCTTAAGTCTTCCGCCTCACGCAGCAATCGATCGCTGAGCGTCACCTCTGCAGCCGCACGAATCTCGAAAGGGATCTCAAAACCCTCTTTGACCAAAGCCCTGATAAACTCTTTTGTCTTATCAAAAAGCTCTGCGTAGATCCGGCAATGCTCATCCAATTCTTCCCGGATCAGTTTCCGGAAGAGGAGGGGGGTCTCCTCCTTCAACAGGTCTCGAAACGTGAAGACGGGGCCTCCGAGGAGGGAAGCCAAAGCATCGGCCACTCCTTCCTCATCTTTTCCAAGGCTCCCTGCCTCTCTTTTTATGAAGGTTTCAAACTCACAGCCACCCTTGCACTCCCTGATCCAGGTCCGGAAGAGGCCTTTCAAAGGAGAGAGCAATCCGAAGAGAAACTCCCTTGGCTCCGGGATGATCTCCGAAGTCACTTTGATCTGTCCCATCGCCAATAGGTTATTTTCCTTCTCCACCCTTTGATAGTTTATCCTCTCGATGCGGAAGGAATAGATTTTTCTCTCTCTTTCTCCATCCCCAAAGAGGGAGGAGATTGCATAATGGTTGACCACTCTCTCGAAGGGGATCGATCTTGGCTTTATGAGTTCCTGGTAAACCTGCCGGCCATCCCCCCTCTCAGGAAGGTTGCTTTTCGCCTCGGATAGGGAACCCAAGAAAGTCTCCTCCAGATCTTTGCCCGCCACCTCTCGAGCCAGTTCCATTGCCCTTGCGGCATGTTGAAGAACGATACCCGTCTCAAGGCCTGCAAGATCAGCAAAAAACCAGCCACAACTGGTAAACATCTGTAAGGTGTGCCTCTCCATCTCCTGGAGTTTAAGGCCTCTGATCCTCCCCTGGCCGTCGAGGTTCTGGAGGCCATATCGATCGAAGAACCGATTAAGGCTGTCAGAGGAACGATCCAGAATCAGATCGATGTAACCATTTCTCGCCTCCCAAACATCCTTAAAGATCTTGACTCCTTCCCTCTCAAAGATCGTATGGAGTTCATCCCTCAAGAGGTCAAGGCCCTCCCGGAGTGGTTTTCGCCACTCCTGATTCCAGCCCTCCTGTCCACCCGTGCTGCAGCCACAATTCTCCTTCCACCGTCCAACCCCATGGCTGCAACTCCAGGAGGTCCCTTCACCTTTCGGCCCTTCGTCAATCTCCACTTCACAGGTTGGAGGAAATCGTTTCAAAAAGGCTCCATAATTGATGATCTCAAACCCCTGCAAAGGGATCCCTTCTTTCAATACATAGGCTAAGGCCATCTCACCGAATTTCTTGTGATGCCCGTAGGTCTCCCCGTCTGTGGCAATATGGAGCAATTGAGGCTTCTTTTTTGATGGCTGGTAGGCCCGTGCAAATCTTTCGGAGAAGGACTTCCCGTCCTTTAAGAGATCTCCGAAACCGACCTCCCTTGAGATCATTCCATCATAGAAAAAGAGATCGATGAATCGGTCTAAGAGCTTCTTGCCTGACGGATCCTTGACGAAGCATCGATAGGGTTGAGTGGGATCGATTCTCCCCTGAAAAACATCGGTCCACTTCTTACCTCCCAGAGGTCTTATCTTCAGGGCCTGAAAAGGACTCAGGATGAGAAACTGCATTCCATGTTTAACCAATACCCGAAGGGTAGGATAGTTCACGGCGGTCTCAGGAAGCCACATCGCCTCCGGCCTTCGGTGGAATCGTTTCTCGAAATCGGCGATCCCCCAAAGCACTTCTGTCTCTCTGTCCTTCTCATTGGCCAAAGGCATGATGATGTGGTTATAAGACTGGGCGACGGCATTCCCGTGGCCGATTCTCCTCGTACTCTCCCGATCGGCCTCCACGATCTTCTGATAAATCCTCGGGGATCTCTTCTCTAACCAGGAAAGGAGGGTGGGGCCGAAATTGAAACTGAGAAAGGAGTAATTATTGAAGAGATCGAGTATCTTTCCCTTACCATCAACAATCCGGGCATAGGCATTTGGTCGATAACATTCGAAGGTGATCCGCTCATTCCAGTCATGAAAGGGCTGGGCGCTCTCTTCGGCCTCAACCGCTTCAAGCCAGGGGTTCTCCCGAGGAGGCTGATAAAAGTGACCGTGAATCGTGATATAGGCGTCTTTCATTTCGGGGGATCGACCACTGTTCTCATCTTTGTCCCGTCAGACGGAAGATTTTCTAACGGAGTCCATTCGCCCATTATCTTACAAAAACAGGCCCATTTCAAAAGAATTTTTAATCCGAAATGACATTCGCCCTCGCAGGAAGCGTTCCCATTGCGATGGTCATAACGATCTGCCGCAGATCCTGTGCTTTGTGGTATTCTTTTCGGATTGACAAACCACTCCTTTTGTTTGTATATTCACCCCACCCCTCAGTTTCCAAAAATTTTTTGTCACTGGAGAGGAAAGGAACACTTCATGCCTGCCGAGCTTTTTGCGTTGTCCAACGCTTTTTTCTTTGCCTTACACAACATGCTCACAAAGAAGGGTCTCAAATATTCCAACCCTCATACAGCTGTTTTCACGAGCCTGACCATCAACGTGGCCGTCCTCTGGACCATCTCTCTTCTCCTCCTGCCCATCGAACTTCTCACGGTCTCTGGAATCTTCATCTTTGTGATCGTCGGCCTTTTTCAACCCGGCCTCACCCGGCTCCTGACCTACAAGAGCATCGAAACCGTAGGGGTGGCGATCACCGATCCCCTGCGTGCGACGACGCCCATGTTCAGCGCATTTCTCGCCATCCTCCTTCTCGGGGAAGAAATGACCGGGCTCATTTTTTTCGCCACCCTCCTGATCATCACCGGCATTATCCTGCTTTCCCTGAGGGGTGAAGCCGCAAAAAATATCCGGGCGCGCTACTACTTCTATCCTCTCCTGGCTTCTTTTCTCGCTGGTTCCTCCCAGATTCTGAGGAAGTTTGGTCTGGGAGCCATGCCGCATCCCATTCTGGCTGCTGCGGTGACTGCCACCTCCTCGCTGGTGATCGTCTCTTTAACGGTGTGGATTTCGAGCAGGCGGAAGGAAACCCTTGTTCTGAACAGGAGGTGCCTTCCCTTCTATCTGGCCGCAGGGCTGGCGATCAGCCTGGGGATGGTTACGATCTACTATGCGCTGGATCTCGGGAAGGTCGTCGTGGTCATTCCGATCACAAGCAGCGGACCGCTCTTTAGCCTGACCCTGACCGTTCTTTTTTTGAGAGGCGTTGAGCGGGTTACGCTAAAGATCGTTCTGGGAGCTGTCCTCATCATCTCCGGGGTCATCCTGCTTACGGTCTGGAGATGAATCGTTCAAGTCCATACCCGGACTCAGGTTCTGCAATCATCCCTTCGCCTCTTCTCTGAATTCCTCTCCTCTACTCTCTGGGGTGTTTGGCATCGTAAATCCTCTTCTTGATTTGGCCGATCTCTTTGGTGACAGGAATCTCCTTCGGACAGACCTCCGTGCACTTCCACTTTGTCTGGCAACCCCAGACCCCGTCGGGGCGATCCAGAAGAGCCGTCCTTTCCTCCGATCCCTCGTCCCTTGAATCGAAGAGGTACCGGAAAGCCCTGACGAGGGCAGCCGGACCGACGTAAGCTTCCGTCTTCGGATTCTGATTGATCGGGCAGGAGGCCGTGCAACAGGCACAGAGAATACAGCGGATCGCCTCTTCAAGCAGATGTTGTTGATCAGGGAGCTGGATCCGTTCCTGATCGGGCGAAGCCGTTTTTGTGATCAGATAAGGTTTGATCGAATGATACTTTTCAAAGAAAGGATCGAGATCGACGATCAGATCTTTGACCACTTTAAAGACTGGAAGAGGCTCGATGAGGATCTCCTCCTTAAAGCTCCTGACTAACTTTTGACAGGGGAGGCCACAGATCCCGTTGATCCTCATCCCATCGGACCCGCAGACCCCATGGCCGCAGGACCACCGAAAGGAAAGGGTCGAATCCTGTTCCCATCGGATCCGGTTGAGACAATCCAGGATTCTGTCGAGCGGATCTGCCTCGATCTCGAAATTCTGGTAGTAGGGTTCTTGATCCTTCTGAGGGTCAAAACGGAAGATCTTCAATTTGACAAGCATCCATCACCCCACGGTGATCAGGGCATCAGGTTATCAGAACATCCGGTTGATTTATTTCAAATCTTCCTGATGATCTGATCTCCTGATATCCTCCATGCTGATCACCTGGTTAATATACTCTCGCCTCCGGTTGGAACCGCGTGATCTTGACCGGTTTATATTTCACCTCTGGTCCTCTTGAGGTCTTATGAGCGAGGGTATGTTTCAAATAGTATCGGTCCGCCCTCAGGGGAAAATCCTCTCTGAAGTGTGCTCCGCGGCTCTCCCTCCGCTGGAGGGCGCTCACCAGGATCACCTCCGATAGTTCGAGCTGATGGCCTAACTCCACAGCCTCCATCAATTCAAAATTGAAGCGTTTTCCTTTGTCCGCAATCTCAATATCTTTGTAACGTTCTTTCAGGCTACGAATCTCTTCAATTCCTTTCTTCAGGCCTTTCTGGTTTCGGAAGACCGAGCCGTAATCCATCATCACCCTCTGCATCCCCCGCCGGATCGGATCGATCTTTTCTTTCCCCTGATGGTCTAAGAGCTGTTTGATCTTCTCTTCTCCCTCTTTCAGAGGATCGGCCGAGGTCGGGGGAGTTTGATATTCCTTAACCCCATCCCTCATGGCCAATCCGCTTCTCCGGCCAAAGACGAGCAGGTCGAGAAGTGAGTTGCACCCGAGCCGGTTTGCGCCGTGAACCGATAAACAGGCGCATTCTCCTGCCGCATAGAGGCCGGGGACGATTGAACCCTTCTCATCGGACAGAACCTGTCCATCCACCGTCGTGGATATCCCTCCCATGATGTAGTGGCAGGTCGGCTGGACAGGAATGGGATCGTAAAGGGGATCGATGCCTAAATAGATTCTCACAAAGGAATCGATCTCCCACAGCTTTTCCGAGATCGTTTCCTCTCCAAGATGCGTGAGATCGAGATGGACATAATCCTTTTCAGCAATCCCTCTCTTTTCTCGAATTTCAGTGAGAATGGCCCGGGAGACAACATCTCTTGCTGCCAGGTCTTTGACCCCGGGGGCGTATCGTTCCATAAAACGCTCCCCGAAGCGGTTTCGCAAAACTCCCCCTTCCCCTCTGGCAGCTTCGCTGACCAGGATACCCAAAGGATAAAGCCCGGTGGGATGAAATTGGATGAACTCCATATCTTCCAGGGGGATCCCCGACTGGTAAGCAAGGTTGAACACCTCTCCTGTGGTCGATCGACTATTGGACGTGGTCTTATAGATCTTGCCGCAGCCGCCTGTGGCCAAAAGCACGGCCTTTGCCTCAAGGAGATGGAGCTCTCCCGTGGCAAGATCATAAGTGACCACGCCGGAACACCTTCCTTCTCGAAAGTCGAGAGAAAGAACGTAATGCTCCGAATAGAATTTCACCTGACGCCGCAAACATTGATCAAAGAGGGTGTCCAGGACGACTCTTCCTGTATGGTCTGCGGCATAGCAGGCTCTTTTTACCGGTTTCTTCCCGTAATCCCGGGTGTGGCCGCCAAAATTCCGCTGGGCGATCTTTCCCTCCGGGGTGCGGCTGAAGGGAACGCCCATGTGCTCGAGTTCGTAGATGGCCCGGGGAGCATCTTTGACCATGATCTCGATGGCATCCTGATCGCCGAGGTAATCGCTCCCTTTCACCGTGTCGAAAAAATGCCATTCCCAGCGGTCTTCCTCTTCATTGCCGAGAGGAGCCGTAATCCCCCCCTGGGCCACTCCGGAATGGGAGCGCGTAGGAAAGACCTTGCTCACAACGGCCACATCGGCTTGACCCGACACCTCAACCGCTGCCCGAAGACCTGCCAGCCCTGCTCCCACAATGATGATATCGTGTGAAAACCTCATGCTGTTCGTTTCTCCATGGGAGTGTATTCGCATCCCTGAAGGCCGCAGTAATTTCCGATATAATCGGAATCGGGCCGATAGAGTTCAGGTTTGGGTTGAGCCTCGGCCAGTTTCTCCTCGATGATATGGGCTGACCAGCCCGAGATCCTCGAAATCGCAAAAACCGGAGTGAAAAGGTCTTTCGGAATCCCCATCATATGGTAGACCGACGCACTGTAGAAATCGACATTCGGATAGATCTCCTTCCCTTTCAACCTCCGGAACTCTTCTTTTGTGGCTTCCTCAATCGCCCTCGTCAATTCGTACCAGCGCCGATCCCCTGTGCGACCGGCCAACCTCTCCGATATCCTCCGGAGAATGGTTGCCCTCGGGTCTTCGGTATGATAGACCGCATGGCCCATCCCCATGATCTTTCCGCCTCTTTGGAGCTTCTCGGAGACCCAGGGCTTCACCGATCCCACCTCCCCGATCTCCAGAAGCATCTTCATCACCTCGCTATTGGCCCCTCCGTGGAGCTCACCCGAAAGGGCACAGAGTGCTGCCAGGACCGAGGCATACAGATGAGCGTGTGTCGAAGCAACCTCCCTGCTCGCAAAGGTTGAGGCATTGAAGGAATGCTCGGCGTGAAGAATCAGACAGATGTCAAAATCCCGGGCCGTCTCCAAGTCGGGGATCGTTCCCGTTAACATGAATAAGAAGTTTCCTGCATGGGTGAGATCAGGGCGGGGACGGACAGGCTTCTTCCCCTTTCGAATGCGGTCCCATGCGGCAACGAGATGGGGAAATTTCGCAATCAGTCGAATGGCCTTCCTCAAATTGGCCTCCCTGGACTCCTCCTCAAGCTCCGGATCATGGCCAGCCAGGATGGGAATAGCCCCCTCCAATATATTCATCGGATGGGCGGTCTTTGGCATGACCTTCATAAACTGATAAACCGCCTCCGGGACTTCCCTCTCTGCGATCAGTTCCGATCGAAACCTGTCCAATTCCACCTCCTTGGGCAGGCGGTCGTTGAGAAGGAGAAAAGAAACCTCTTCGAAAGTCGAGTGGGTCGCCAGGTCACAGATATGATAGCCTCGATAGATCAGGTTCCCTTTCTCTCCGTCCACGTCCGAGATACGGGTATCGGCAACCTTGACCCCTCGAAGCCCGATGTTCTTGATGTCGATTCTCTCTTCCATTGCCTGATTCCTCGTTAGAGCTCCTTTTTCACCACCCAAAAAAATGATACCAATGGATCCTTGCTTTGTCAATGCAGAAGCATTTTCTCCATTTTGTGAAATGCCAAACAAGGCCAAGGTCACCACGGAAAAAGAGGGGCTCACCTCAATGCAATTCGATTTGATAATTTAATCTTTTTTCAATAAAATGGATAATTGGGATCGGGATCTTATTCTAACGGGGTAAACATGACTCTTTCAAATAAGGAATATCGGATCGAAAAGGATTCCACGGGACCGGTCAGGGTTCCCAAAGAGGCTTACTACGGCGCCCAGACCCAGAGGGCGATCCAAAATTTTCCCATAAGCGGGTGGCGATTTCAAAGGGAATTCCTTTTTGCCCTGGGCCTTATCAAATATGCTGCGGCCAGGGCGAACTCAGAATTGAACCTCTTGGAAAAAAAGGCGGCTCAAGCGATCCAGAAGGCCTCCCGTGAGGTGATGAGAGGAAGGTGGGATGAACAGTTTCCATTGGACATCTTCCAGACCGGCTCCGGCACCTCCACCAACATGAATGCAAACGAGGTCATTGCCAATCGAGCCAATGAAATCATCGGGATCGAAAAAGGAATCTATCGGCCTGTTCATCCCAATGACCATGTCAATCTTGGCCAATCCAGTAACGATGTCTTCCCGTCCTGTATTCACATCGCCACGGTTCATCTCTTGATACAAAACCTCATCCCCGCTCTGAGGGAACTCCACAGGGCGTTCAAGAAGAAAGAAAAGGAGTTTTATCCCGTTCTTAAAATCGGAAGGACCCATCTCCAGGACGCAACTCCCGTACGATTGGGCCAGGAATTTGGAGGCTATGCGCGTCAAGTGGAATTAGGCATTGGCCGGATTCAGAAGGGCATGAGATCTCTCTCTGAACTTCCCCTGGGAGGCACTGCTGTGGGAACCGGGATCAATACCCATCCTCTCTTTGCCAGGAAAACCATCTCGATCATAAACAAGAGGATCGACGGAGACTTCCGGGAAGCAATCCATCATTTTGAGGCGCAAGGGGCCCGGGATGCCGCAGTGGAGATGAGCGGTGCCCTGAAAGCAGTAGCTGCCGGCTTAATAAAAATCGCGAACGACATTCGATGGCTGGGTTCCGGGCCCCGATGTGGCATCGGTGAGATCCATCTGCCTGAAACCCAACCGGGTTCTTCGATCATGCCGGGAAAGGTGAACCCGGTCATCCCTGAATCCCTGGTCCAGGTGTGCGTCCAGGTCATTGGATTCGATTCAGCCATCACCCTCGGAGGCCTCAGCGGCAATCTTGAACTGAACGTGATGATGCCCTTGATTGCCTACGATCTTCTGGAATCGATTCGTCTCCTTGCCAATGGCGTCAGCAATTTTAGCCGGAGGTGTATCGAGGGATTGGAAGCGGATCGCGAGCGCTGTGAAGAAATGGTCGACAAAAGCCTTGCCCTTGCCACGGCCTTGACACCGAGGATCGGATATGATAAAGCAGCCCAGATTGCCAAGAAGGCGTACGCCGAGAGGAAGACCGTCCGTCAAGTGGCGGAGGAGGAGGGGATCCTCTCAAAAAAGGAATTGAGTCGTTGGCTCAATCCCGGATCAATGATCGCTCCAACCAGGATGACGGGCAGGAAGAGGTGAAGCATCCGTTTCACGTGTATCAGGAAGCCGTGTATCAGTCGGCAGATGATCAGCTTATCGGGGCATCAGGTTTCATCTGATATTCTCGGGGCTGATATCCTTCCCGCTGATCTTCTGATCTGCTGATGCGCTTTTGATTCGGGTCATTCGCTGTCATTTACGCTATTCCTTTTCGTAGTTAACAGAAAGGGGGTCCATATTTCATGTTTATCGTTACGGTTTCGGAAATGCTGGGGACAAAGGGTGAAGAGATCGCCAGGCAGCTGGCCAGCTCGCTCAATTATGCCTTTTATGGCGACGAGGAATTTTTTAAGGCTTCAAAAGAGATGGGCTTTCCCGTCGACGCTGAGACATTGGATGGAAAGGGTCAAACAACCTCCAGGGAATCTTTGGGTGAAAAGCCGAAAATCTATCTCGGCCAGTTACAGTCTGTCATTTATGAGATGGCAAAAAAAGGCAACGCGGTCTTCTTCGGTAGAGGGAGCCAACTTCTTCTGAATGCCTTTGAGTGCATGTTCCATGTCCTGATCACGGGGTCCATGAAGAAGAGGATAGAGGGGATGATGGAAGAAAAAAAGGTGTCTGGAGAGATCGCTGAAAAGATCATTCGCCAATCGGATCAGGAGAAAAAGGAATTTCTGAGATTTGCCTTTGACGAGGATTGGTTAAGTCCCCATCTCTATGATCTGATGATTAACACGGACAAATTGAACATCGATTCTGCAGCCAGAATGGTCCTGGATGGGGTGCAATCGGAGGAGATGAAGACCTGCAGTGCAGACTCGATTAAGTCCATCGGCAAGTTCCATCTCCACTATATCATTGAATCTGTCCTCTCCGATTCGGGCCTCCTGACCCAATATCTCCACTTCACCGTGGAAGATATCGACTCCGTGCGGCTTCATGGTCTTGTGGGTTCCTTGGAGAAGAAAGAAAAAGTGGAGAATCTTTTGAAAGGGATCAAGGAGATCAAGAAGATCAGGAATGATCTGTCGATATTTAGATCGCCGTCGGGTGCGATATAACCCCAAAACAACGAGGGTCATATTCGCTTTCCCTCGGTCTTTCGGAAAGGCTTTTGAGGAAAAGGGCCGTTTTTCCTTTTGAAATAGATCAAGAGAACCGCTCCTCCTCCGATCATGAAAGCACACAGGACCTGGCCCATGGTGAAAGGACCCCAAACAAATCCTAACTGGACATCCGGTTCCCTGAAGAATTCAACAAAGAAGCGGAAGATTCCATAGAACAAGAGGAAGAGCGCCAAGAGCCCTCCTGTAGGGACCTTCTTGTCTTTGATAAACCAAAGGATTAGAAAGAGGACTCCGCCTTCGAGACCGCTCTCGTAAAGCTGGGAGGGGTGGCGGGGAAGAGGGCCTGCTTTAGGAAAGATCATCCCCCAGGGAATCTGCGTCACTCGTCCGTAGAGCTCACCGTTGATAAAATTTCCGATCCTTCCTAATCCCAAACCGATCGGCACGGTCACGATGATCAGGTCGGCGATTCTCCAGAATGATTTTCTATTTTTCCAGGAGAAAAGAATACCCACCGCAAGGACGCCAATCAGGCCCCCATGAAACGACATGCCCCCATGCCAAATCGCAAGGATTTCAAGGGGGTCGGCCAGGTATATCTTGAGATCGTAAAAGAGGACATAGCCCAGCCGGGCGCCCGCCATCAAACCGACGATCAGATAGAAATAGAGATTCTCCACCTCCGGTTTCGAAATGCCAAAATCCTTTTTCTTCATCTGGTATCGAACGAGCAGGTAGGAGGCTGTGAAACCGAAAACATACATGAGGCCATACCAGCTCAGCCGAATGGGACCCAGCTCTACCAGAATTGGATCAATATGAACGGTCATCGATATCCCTCTGACTCTATCATCGAACGATCCGGCCTCCAAATGATGAGGGACACTTCCCGTATTCTTATCAAACGGGGACTTTTCTATTGTCAAGAATATGGGAAGTGTCCCTGTTAATAGTCTTCTTTGTCCTCTTCGTAGACATCCTCCTCTTCCTCAAAATCCTCTTCTTCGTCGTCGTCGTCATCATCCTCCTCGTCTTCTTCCTCTTCGATCTCTTTTTTCTTTCGTTTTGCTCTCAAATTGATCTTTTCCAAGCTTTCATCCCCGAGGTCGTCGATCACTTCGTTAAAGAACAGCGCCAAGGAGATCAGATACTCCTCCGGTAATTCCCTAAACCATTCCATCACTTTTTCAGCCATGTCTATCTTTTCGCTCGTTGAGGAATCCTCCAAAAGATCAATGGCCTTGCGATAATGTTTATTGAAAGCCCGAATCATGAATCGTTTCACCTCCTGCAAGATGGGATCCGCTGTTTGACTCAATATCTTTATAAAATATTATACTTTCCTTTCCCTCAATAGACAACTCCATTTTGGATGAGATTCATGAGAGGAAGACGTACGGCGCCACCCATCTTCATCCCGCTGGAAAGGATGTGTTGCCTGTGGCCGACTCGATTCGACTGGGATTCTTAATGGGTTTCAGTTTAGCGGGATATCTCTTCATTGCGCCCGTGATGAATCTCTTGCCGGCAGAGCTTGCAGAAATCAGCGGATTTTTGGTCTATCTCCTCCACATAAGTGGATGAGTTCATCACACACCTTAACGTAAAACAGTGAATCAGTCCGAAGGTATGTCCCAATTCGTGAACCGACTCTTTCAGGAGGCGCTCTTTCAGGAGCTTTTCATTTTCAGGAATACCGTAAAATTGATTATGGAGCCGGTGGGTGGAAACCAGGGCCCCTTTTCCGTTGAGCTGCGCCTCACCGAAAAGAAAGGTGAAAATGGGTATGAACAGGTCCACCTCCGTGACCCCTAAAATCCTCATGGATCCTTCAGGAATATCATGGATCAACTGGAGGAGCAACCCGCTCGAATTATACTGATTTCGCATCGGGTCATAGACAGAGGCAAGGTCGAACGGAGAATGGTGGATCCTGGTTTGGATTTTGAAGGCCTGAGAAATATTTTCTTTGAGAAATAAAAGGAGTTTTTCCTCCAACTCACCAATGGGAACGATGTCAATATAAGACATGGAGGCTATCTCTGTAAGCCATATTTCTTGATCTTGTTATATAGGGTCACCCGGTCTATTTTTAGCCTCTCCGCAGACCGGGAGATGTTCCACTCGGTTTGCTCCAATATTCGTTGGATATGAGCCTTTTCCACCTCCTCCAAGGCATCTCTTTCAGGAGGATTCGCCTTGGAAAGGAAGAGAGGGTTGAGATCATCCGGCTCAATCCGATTCTTCTTTCCTACGACGACCAGGGCCCTTTCGATGGTATTCCTGAGTTCCCTGATGTTCCCGGGCCAATCATACTGGAGCAGGATCTTCATTGCCTCCGGGGAGATTTCCGTCACATTCTTGTTCATGGAACGGGCATACTTCCGGAGAAAAAAGTGAGCGATCAGCGGGATATCTGCGCTCCTTTCCCGAAGGGGCGGAACCTGAACGGAAAAGACGTTGATCCGGTAATAGAGGTCTTCCCTAAACTCTTTTTCAGCCACTTTCTTCTCCAGGTCGGTATTGGTGGCAGAAATAATTCGGAAATCCACGTCCACAACCTTATTGCTTCCCAGGGGAGTGAATTGCTTGGTCTCGATCACTCGAAGGAGGTCCATTTGCATCTTCATGCCAATATTCCCGATCTCATCGAAAAAGACGGTGCCCCCATTGGCCATCTCCAACTTTCCCTTTCTCTTATACTGGGCCCCCGTAAAAGCACCTTTTTCATGGCCGAAGAGCTCGCTTTCCAAAAGCCCTTCGGGAAAAGCTCCGCAGTTGATCGAAATAATCGGAAAATATCGCCGGTTGCTCTTGGCATGGATCGCCTGAGCAATCAGCTCTTTGCCGGTCCCGCTTTCTCCCCGGATCAGTACGGTCGCATCGGTTTTGGCCACGGTATCGACCATCTCCAGGATCTTCTTGATCTGGGGACTCTCTCCCACGATCTCATCCTGCAAAGACAGCTCTTCCACCTTCTGCCTGAGCTGAATGTTCTCGACCATCAGCCTCCTCTGGTTGACGGCATTTCGAACCAGAATGGAAAGCTTATCCGGGTCGACGGGTTTCGAGAGATAATCGAAGGCCCCTTCCTTCATCGCCTCTACGGCCGTATCGACCGTGGCATAAGCCGTGATAATGATCACGATGATGGTGTTATCAATCTTCTTGATGTGTCTCTGGAGTTCTATCCCGTCCATTCCGGGCATCTTAATATCCACTAGGACAATGTCCCGGGAGCTATCCTGGAGCTTTTTCAATGCCTCCGTCCCATTCTCGGCGGTATCGACCCGGTATCCCTCGATCTTAAACCAGTTGTATAAGGAATCTCTGACCGAGAACTCGTCATCGACAACAAGAATGCTAATCCCCTGGTTATTCATCATCCTTCTCCTTAATGTCTCGCCTCAAGGTTGACGACATTGCGGTTCAATCCCTCTTGACTCTGAACGGGTCTTCTGGGGAGGGTGATAAAGAAGGTGGTTCCCTGGTTGGGTCTGGATTCCACGTGGATCTCCCCCTTATGCTGCTGAACAATCCCATAAACCACAGCCAAACCCAATCCGGTCGATTCCTTCGTGGAGAAGAAGGGCTCAAAAATGCGGGGGAGCACTTCCTCGGGAATTCCCCCACCGGTATCAGAAACCGTGATTTGCACCGAATCACCGCGATCTAAAAAACTGGTCTTGACCTCCAACTTCCCCCCCTTGGGCGTCGCATCGATGGCATTAATGAATAAGGCCACAAAGATATGCTGGATCCCGCTGACATCACAATAGATGATATCATTCCCCTGGGCCAGCTCCTGATGCAGTTCCAGTTCTTTCATGTCCATTTTATGTTTCACCAGCTGGACACTGTTATTGATCACTTTATGGAGGCTCTCTTCAGTCCACTTACCAAAGTCTTTTTTGGCAAAAACCAGTAGATTCTTGACGATATCGCCGCATCGGATGGCCTCATCCCGGATCACGGTCAGGAACTGGACGACCGAGTTGATCTCCTCCTGGGAAGAAGCGAGGGGTTTCTGGACGATCTTGAGGCATAGCTTTGCATAGGTGAGGATTCCGGACAGAGGGTTATTGATCTCATGGGCGACGACGGCAGATAATTTCCCCAGAGAGGCGATCTTTTCCACCAGGAGGAGATGGGCTTGAGCCTTTTTAAGCTCTTCGCTCTTTTCCATCACCTTTCTTTCCAGAGTTGAAGACCACTCCTGGTTCGCTTCGTTGGCCGCCTTCAGTTGCTTGGTCATCTGGTTAAACGATTGAGCCAGTTCGCCCATCTCGTCTTTCGATTTAAAATCAATGGTATAGTTCAGATTCAAATTAGCGACTTCCCTCGTTCCCTTGGCAAGCTTTCTGATCGGGATGTGGACCATGCGAAGGATGAACCCCGCAAAGAGCAAGGCCGTCACAAGAATCATGACAACGGAGAAAACAACCATCCCTTTTCTGGTTCTATAGGTCTCCTCGTCCACAGATTTCAAAGAGATCTTCACGTCCAAGAGACCGAGAAGTTTATCCTTCGGAGAATGACCATGGCAGTCGGCATTATAGCATTCGGGTTCATTCTCGATGGGGTTGATCAGCCCCAGAACCCGGTATCCTTGAGGAGACTTTAAGATCCGGATCCGGCTCTTGGAGGTCAGATAAACCTGGGCCGGCTCTCTTTCATGGCAGACATAGCACTGCTCGGTCTTCTTGTCTACGATGGTATCCACCTCTTCAAAGTTATCGGAAAAGGCGATTTTCCCCGGTTTATTGTAAATCCGGATACCTTCCATCCCCTGTTCCTGGCCGACGGTCTTAATAATATTGGAGAGATTTTCCCGATCGTTCTTCAACATGCTGTACCGGGCAGAGCGCTTGATCAGGTCGCTGGCTTGAATGGCACTGTTCATGATGCTTTCGTTGATATGTCGGGTGTGGTAGGTGACGTTAAAATACATGATCCCGGTAAAAGCAGCCATCAACAAAATGACCAGAAGGAAATAAAGCTTGAAGCTCAGGCTCCTCATCACCGACAGGATCTTCTTGGAAAATAGGATCTTCAGGCATTGTTTCATCTCTTCATTCTCCGAAAGGACCTCGACAGGGATCCGACTTTTTTGGGCAGAAGATTTTCACCCTATTTTTAATATATTTTTTGTTTGGACTCAATGAAAAAATGATGACAGCGGACGATCCATCAGGAGGGATATCACGGGGATGGACCGGGATACGAAGCTTATTCTCCGCGCTCGAATTTTGAGTGGGCACCCCTGGGATACCTCATCCCGGGAAGATCCTTCTCTCCGCTCCTGAGAAAGGTCCCGATCAACTGGATGTATCGCTCCGGGTCAATCCCTTTCCGGATGTCTCTGAGCCGGATCTCCCCATCCTGCATCGTCATGCCGAGACTCTCCTGGCCATGATGGAGCTCTGAAATCGCAGCGGTTCTAAACCGTTCCCATTCCTCCCGATACCAGGGGAAAACCCTTTCTCCATGAAAAAGATGCTCCCGGTCTCGCTGAAAATGGTCAGGTCTTAATGTCAACAAAAATCCGTCTCCGAAGGGGTCCTCTGTGATCAATTCGGGTTGGGCTTTGAGCTTCGGATTGACCGAAAGGATGAGCCCACCGACTGGAAAAACGATGTCAAGAATGCCTTCTCTTTGGATGATCGCGCAGAGGTCTTCTCCTGGCGCGACCCTTCTTCCAGCCGGGGGAATCGCGATCGCCTTCACAGGACCGATCAGTCTGCCCATGAAATAGTCCAAGCCCACCCGGACCTCATCCGTCTTTTCCACCTTAATCCATGTATGCCCAGGATGATAGAATAAGGACTCTTTGATGTTCAACGGGGAAAGATCTTCCCTCAGGAACGCCTTCCCTGGCCCCTCCATTTCCCAAGAAACCTCAGAACCCGTCTCTTGGAACCTCATCTCTCTCTCTTTCGGAGGGGCCCCTGAATCCGCGGGACCCTCCTCCAATACCTCAAGGCTTTCTTCTGCGATCTTTCTCAAGAGGCTTCTCATGATCCTCCCGCTTCTCATCCTTGGAAGAGCCTCGACAAACTGAAGCTTCTCAAGGGTGGCGATCGGGCCAATGACTTTCTTCGCATGGACCAGAAGATCTTTTCGCAAGTCTTCACTCCCTTTCGCGCCGTTCTTCAAAGTGACAAACGTGTAGATTCCCTGACCTTTCACTTCATGAGGGATACTGGTCACTGCGGCCTCCTCCACCGAGGGATGGGAGCAGAGTGCCCTTTCCACCTCGGTCCTTCCGATTCGATAGCCTGAGAGATTGATCACGTCATCGACCCTGCCCATGAGCCAGGAATATCCGTCTCTGTCCCTTCTCGCTCCATCCCCGGTAAAGTAGCTGCCGGGAAAGGTCGTGAAGTAGGCTTCCTTAAAACTCTTTCTGTCCGGATCATTCCAGAAGCCTCTCAACATTCCAGGCCAAGGATTGGCAATGACAAGGTACCCCGCTTCCTCCACGTCACACTCGGTTCCATCCTCTCTGAGAATCTTTGGAACGATGCCAGGAAAAGGCAATGTGGCTGACCCGGGTTTGAGCGGAGTGATGGGCAAAGGGCTGATCAGAAGACCACCCGACTCTGTCTGCCACCACGTATCCATGATCGGACACCTTTCCTGGCCCACATTCGAGTGAAACCATTTCCATGCCTCCGGATGGATGGGCTCACCCACTGAGCCGAGGAGTCTCAGGCTCGAAATCTCTCTCCCCTTGATCCAGGCTTCACTTTCTCCCATGAGTGTCCGGATGGCCGAGGGCGTGGTGTAGAAGACGCTGACCCGATATCGCTCCACGATCTCCCAGAATCTGTCAGGGTTGGGGTAAGTCGGAACACCTTCGAACATCAGCGTCGTCGCCCCGAGGGCCAAGGGACTATAGACCACGTAGCTATGACCCGTCACCCATCCGATGTCTGCTGTGCAAAAGAAGAGATCCTCCTCTTTCATGTCGAAGGCCCACTTCAGAGTCTGCTGCACAAAAAGGAGATATCCTCCTGTCGTATGAATGACCCCCTTCGGTTTTCCCTTGCCCCCACTGGTGTAAAGGATGAAGAGAATATCCTCTGCATCCATGGGCACCGGGTCGCAGAAAAGCGGGACATCCTCCTTTTCCATCTCCTCATGCCACCAAAGTTCCCTCTCTTTTGTAAGAGGAACGTCGATCCCCAGTCTCCTGACGACAATCACCTTTTCAACTCCAGGGCATTCCTTTAACGCTTCGTCGGCATGGACCTTGTCTTGAACGATCCCGCCACCCCGGTAATGTCCGTCCGCAGTGATGAGCATCCGGGACCCGCAGTCGTTGATCCGATCCCGAAGGGCCCCGGGGCCCAGATCGCTCAACACCACACTGTGAATCGCCCCGATTCTGGCGCAGGCAAGCATGGCAATGGGAAGCTCAGGGACCATTGGCAGGTAGAGGGACACCCGATCCCCTTTCTTCACCCCGAGCTTTTTTAGCACGTTTGCGAATTTGCACACATGGTAATGAAGCTGCTGATAGGTGAAGGACCGGCTTTCTTCGAGAGGCTCTCCCTGCCAGATCAAAGCCACCTTATTTCTTCTCACCCCTTCGACATGCCTGTCGAGGCAGTTGTAGCTCGCATTGAGCCTTCCACCCCCGAACCACTTGATCTCCGGCTTGCTGAAATCATACTCCAAAACTTTGTCCCATTTCTGATACCAATCCAGATGATTCGCCAACTCACCCCAGAATCCTTCCGGATCTTCGACTGATCTCCGGTATAGGGCACGATACTCTTCCATCGTCTCAATTGAAGTCTTCATCTTTACCCCGTTAGAAAGCATCGTCACTGGCGTCCGTCTCGGGCTTTCCCGCATAGGGAGCACGAGATCTTCTTCCCGGGTTCACCCCGGCCAGTGGCTCATACGACAGACTCTTTTCTAACATCAGAGACAGTCCTGGCCTCTTTGATCAACTGTTTCTGGTGATAAGACTCCTCCGGAGTTTCTCAAAAACTCCCTCCGCCCGGCTCAAGAGCAGGTTTCAGAGAGCAAAGGCATTAATAAGAGGGCCTCTTATACCTCGATGAAGCAGAGTCTTTTTCCCCATTCCTGAGGAAGGTGCTGATCAACTGGATGTATCGCTCCGGGTCAATCCATTTCTTGATGTCTTTGAGCCGGATCTCCCCATCCTGCATCGTCATACCCAGACTCTCCTGCCCATGATGCAGCTCTGAAATCACCGCCGTCTTAAATCGCTCCCACTCCCTCCGGTACCACGAGAGGGCCGCCTCCCCACAAAAGAGACTTTTCTGATCCCGCTGAAAATTCTTAGGCTTTAACGTCAGTAAAAACCCGTCTCCCAAGGGATCCCGGGTGACGAGCTCCGGCTGGTCTTTCAGCTTCGAGTTGACCGAAAGAATGACTCCACCCACCGGAAATACGATATGTAAGATACCCTCTTCGTGGATGATCGAGCAGAGGGTCTCTCCCTGCAGAACCCGTCTCCCGGAAAGGGGAAGCACCACCACGTTGACTTTCCCGATAATGCTCCCTAAGAAAGTGTCCAGACCCACCCGAACCTCATCCGCTTTTTCCACCTTAATCCAGGTATGCCCCGGATGATAAAATAGGGACTCTTTGATGTTCAACAAGGAAAGATCTTCCCTTAAAAACTCCTCTCCCCACTTCCCCCTTTGCCAAGAAACATCAGGGTCTGCCTCTGCGGAGCCTTTGCTCCTCGGCTCCTGAGGACCTGTCGAATCAACGGGGGAAGCGGGGGAGAGATTTCTGAGTTCCCAATCCAGGGGACACTTCTCGCACTGCAAGTCATGTTGACAGAGTTTATAAGAAAGCAGGCCCGCAGTCATCCAAACACATCTCAGTTCTTTCTTGGGAATGAGTGAGTAGCCTTCTTCTTTCTGGGATGTCTTTTTCTTTTCCATCCCTTTACCCTCATTGGTTATTCTTGTTATTGTTTCTCATGCGAAGTAGAGGCAAGGTCATCCCCTGGTCCTCAGTTCTCGGAAACCAACCCTTCGGCCCCCCAGCCGGACGGCTTGGGTCTGCCTTCGACCCAAGCTCAAGGCCGGGGGCTCAGGGTTGGCCCTGAGCGCCGCTCTAGGGCGCAGTCGAATGGGTCAGGAAGAAATCTTTTGCGATCTCATCCCATCGGTCTCGATCGAGGCTTCTGGCCATGCCGTCAACGAGTAAACCACCGTCCTGATAGACCAAGCCAAGATCGTAATTCATTCTTGACAAGAGGTTCTCTCTGACATCCTCGATCCATTTTTTCGCCATGGTCCCTGAGAGCAACTGTTTTCTATCGACTGAAAATTTCGGTGTCTCCACCTTCATCAACCAGCTCTCGTAAGGGTCTTTATTGATATTTCCAGGAGAATGAAGGAGCTCTTCGTTAATGGCGATCACTTTTCCGTCAACGGGCGAAAGCATATCAATCGCCTTTGAATCGACCTTTAAGGTCCACCCTTTATCTCCCTGCTTGATCTTTGAACCCAGGTTGGGCACTTGGATCGCATCGATCTTTCCAACCAGTTTTTGGGCAAAATCATCCATACCCACCTTGACCACATTCTGACTTTCCGGGACTGCCCAGCTGTGCCCCAGGTGGTAGTACATCTCGTCCGGGAGCCGGAACCACTCACTCACCGCAGGGATAAGCCTTTCTGCGGCCTCAAAGACCGTTCTCGCGGGCTTGCTCAAGAATTTCCAGAAGACGATGAAGATCAGAAGAAACCCGATGACCAGCAGATATTCAAAATGTTTTGTGGCAAAGATGTCTACATAGCTGAAACCTTCCATTGAGGAGCCTCCTTTCTCACTGTGACGCTCTTTTTCACGGTCGCTTCTTCCGTGACCCATTCTGGAGATTCTCGTAAAACAGGCATCCGGTTTACGACCCATCTAAAGACCCACACTTCCGTAAAGATAATGGCAAGGGTAATGATGATCTCCATCCAAGAGGGAATATATCTCTGGCTCAAAGGCACGTACCACTTATAGGCAATGACCGAGTAATTGAGCCGGTTGATGATAACCCCCACCATGGAAACGATGGCCGCCATCCGGATCACCGTTAAATTCTGATATCGCACACCGTGCAGGAACAGAAAGCAAGGGAGGAGAATCAGGCCGATGAGCTCGATGAGATACCAGGTCCCCATCGGGGTGGCCAGTAGAGCCCATTGCTTGCCATGGATCAGGATCAATATCTTCATGAAGAAGAAGACGAATAATGCTCCTGCGCATGCCTTTCCCAGGCCGAGCAGGATACGATGAAAAGAGTCGTGACCTTCATGATCCAGCTGGCTCGCGAAGACCTTGTGGCTGATGGTCCCCTCAAAAATGACCATCGAAAGTCCGGCAAAGATGCTGGAGACGAAGAAGAGCACCGGAATAAACTCCGTGTACCACAGAGGATGGATCTTGCCCTTGGCCATCAGGAGCAGAGCGCCCAGGCCGGATTGATGAAGGGTGGAGAGGGCAATGCCAAAAATGACGGCCCCCACGGTCAGGGAAGCAAGGATCTTCCTGATTCTCTTGAATCCCAGCCATTCCGCAATGGTGGGTGAAAACTCAATAAAGAGGGAGATCATGTAAAGCATAAAGTGCCAGGAGACGAGAAAGAGCACCGAACTGACGCCGAATTTATTTCCGATGATCGGGTTGACGATGTTCCACCATCGCCCCAGGTCCAGCAGGATGGCGCCGGCGTAAAACATATACGCAAGGAGACCATTGAGGACGGTCGCCCTGACCACGGGATGGTATTTTTCGGAGCGGAGGATATAGACGACAAAGGTGAGAATATAGGCCCCTCCTGCAAAGGCAACCCCGACCATGACATCGAATCCGATCCAGATCCCCCACGGAAATTCCTGAGAAAGATTGGTTACCGCACCCAGTCCCTTTGCCAGACGGAAGACAATCAGGACCGCACCGAGAAGGATGACGGGAAGGGAGATGACGTTGAAGACGGTGAAGATTTTCCCTTTTGGCTTGAGCTCGCTGCGGATAAAGACCCAGAGGTCTTTAATGCTCCTTATTTCTGGGGTGGTTGTCGTTTCCTTCATCATCTTGGTCCTCCTTTTCTTCTTTTCTCCTCTTCTCGTTTGGTGACGGTGTTGACTCCGATCAGGAATGCAGGCCAGAGCAGAAGGACAAGGGGAACGGAATAGAGAAAGCCTTTCGTATATTCTGGATAGGGGGTCGTCCCGAGATCCGTTCTGAAACCGATCTGTTCGAAGGGAACCTTCGAGAGATAAAGGTATCCGGTGCCTCCTACCTCGTGCTCTCCATAAATCTGGGTGACATACTTTCCGGGGTTCTTATAGATTCGGCTGTTTGCCTCCTCGATCAGTTTCCTTCTCGGACCGAAGAGGAGCGCTTCTTCCGGACAGTTCTCCACGCAGGCTGGTTTTTCCCCTTTTCCAAGCCTTTCCCAGCACATATTGCACTTCTGGATCCTGGGGGTGGAACTTTCATATTCGAACTTGGGAATTTCGAAGGGACAGGAGGGCATGCAATATCTGCACCCCATGCAGTTGGTCTCCCAGGTCACAGGCCCTTCCTTCCTCTTTTCCATGGCCTTCACCAGACACGCCGCCACGCAGCCCGGTTGATTGCAGTGCATGCACTGTGTCTTGACGAAGACCTCTCCCTTTTCTGTATTGTAGCGGTTGACAACCGTCCATTGGCCCTCGGTTGTTTTCCTCTCCTTTTCGAATGCGGAGGAATCGCCGATATCCGGAGCGGTCAGATGATGGGCATCCGCGCAGGCCGCCTCACAGGACCGGCAGCCCACGCACCGGGTGGTGTCAACCAGGATTCCTACGAATTCCGTGGCAGGAGCGGCTGCAACATTTGCCCTGAGTTTCCTCGGGGTCGCGAGATTTCCCAGGGCCGCCCCTGTTACTCCCGCACCTAGTACTTTAAGAAAGCTTCTTCTGTCAATACCCATTGGCTCCTCCTTATTCTTCTCTCAGCAGTATGGGTTCGTCTGATTCTTTGAACAAGCGACTTTAATCCGATACAGGTGATCGCAGTCAGTATTGCAAAGAGCGGTACCATAAGATCATCCTCCTTTCTTGACTCTCTTGAGTTATTCCGGAGAAGAATGGAATAATTGGGAAACCAATATCTTCCAAAACTTCTCGTCCAATTTAACGGCGGCTCCTTTGACCACTTCTCCACCGTCACCATAGACCATCCCGACGGTTTGGTTGCTGGCAAGGGACATCACCTTGGCCTTCAGTTGATCGAAGTGGACTTGGAACTGGAAAGCGTCCATCAATTCGGGGAACTCCTCCTTGAAGGCTCTGGGCTGAACCTTCAGGATCCATCCCTTTTCATAAGGAGACCGATTCGCAAGAGATGGGTCTCGGCTCAGTTCTTGGTTCACCTCCACCACTGTTCCGCCTATGGGGGCCAATTGGCCCAATTTCCGTTCACCGTGGCGAAGTTTCCAGGCAACTTCTCCCCGATTCAATTTGCTGCCTATCGGGGGAATTTCGATCTCATCAATGTCTCCCATGACCTGTTGAGTGAAGTCATCAAGACCTACCTTCACCCCGCTCTGCTCATCAAGTTGGATCCAGGCATGCCCGTTGTGATAGTAAATATCACTCGGAAACTGGGGTACCTTTCCAGATGGCGCGACTGCCGGGGCGAGGGCCCAGCCCTTCTCCAAATTAGCCTGGGAGACACCTCTCTTTTGAGCAAGATAATCGAAGAGGACCTTTGCCAGAATTACTGCTAAGAATGTCATGAGCACTAAGATCACTACCATTCTTGCCACCTCCGTTTCTTTTGAATTTTGACTTCCATTTTTCTTTCCTTTCGCCTTCTTCTATTCTCAAGAAACGGGCCAAGTTTAAAGATTAAGAGAAAAAATTCACAATATTTATCAAAACCCTTGGAATTTTAATAACTTAATATTTTAGCTGAACGGGCTTAAAGGAAGCCCATTTCCAAGAGAAAGGGATGGAATTGTTGAATATTTTTACAGCGCTTTTAGATGCTATTCGCTTAACTGTTTAAAAAATATACGCAATTTAGTGTTGAAAATATAAACAATTGATTGTAAGCATTCTCAACACTTGGGCGCCCCTCTTCAATTAAGTTTGGCCCCGACGTAAGATTTTAATGGAAGGAATTTTTAGGAGAAATGAGGTCTTCTTATTTGACTATCTGGTGCGGCCTTTTTTCTTTCCAGTCCTGATCGCATCCAGGCACACTTCGATATTGGCCTTGAGAATCTCAATGATCGCTTCGTTGTCGCTTTCCAGGATTTCAACCACGCTATGGAGGAGTTTTCGGTTGGCTATGGGTAAGGCTTGATATTCGACTGCAGGTTCACGAAGCGTCCACTTTTTCGACTCATCAGTCTCACCCGTTAAAATCCAATTGATTGAGACACCTTCCTTCTTGGAGATTTCCGTTAGAAAAGCCAATCCTGGTTCCAATTTGCCAGACTCAAACTTGCTTACAGTTCCCTGCGGAATTCCATATTGTGAGGCGAATTCTTTCTGGGTCCTCTTTTTTCTTAGGAATCGTAACCGGTTCCCTATTTCCCGCAGAACCATCTATATTCCTTTTGGAATTTTATGTTGACACGATATTCTATATGGAATATAATCAACCCTACGATAAAATGACCAGACAAACTTTTAAAGAGATTTATCACGAAGATGTTTAAAAAGCAAGAATTCCCGGAGGAAGCCGGCCTATGGAAGAGATAGAAAAGATATTGAAAGCGATCCAGGGCACAGCGGAAATTATGCGTGAACATTTGCAGGGTCGGTCCTATCGAAACCATATCATGACGCTTGGAATCGATGGGATCATTGCCATGACGAAGGAAGCAATTGAACTGGTTGAAAAATTGAAAAGGCCTCTGTAATTCAGCTGGCGCTCGAAACGGCCGTTTTCCATTGCCCATCATCGGCCCTCCTTCGGATCGCTCCTGCAATCTTTAGGCTGGAGAGCGGGAAGAGAGGCCCGAAAGAAATGGCGGCTATTCATTAGCAGACCGGGCCGGATTATGTTATAAATTCGTGTTAACGCATTCAAAAGGCAAGTCTTGGAAACAGATCAAATCATTGAAGGAGGAATACATGCTTGAGATTACGGAAAAGGCAAGTAAGATGGTCAAAGAATCCTTAAAGGATAAGAACCCCATGCCTTCGATTCGGGTTGTCTATAATGAAGGTGGGTGATCGGGTCCCTCTCTGGGCCTGGTTCTGGATGAATCAGGGAACGATGACACGATCTTTACGGAGAAAGGAATCACCTTCATCGTCAATAAAGATCTCTATGAGCGCGTTAAGCCGATTAAGATCGATTTTGTGCAAACCCCCATGGGCTCCGGATTTCATATCTCTTCAAACTTGCAGGCGGACAAATCCTGCGGCCCCTGCAGCTGTTAAGAAGATCCCCCTTTAGATGAGAAGAAAGGCCGGGTGGCTGAAGCCATCCGGCCTTTTTATTCCGCAGATAGCCCGGCATGGAAGCACCCAAAAAAATTGTGCTTTTCGGGAATCTCAATCGTTTCATTTGACACCACAGGCAATTTTTTTTATATTGTTCATTGTGCCGGAGTGGTGAAACTGGTAGACGCACGGGACTCAAAATCCCGCGGGGCTTCCACC
>JBHGBJ010000055.1:0-28425 GCA_041947025.1 Thermodesulfobacteriota bacterium
AATCAAGGGGACATTTTCACGTTGCAGTTAGGGGGACATATTGACGTTGCTTAAACATTTAAAAATCCTCCATTTAAAAATCCTCCGTGAGGTTCTTCTTGACATGCCTCCTCCAGGTCAATACGATTAGGATAATGTTATTAACACAGAATTAATCATTAGATCGGCTCCCCTCACCCTGGAGGGGGGAGGATTAGGATGGAGGATTCTTCAAATCCATGGAAATTTCGGCTCCAAAAGAGTGGTTTGGATTACTGGAGGCTCTGGGAGAAGCAAAAGGGATTGCGCTTCTTCTCGGAGCAACCGATACGGGAAAGAGCACCCTTGCCAGGTTCCTAATTTCCCACCTTTGCCGGCGAGGGTTCAAGGTTGGGCTTGTCGATGCAGACATCGGCCAGTCATTTCTGGGCCCTCCTGCCACGATTGGTTTTTCTCTATTCAAGTCTGATCCGGATTGGGAGCTCGTGTTATCCCAACCGGAGATCTTCTTCGTCGGCTCTGTCACACCCGAAGGACACTTTCCGATCCATCTACAAGGCGTTAAAAAGATGGTGGACAGAGCCTCCTCCTCCGGCGTTGAGATAACTGTAGTGGATACAACCGGCTTCATTTTGGGTGAAGCAGGGATGGAACTGAAGAGAAGAAAGATCGACCTCATCTCCCCGCAGTTTATCGTCGCTCTTCAAAGAGATGCCGAAATAGAACCTCTCTTAAAAATATACCAAGATTACCCCCTCTGCAAAATCTATCGCCTGCCATTATCCGAACAGATCCGATCGAGATCCATGGAAGAGCGGAAAGCCTACAGGACAAACAGATTTCGAGATTACTTCAGATCCTCTGTGACCCGGGAATTGGCCATTGAAGAAATCCGGATAGAAGGAGAAGTCCGCGATGCCGATGGCGCCATCCTGCCGCTGGATTGGTCTTTGCGGATTACCGGTCTTCTGATTGGGTTAAAGGATGGAAATGATAATACTCTGGCTTTGGGGACGGTCAGGAATTATTTCGAGGAAAAAAAAGTGCTGAGGGTTTTCACGCCTCTCAGAGAAATTGAAGGAGTAAGGGCCCTTCAACTCAGCTCTCTCCGACCCATGCTTGTCTATGAAGAGGACCAGAGGGCCTGATTCGTGTCTGATCTCCGATCATGCCGTTTACAAACCCATCCAGATTCCTTCCGTTTCAATCTTTTCCTTAATCTGAATCCCTCGTTTGCTGATCTCAGCAAGAAAGGATTTATAAGGTATATCCCTGGTCGGGGTGAGCAATCCTCTGCCCTTGATTTCCCTATTCGCAATCATCTGGGCCACAATGCTCGCCGTATACCCCACCGTGCGGTTCATGGCAAAAAGTCCTGTCTCCGGATCGCGAAAGTCAATCAAATCATATGTGATCTTCATTCCCTTTCCACCTTTCCTTCCAGCGATCATCGTCCTCATGATCACCATGTCGCGCTCCCCTTCCCTGTACTGAAGTCGCGGCTCCAAATGCCTTACCATGAATTGATGGGGCGTAATCTCAACGGGCAACCCCTTAACGGGCTCGTCGCTCAAAAAATCAAGGTCGATCAGTCTTTTCCAGAAGGCGCTGTGGCCCGGCCACCGCAGACTGCACCGCGTGGTGCTCCGAAGGGTCTTCAAGAGGCCCAGAGAGTTAGGGAAGACAAGGGCATCTCCATTGGGGATCGTCTCCAAAGGACCCACCCCTGGAAAATCAATCGTTTCAACCCATCGCTCTTCGTGCAGATCTTTAGCGGGAATGTCGATGATCCGACCATCCTTCATGATCCTGGCTGGTGTCTTATAGAACTGCAGGACCCCGTGCCACGTCCAACTGATCTTATACTTTAATGGGTTATCGGCGGCCTTAAGCTCCGGGATCCCCCCGCAGTAAGAATGGAGTTCATGAACCTCATCCATCTGACTTACTCCGTACCCGCACAACACCAGATCGATCCCCGGGTCAAGTCCTGACTCGGGCATGAGAATGATGCCTTTCTCCAAAGCTCTCTCATGTATGCCTTTGGGCATCTGGTACCCATACATTGTATTGACTACATGAACCTTCGCCTTAAGGGCTGCCTCTGCCACATTCCCTATGAAAGCCACAGGAAGCACATCGATGACGACGTCGAAGCGATCCCTCATGAGGGAAACCAGAGCCTCGCCATTCCTCACATCCAGTGTTTGGAGCCTTATCTTGTCCATATCGAGGAACTTCTTAAAGGTTGAGAGAGGGGCAAGGTCACGGTCTGCGCAGACCGCTTCCTCCACTTGAGAGCTTCTTGAGAGATCATGAAGCACAGCCCTCCCCTGCAATCCCGCCCCGCCAAGGACCAAGATTCTCATAAGAACCTCCTTCAATTTAATAACCAAATCTCCCCCAACCCCTGCCTACCGGCAGGCAGGCACTCCCTCGCAATGACATTGTGACCACGGTCTGCTGAGGGGAACGAGGAGGTATGCGCCTATAATTTCTGAATAGATGATAAGAAGAAGTTTGTCAAGGATAGCTTCTTTTCTATGCTGATGAAACCTTGACTTCAGGGGTTTGAATGCCTATTAATTTATTAGTGACGCAAGAGGGGACATGAGTCAAGCGTCTTTAAAGATCGTGATTGCCTTCATGAGCATGCTGACCTTACTGCCCGGGACCAATGCCCGGGTTTTTGCCCAAAAAGCTCCACCCTCCAAAGACCTGGATGCAAAGGTACAAAGATTTTTGAATGAAAACCGGAGAAGATGGTACGACTTAAATGTTCCCTATGAGGATGGCAAAGTCCTATATCATCTGATCATCAGGAACAATTACAGAAGGGCATTGGAGATCGGCACCTCCACGGGTCATTCGGCGATCTGGATTGCCTGGGCGCTGAGCAAAACAGGCGGCAAGCTGATCACCATTGAAATCGACGAAAGCCGGTACAAAAGGGCTTTGAAAAATTTCAAGGAGGCCGGAGTGGAGAACATCATTGATGCCAGGCTGGCCGATGCCCATCAACTGGTGAAGGAGTTGAAAGGACCCTTTGATTTTGTCTTTTCCGATGCGGACAAGGGCTGGTATACGCAGTATTTCAAGGATGTGGATCCTAAACTTTTAAAAGGCGGCTGTTTCACCGCCCACAACGTGACCGATTCTTTCGAAGGGACAAAGGAGTTTGTTGATTACGTCAGGAGCCGTCCTGACTACCAGACCACGATCGACCACTCCAGCAGCTCCGGCATATCGATTAGCTACAAGAAGTAGAGCTTTCCGCCGTTTCGCACGGGGCATCTTCACAATTTCAGCGAGTGCCCCTCTTCTCTCCCCTGACACACGACCTCAGGCGTTGCACAGTGTCGCTCCGCCCATTCGAGATATTTCCTTAAGAGAAACAATGCCCTAATAGAATGAGGGCTCATCCCACCATTCGCAAGCCTTTATCCATGTTTTTCCTGCCGAAAAGGGCGCGTCTTCATATGGGTTGAAGTCATCAGGCTCAGGGCTGCGCATCTTGATGAAGCCTTCCTGCTCTTCAAATTGTCCCGGTAGGTAGCCGCCTATTTTAGGTTTGCTGTAAAGCTCTAATACGCACTGCGGCACTTCGTACTTCCCAAAATACTTTGTGTCATAAACTTTCTGGCATGTCGTGTCAACAATCGTATACGGCTCCTCGCCTGCCTTTTGGATGGTGTAGGCCATGGGGTGGGTCTTATGGTAAAGCTTGGCCGCAACATCCCCCTGCTTGTTTTTGAATGTTACAACATAGATCTTGCCTTTAAGATCGTCCGGCATAGGGAGATACTCCATTGAAACAACTTTATAATGCCCAAGGTCAGGGACAGGAAATCCGCACGCGTTTGACTGGGATCCCTTGTTTGTTCCAATTGTCCCGCTGCATCCACTCACAAGCAGAACGATTACCAGAGAAAGGATCGGCTTCATCTTGAATCCTCCTAAAGCTTTGACCATGGAGATTGGCCAAATGTCAAAGATTTCACTCAAACATGGGAAAAGGCCGATTTGGCCTGGAAACCCGCCTGGCTCAAGCAGCGAAGGTTCCACTAACAACGAAGAACAGGATTCTTTTGACAGAGGGAGACCTTATCTGGTAAGAAAGAAAGACCGTTTCTGAGAAACCCCATCTGCAGCTTAGGTGAGATAGAGAATAAGGCCGGGTCGAGTGCATCACCATTATCGTCATCACAGTCCACCGGAGACTCCTGGTCGATACTCTCGAACACACATTGCAGAAGAGCGAAATCCGTTTCAGCCAAATCTTTAGATGCGTTGGAGGCCAACGCGACAAGGAAAATTAGACTGATACCCACTGTCAGCACAGGTCTAATTTCCTTAAGGCAGGTCATGGAGGTCTACCCCATCTAAAAAACTGCTTGCACCGAAAAGGCTTTTCCAGTAATTATTTAGGTAATTTACAGTGAAAATACTTATGACAATTATTTCATGCTATATGGTTCATATATCAGAAGCCCATTTCCTCGTCAAGGAAAATTGTTGCCACCAAAGGACAGGGGTGTTCTGAAATCGGAATAAACAAGTGAAGATCCCCCCCTGCCTACCTTCAGGCAGGCACAGGGCGGGGAACTTGCCGGTCAATCCGGCGACGGACGGAAGAAGAAAGGTTAATAGGGGGTAAGTACTGATGGCCCAATGGACGTTTTTGACGAATCATGCTTTGGTTCTTATTTTTTTGAATAACCATTCCAAGATTACGGGCCATGAGTTGGCTTCATTAATCGGGATAACCGAGAGGGCTGTCAGACGGGTTATCGCGGACCTCGAAGCAGAGGGTTATATCGAGAAGCAAAAGGAAGGAAGGAGGGTGAGATATACCATCAATCACAGGCTGCGCTTCCGTCACCCCGCACAACGAGACAAGGAAATTGGGATACTTCTCGAAGCTGTGGGCCGGGCACCTGGGTCCACACGGTTTAAGCCCTCCAATCGCAAGGGATCAAATCCAGCATAGTATCCATGGAGCAGTAAGAATAGCGCGCCGGCTAGCCAGGGGCTTGAAAAAAAAAGCCAGAACCAGGATAATGGGGTCTGTGAAGAAGGACCCGAATATCGCTGTGGGAATTATGGACGGGCAGGCGCAGGCCTTTGGTCGATTCAACGGAACTTTCCATGTGAAGGATTCTGATCTTCTGTCAGGCCGCTTCTCAGCAAAGACCGTGGCCGGGATGATCGTACTCTTTGATGAAACTCAGCGTGAAATCTGCCGCTCTTCATCGATCAGGTTCACATCCCAAGAAGGTTCCTCATTCACACTCTTTAACGTGACCATTGGAAACCGCTTCCACTGGGAGAGGAAAGAGGATCAAGCCTTTCAGGGCAACCTGGTTCTCCGACCGGGCAAGGACGGAACGATCACCGTGATCAATGAAGTTCCTTTGGAGAACTACCTGACCAGTGTGATCTCCTCGGAGATGAGTGCTTCTGCCCCATCGAATTTTCTCAAAGCCCACGCGATCATATCGCGAAGCTGGCTCCTTGCGGCCCTCGATCAAAAGAAGAAGCTAAGAGGACCATCCCTGCAGACACAGCGGATCACCGGCGAAGAAGTGATACGCTGGCATGATCAGGAGGATCATGACCTCTTCGACGTCTGCGCGGACGATCACTGCCAGCGCTATCAGGGAATAACAAAAATTGCTTCCGAACGAGTCAAGGAGGCTGTCAGGAAAACTTCCGGGATGGTGATCGCCTATGGAGATGAAATCTGCGATGCCCGGTATTCCAAGGCTTGCGGGGGCCTCACAGAAGAGTTCGATTCAGCATGGGGTGACAAGCAAGTCCCCTATCTTCAAAGCCTTCCGGATGCACCGGCTTATCATCCGCCGGTCAGAACAGAAGAGGAAGCTTCGCGTTGGATCCTTTCAGAACCCAGGGCCTACTGCAATACCAAAGACCTAGGCCTTCTCGAAATGGCCCTTCCTGATTTTGATCGTGAAACAAAAAACTTCTTTCGATGGAGGGTCGAATATTCCCGGCAGGAACTGGAAGAGATCCTGAGGGAAAAATCGGGTTTCGATTTCGGGGTTCTTAAAGAGATCATCCCTCTCAGCCGCGGTCCTTCGGGAAGGATCTTCAGGTTAAGAATTATTGGCTCAAAGAGAAGCATGATCGTCGGAAAGGAGCTGGAAATACGGCGGTGGCTCTCCCGAAGTCACCTCTACAGCAGTGCCTTCGTTGTGGCGGTTGAAGGCGAGCGGTTTATCTTTCACGGTGCGGGCTGGGGGCACGGCGTGGGGCTCTGCCAGATCGGCGCCGCTGTCATGGCGGATCAGGGATCTTCAGTGGAGGAAATTCTGAAACATTATTTCCATGGAGTAGAAATAAAGAAGCTTTACCCCTAACGTTTAGAACGTTATTTTCGTTGTGAACGTGACTAACGATCTAAGCGATATTAACGACCGAAACGATCACAACGTTATAATTTATGTCTAAACAGAGACCATCAGCGCGAAATCCGTGGGTTTGGGTCCCTTCCTTGTACGTAGCGGAAGGAATCCCTTACGTCATGGCGATGACGGTTTCAGTCGTTCTCTATAAACGCCTCGGCATCTCCAACACCGACATTGCCCTTTATACAAGCTGGCTCTACCTTCCCTGGGTGATCAAGCCCCTCTGGAGCCCTTTTGTCGATCTCCTGAGAACGAAGCGCTACTGGATTCTCCTGATGCAGCTTCTCACCGGGGTGTCACTCTCCTGTATTGCCTTCACCGTCCCGGCGGGCCGGTTCTTTCAATATACTCTCGCCTTCTTCTGGCTCATGGCCTTTAGCTCGGCAACCCATGATACCGCTGCCGACGGTTTTTACATGTTGGGGCTCTCCGAGAATCTCCAGGCTGCTTTTGTCGGGGTACGAACGACCTTCTACAGAATCGCTACAATTGCCACCAAGGGCGCGCTTGTTATTTTTGCCGGCTACCTGGAGGGAACCGGTCGTGACATTCCCACAGCCTGGTCCATTGCTCTTTTCTTGGCGGCCGTCGTCTTCGCAGCTCTTTTTCTTTATCACCTATTTATTCTTCCGTATCCGCCTGGGGACCGTCCGATTACACGAGACCCTTCAAACTCTCTCTCTCGAGCGTTCCTCCGCAGCTTTGGTCTCTTTTTTAGAAAAAAAGGCATCGTAACCATCCTTGCCTTCTTTTTCTTCTACCGCTTCGCGGAGACCCAGGTGGTTAAGATCCTGGCGCCTTTTCTCCTGGATTCCCATTCAAAGGGTGGGCTCGGACTCACCACCTCAGCGGTAGGAATCATCTACGGCACGGTTGGGGTCGTTGCACTTTTGTTAGGAGGACTTCTCGGCGGATATGCGATTTCAAAAAAGGGGCTCAAGTTCTGGGTCTGGATCATGGCCTGTGCGGTCCATCTGCCTGACCTCGTCTATGTCTATCTCTCACAGACATTGACTGACAACTTCCATCTGATTAACCTCTGTGTTGCCTTGGAGCAGTTCGGCTACGGTTTTGGTTTCACAGCCTACACGATGTTTATGATCATGGTGTCGGAAGGAGAGTACAAAACGGTCTTTTATGCCATCTCCACGGGCATTATGGCTCTGGGGATGATGCTGCCGGCCATGTGGAGCGGCTGGCTCCAGGAACAATTGGGCTATCAGAATTATTTTCTCTGGGTCATGGCTGCGACAATCCCGGGATTCATCGTGACAGCTCTCGTGAAGATCGACCCGGAGTTCGGCAAGAAGGGCGAAATGAGGGGACGGGGTGATAGGGCGATGGGGCGATAAGATTCGTAGAGCACTTGATGGAAGGGAGACGAAGTGTCGTTGAAGAAACGACGATTTGAAACCGCTTTTGTTCTGGGGGCCGGCCTCGGCACACGGCTTCTCCCTCTGACAGAGCGATCGCCGAAGCCGCTTCTGGAGATCGGGGGCCGTCCGATCATTACCTACGCCATGGATCATCTCCTCGGAGTCGGAGTGAATCGTTTCATCGTAAACACCCATCATCTGCCCGAAGTCTACCTGGAAAAATTTCCCGACCGGTTGTGGCGCGGCGTGACCATCCTCTTCCGGCATGAACCCGTCCTTCTCGACACGGCAGGAGGCCTGAAGAATATTGAAGATATTCTGGGGGGGGATGAGGCCGTCCTCTGCTATAACGGAGATGTCGTGAGCGATCTTCCCCTGGAAAGGCTTCTGGAGGCCCACGAGCAGACACGACCGGAGGTGACCCTTGCTTTGCGATCAAAGGGCCCTCTCCTCAATGTAAACATCGATGAGACAGGTGAGGTCTGTGACCTTCGGCATCTTCTTGGGAAACCGGGGGCGAAAAGCTGTCAGTTCACTGGCATCTATGCAGTGGAAACATCCTTCCTCAAGTTTCTTGAAGCTGGAAAGATCGAATCCATTGTTTTGGCTTTTCTCAGGAGAATCTCGGAGAAGAAGGGAACAATTCGAGGGGTAATCATTGACGAAGGCAAATGGGACGACATCGGCTCCATCGAGGCCTACGAAGCCCTTGTTCGAAGCTCCAAGATTGGGGACCGCTGATGATGGCAATCTATAGGCGGCTTAAGCGCACCCAGCAGGGTTTGAAATTCCAAATGACAAATTCCAAGTCCCAAATAAATTCCAAGCTCCAATTTCAAATGACCGAAAGGGTTTTCTAATTTGGAATTTTGTTCAATGGAGCTTATGTGTCATTTGGTGTTTGCCTGCCTCCGGTAGGCAGGGGATTTGGTGCTTTAGCGGTGCGGTGTACATGAAATCGGACGAAGAAATGATGGTCTTTGCACGCGATGCCCTTGGACTCTCAAAGTCTGTTGTCCTAAAATTTTCTCCTCTCGAGGGGAGAGGATCGGACCGGGCCTTTTTCCGGCTGAAATGGAGTCGCAAGAAGTCAGCCATTTTAGTCCGATACGATCCAAAACGTATTGAGAATGGTTACTACGCCGAGATTGCGGTCTTTCTCCGCGACCACGATATCCCGGTTCCCCGTTTGATCGGTCACGATCCGACCCGCCACCTTATTATCATGGAAGACCTCGGCAATACAGACCTCTGGTCTCTCAGGAAAGCCCCCTGGAAAACCCGGCAGGCTCTTTATCAAGAGGCTCTGATTATCGTGCAAAGACTTCATTCCATCCCGGAAAAGGATTTTCCCGGGGGACGTGTGAGGCTCATGGAGGGCTTCGGTCCTGCTCTCTACCGTTGGGAGCGGGATTACTTCAGAGATCATTTTGTCGGAGATTTCTGTGGAATCAAACTGGAGCCGCCTTTCAGCCGGAAGCTCGAGGCGGAGCTTTCCAAACTGGCAAATAGACTCTCTAAGACGAAGCGCTGTCTGGTTCACCGGGATCTGCAGTCCCAAAATGTGATGATCCGTGATGGCAAGCCCTTCCTGATCGACTTCCAAGGGATGCGTTTGGGAAGCCCCCTCTACGATCTTGGCTCCCTTCTCTGTGATCCTTATGCCGATCTATCCGAAACCGGGCGGGTCGAGCTCCTGTCCTTCTATTACGGACTCGCCCCGTGGGGTTTTGACTGGGCCACCTTCCAAACCGTCTTCTGGGAAGCCTCGACACAACGTCTCATGCAGGCCCTGGGAGCTTACGGCTTTTTGGGCATAAGCCAGGGGCTTCGTGCCTATCTTGAACATATCCCATCCGGCCTTCGGATGCTTCACCAGGCCGTGCAACATGTGGCAACCCTTCCCCGGCTCCATGATCTTTCCCAAGCATGCCAGAGTGTCATTGAACAAAAAAAGGGTGGATGAGCCAGACACCTTGACCCATAACCCCTTTTCTCTTATATTCCAATTGCTTTAAGGAAACCTTTATTTACTCATCGTCAGGAGAATCTAAGCCAATGATAAAAACGCTTCTTTCTTTTGAGCCGACCGCTCTGGAGTTGGAGGCGGTAAAGAATAGTTTCCCGAGCGATTGCGAGATCGTCGTTCCCCAAGATTGGTCGGAGGAAGGATTGATCAAGCTGGTTGAGGATGAGGCGATAGAGATCATCGTCGGCCGTATCAGAAAACCTATGCTGAAGGCGATTAAGGCAGCGAAGAAACTGAGACTGATTCAGGCCACGGGGCACGGGATTGACTCCATCCTCAGGGATCAGACCAAGGAGATACTGATCGAGAGAAATATCTCTGTGGCAAAATCCAGTCCATCCGCCATCAACATTTCTGAGTTTGTGATGATGTGTCTGGTGGCTCTAAGCAGAAGGGTATTCAAATTGCACGAGGCTTTAGCCTACAGGGGCAACTGGTCGGCTGAATTGAAGAAAACCCGAATTTACGGTTCCTTAGGGGGAGAACTCTTTGGCCGTGTCCTGGGGATCATCTCCCTGGGGCGAATCGGCGTGGAAGTGGCCAAGCGTGCCAAGGCTTTTGGAATGGAGATGATGGCCATCCAGAAGAAACCTCAGTTTCAGTCCGCTCAAGAGTTGGGGATCGGCTTTCTGGGAGGGCTGAAGGACATCGAGAAGGTCATTAAAGAATCCGACTACATCGTCTTGAGTCTTCCCCTGACAGAGGAGACACGGGGACTGATCGGAAGAAGAGAGTTCAAGATGATGAAGGACGGGGCCTATATCGTCAACATCTCCAGGGGCTCAATCATTGACCTTGAAGCACTCTATGAGGCTTTAAAAAGCGGCAAGTTAGCCGGAGCGGCGATCGATGTGTGGGAATCGGAAGAGGAGAAGACCCGTTTGTCCCACTATCCCTTGGATCGCCCCATCCATCAGTATAACGTCATCATGACGCCCCATTATTCCGGGCTCACAAAAGAAAACCGTTTGAGGGCGATTACGATCGCAGGAGAAAATATAAGACGGCTGATCAAAGGTGAACCCCTCAAGAATCTGGCTGATTTAGGTAAAGGGTATTAATGCTACGATCCTGCAGTGACACTCGGATAAGCGTCGGTATGGAAGAGAAAAAGAGAGAAGACAGGATATTTTATGGCTGGTACATTCTCGCCATCGGCATGGCGGGCTCCATCCTGGGAGCAGGCACGTCCAATCTGTTCATGAGCATTATGCTTAAACCTTTTACCGAAGAATTTGGCTGGAGTCGGACAGCCGTGACAGGCGCAGTCACGACCGGCACGTTTCTGGGAGGCCTGGTCTCGCTTCCCTTCGGCAAACTCGTTGACCGATACGGCACCCGATGGTTAACCACACTGGGCGCCGTTGTGGCAGCAGGCATCTATGTCTTGATGACGAGGTTTGTGGCGTTGTGGCAGTTTTATGTCATCTTCGTGATGGGCCGCGTCATTTCGATAGGCGCTATCACAAACATCGCTCCGAGAACGGCTGCCGTCAACTGGTTTCGTCGCTACCGCGGACGGGCACTTGGAATGCTTTCGATGGCTACCCCACTTGGGGCATCGCTTCTGGCCATGATTGCCCAATTCATTATGCAGGATCATGGCTGGCGGACTGTCTTCCTGGCCTTTGCACTGGCGATGATTCTCCTGCAGGCCGTCCCTGCGGCGCTGATATTGCGTCGGAGACCTGAGGACATGGGTTTAGTCCCGGATGGCGGCCCCCGTGTGGGCTCCCCATCTGCTTCGCCTCTCAAAAGGGACGCAGGAGAAGAATATAGCTGGACTCTAAGTGAGGCGATCCGGACACCGGCCATGTGGCTTCTCATCGCGGCGGTCATCGTCGCATTGATCGTCAATACCGGGATTGGTTTCCATCTGGTCGCTTATTATACCGATATCGGGTTTACGCCTTCGATCGCCGTGGGCGCTCTGAGTCTTTATGCCTTTACCGGAGCGGTGGGGAATATAGTCTGGGGATTCTTGTCGGAAAAAATTTCGGAACGATTCCTGGCATCGGGGATCATGGTGCTCACTGCGATCACCATCCTTTACCTGCAATCGGTGACGACGATCACGGGAGCATTTATTTTTGCGGTTATATTCGGCTTTACGTCTCGGGGAGAGGGAACACTGGTCAATATTATCCTGGCCCAATACTATGGCCGAGATTCCTTTGGTGCGATCAACGGATTTGTGATGCCTTTCCACAATATCGGATTGGGCTTTGGTCCCCTGATCAGTTCGGTTTCATTCGATCTCACCGGTTCCTATCAGGGTCTTTTTACCATCTTCATCGGGGCTTCGGTGGTATCCGCATTATTGTTTTGGCTGGCCAAAAAACCGGCTTTGCCTGTCAGAAACGTTTCCTCTCCATCGCCGGAAAGATAGAGGCAAATGAAGCCGATCACTGTTGTGATTCCTTACAGCCCTGAACCTTTCTTTGAGAAGACGCTGTCTTTTCTGACGAAGTCGGTTTGGATCGAAGAGGTTGTGATCGTCAGCCAAGGACCGGTTCATGGAGAGATTTCCGGGAGCCGTGTTCTGATCACAGAATCTCTCTCTTCATCCCAGGCAATCGGTTCGATTCTGGAGGGAATCCGAACCCCGCATCTTCTCTTCCTACCCAATGTCCAACCCGTCTCGTTCGAGTCCAAAGGCCTTGAGCGATTCTTACAGGCGGCCGGGGCACCGAAAACAGGAATCGTTTATTCGAGCTTCTATGACGAGAGCAGAACCGGAAAAACCCTCCATCCGCTGAACGATTATCAGCTAGGGAGCGTATGTGACGATTTTGACTTTGGCCCTCTGCTTCTCTTCTCGATCCCTGCGATCAGGAGAAGCCTAAAGAAATATCCTCTCATTCCTGGGACAACGTTTGCCGGCCTCTATGATCTTCGTCTGAAGGTCTCTATTGGCTACGCCGTGGCTCATCTTTCAGAACCACTCTACACTGTGGCTGAGGCAGAGGAAATATCCCGGAGGGAAAAGATCTTTGCCTACGTCGATCCACAAAACCGGGCCATCCAGAGGGAGATGGAGATCGCCTGCACAGACTACCTGAAGAAGATCGGAGCTTATCTTCCCCCCGTCTTCAGGACGGCTGAACCCACAACAGAAACCTTTCCAGTGGAAGCCTCTGTCGTCATTCCCGTGCGGAACCGAAAAGGAACCATCGCCGAGGCCGTCCGAAGCGCCTTCTCCCAGCAAACCGATTTTTCATTCAACGTCATCGTCGTGGACAACCATTCAAACGATGGAACGACAGCCATTCTCACTGACCTGGCCAGACGGTCTCCGAATCTAATCCATATCGTCCCGAAGAGGACTGATCTCGGCATCGGAGGTTGCTGGAACGAGGCCCTTCAGTACGAGGCCTGCGGCCGCTATGTCGTTCAACTGGACTCGGACGATCTTTACAGCAGCCCCCTCGCCTTGCAGAAGCTGGTTCACATGCTCCGTCAGACCGACTTCGGTATGGTGATCGGCTCCTACACCTTGGTCGATTCAGAGTTGAAAGAGATTCCACCGGGCCTGATCGACCATCGTGAATGGACAGAGGAGAATGGTCACAACAATGCGCTGCGCGTCAACGGTCTCGGCGCTCCCCGGGCCTTCCGTACCGATCTGATGCGAAAAATCCGATTTCCCAATGTGAGTTACGGAGAGGATTACGCGGCGGCCCTGCGAATCTGCCGCGAATACCGGATCGGAAGGATCTACGAAGGCCTCTATCTCTGCAGGCGCTGGCCAGGCAATAGCGACTCAGGCCTCACCATCGAGGCGGCCAATCAGAATGATGCCTTTAAGGACAAGATCCGGACGACTGAAATTCGGGCCAGACAGAAAATGAACCAAAGCAATATCTTAACCCTATGAGCGGTGAACGTGGAAGGACGGCTTCATCAGAAGACTTATGCCACCTTCGAAAGAAAGGAGGACTCTAAGAACCTCTCTTCGCTCTGTCTTGATCTTGTATCGGAACAGAAAGAGACCTGGCAGGATCTTCGAGAAGGCTACGCATGTCTCGAAGAAATCCGGGAGCGCACCTTATCCTGTGAGGGATTTCTTGTCCGCCTGCAGTATAATCCCAGGCGGATCGCAAGCAGCCTGGCGATGGCTGCAGGAAAAACTGACTCGAAGCAAGAATGTTTTCTCTGCCTGGATCATCTGCCGGATGGTCAAAAAGGGATCCTTTACCGGGGCCAATACCTGATCCTCTGCAATCCCATGCCTGTGCTCACCTCCCAGTTCACCGTTGCCCATTTGGCCCATTGCGATCAGAGCATTTTTGAGCATATGGGTCCCTTTTTCCAGTTATTGGACGATTTGGGCTCGGGCTGGACCGTCCTTTACAACGGACCCAACTGCGGCGCATCCGCTCCTGATCACCATCATTTTCATGTGGCTCCGTCAGGGCAGATGCCCATCGAGAAAGAAATCCGGAAGAAGAAATGGATTTTGATGAAAGAAGCGGCAGGCGCCTTCCTCTATCGTATGAAAGATGCCGGCCGGGAGACCATAATCCTCGAGGGAAATGACCGGACGGCCGTACAGGGTGCCTTAAGAGATTATCTGGGGGCCTTAAAGAGCGTTCTCCTCCTCGAGGAAGAACCCATGATCAATATCGCCGCGTTTTGCGAAAAGAGAAAATGGCGCCTCCTGATCTTTCCGCGCAGAAAACACCGGCCTGATGTTTTTTTTAAAGAGGGCGAGGAGCGGATTGTGGTGAGCCCAGGGGTGATCGAAATGGGAGGCATCCTGGTCACCCCTTTGGAAAGAGATTTCGAGAGACTGGATCGGGCTACTGTGGAATCGATCTACGAGGAAGTATCCCTGGATCGAGAGACCGCAGAGGAAGCGGTCCATGTCATGTAGGAACACGACAGATGGAAATTGTCCCTACGACATTCTCGCCACCATGATTCCGGTCCGCATCTTACTCTGCGTCAAATACCGATAGAGCGTCTTTCTTGAGAAGACAACCTTGCCTGCCAGACGGGAGGCATGAAGAAGATGGATTCGGTTTCTCACCCTGACCGCCAACCCTGTATGTTGAACGTCAAGCCCTCTCATGGCCGTCGTGACCGCGATGAGATCTCCATCCTGAATCAGGGGCTCCAGCCGCCTCAGGATCTTCTTGGGAATGAAACAGAGAGATCTCTTATTGATCGCTCTTTCAGCCGACTTCAATTCTCGGAGATTGGTCGCATTCTTCAGGGAAGGGTAGAAATCCGGATTTGCCGTCATGACCCCCACCACCTTCTTTAAGGGTCTTCCTCCGATCTCTGCGGTGACATCCCGGACAACACCCTTTTTCTCGTTGTCGTAGATCCAATCCGAAAAATAGTGGAGCCGCGAGCCAAAGCCGTGTAATCGCCCTCCCCTGTACCGTATCTTCCGGAGCACGCTCCGAAAGGCTTCAAAAGACTTCTCCCCGGATTTCACGAGGCACGCGAAAGCGATGACCGTTTCGACGAAAGTGACACAGTCATACGCTCTCAGATTGACAATCAGGTGCTCAGGCTTCTGGGTCTCCAGGGTGCCGGAAGCGTAAGGCGTCCCGAGAAAAAATGTGCCGATCTCGAGTATCCGTTGACCAGGAGCTTTGCCTTTGGTTTTCTTTTCTTTCAGAATCCCGATCAGCTCTTTAAAGATTCGTTGGTCCCGGCCCTTGCGATTCAAGACTCCTTCCCCGCGCTGAAGACACCACTTTTTACTTGACAAAATATCTTCGAACCAGTAGAAGAATAACCAATAAGGATTTTATTTTTCAACCCCCACAACATGGGCCCGGAGCAACGGACTCGGTGCCCGAAAAATCATTGTTTGAAAATTCGAAAAAGGAGGAAGACTCCTATGAGACTCCGGAACAAGGTGGCCATTGTGACTGGAGGGGCCCGAGGAATTGGGAAGGCTTATGCTCTCCGACTATCCGAAGAGGGGGCAAAGGTCGTGATTGCGGATATTCTCGATACGAAGGAGGTCCAGAGGACCATCCAGGAAAAGAAGAGGGAGGCGTTGGGCCTTCATACCGATGTCACCGAGGAGGAGAGCAGCCGGGAGATGGCCGCAAGAACCATTGAGCGATTTGGAAGAATCGATATCCTGATAAACAATGCCGCCATCTTTGCCAATATCGTGAAGAAACCTTTTTATGAGATTACCGGGAAAGAGTGGGATGAGGTCATTCGGGTTAATCTCAAGGGAATCTTCCTCTGCTGCAAGGCCGTCTACCCGCAGATGAAGAAACAGGGGAAGGGGAAGATCATTAACGTCGCGTCCGGAACCTTCTTTAAAGGATCACCGGACTTTATTCACTATGTCACTTCGAAGGGAGGCGTTATCGGGTTTACGCGGGCCCTGGCAAGGGAGGTTGGGGGAGAGGGCATCTGTGTGAACGCCATTGCCCCGGGGTTCACCTTAAGCGAAGCCGTAAAGGAAAGACCGATGGACAGTGAGGAATACGCCCTCGCAAGGATCAAGGGCCGCTGTTTCAAGCGCGAAGAACTCCCTGAAGACCTCACCGGAACCATCGTCTTTCTTGCTTCGGACGATAGCGATTTCATTACCGGGCAGACGATCGTTGTGGATGGGGGATTGACATTACACTAAGGAGTTGCTCGTTACCCCAAGCCCTGAAGAATCGAAATCGAAGGAAGGAGGTCAAGCAATGAGAACAAAAATCTTCAATTTCATTCTCGTCTTCATCGTCCTTTCTATTTTCATCTCTCCTCAGGAACTCCCGTGTGCCCCGTATTACCAGGGGAAAGTTCTCAGGATCCTTGTGGCTTTTCCACCCGGTGGGGGATACGATCGCATGGGCCGGCTTCTTTCCAGATACCTGCCGAAACATATCCCGGGTAAACCCACTACCATTGTCGAAAACATGCCAGGGGCCAGCAGTATGATTGGCTGCAATTATATGTACAGCGTCGCCAAACCGGATGGCCTCACCATCGGGACTTTTAACCGGGCCATTCCCACCGCGCAATTGCTTAAAGTCAGCGGAGCCAATTTTGATATGTTGAAGTACTCCTGGGTTGGGTCGGCAGCGGTCGAAACCACTGTCCTTGCCCTCCGAACGGACCTGCCCTACAAGACCTTGGAGGACGTGAAAAAGGCGAAAGACCCGATCGCTATCGGAACCACTGGACCGGGCGACCTCACTTACAACTTCCCAATCCTGGTCAAGAATTTTCTCGATCTCAACCTGAAACTCGTGACCGGCTACATCGCGACCTCCGATATCCTTTTGGCCACCGAGCGGAAGGAGGTGGATGGTTATGCAAGCGCGTACACTTCCATCGCGCCCCACGTGGCGAGAGGGGTGATCCGTCCGGTCCTCCGTACCAAAATCCCTAATCCCGCCACGGACAAATTGCCCGCCGTGGAAGACCTTGCGACCGGAAAGATGGGGAAGACCATCATGGAGATGTTCTCCGTTGCCGACAAGGTGGGCCGTCCCTATGTGGCCGCCCCCGGAACCCCTCCGGAAATCATGGCGATCTTGAGGGATGCTTTCGCCAAAGTGGCTAAGGACCCCGAGTTGAAAGCGGATGCGCAGAAACTGATGATGGATGTCGAATATGTTCCTGCGAGCGAGTGCCTGAAGGCGATCCAGTTTCTCTTCAGCCAGCCGCCAGACGTCGTCGCTGAATTCGGCAAATACATAAAATTTTAAGGGCTGAATCCTTTTTGCGATATCGGAGGAACAGGTGTTTGACGCCTTCTTTGCCGGTCTCTTATTGGTCTTGCAATGGAAGCCCTTTCTCTACATGCTCGTCGGCTCCGCAATCGGCCTCTGTGTAGGCATCCTGCCAGGGATCGGAGGAAGCGCCACCCTTGCCTTGATGATCCCCTTTATTTACAAGATGACCCCTCAGGAAGCCTTTCCTTTTCTCCTCGGAATGCACTCCGTGGTCTCAACAACCGGAGACATCACCTCGGTCCTCTTCGGGATCCCGGGAGAGGCAACGACTGTGGCCACGGTGGTGGATGGTTATCCCATGGCCAAGAAAGGAGAAGCCGGACGAGCACTGGGAGCAGTCCTGATGAGCTCCCTTGTGGGCGCCTTGTTTGGAGCGGGATTCATGGCCTTTACCATTCCAGTGGTCCGTCCCCTCGTTTTGGCCTTGGGCTCTCCAGAAATGTTTATGGTCGTCCTTTTGGGCCTGACATGTATTGCGATTTTGAGTGGCCGCGGGAAGAGGGGCTTTTTGTGTGGGCTCTTGAGCGGAGGGTTTGGATTCCTGTGCTCTCTCATCGGCCAGGAGCGCCAGGCAGGGATCATCCGTTTCACCTTCGGACAGCTCTACCTGTGGAACGAGCTCCCACTGATTCCCGTGGTCGTAGGGTTATTTGCCATCCCCGAGATCATTGACCTTTTGGTTCGCGGAACCGCCATCGCGGGCAATGTTTCCTACGGCAATCTGAGCAAAGGGGTTAAAGACGGAGTAAAGGATACTTTTCGACACTTCGGGCTCACCATACGGTGCAGCCTCATTGGCTCTTTTATTGGGATATTGCCTGGCCTTGGCGGAGCCGTGGCTCAATGGGTCTCTTATGCCCATGCGGTGCAGAGTGCCAAGACCTTGGAGGAAAGGGCTGGTTTTGGTAAAGGAAATGTACGGGGAGTTCTCGGGCCGGGGGCTGCCAACAATTCAAAGGAAGGCGCAGGTTTGATTCCTACGGTCGCCTTTGGAATCCCTGGCAATAGCGGGATGGCGATCCTGCTCGGGGGATTCTTTCTGATGGGGCTGATCCCCGGGCCGGACATGCTGACCAAGCACCTCACCCTGACCTATTCCATGGTCTGGACAATCGCTCTGTCGAACATCATCATTGTGGCCGTATGCCTGCTCTTCATCAACCATATTGCCAACCTGACTACGATTCGGGGAAACCTTCTCATCCCTTTTATTCTCCTTCTCTGTTTTATCGGGGCCTATACCTCCAACAATCACATCGGCGATCTGATCGTATTAATCCTCTTCGGAGGCATCGGATATTTCATGGTGCGCTATCACTGGCCCCGCCCACCTTTCATCCTGGCCTTCATCCTGGGCCGTCTTGCTGAGAACTACCTTTACGTATCGACCTCCCGGTACGGAGCTTCCTGGCTCTATCGACCCAAGGTCATTGCGATCTTCCTCATCATTGCGGGTTTTATTCTCTATAGCTTCTTTCAGAAGAAAAGTTCGATGAGGAAGGGAGAGGCCCATGAAGTTTAGCGGCAAACATCTCGTCAGTCCCTTCTTGATGGCCATAGCCGTCGGGGTGATCGTCACGGCGATAAAATGGCCGTTTAAGACGGCCCTCTTCCCGACGATTGTGAGTCTGTTTATCTTCTTCGGGGCTATGGCCGAGTTTCTGCTGAACTTCCACGAAGGTGAACAAATGAGCATGAAAGAGGATTCAGTCGATTTTCAACTTTCGGAAGATGTCGATCCGGCCTTAGCCAGCCGGAGAACTCTGTTAGGTTTCGGGTGGATCATCGGTTTCTTTCTCCTCATTCTTCTTTTCGGCTTTCTCCTGGCCATCCCCCTTATGGTTTTTCTCTTCTTGAAAGTCCAGTCAAAAGAGGGATGGGGAATTTCCCTGGGACTGACCGCTCTGGCCCTGGTCTTTTTCTATGGACTCTTTATCTGGCTGTTGAACATTCCTTTTCCGCGGGGATGGTTCTGGCAATTTTTTTCTTGACCTTTCCATCCCTTTTCCCTTATACTCCCACTACCCTGATGGGAATTCTCAAAATTTATTTTTAAAAGGAGGAAATCACATGGCTGCAAAGAAAACCCTTACCAAGTCTCAGATTGTGACTCACTTTGCTGAGAAATTCGATCTTTCCAAGAAGACGGCCGCAACGATCATCGAAGAGATCGCCACATTGGCTATTTCCGAAACCAAGAAGGCGGGGACCTTTGTCCTGCCCGGCATCGGAAAGCTCGTTCTGTCCAAACGCAAGGCCCGCATGGGCTTTAACCCGGCGACAGGCGAGCAGATCAAGATCCCGGCCAAGACCGTGGTAAAGATGCGCCTGGCCAAGGCTTGCAAGGATGCGATTGTCCCACCGAAGTGAAAAGGAAAAACCCGTAGACAGAGCCCATCTTCTTAGAAATCGCAGGGAACGTCTGCCTGCCCGTGCCTACCAGCAGGCAGGGGCAGGCAGACAGGTGTTCTCCCATGGTCACCCCTGTCATAAATGAGGGCTTTCTAACGGGGCCAGTTTCAGATATCGGACCATCAGAAACCCTCCGAAGAACAGGCTCCCTAAGATGGCAAACCCGAGGGAGAAAGACCCTGCCTCGCCAATAAACCCGAGGCCTGCTGGAATAGCACCGCCCCCAAGAAGATAGCCAAAGGGGATCGTAAAGGAGACAGCCACATTCTTGAACCGGGCCGAACCCATCCGCGGGAGGGCTGCGAAACCTGCGGGGAAAAAGCAGGAGGCAAGCAAAGGCTGGATAAAGATGAGGATGATGATCCATGAATCAGAGGCCATACCCAACAGGGCGGTTACCAGTCCGGTCGATAGGAAAACAGCCTTCAGGGTCCGTTTCAAACCCATCCGATCTGTCATCCATCCGGCAAAGAGACCTCCGCCTATCATCAAGACCCGGGAGAGTCCAAACAAAGTATTGACCCAGGTCCGGTCCATCCCCCGTTCTGAAACCAAGTACAGAGGGATCATGCTGTACACTCCAAGTGTTCCCGCAACGCCTAAGGCGAAGAAAAAAATCATGATCCAAAATGAAGGCTCGGTTAGAATGCTTCGAATGACTCTCGCGTTAGGAGGTTCACCGCGAAAATCTCCCCCTTTCCCAAAACAGGCAAAGATCCCCGAGGAGGCCATGGAAGCTATCCCGATCACGATTAAGACCCCCTGCCAGGAATAAGTTCTCAAGAGAACCTCTGCGATCAGGGGAGCGGCCATAAAGCTGAGGTTCGGCGCCAGTTCATGGACACCCATTGCTTTCCCCCAATCTCTCGAACTGACGAGCCCGGTGATGGTCGCAATTCCCGATGGCATGTAGATCCCTGCGGCCATCCCCACCAAAAGGAACCCAAAACGGATCCCCCACAGGTTGGAACTGAGGCCCGCGATCAGAAGAGCTCCACCGACGGCCAAGGAAGAAAAGATGATGGTCCTCCGGTGGGTGAACCTGGAAGAGATCAATCCAGACCCCAAGAGCATCAGACAATACCCCAAAGAGATGAGGAAGAAGAGGAACCCCGCTTCTTCGTGCCCGATCTTCAATTCCTCCTCTACCGTCGGCATCAGGGGAGACAGAATGGTTCTTGAAAGGAAATTCAAGAGGAAGATCAGTACAAGAAATAGGAGTGATCCCACCTGGGAGCGAAAAGAAATCATTGCGGGATCCCTCATGAGAAGATTTTCATCTCGAGGTATCGATCGATGATTCTGGTAAACATCTCGACGCCGAAAGGCAAGACCTCTTCATCGATATCGAAAAGAGTGCTGTGAAATGGATGGATGATCCCTTTCTCCTCATTCCGACAGCCCAGTCTGAAAAACGACCCTGGGATCTTTTCCAGGTAGTAAGCAAAATCCTCTCCGCCCATGGAGGGCTTCAGGATTTCAACATTCCCCTCTCCTATGCCTTCGGAACAGGCTGCGGCGACGAGCTTCGACATCTCCAAATGATTGACTAAGACAGGGTAGCCATATTCAAATTCAAATCGATAGTCCATGCCAAAAGAGTGGATCACCCCCCGAATGATCTCCTCCATCCTTGATTTTACCTTTTCCCTGACTTGAGAATTCAGAGAACGGACTGTCCCGACGAGCTCGACTTCATCCGGAATGATATTGAATGCCGTCCCGCCACTGACTTTCCCGATGGTCACCACCGCACTATCCAAGGGATTCACATCTCTGCTCACAATGGAGTGAAGTTGTGTGATCAGATGGCCGGCCGCCAGGATCGGATCCTTGGCAACATGGGGAGTCGCCGCGTGCCCGCCTTTGCCGATCACCTTGATGACAAACCGGTCTGCCTCAGCCATTCCTTCCCGTTCATAGATTCCGACTTTCCCGATGGCGAGGAACGGGAAGACATGGATCCCAAAGATGGCATCCACCTTCGGGTTCTCCAGAACCCCCTCCTCCACCATCATCTTTCCACCCCCACCACCTTCTTCGGCGGGCTGAAAGATCCATTTGATATTGCCCTTGACCCGATCTCTCATCGAAGAAAACAACCTTGCCACACCCAGGAGAATCGTCACGTGGGCGTCATGGCCGCAGGCATGCATTTTCCCCGCCGTTTCTGAAGCATAGGGGACTTGATTAGCCTCCTCAAGAGGAAGGGCATCCATGTCTGCCCGAACGGCCACCGTCCGGCCTGGCTCTTTCCCTTCAAGAAGGCCCACCACTCCTGTCTTTGCCAATCCTCTCTCCACGCGGAGTCCGAACCGGTCCAGCCATTCAGAGACCAACCGGGAGGTCTCAAACTCTTCAAATCCAAGCTCGGGATGCCTGTGGAGCGTTCTTCTAATCTCCACCAGCCAATCCTTCATCTCCGCAATCCGTTCTTTCATGGTATCATTCATGATTTCCTTCTTCTAATATAATGAGATCTCTGCAAAAGTATTTTCCTTATCCGTTGGATAAGAGCTTCGCAAGTCGAATAGAGTCGCAACCATTATTGTACCGAGACCCGAACCAGGGAGGCAGGTGGGTATGTTGAGAAAACTTTATAGCGGCTCCTTTGAGCATTCTACCACTCAGTTTCCAAGTATTCTGCAAAGGTCACTTTAGGCGAAACCATACATCATCTATAAAATCTGTAAAAAAACCGCAATTATAAAGTTTTCGAAGCACACTCACCTGCCTCTTGAATGCCACGGAAAGGGCTTTTCTTCAGCAGACCCTCTTTCTTCACCTCACATAAAGCTTTGCCCCTTCAGACAGAGTTCCATCTAAACCGACCTCGTTTCCCCATTCGTCGTAGACTTTTTTCGAATCCTCTACTACCTTGAGCATCCCTATAATCATGAGGGCATGTTTCACGGTCATCCCGGGCAGTACATGAATCAATTTGTCGTTGACAAAAACTCTTTTCATCAGCGAATTTCTAAGATCCGACCTTCGACCTTCGGAGCAATCCTTCCTTTCTGTTTAATATATTCCACCACCTCATCCCTTAACCATTTACCCGGGTCAATGTAGACCACTTTTTCACCCATCAGCGTACCCCCGATCACTGAAAAATCCTTCGATGTCTTGATCGCCTCTCCAAAGGCCTTATATCCATCTCCTCCGGCAGCCAGGAAGTCATTGGTGGCAACGATGTATTCTTTTTCAAGGCTGATGGGCTGACCTCCCACGGCGATTTCTCTTATCCTTGAACCCTTTTCCCCTGAGGGTGAGAATTTAAACGCGAGGCCCGAGACTTGAGGAAATCTCCCCTCCTCCCCTTCTATTCCCGATACGCCGTGCTCCAAGGCCTCCCAGATCTGTTTTCCAGTCAGTTTGATAGCAACCATGTAATTATCAAAAGGCAGGGTGGTATAGATGTCTCTCACCCTGATCTCCCCTTTCCCAATCCCTGCCCGGATGGTTCCTCCGTTGACAATGGCCGCATCGGCCTTCGATGTCTCCCTCAGGATATCTGCAATAAGATTCCCGAGATTCGTCTCCCTCCTCCGGATGTCTTTTCTCTCACCGTTGAGCTCCACATCCGACTCTCCCACTTTCTCATTTAAAACCGCTGTCATCCTCTGTTTATATTTTTCCACGAGGGCCAGAACTTTTTGATCTTCCTTTCCGGTTTTGGGTCTGATCTCCTCCAGATGACCACCGAACCCGATGATCTTCTTGTCCCTCAGGGTAAGATCTAAAACGCCGAGGGCCTTTCCATGCTCCCATGCTTGAACGATAATCGTATCCCCCACCCTGACAGGCTTTGTAATCTTGGTATGGGAATGTCCGCCCACGACCACATCAACCCCCTTTATTCTTTCTGCGATCATTCTGTCAGCAGGGTACCCGATGTGTGAAAGGATGAGGATCAAGTCAGTCCTATTTCTCAGGTCTTTGACATATTTTTCAACGACATCCAAGGGAGACAAGAAACGGAGCCCTGCCACATTCTTCGGATGGGTTGTTTCAGGCACATCCTCGGCAACCACGCCGATGATGGCCACTCTAATTCCTTTCAACTCTTTAATCACGTAAGGTTTAAGACGGTCCAATCCCTCGACATTTGCTCCGAGGACCGTAAAGTCCGCCTCGGATATTCTTTTCCGGAGCACATCCTGTCCAAAATCGAATTCATGATTCCCCACGACCATGGCATCAAATTTCATCTTTTTCATCAATTCGATCACGGACTCACCCTGGAAAAGATTCGCCCAGTTATTGCCCTGTATCATGTCTCCGGCCGAAAGGAGCAGGGACGGCTTTTCTTGACGAAGCTCTTCGACTCTGGAAGCGAGATAAGCGATCCCTCCGAGCATTTCATCCGATCCCATTGGCTTATAAGGCTCGGCAAACCCGTGAAAATCATTGACGTGAAGAATTCTGATTTGGATCTCTTCACCCTGTCCCGGACTTATCCAAAAAAGAAATATGAAGACAGAATAAAGGATGGACCGCTTCATCTGAGCCTCCTTCATGATCGCCCCAGGTTCTTGGGGATAAGAAGAATTATGGGTTCGAAAGGTAGTCTATAAAATATTTGTCACAAAGTCAATCAACGAAAGCCCTACAACGAAGGCCCTGGGGGTAGTGGTCAGTTTAGCCGAAATGAGGCGGGTCGATACCTTCTGGGGAACTTTAGTAAATCGGATGCACTTATGAGAAGTGATCGGGCTCAGGGGATCTTGTATCCCTTCTTGACGAGCCGATAAGCCATATCCAGCATCATTTCCCGAGCATCTTCAAGATCCACGATCCCCCGAGCCACCAAGCCGGCAATCCAGTTGGCGCTCACACGTCGCCAGAGGTCATGGCGAGCGGGAATGGAGAGGAAGGCCCGGGTGTCGTCATTAAACCCGACTGTATTATGGAGTCCAGCCGTCTCCATGACGGAGTCAAAATATCGCCTCATGCCGTTGATGCTATCGTGGAACCACCACGGCGGACCCAGCTTGACAGCCGGATAATGTCCGGCCAGCGGCGCTAACTCACGGGCATAGGCCGATTCGTCCAGCGTAAAAAGGACGAGCGTCAGCAGGTCTTCACTCCCATATCGATTCAAGAGGGGTTTGAGGTTGTGGGTGAACTCGCTCCGTGTGGGGATATCCGCCCCTTTATCAGGGCCGAAGCGCTGGCGGATCAGATCGTGATGATCGCGGACCGCACCCACGTGGAGCTGCATCACCAGTCCGTCTTCGAGGCTCATCCGTGCGCTCTCCATGATCATGTGACCCGTGAATCGGCGTGCATCCTCGGCACTGGCCCGACCCTTCAATGCCCGCTGAAAAATGGCTTCTGCCTCCGAAGGGCCAAGCTCCTCGGTGTAGGCCGATTCCGCGGCGTGATCGGTGGCTGCGGCGCCCATGGCTTTGAAGAAAGCCCGGCGGTCTTCAAGGGCTCGAATAAATTTTAGGTATGAGGTGACGTTGATACCGCTTGCCTTGCTCAGGGCTTTGACGTTGTCGCTCCACCCAGGAGTCAGTAGGTTGATGACCGCGTCTGGCCGGAAGGTAGGTCGTATGTTGCCATCCCACCCAGACTGACGGATCGTCTGGTGCTGAGTGAGCGGATCAGTGGCTGCATCCGTTGTGCATAAGACCTCTATATGGAAACGCTTAAACAGCTCGCGGGGCCGGAACTCGGGGGATTTCAGCTTTGTTTCGATCCGATCATAGATCGCCTGGGCTGTTTTTCCCGTCAGTTTTTCATCGATCCCGAAAACCGAACTGAGCTCGTGGGCCAGCCAAACACCCGTGGGTGTTCCTCGAAAGAGGTAGAAGTGATCGGCAAAGATCTGCCAGATCTTCCGATGATCCTTTTCAACAGGCCCTCCATCCACCCTTGGAATCCCCAGGTCTTCAAGGCGGATCCCTTGTGAATAGAGCATCCGGAACACGTAATGATCAGGGATGATCAGTAGATCGGCAGGGGAGCCGAATGAGGCATTCTCATCGGCTAAGAGGAGAGGATCCACATGTCCATGAGGGCTGATGATCGGACAATCGGCAACCGACCTATATAGCTCGGCTGCAATACTTCGCTGCGCCGGGTCGGGATCGAAATAACGGTCTTCGGGAAGAAACGATTTTGGAGCGCGATTCATCCGGGTTTCTCCTTTTTCCAAATGAAGAAGGCGGACCGAATCAAGCATGCGAACGCCCCCATTATAAACCACCCCGATGAAATAGGAAAGTTTTTTAAGAAAGAAGCCCCCCGCTGCAAGCGGCTGCATATCAAACGAAATTCCACCGAAGCCTACCCGCCTTCGCTCTTTGAGCTTCGGCGCGGTTCGCCTCGTCATTCATCCCTGTGGCAAGCCACAGGGCATTCTGGCGAAGGCGATAAAAAAAGGCCGGAAGCATTGCTTCCGGCCTATATTGTTCTTAAGACATTCGGATGAGCAGTTTCATGTCTTGCTCAGGACAACCACCTATCTTGTTGCTCTCCCTTTTGTCATTGAGGGCGCATTGCGGAAGGCCGCTTGAGGATTTACGTCGAGCGGCTTTTCATTTCGGGGAAAATAGCTCAAACTGTTTTAACCCAATCTGCTAGTCTTTTAACCGTCAGTGATTTAACGCTTCACCCTCCTACTCTTCAGTTAACATAACCTGAAGAGTATTCGTTTGACCAAGTTTTCCCTCTTTTATTCTTTTGATTAGGTCGTTCCTGAAAATTGGATATACAGGTTCTGCTTTAACTAATCCCTGAATTATTTGTTCGTTTGCATCCACTACTCCACGCTGTAAAATGCCCAAGACCTTACCGGTTGTTAACGAAAAAACTGGGCCACCGCTGCTTCCAAAGGTCGCCGTAAGATTTAGCTGAAACCCTTTAAGGAGATCTTTTCTGCTCCCAGGGGCAGGAATGATAGAGCTGATGATTCCTTTTGTAAAGGAGCTAGTTACCGTTCCGAGTTGATTGTATAGGTAGTTCCCCAACGGGAACCCACAAGTACCTATCTCATCTCCTTCTTGTATGGATTCATAATCCTCGATTTCAATTGCTGGGTAGCCGTTAGCAAAACGTGGATGAGCAGGAACTCGAACCACTGCAACATCATAATCAGTTAGAGCGATAGTAATGTCAACTCCACTTGCGGCTACAAATAGTTGTTGCTTCGATTCCTCGGTTTGATAAAAAAGTACAAATGGGTGAAGAACCGAGAACGGCCTTGTCTTGCGAATCTTATCTCCATGTACATTTGGAGGCAATTCTGCAATCTGTTCATGGATGGTCTTTGACATGAAAGCTGAGAGGACATGCTCACATGTCACCACTATGCCACTTGGGTCAACACAAAAACCAGAGCCAATGATCGTAAATGGTGTTTTACCAGATTGAACCATTGAGGCAAAAGCAACGGTGGCGGCTTTTATTCTTTTATACAGCTGTCTTTCGTCCATGTCTTTAAGTCCAAATAACGAAATTACCAGAGAAGGCAAAAATGAGCAGAATGACAATGACAGTTTTGGAGAAAGATTTTTTAATGGATGTACCCTTTTACTTTCTTCAACTGATTATATTTAATGAAGTTTTTGTCCAATCGCTCCAATAAGAATGATCCCAATACTTACAAGTGCACCAGCTACAAAATTTGCAATCGTACCAGAACCATAAAGACCGATGGCAGTTAAGCAAATTAACCGAGTAATTAGAACAGCGCTTGGCCCTGTTGCTTTGAGGTTAATAATTATGTTTCTTAGAAAGTCCATATCCATCTCTATTTATTGCTAATGTTACGGCTGACCAGGAGTTTGATCTATCGGGGGCTCGGTCAGACTGTCTGCTCGATGTTCCTTGTCAAGTTTCTTAATCGCAAACCAAAAATCTACAAACATTTTCCCTTTACGTATCATATTATACAAGAAGCTTAGATTGTACTCTGCTATGCCTTTGGTTAATTGACCCCTTACATTTCCAGCGCCACCCGCAACATATAGATGACTTTTTGAGCATTGTTCAGAAAGCTTAGAATATTTTTCCTTATCTACAAAGCGCAAATAATCCTTTAAGTATTCAGGATTGTTGAGATCCGCACGCGGGACAACTATCCACATTTTATCAGTGACTTTTCCTACAGATTCATTTATTTTTTCCAACTGATCAAATGCATTTGTAGAAGCCAAAAGAATCATAGAATACCTTCCATAGAGTTGAAAAGCACGGATATGTAATAAAGACAATTCTTGCCTTTCTGAAAGGAACTTCTCCGTTTGGGACAAAACAAAATGAATAGCAAAAAATATTTCCTTTTCTTCTGCATTGTTTTTTATTTTTTCTAAAACCTCCAAATTTGTGTCAACGTAACTTTTTATGGAGTATATTAACTCATTTGTTCGAGAATAAATGGTGTCTATATCATTAGAGGCTTGAACCCGTAAGTTGGCTATAATGGGTTAAGATGACTTTAGTGGACACCAAAGTTAGGGTACAATACTGAAGACGGAGGT
>JBHGBJ010000056.1:0-27720 GCA_041947025.1 Thermodesulfobacteriota bacterium
TGCACTTTTAAATTTTAAATCCATAAAAAACGGTGCACTTTTAATTCTTAAATGACAAATTAAACTATTTGGTTGACAAATTCGGCAAGCCCTGATAAGAAATAGGCCGGAAGGAATTTATAAGAAACAACGCTCCCTTAGCAGCCTTGTTGCTCTACGGGATCTTGACCATTTCTGCAACCCCTGCTGACTTGAGAAATTCATCATTTTGCCAGACTACTAATCAAGGAGGATGAGATGATCTACGAACTGCGTATCTACGAAGTAGTGCCGGGCAAACTACCGGCGCTCAACGAACGCTTTGCGAAAATTACGCTGGGCTACTTCAAGAAGTACGGATTGAAGATGGTTGGCTTCTGGACGGACGAGGTTGGCGTCAACAACCGCCTCACCTACATGCTCGCCTTTGATGACATGTCCCACCGCGAAAAGGCATGGGCTGCATTCCGGGCCGACCCGGATCGGGCAAAGGCGTTCGCGGAGACTGAGAAGGACGGACCACTCGTCATCCGCGTCACAAACACGATCATGCGCCCGACCGCCTATTCGCCAATGCAGTAGCACCTCGTACCGGCACGTTGGGGGAGTTTATCCCCGGCTACATGGGTAGCCGCAAATCGTCAATAGCCTCAGGCGCACGAATTTCTCTGGATCATTCACCGTTAAATTAGGCAAATTCTGTATCCTATTGTCCGGCACACTGTTTTCTGCTAATGAATAGCATCACGTGGCCTTTTTAACAGCAAAAGAGAGGTCCGGTCGATCATTTTTGGACAAGGAATGGAACGAGTATAAAGAATAATGTTAGCCAGATGTCTTCGATGGCTTCTGACATTTGACAGGGCCGCAAAAAACGGTCAGCCAAAATAGGATATGACGACACAAGAAATACCGAAGATATTAACCCGTAATTTCCTTCTCACGTGTCTGGCCCAATTCACCTTCTCAATCGTTTACCACATCCTCATTCCGACCCTCCCGATCTATCTTTCAAGATTTGGATCCACGGAGGTGGAGATTGGTATTCTTATTGGAACCCTGGCTGTCTCTTCATTGATCGCTAGGCCTCTGGTCGGGAGAGCCCTTCTGAACGTTCCTGAAAGAGACTTTATGATCGCCGGCGCTCTTCTCTTTGTCTTCACCTCAGCCGCCTATCTCTGGGCATCCCCTTTTTGGCCCATTTTGGTCGTGAGGGTCTTACAAGGGATTGGCTTTGCCCTCTTCCAAACAGCCTCATTTACATTGATCGCCAATGCGAGCCCGGAAGCTCATCGGGGGCAAAACCTCAGTTACTTTCTTTTGACCTTCAACCTGTCCAGTGCTTTAGCCCCTTCGCTCGGGATGCTCCTTATCAACCACTTTACTTTCACCATCCTCTTCTTGGTCTGCTTAGGTCTATCGTTATGCTCAGTGTTCGTCACTCATAAATTGGAAAGGAGACAAGTCGCCCCATCACGGGATTCCTCGATCGAGAAGGGTTTCTTGATCAGCCGGGAAGCTCTTTCACCTTCTCTCATTAATTTCTTTGCCTTTTTCATCTGGGGAGCGATAGCGGCTTTTTTCCCGCTTTATGCCATAAATCACGGAGTGGCCAATCCCGGGCTTTTCTTCACCACTAATGCCATTATGCTTATTTTGGGTCGTGGTTTAGGTGGGAGGATATTGGATCGCTATAGCAGAGAAAGAATCATTTTGCCCTGCCTCACCACTTATATCCTTTCAATGGTCATCCTCGCGTTCTCCAAGACGCTACCCATGTTCATTCTTGTTGCAGTGGTCTGGGGAATCGGGCATTCCGTTCTCGTCCCTTCTTTAATGGTCTATACTCTTGATCGTGGGGGTTCTTCTCGAAGCACGGCTATGGGGACGTTCTTGGCAATCACTGATTTGGGGATGAGCCTGGGACCCGTGATCATGGGTATGATCATCCCTTTGACCAGCTATCGAACAATGTTCCTCTGGTTAGCCTTTGTTGGGGTCATCAACCTCAATTATTTCTACTTTTTCGTGAGAAAAAGAGCTGACCGCCACGAATAGACTTTGGAGGCAGAGGATCCCTTCTTACCACGGAAGGGGAATTACTCTGGTTTATCCTTTTCGATGTCTATCTTGAGATTGACATAAGAGTGGGAAAGGTTTAGAGTAAAACTCAAGTCACTCATGAGAGGCTACCATGTCGGATGAGCTTAAAATTGTCTTGGAGGATGTGAAGGAGAAGTTTGACACGGTGATTGAAGCCTTCAACATGGTAAAGGAAAAACTGGACCGTCACGAACAGACTGAAGAAGATCGGTTTCAGACAGTTGAAGGAACCCTTGACCGTCATGAGGGCTCCTTGCAGAGAATTGAATCAAGACTTACCGACGTGAACCATGACCTAAATGAGCACCGCAACAATACCGAGCTTCACGGCAAAAGAAAGAAAAGAGCCTTCTGATACCTCCACAATCGAGGCAATGGTACTTCGAGCGTGTTTTTTTCTATTGCTGGCAAAAAAGTGAGCAATATAATTCTTCTTCTCACCGTTCTGATTTGTTCGCAAGTCGGATGCACGTACCAGCATCGTTACGGTCTTAAAGACACTTCCTTTCTGACGGAAAAAAAGACTGGCGTTTTAGTGCTCTCCGTCAGGTACTCTTCCGGGATAAGGATAAGCTATCAAATACGTAAGACTGATCGTAGCATTCTTACGGGAATCTCCCGCTATTCTAAATCTGCAAAATCGTTTCGTCAGGACGGCAGCGGGTTTGTGGAGGTCCTTGAACTCCCACCCGGTGAGTACGAGATTCATGATTGGGAGTTATTCTATAATTTCGGATATTTTCAGTGGTATGAGAGACCTAAGAAAGAATTCATAATTCCCTTTGAAGTGCAAGCGGGAAGGGTGAACTACTTAGGAGAGATCGCGCTTGAAAGATACACATTCAAATTCAGAGACATGCGCCAACGGGACTTGGGAATTGTTTACAAGACTTATGTCGATCTCAAGAGCGCGGAGGTCCTGTATCAACCTTTAGAATGCAGGACAGGTTGTGATTCGGATCCGCAGAGGGAACGCGGCGATGTATTATTTATGCCACCCCCACCTCTCCCTCACCGGTGACACTTGCTGGCATTAGAACTTGGCACGTTTGTCTTATCCCCATGATCCTTACTTGATTCTGTTGAAACAAGTCTCTGGGGGGCGGCAGGGGATTGTTGAATCTTTACACTTCCCCGTCCAATGGTCGCGGGGTACTTCCTCTCAAGAATCTGGGGATGTCCGACCTGCCGAGACGAAGCTTCAGGCTTCGCCTCGAAGTCTGAAGCGAAGTTTGGTGGTCCCAAGGGGATTCGAACCCCTGTTACCGACGTGAGAGGCCAGTGTCCTAGGCCACTAGACGATGGGACCACTCTCTATGAAATTCCAATAACCAAATTACAAATTTCAAATTAACTCACAACCCATTAAAAATCAAGAACTAAAAATTGCTCAAGAATTATTCATAACTCCCCAAATCCCCTCTTATCTTAAGAGGGGGAAGATGGGGAGAAGAATAGAACTCCGGTTAGCCCCCCTCCCCTCAATCCCCTCCCACCAGGGGGGAATTCTTATAGAAAATGCTGAAGGAACTCACCTCCCCTCTCCCCTGCCCACGCCTGCCTGCGGCAGGCAGGGGAAAGGGGAAATAGTTCGATATCAATGCTGATTTTAAGGTCCCTAATGTCCCTTGTATTCGAAAACGAGACGAATTATAGTTAATCGAGGCCGCTTATGATTCCGATTCGGGACGCCATTCGATCAAGGCATTTTCCGGTTGTCAATGTCATTGTCATTGGCCTCAACATCGTCGCTTTCTTATGGGAACTGATGCAGGGTCCTCAACTGAATCAAGCCTTTTTCTTCTTTGGTCTTGTTCCCGTGCGATATTCTGACCCGGAACTCTCCGCCCATTTTACCCTATTCCAGCAAGTTTTCCCTTTTCTGACTTCTATGTTTCTTCATGGAGGATTGCTGCACATCCTTGGAAATATGTGGTTCCTTTATATCTTCGGCGATAATATCGAAGACAGGCTGGGACATCTTCGTTATCTTCTTTTCTATATTTTCTGTGGTGTTGCTGCCGGTCTGATTCATCTCCTCACCAACTGGGATTCCAAGATCCCTACTATAGGAGCAAGTGGGGCCATTTCGGGCGTCATGGGAGCTTATCTTTTCCTCTATCCTCGGGCCCGGATCCTGACGCTGATCCCGATCTTCTTCTTTTTTCAATTTTTTGAACTCCCGGCCTTTATCTTCCTCGGATATTGGTTCTTCCTTCAATTGTTCTCGGCAAGCCTCACCCCAAGCAATGTCGGCGGCGTTGCGTTCTGGGCCCATATCGGGGGTTTTGTCTGCGGCCTTCTTTTCATCAAGATATTTGATCTGATTCCCAGGGCAGGGGTGGATCGGGGGCTCCATCGATTTACGGAAAGACAGAGAACGCCTCGGCTCCAGCCGATTTCTCCTGTTGAGCGCTCCGAGGAACTGGACCTCTACGGAGTGATGAAGCTCACGCCGAGGGAGGCCTCTCACGGCGCCCGAAAAATGGTCACCATCCCAAAGGGACTGAGAAAGAGGACCCTGATCGTCACCATCCCTCCGGGCGTGGAGGAAGGCACCCGTCTTCGTCTGAAAGGATTGGGCAAAAGGGATGACGATGGCAACCGGGGCGATCTCTTCCTTGAGGTTCAAATCACGGATTAAGCTTTTTTTCAGGCACCATCCGGATCTTTCTGGGTGCGACCCACCAGATATTCAGGCAGGAAAAGAGACTGAAAGCAATCAACAGGATGAACACGGAAAGATAGCTTCCCAATTGATCAAACAGGAACCCGGCGAACCAGGCTCCCAAGGCGCCCCCGACATTATTGATCATATTGAGGGTCCCGTAGATACGGCCGTAAGCTCCCCCCTCGAATAAATCCGCAGCAATCAGTGGCGGAAGGGCTGAACCTGAAGCATATCCCAAACTGAAGAAGAATGCGAAACAGTACGGAAAGATCGAAACAGGGAGGCTGTTGAACAGGATGAGAAAGATCATTCCAAGGACCACGCAAATCATGCCTAAGGTGTAGGTCACCTCTCTTCCGATCTTATCGGATAATGCCCCCCAAAGGATTTTACCCCCGACGCTCACGATTCCGATAATGCCGACGATATAGGAAGCGATAAGCGGGGACAGGCCATGATCTACAAAGAAGGCCACTTGATGGGCAAATATCGATTGATTGATGTAGCTATTTAAGATGAGAGAGAGACTGAGGAGCCAGAATATTCTTGTGGTGATCGCTCGGCGGAGCGTCCATTGCCTTGAAGCCCATTCCTTATTGATCACCAAAGGATCCCTTTCGACGGCGCGAGAGAGAGTCATCGAAGTTTCTGCAGATTGAGCTGTTTTTTGGGGCTTTTTCAAAAATGCAAGGGTCATGGATATGATGATCAGGGGAATTAAAACGGCGATGAGAAGGTAAGCCGTTCTCCACCCGGCATGGGTGATCAGAAGCTGAAAACAGGGGACGCAAACCAAGATCCCTACCCCTATTCCCGAGGAGATCAGGCCCATGGCCAACCCCCTCTTCTCTTTAAACCATCTTTGGATCAAGCTCGTGTTGGGAACCCATCCGATGGATCCAACGCCGATTGCGGTAATTGCCCCGTAAAAGATGTAGAATTGCCACCAGGTCTGGAGAAAGCTGCAAAGGGCAAGTCCGATTCCTAAACAAACGGATCCCCCGAGGATCACTCCCTTGGGCCCGAAGCGATCGAGCATCCCCCCTACGACAGGCCCCATGACACCGTGCATGATGATGAAGAGGGAGAAGGCCCCTGCACCCACCGATCGGCTCCAGTGAAACTCATTCAGCAGGGCCACAAAAAAAACGGAAAAGGAATACCAGATCGCATAAGCAAGAGCCAGGGTCAGAAAACTGAAGCTCACGATATTCCAATTGAACGTGGAAGGGGTCCTTGTTCGCATCGGGGTGACCATTGTTCCATAACAATAAATAGTAGAGGCCGATCTGTCAACCCTGAGCGCGCCTTTGACCCTGCTCCAAAGGGCAAGGACTCTCCATGAGTTCAGTCGAACGCTCGGCGCAGTCGAAGGGTCAACCGAAATATCTTGTTGAAATCGGTTGAAATCGTTGGTTAAAATAATCGTTCTGTAACAACAAGAAGTTATGATCTGAAGTGAAGGAGATCTCAGATGGGGTTTAGGGATATGGAGAATGAAACCTCTTTCAAAAAAGGCGGCCTCTATTCCTTTTTTGAGCCAGAAAGTATTGCCGTGATCGGATCCTTGAGAGAAGGTTACTTCGGCGGTTATGTGGTGGTAAAAACCTTACTCCATGCCGGCTTCCAGGGAAAGATTTATCCTGTGAATCCTGCCTATCAAGAAGTCTTAGGGCTGAAAGTCTATCCTTCCATTAAAGAGATTAAGGAGAAAATAGATTTGGCCCTGATCATCGTCAACCGGCAGGCTGTTGCCAACGTTCTGAAAGAATGTGCTGAGGAAGGGATCAAGGCAGTGATTGTGGTGGCAGACGGTTTTGCGGAAAGAGATGAGGAGGGTAAGAACCTCCAGAACGAGATCCTGGACGTTGCGAGAAGATCGGGAATACGAATTATCGGGCCGAATACCGTGGGAGTTGCAAATCCGGAGAAAGGACTGATTACATCGCCTTACGAAGCGGATTATGATCGGATCAGCCGGGGAGGGATCGCCATCTGCTCCCAAACCGGGATCACCCACTCACAGGCATTCCCCTTTGCCGACTTGAATTACGGGGTGAGCAAGTTATGTGATTTCGGCAATAAGTGCGACCTCAATGAGTGTGATCTGTTGGAGTATCTCAAAGATGACCCGTCGACAAAAGTGATCGCGATCTATGTGGAAAGTATCCGGGACGGCCGGAAGTTCCTGGAGATTTCAAAAAGGGTGACCCCCGAAAAGCCTGTGTTGGTATTGAAGTCGGGCCGCACAAGGGAAGGAGCAAGGGTCTCGGCATCCCATACCGGAGCTCTGGCAATGGACGATCGGGTTTTTGATGCCGCCTGCAAACAGGCGGGCCTCATCCGTCTTCGAAGATTCAGTGAACTTTTTGAGTTGCCGAAAATCTTCGCCCTTCAACCCCTGCCCAAAGGAAACCGCCTGGGAATTGCCACCATCACAGGAGGAGCGGGCGTTCTAGCGACAGACAAGGCGATGCAGTTCGGTTTATCCATCCCTTCACTCTCGCCTGAAACGGTGGCGCGATTAAATACGATCTTCCCCAATTTGGGAAAACCGATCATGGATATCGGTCCTGCCATGGCCGCGATTTCGGATTTTGGGACTTTCCTGCCTGAAGTGATGGAAGCCTTATTGTCGGATCCTCATATCGATTGTCTCCTCAACATCCTGTGGGCGGGCCCTGTGGAGGGATGGGGAGAAAGTCACGTCAAGGTCTACAAGGAATTGCTGAGGAGTTTTAAGAAGCCGATCGCCACCTGGATTTATGGGCCGAGAGTCCCGATCATACAGGATCTGACTCATTCCATCGAAGCCCTGGGTTTCCCGGTGTTCCAGGAAGTTGAAATAGCCGTTAAAGCACTGGGAATCGCCTACCAATATGCCGTCTGGAAGAAGGGGGATGCAGATGTCAAACTTTTCCATATTCGATAAAGCCAAGAAGGAAGGCCGGTCCGTACTCACTGAGGTTGAATCGAAGAAAGTGCTCAGGGGAGCCGGAATCCGCGTCGTGGAAAGCAAACTGGCCAAGACCCGGAAGGAAGCGGTTTCACTGAGCCAGCAGATCGGATTTCCCGTCGTCTTGAAGATAGCCTCACCCGATGTCGTTCACAAGAGTGACTCGGACGGCGTGAAGCTGGACTTGAGGAACATTGGCCAGGTGAAAACAGCCTACGATCAGATGATGGAAAGCATAAACCGGCAATATCCCCATGCGGTCATCCACGGGGTATCGGTTCAAAAAATGGCCCGTCCGGGAACCGAGGTGATCGTGGGCACCAGCAAGGATCCCCAATTCGGACCGGTGATCATGTTTGGCCTGGGCGGAATCTTTGTGGAGGTGCTCAAGGATGTCTCTTTCAGGATCATTCCGGTCGGTTCCAAGGACGCTCAGGAAATGATCCAGGAGATCAAAGGATATCCGCTGCTGAAGGGATACAGAGGAAAAGAGCCGGCAAGTATTCCCGCCTTGGTGGAAATGATCCTGAGCCTGTCAAAATTTGTGGAAGAGAATCCCGTCATTAAAGGGCTGGAATTGAACCCTGTCTTTGCTTATAAAGATCGTGCCGTGGCCGTCGATGCGAGAATCATTTTGGAAGACAATGAAAGATAGAGACTGTCTTTTTTCTTTATTTATTGTAAAATAGCATTAAAACTCAAACGGATAAGGAATGATATATGGCTCAAAAGGATTCTTCAACCCCATCGGATTTTATCAGAGAAATTATCGAAGAACACATGAGGATCAACAGGTTTCAGGGACGGGTGGCCACCCGCTTCCCGCCCGAGCCGAACGGCTACCTCCACATCGGACACGCCAAGTCCGTCTGTCTCAACTTTGGCATTGCTGCCCAGTACCGGGGGACATGCAATTTAAGGATGGACGATACGGACCCGAGCGGTGAAAGCCAGGAGTATGTGGATTCGATCATTGGAGATGTGAAGTGGTTGGGATTCGACTGGGAGGATCGTCTCTTCTACGCCTCGGATTACTATGAGCAACTCTACCAGTATGCCGTACAGCTGATAAAGGAGGGGAAGGCCTACGTTTGCGATCTGAGTGCCGATGAGATTCGGGACTACAGGGGCACCCTCACCGAACCCGGCAAGGAAAGCCCTTATCGAAACCGTTCCGTCGAGGAAAACCTGGACTTGTTCAGGCGAATGAGGGCCGGAGAATTCGAGGACGGGGCCCATGTGCTTCGCGCAAAAATCGACATGGCCTCTCCGAATATCACGATGCGAGATCCGGTTCTCTATCGTATCAAGCGGACCCCCCACTACCGGACGGGTATGCAATGGTGCATTTATCCCATGTACGATTTCGCACACTGCCTCTCGGATTCCATCGAGAGGATCACCCACTCGATCTGCACCCTGGAATTTGAAAACAATCGGCCCCTCTATGACTGGTTCCTGGATGAATTGAAAGTCGAATCTCATCCCCAGCAGATCGAGTTCGCACGCCTCAATCTCAGCTATACGGTTCTCAGCAAGCGACGGCTGATCGAATTGGTGCAGAAAGGATTCGTCTCAGGCTGGGATGATCCGCGAATGCCAACCATTGCAGGGATGAGAAGGCGGGGTTATACCCCTGAGGCCATCCGCAACTTTTGCGACCGTATCGGCGTTGCCAAGAATGACAGCGTCGTGGATGTGGCGCTCCTTGAGCACTGCGTTCGGGATGATCTCAATGAGCGGGCACGCCGCGTCATGGGAGTCTTGCACCCCCTTCGTCTGGTCATTGACAATTATCCGGAAGGCCAAGTGGAGGAGTTTGACTGCCCCTATCATCCCCAGAAGGCAGAGATGGGATCCCGCAAGGTCCCCTTCTCCAAAGTGCTGCTCATCGAGCAGGAAGATTTTCTGGAGCAGGCGCCCAAAAAGTTTTACAGACTCTCCCCTGGCAAGGAAGTCCGTCTCCGCTATGGTTACTTCATAAAATGCAGCAGCGCCCTTAAAGATCCCAACACGGGGCAAGTGGTTGAAGTGCACTGCACCTATGACCCGGAGACACGAAGCGGTTTTGCTCCCGATGGCAGAAAGGTGGATGCAACCATCCACTGGGTATCGGCAGAGCACTCCCTGCCCGCCGAGGTCCGGCTCTACGATCGCCTTTTCCAGATCGCCGATCCCATGGGTAAAGGGGAGGATTTTACGAAATATCTCAATCCCCTATCGTTGGAAACCCTCACCTCCTGCCGGGTCGAACCAAGCCTGCGGGGTGCAGCACCCGGAAGCCCTTTGCAGTTCGAAAGGATCGGCTATTTTTGCATGGATGCAAAAGATTCTTCCCCGAAGAAGCCCGTATTCAACAGGATCGCAACCCTTCGCGACTCCTGGGCCAAAGAGAAGGGAAAGAGGTAATGAGATCGGGCCCGAAACCCATTTTTACCCCGAATCAGAATACGAGAACCATCCTGAAGATGGGTTTGACACGGAAATCTGGGAGGTGTTATTCTTTGAACCATGAAGTGGACAAACACAATTAGACCCACACCCGCGTGGGTAAATCACCATACTTTGAAAGGAGGATACTGTGAAAATCGCTGTATGTATCAAACAGGTTCCCGACACAGAAGCTGAAATCAAATGGGATACCGCCAAAGGTACTCTCAAGAGAGACAGCATGAATCCCGTAACAAACGCCTTTGACGAGTTTGCCTTGGAAGAAGCTCTATTGACAAGGGAGAAGTACGATGGAGAGGTCGTCGCCATCACAATGGGTCCCGAAAAGGCCAACGACGTCCTGAGGAATGCCCTGGCACTCACGGTCAATGAGGTCCATCGATGCACCGATGACGCCTTCGCAGGGTCCGACACCTATGCCACCGCCTCCGTCCTCGCCGCGGCCCTTAAGAAAATTGGCAATGTGGACGTTGTTTTTTGCGGAAAACAGTCCACCGACGGCAATACCGGCGTGGTCGGTGCAGAAGTGGCTGCCATCCTGGGTTGGAGCCCTCTCACGAACGTTTCAAAAGTGCGCCAGATCGACGGGGCGGGCAAGAAGATCGTCGTTGAAAGGGCCATCGAGGGCGGCATCGAAGTGATCGAGGCCAAGCTGCCTGCCGTCGTCTCCGTGATCAAAGGCATTAACGAGCCGCGGCTTCCGAACCTCATGGGTATCAAGAAGGCAGGGAAGGTAGCGATCGCTCAATGGAATGCAGACGACCTGGGAGTGGACAAGGCCAAGGTCGGCGCAGCCGGCGCCTCGACAAAGGTTGTTGAGATCGCCGTACCGCCTCCCCGCGGAGCAGGAGAGGTCCTGAAAGGGGAGATTGAAGAGATTGCCAATATCGTCACCGACAGACTGATCGGCATGAAGGTCATAAAATAAACGGGAGGAGAGAGAACCATGGCGAAGGATGTATGGGTATATATCGAACATAAGGACGGTGAAACAACGCCGATGTCTTTCGAATTGTTAGGCATCGGGAAGAGCCTGGCAAAGGAACTCGGCTCCGGCCTCTGTGCCTTTGTCATCGGTGAAAAGGTGGAGAATGCGGCGAAAGAGGCTTTTCAGTTCGGTGCCTCCAAAGTCTATGCCGTAGAAGGAACGATTTTCAAGGCCTTCAATGCGGAAGCTTACTCAAAGGCGGCAAGCTTCCTCCTCGACAAGCATAAACCGGAGGTCGCCCTTTTCAGGGCTACGAGTCAGGGCACGGACGTGGCCGCGGCAAGCGCTGCAAAGCTCGGTTTCGGGCTCTGCACGGACTGTATCGGCATCAGGGCAGAAGGAGGACAGGTAAAGCTCACAAGGGCTGCCTTTGGCGGCAACTATACGGTGACAGTCGTCAATGAGAAGGCAAAACCGCAGATCTCAACGGTGAGGCCGAAGGCCTTTGCCATGCCCGAAAAGGACGCATCCAAATTGGGTGAGGTGGTGAAAGAGACCTTTACCGTCGCCGAAGCAGACCTGAATACGAAGTTCCTTGAGTTCATCAAATCACAGGTCATGATAAACCTGGTTGAGGCCGATATCATCGTATCGGGCGGCAGGGCTGTCGGCGGTCCGGAAGGCTTCAAGATCTTGAAAGACCTGGCGGACCTCCTGGGAGGCGCAGTCGGCGCATCCCGCGCAGCCGTTGACTCCGGCTGGATACCTTATGAACACCAGATCGGACAGACGGGCAAAACGGTTAAACCGAAAATCTACATCGCCTGCGGCATTTCAGGCGCCATCCAGCACCTGGCAGGGATGAAGACATCGGACTGCATCGTGGCAATCAACAAGGACCCGGAAGCACCGATCTTCAAGAACGCGACCATCGGCATCGTGGGCGATTACAAGGTGGTCGTGCCGAAGATGCTCGAAAAGTTTAAAAACAAGCTGAATAAGTAGAACGACAAAAAAGGGAGCCCTTCGCGGCTCCCTTTTCATCACGAAACGGAGCGATACCCTTTGTATTCACATTCCGGGCTTTCGTTCTACGAAAACTCCCCAACCCCGATCTCCGACGATTTCGCCATCACGCATGATCACTTTGCCACGGCAAAGGGTCAATACTGGCCAGCCCCTAAGGGTTCGGCCTTCATAAACTGAAAAATTGGAGAGAGATTTAATCATTTCCTTTTTCACCTTCTTTTCCAGACCTACGTCGACCACCACCAGATCCGCATCGCTTCCGATACTCAAAGTTCCCTTCTTGGGGTAAAGATTGAAGATGCGGGCTGCATGATAGGAGGTGATTTCAGCAATCCTCTCCATAGGGAGCCCTCGCTTAAGGTGCCCTTCGGTAATGAGTACCGGTAAAGCGGTCACCGCTTCCCGCGGAGTATTCGTACGATTCCAAATGCTCTTCTCCTCCGGATCAACCTTTCTTGTAATCTGGTCTATGCCGATCGTATCGATCTCCCCGTTGAGCAGGCCATCCCAAAGGGCCTCATTATCAGCCTCTGTTCTTAAGGGAGGAGTAAACTTACCTCTCCTTCCCAAATTGTCATTCATATGGTGAGTCAGATACTGGGGACAAGTTTCGATATAAACGTCAGACAAGCCTTTCTTGCGGTGCTCCCGGATCAATCTCAATCCTTCCCGGGTAGTCATGTGGACGATGTAAAGAGGACACTGGGTGACCTCGCTGAAATAGAGCATACGCTGGATGCTCTCGGCTTCTGAACAGGAGGGCCGTGCCTCCGACCAGGCCCTCAGGTCATCTCTTCCCTGTCTTTTCAGCTTCTCCGTATGGTAAGCGTTGATTTCATAATTTTCGGCATGGATACAGGCTATGGTTCCTTTCAACTCCCCAAGCCTTAAAAAGGCTTCATATATCAGACCATCATTCAATGCAGGGATTCCCTTCTCCTTGGGCTCCTCGCCTTTAGAACCCATCTGGAATTTGAATGAAGAGATTCCGAGCTCTTCAACATAGCGGGGTAAGCCTTCGAGATGCACATCCGACATGACGTAAAGATGGAAAGAGAAATCGACGTAGGCTTTCTGACCCGCCACAGTCTTGACTCTCAAAAACTCTTCACCATAATCTTCCTTTCCTTTGTGGAAATCGATGACGGTCGTTGTTCCGCCCACCGCTGCCGAGCCGGTCTCGGTGGCATAGTCTTCGAGTCCCTCAAGTTGGCCAAGGTGAGCGTGGGGCTGGATCACTCCAGGAAGGATGTACTTTCCTCTCCCATCGATTACTTCTCTGGCCCTGAGATTGGAGCCCTCCTCAAAGATACCGACCACTCGACCTTCTTTGATTCCCATCGTGGCCTTAACGATCCCCGCTTCCGGAATTACCAGAAAACCATCCTTGATCATCAAATCCAATTCCATAATCTTCTCCTCTTCTTCAATCGATCTTCGCCGGGCGGGAACTCCGCCGGAATTTTACGGAACCTCTTTGTTATATATCGATCCCCGATATATTACAAGTCCGGGGATGGTTCAACTCCGGTGACCCGCCATGGTCTCTCCCTCGCGGCCCCTTTCCGAAAGTTTTGGTTGACCAATTTTCACCGAATAGATATATTTCAATCAGCAATGGCCTGATAAAGTTTGTTCTCCAACCGTCAATCAACCGTCGCCGGTCAAAGGATGTGGATGAAAGCGATTATCCCTTCTGAGATAGCAGCGGAATTACGTTCAAAACTGTCCGATGGGCCTCCGGGTCTTCAAATCGTGCTGATGGGTCCTTCAGACAGGGCCTTGCCCGAAATGAATGAGGCGGAGATTTTTCTCTACCACTACTCCCTGAAGCCCGACATCATTCCTCGACTGATACGCGCCGTGCCTGGTCTGCGCTGGATCCACTCGGTCAGCGCTGGCGTTGACCATCTGCTCTGCCGTGAATTGGCGGAAAGCTCCATTCTCTTTACAAACTCCGCTGGCGCTCATGCCCCGAGCATCGCGGAGAGCGTCATGGGAATGCTGCTATTCGTCGTCAAGCACCTGGGGGAGCACTGGGACGCCCAAAAGGTACACCGTTGGCAGAGAAGGCAAAAAGACGAACTTTGCGGAAAGACGATGGGGATTATCGGTCTTGGACACGTGGGCCTGGAGCTGGCGCGACGGGCAAAAGCCTTCGGGATGCGTGTGGTCGCGACGAAACGCCAACCCCGATCCGTTGCCGGTGTCGACCGGGTGTGGGGACCTGAAGGCCTGTCCCGTCTTCTAGCCGAATCGGATTACGTCGTGATGTGTGCTGCGCTGACAGAAGAGACGTGTGGGATGATTGGCGAAGCCGAGCTGCGCCGGATGAAAGCGACTGCCTACCTCGTCAACACCGCACGCGGAGCGCTTGTGCTCGAGGACGCGCTTCTTCGCGCTCTGCGCGAAGGGTGGATTGCGGGTGCCTGCCTGGATGCCTTTACTCAGGAACCCCTTCTTCCCGAGAGTCCATTCTGGGATCTCCCCAATGTCTTCATCACGCCCCATAACTCAGCTGCAACGCCTCAAGTCATGGGCCGGGCTCTGGATATCTTTGTGGAAAATTTGAAACGCTACCGGGAAGGAAAGAGACTGGTCAATAGGGTGGACAAGAAGCGCGGATATTGAACCACACCCTGTAAGACATTCCCTACACTTTCCAACCCCCTGGTGCTGCAAGAAAATCACCTCCCGCTGGGATCTCTGCCTCATCTTCCTGAAGGCAATTTCATACATTTACATTTTACAGTCTCTCTTTCCGGGAGTTAATCCATCCAGCAATTTCAACCACATATCATGATTGAAACCTTCTGGCATTCGTTTTGCTCAACTTTTCATAACAAGTATTGTAACGAAAGGGTCATGAGGGAGGGGTCTCCATGAACACCCGGGACGGAGGGATTCAGAATGAAGAGAACTAAATTAATGTTGACTGTGGCGGCGGCCTTTATCCTGATCGCAATCGCAAATTTCGCTAACAATCCGTCGGCCATTGAAACGGCAAAAATATGCGCCATCGCAACCATCCAGAATCATCAGGGGATTTCACTTGAAACTTTGAATATTAAAAGGGGCGATTGCGTGGCATGGATTAACCGGACACGTGCAGAAGATGTCAGAATTACCTTCAAGGAAGGCAAGAGATTCCAAGATATGACGAAACCTGCTGCGGGGTTTAAGAAAGATCGGAAAGGTTCTTATGTAACGGACTATCTGGCTCCTGGAATGACTTCCAGTCTGCGATTCGACCGAGCCGGTACGTTGGACTATGAAGTTGAATTCAGGCCGAGTAGCAGGTCTGAGAACAGATTCAGAATGGGCACTCAAAGATTTGGAACCATCATTGTAGAATGAAAATCGGACCAATCGTCATGCTTTTTTCCCGCAATCGTCAAGGTTGAAGGCGCAACAAACAGCCCACCCCGGAGAATACAGCCCTCTTTACCTTAAAATAGGGTGTTTGCCTTATTCAATCCCTGTTTCAGCCCTGCATACAATTGAGAAAAATACAGGAAAGATCCATGACCGTAAGAACCTATATTCGATCGATCCTTCTGATAGGGCTTGCCACCCTCTCCGTCGCGGGATTCATGATCCACGTCCGGGTTCACCTTATCACCGAGAATCCTTCTTTCATCTTGCCCTTTGTCGCTGGCATCTTGAATATGGGCGCGATCCCGGCGCTCTTTTGTTTCAAAAAGACAGTCGCCTATGGCTATGTATTGAATGGCATTCTGTGCATCATCGGGACCGTGACCATGACCCATTTCGCCATTGCCCGCTGGTCCGCCCCGACATCGCCGCCAGATATTCTCTTGAAAAGTATGGTGATCGACATTCTCATCGTCTGGGGAAAGTTCTTCATCGGAAAGGCCCTGTTCGAGCTGGAAACCTTCGGTTATGAGCCAAACCGCCCGAAAAGAGGCATTGTCTACCGGTATCCGAATATGGGATGGTGGTTGATTCACCTCGCGGCAATCAGCATTGTCTATTACCTTGGCAACGTTTTATGGAGCTGACGATGAATCAATTCAAATGGTTTTCACGGAACTGGTGGATCCTGCACATTGTGGCCCTTGCGTTTTTCTTCTGGCTCGGCCATGCGATACATTTTTGAAAGGGGCCTCCCGCTTCCGTTCTCACTCCCGCCCATTACACCCAGTTTCGGCCTCGGCTTATGATGCAACGGAGGAGTGAAGTGACTGGCACTCGGCGCAAAATATGATTTCATGACCACCGATTTGATGAGGACAAAATCAGAGATCTTAGAGGAAGCTCAATATCAAATATCGAGACATTAGAGACAGACTCCAAAACCACCTCGGCTTCTTTTCCATTTCAGGAGAAGGTCCATCTTAAGGGTTATCTCTCGGCAATGCCTCCAGATCCGCGGATCGATCGATAAGAATGTTTCAACCAGTAATCGGCTCTTGCAAAACGAATAACCCTCTCTTGTGAAAGCTTCGGTTGACGAATCTACCCAAAATGGATATACAAACATAAGATCATGAAAAATATTATCGAAAAACTTACGGCACAAAATGTGGTTTGCCCCTGGTGGTTGTGCTTTACATTCGACAACCCCTTGCGGAAGCTGCTCCATAACCCCCAAGCGATTTTGAGCCCTTATGTCCACCCCGGGGACCGGGTGATCGATATCGGACCGGGCATGGGTTATTTCACGATCCCTCTGGCGAGGCTCGTAGGCCCCGAAGGCCGTGTCGTCGCAATCGATGTCCAGGAGAAGATGTTGTCAGTCCTAAAGTCGCGGGCGAAGAAGAATGGGGTTTCTGAGAGGATTGAAACATACCTCGCCAGCGAGAGATCTTTGGGAATTCATGAAAAAGCAGATTTCATTCTGGCCTTCTGGATGGCACATGAAGTCCGGGACCAATCCTCATTTTTCGGAGAGATCCGCGATCTTTTAAAACCCGAAGGCTCACTGCTCTTGGCTGAGCCGATCTTACATGTTCCCCGAAAATATTTCTTACGCACCCTGAACTCGGCCATTGAGATAGGGCTTGTCGTAAAAGGAAGCCCAAGAATCCGCATCAGTCATACCGCCCTGTTGGGTTTTGGAAGATAACAGCCTCTCTCTTGACACACCGTCCCCTTTTCCTTAAACTTCCTATTCAGAAAAAACGAGGCATGACCGAAAAGTTTATCGGATACCTTGGCTTAAGGACGCTCAGAGTGAGCGCCTCCTTCTGCCAATCCTGGAGTCGAATCTGAGATCGCCGACGATTAACAAAGAAGATGCCAGAGTCGCAAAGGGCGAAGCCATAGAGCAACAGGTGGAGTCCCATACTGGCCGTTTTCTCGATAAGATCCTCCATCTTCGTGCCTTTCAGGCACTCCGTTACCGTGAATACCGCTTACTCTGTTATGGCCAGAGCTTCGTTTCCATGGGGACATGGATGGATGAAGTCACCCGGGGCTGGCTGATCTACGAGCTAACGAACTCAACGGTTCAGCTTGGCTTGATACAGGGAGTTCAGGCCATACCCTTTCTTCTCTTATCTCCGGTGGCGGGCAGCTTCGCCGACCGCTATTCCCGCAAGACGCAGGTGGTCGCCGCTCAAGTCTTAAACGGTTTGGTTTTTGGAGTGACAGCGCTGCTGATTTTTACAGGCCGGATCCAGCCGTGGCATGTCTACGTGACCGCCTTTTTGATGGCCATCGCACAAACCTTTCAGCAGCCCGCACGGGTCTCGATGATTGCCGATGCCGTGCCGCCGGCTTATCTGACCAACGCCATCGGCCTCTTTGCGATGATCTTCAACGTGTCACGAAGCACCGGACCCGCCCTTGCAGGAATGCTCATCTCCATCTTTGGCACGGATGGTGCGTATTCGGTTCAGGCTCTCTTCTTCCTCCTGGCGACCATCTGGACCGTGCAGCTCCACCCGGTGCGGCATTCTTCGACGGATACGCAGGATCACACGGCTCACAGGGAGTCCTTTAGCCAAAGTATTCTTGAGGGATGGAAGTTCAGTTGGAGGAACGAGGCAGTTCGTACCGGTCTCCTCACCGTGATGTTTGTTTCTTTGTTCATCGTTCCCTTCATGACGCTCCTGCCGGTGTTTGCCCGCGACCTTCTGAAAGTGGGGGCTTCCGGCCAGGGCTTGCTCGTCACCGCTATGGGCATCGGTGCGCTGTGCAGCGCGGCTCTTGTCGCCTCCGCCGGCGAAAGACTGCCCAGGGGGATGATGATGCTGGGGTCAGTGGCGTTATACGGCTTTATCATCGTGATCTTTGCGGCATCACCTTGGTTCCAGTTGTCGATGGTGCTGATGGGGGTCGCCGGCCTCTGTACCGTACACTCCCACGCCCTTGTGCAAACCGTTATTCAATCCTATTCTCCTTCCGAAATGAGGGGCCGCACCATGGCCATATTCAGCATGAGCCGGGTGGTTGTGATGATCGGGAGTATGTTCGTGGGCGCACTATCCTCACTCTTGGGAGCCCGTTGGGCTGTGGCGTCGATGGGTGCAGCGGGCACGCTGACCATGATCGCCATCTATGTGGCCCTGCCCCGTGCACGGCTCATCCGGTAGGAAACAAAAGGATAGAATCCCCGGGCTAAATGTCTTATTCTTTACACCTCTACGATCGCTCGAAAGGAGAAAACATGGCCAAGAAAGACGTGCCGGAGGAGAAGTGGGATTGGGTGTGGGCGTTGAACCCCCTTGTGCTGGTCACGACGACGGACCGAGAGGGGTTTGTGAATGCGGCGCCTTACGGGATGTGCATGCGGGTCTGCCATAAGCCGTTGATGCTTGCGTTCAGCGTCAACCAGAAATGGCACACCCGGGAAAACGTGAGGGACACCGGGGAATTTGTCGTCAATATCCCTTCAGACGATCCCGAGTTATTGAAGAAGGTGATGATTACGGCAAAACACTTTCCTCCGAAGGTCAATGAGTTGGACGAGGCCGGGCTCACTGCCCTTCCGTCAAAGAAGATAAAGCCTCCGCGCATAGGGGAATGTATGGCTCATTTCGAATGCCGGGTGGAGTGGATCAGGGACGTCGGCGATCATTCTCTCGTGGTCGGCAATGTGGTGGCCGTCTCGATCGACGAAGATTGCATTACCGAGAATTATAAACTGATGATCGACAAGCTGCGGTCCGTACACTACATGGGGAGGGCTTACGAAGGCATCTTCATCGGCATCGGCCCCAAGTATCGGGTCGAGAGACAGTGAAGCGTTTATCCCGACACTTTCGATGAGAAGAAGAAAAGGAGATAGGCATGAATCAACGGTTCATCCCTCTTGTCCCGAGTTCCAATCCGACGAAGAATTCCACGATTCTTGAGGCTGAACCGGAGCCGCTGGAAATAGACCTCAAGAGAACGGCTGTGGTCGTGGTGGATATGCAAAATGCCTTGATCAGCAAGGGCGGAATGATCGATTTGCTTGGGGTACACGATGTTTCCAAGCGCCAGAAGATCATTGCTCCCTTCAGACGTGTCATCGATGCGATCCGACAGCATGGGTCCAGGGTTGTGTATACCGTTGACCGGTGCTCGTCTGATCTTCGGGAGTGCGGCGGTCCCGATTCGCCCTTCTGGTACAAGAGTGTCAACCTCAGTGCCTACCGCGATCATCCTGAATGGCGGGACAAGTTACTGATACGCGGCACATGGGGCAGCGAGATCGTGAACGAGTTGATGCCATTGGATGGCGACATCATCGTTGAAAGCCAAAGGCTCAGCACCTTCTTCGGGACAAACATGGACATGATACTCAAGATGTACCACATCAAGTACTTGCTTTTTGGCGGCATCACCACCAACATTGCTGTCGAGGGAACGATGAGAGATGCCTTCTACCTCGACTATTTCCCGATCTTGATGACGGACTGTGCTATGAACAGCGGCCCTCCGTTCATGCAGGAAGCAACCGCATTCAACCTCAAATACCACTACGGCTGGATTACGAATTCGGAAGCAGTGATTAAAGCTTTTAAAGTAGGCGAAAGGCTGTGAAACCAATTGATGGAAATATAGATGGCCCAGAAGATATTAACCCGTGATTTCCTCCTCGCTTGTTTTGCTCAGTTCGCTTTCACATCCGTTTTTTACATGCTCATTCCTACTCTCCCGATCTATCTTTCAAGGGTTGGATCTACGGAAGTGGAGATCGGCATTCTTATGGGAATCGCCGGTTTCTCCTCTTTAGTGATCAGACCTTTTGTGGGGAGAGCCCTCCTAAGAATCCTTGAAAAGAACTTTATGATTGCCGGCGCCCTCTTCTTTATTTTCATTTCCGTTGCCTACCTTTTTGCCCCTCCTTTTCTTCCCTTTTTGATCGTGAGGATCTTTCACGGGATCGCATTCGCACTGTTTCAGACTGCCTCATACACATTGGTCGCCAATATCAGCCCGGAGGCCCGCCGGGGACAAAGTCAGAGTTATTTTTATGTAGCCTACAACCTCGCCGGCGCCCTAGGCCCATCCCTTGGAATGTACCTGATCAACCGCTTCAGTTTCTCCCACCTTTTTTTGACCTCCACAGGTCTATCCTTATGCTCGCTCTTTCTGACCTACAAATTGGGAAGGAGACAGGTTGCTCCATTGCCCGGTTCGCCTACGGAAGACAGCTTCTTTCTCAGCCGGAAAGCCCTTCCGACGTCTATGATTGGATTCGTTTGCCTCTTCATCTGGGGAGCCTTAGCTGCCTTTTTCCCTCTTTATGCCATATACCATGGGGTGACCAACCCGGGGCTTTTTTTTACGACGATTGCCGTGATGCTCATTTTGGGTCGTGCTTTCGGCGGCAGGATACTGGATCTCTATAGCAAAGAAAGAATCATCCTGCCTTGCCTTCTCACTTACATCATTTCGATGGTCCTCCTCGCTTTTTCCAAGACCCTACCGATGTTCATTCTTGTTGCGGTGATCTGGGGAGGCGGGCATGCCTTTGTGATGCCCACTTTAATCGTCTACACTCTTGAGCGGGTGGGTTCTTCTCCGGGTCCAGCCATGGGAACCTTCTTAGCCATTATGGATTTGGGATGGAGTCTTGGGCCAGTGATGATGGGCCTCATTCTCAATGCATCCAGCTATCCGATCATGTTTCTCTGTTTAGCTCTCGCTGGCATCATCAATCTCAATTACTTCTATTTCTTCGTGAGAAAAAAGGGGCGACTTTTCACGCCTTGATTGCTGATTGTTGATTGGAATATGGGATACATTCATGTTTTCTGAGAAAAGATTCTTCACAAAAAAAAGGATTCGATCTATCTTGAGAAGGATCATCCTTCCCTTGCTCTTAATTTATATCGGCGTCGGGGTAATAGCGACGATACGGAATATGAGAATCAGGAATCATGAGTATGCAGCCGTACTCCTCTCCGACTATGCCATCTGGGAATATGACTACTGGGCATCTCCGGCCGCGTTTCTCGGTGCCTACATTCCTTGGACCTATTACTTCAACAACAGGGGCATAAAGGTGAGATGGTTTTTGCGGGCAAAGAGTATTGACCTCGAGAAGGTCATCCGGGACAAGGACTGTCAGAGTATCGTTCTGGTTGGGCATGGGAGTCTGAATTGCTGGCAGGCGACGGATCGGCTCGTCTCAAATTCGGAAGTCTCCGCCATGATGGAAGGCGTCCCCAAGAAGAGAGGGGAATGGATGCAGCTGAGCTGTGCTGAGGAAGATGCATTTCCCGTGAAAATGGGAGAATTAGTGATGGAAAAGAAAGAAAGGGTCTACACATACTCTAAATCTATAAACTTCTATATCTTAGTTACCGATGCCCTCTCTGGCTTCAAATATCTGAAATCTTTGAACCGGTAATACCGAGTGACGGTTTCCCGGCACCGGTATCTTTCTCCAAAGATATGATACAGAAGATATTACATCGCGAATTCATCCTGACTTTTTTCGCCCAATTCGCTTTGTCATCCTCTTCCAACCTCCTGGTTCCTACCCTTCCGATCTATTTTTTGAGATCAGGAGCTACGGAGGTGGAGATCGGTGTTCTCATAGGAATCCTCGGCGTCTCCTCAGTCGTTCTCAGACCCATTGTCGGAAGAACCCTTTTGAGGATCCCCGAAAGAAATTTTATGTTTGGCGGTGCTCTCCTATTGGCTATCTGTTCTATCGGCTATCTCTTGGTTCCTCCCTTTTGGCCCCTCTTAATCGTGAGAGTTCTTCAAGGAATCGGTATCACCTTTTTCTATACCGCATCCGTTACATTGATCGCCAATATCAGTCCGGAAAGCCATCGGGGGCAAAGCATCAGTTACTTTTATCTCGCCTTCCAAATCTCCCTTGTCTTAGGTCCCTCATTGGGAATGCTCCTCATCAACCATTTCAGTTTTGCTCTCCTCTTTGCGGTTTGCGCCAGTCTTTCATTATGCTCACTCTTCATCACTTTCAAATTGCCGGCAAGACCGGTGGATACCTTGAAAGATCAATCGATGAAGGGGCAATCCCTTTTCAGCCGGCAGGCGTTGCCACCGGCCGTGATGGCTTTCATGACAAGCTGTGTTTACGGAGCCATAATCGCCTTCTTCCCTCTTTATGCTTTGGATCATGGTGTGGCGAATCCGGGGCTCTTCTTTTCCGCCTTTGCCATCACCATTATTTTGGGACGTACCTTGGGTGGAAGGATACTCGACCTCCATAGCAGAGAGCGAGTTATTTTTCCTTGCCTTAGCATCTATATCCTTGCGATGAGTATCCTCCCCTTCTGCAAAACCCTTCCGATGTTTATCGTTGTTGCGGTGATCTGGGGAATCGGACATACCTTCCTCTATCCAGCCCTATCGGTCTATACTCTTGACCTTGCGGGTTCTTCTCCCGGCCCGGCTTTGGGGATATTTACAGCGGCCGATGATTTTGGAACGGGCTTTGGGGCTGTGATCATGGGCGTCGTCCTTCGTTTCACCTCCTATCCCATAATGTTCCTATGCTTAGCTTTTGTCGGAGCAATCAATCTCTGTTATTTCTATTGCATTGTGAAAAAGAGAAGAGCTTTTCATTAGGAATATTTCCGAAGATTGCGGTGGACCAATTTTGTATATTCCAATCAAAGATTTGGCCCCAAATCCTTCAAAATTCTGCGGAGGGGTGCCGAGAATATGAAAACAAAAACACTGTCGCTGATCTTCTTCTTTGTAACAATGATCTCAAATACCCTGATTGCCGGAGAACTTGAGGAAAGGGAAGCCATAAAGAAACAAACCGCTTTCTTATTGAGCAGCAAACATTTTGAGGGGCTTGAAAAGATCGCGAAAGAATACAGGGTAAATAGGGGTAGAACGCCGAGTGGGCTATGGAAGTTGACGTCGTTTTATTACAAATCTTGGGTTAATGAACCGCCAGTTCTCAAACCCCAAAAGCAGGCTGACGCTATCCCGAGGATTTCAAGCTGATCTAAAGAAAGGACCGACTGTTGATATTGAAGAGACTGAAGATTCTTCTGGCCTACGTTAGGCAGCTCTCCTCTTTGATTCTCTTTTCGTAAAGCAGAAATATTCCAACTCCTTGCCAAAATTGTGATTGATTGTGTATAATTTAATGTATAACGATTCTAAGGAGAAAGATATGGCAGAAATGGTACGCAAACAGATTTACATCCAAGAGCGCCATGAGCGATTACTCAAGCGAATTTCCAAAGCCCGTGGCGTTAGTGAAGCCGAACTCATCCGCCAGGCAATTGAGCGAGAGACGGTGGGGGAGAAACCTCTTCTGACGCCTGATCAAGAGGCCTGGGACAAGATCCTCTGCTTTGCGAAAGGCCGGAAGGCTCTTCGTCCCGGTGTTCGGCCCTATCGCTGGAACCGACAGGATGCATATGAGGAGCGCGAAAAACGTTTCACCATGCGTACAAAGAGATGAGAAAGCAATGCCGTCGATCTTAATAGACACAAACCTCCTGATTTACCTTTACGATCCGAACCAACCTGGCAAGCAGAAACAATCGGGGCGTGTCCTCGAACAGTTGGAGCTGACACGCAGCGGGCGCTTGAGCGTTCAGGCACTCGCTGAATTCTTTAGCGTGGCCACCCGAAAACTATCTCCGAGCCTCACTTCAGCAGAGGCTTTAGACCAGGTAGCCCTTTTCACCCGTCTCTGGCCTGTTTTTGATCTAACCTCTATGATTGTGCTGGAGGCGGGACGAGGCGTCCGTGATCACAAACTCTCCTACTACGATGCCCAGGTGTGGGCGACTGCTCGCCTGAACCAGGTGCCTGTTGTGTTCAGTGAAGACTTCAGGGATGGGTCAACCCTGGAAGGTGTCCGTTTCGTGAACCCTTTCTCGCCGGAGTTCCTTCTCGAAAAATGGCTTTAATCGCCCAGATCATGTGTCGGGGGAGTCATCTCAAAACGAGAAAATACTTAGGGTTCGGATTGTGTGATTGCAAGACCTGACCCCCATCCGCTTCAGAATTAACAGACAGGAGCACAGAAGAGAATGAACGCGATGCGCCATTTGTTATATGCATTTTTCATAGCGTTAACAAATAACTATGACAATATCGGAGCAAGAATCGCTTACAGCGTGGAGGGTATAAAAATAACTACTCCCATAAATTTCTGGATTTCTGTAATTACCTTTGTAATTTCTTTTCTGGCGGCCTCTTCTGGCACATTGATAAAAGGATCTTTAGGAAAGGAATTCTCATCCGTAATAGCCATGGTGCTTCTTGTCGCTATCGGATCCTGGATGATCCTGGAGCCATACTTGAAAAAGAAGTGTATCGAAAAGTTTACCCACGAGAATTCGAGGAGCATCCTCTGCATTTTCTTGAAGCCGAAAAATGCGGATACGGATAAATCGAAGCATATTGATCTTAAAGAAGCAACCCTCCTTGGCATTGCGTTATCAATAAATAATATAGGTGGAGGCTTAAGTGCTGGAATGATCGGGATCAACTCACTCCTGGTAGGATTGTTATCTGCCATGCTAAGTTTTTTTGCCCTCTGGGCGGGTAATTACTTTGCCGAATTCTTTATCAAACGGAACATGACTAACAAGGCAACGTTTTTAGGGGGGATCTTGCTGATTGCGATCGGAATAGAACAGCTTTTTTAGTTACGGTCGCTACCAAACAGCGCTTCCTTTCCGAAAGTTTCGGTTGACCAATTTTCATAAAATCTGTATATTTCAATCAGCAACCTTTGAAGATTTGGCCCCAGATTCTTGATTCTTTCTTGAATTGCCGAGAACGCTGAAGATTAGACATAATTATAATATGAGAACTTCTACACTAGCACTTGTCAATCCAACGTTACTCACCTGGGCACGGCAAGAGAGTGGGTATCCGCCGGAGCCTGTGGCCAAGCGGCTAAATGTAAAGCCGGAGCGCCTGCTTGCCTGGGAGCATGGCGATTTGAAGCCTACAGTGCGGCAAGCTCAGGATCTTGCTAAGTTCTATCGACGCCCTTTCGGTGTTTTCTTCCTCCCTCAGCCTCCGGCTCTGCCTCCCCTTGCGGCAGAGTACCGCCGGCTACCGGGTGTACGGCCGGGCGTTGAGTCACCGGAATTCCGCATTGCCCTGAGAGTCATGTCGCAGCGACGGGAAGTGGCCCTGGAGTTGAGCGAAGAACTGGGCGTGGGCGTGGAGGACTTCAACTTTACCGCCCATCTGTCCGAAGGCACAGCAGCGGTTGGCACACGAATCCGCGAGGTTCTTGGAATTACCGCGGATGAACAGCTCGAATGGACATCAGATTGGCAGGCATGGCGCCGCTGGCGAGAAGCGGTCGAAAAAGCAGGCGTACTGGTGTTTCAGTTTCCTAAAGTCGGCCTCACCCAGGTCCGGGGAGTCACGTTGTTTAAGTTCCCATTGCCTGTAATAGGTATTAACAGCAAAGAAACGTCTCCTGCCGCTCGGAGCTTCACTTTGTTGCATGAGCTTGCTCACCTTGCGCTTGCAGTTGGGAATGAGGAACGGGCTGCCCTCGGTGAAACCCGCGATGATGCCGGTTGGCTGGAAGTCGAAAGGTTCGCCGAGGAGGCGGCAAGTGCTGCACTCATTCCTCAGGAAATGCTATCCCCAATTTTGCAGAGAATGGATGTTTCACCTGACGCGTGGGATATTTCTCTGATGCGATCACTCGCCGGCAAATTCAATATAACACCATTGGCAATGGCAACACGGTTGCGAACTGCCGGTGTATTGTCGTGGGACGGTTACAAGCGGTGGAAATCAGAATGGAACCAATACCTCAGCACGCTCCGGAAACGGGAGGGATTTGCGTCCCCTGTGGGCAAGACTCTTGGAAGAAGCGGCAGATCCTTTGTTCAGCTGGTCCTGGAGGCGCTGGATATGAATCGCATCACGGCAGTTCAAGCGAGCCGATACCTTGATTTGCGGTTCGATCACTTCGAGAAGCTACGGAATGAACTCCGCATGGAACCGACGGGATCAACTGGCGCTTTTGACGACGGAGAATAACGGGAAAGAATGTACTCGTTCGATACCAGTGTGTTTATGGATTGGCAGGCACGATTTTATCCGCCCGATGTTTTTATCTCCCTCGTAACAAGAATCGAGGAGCTGGTTACCTCTGGCCAATGCTCTGCTGTTGAGCTTGTGAAAGAGGAAATCGACGCTGTGGGAACTCCCGTATTGCGGGCGTGGGTGAAAAAGAATCCGGCTCTTTTTGTTACACTTGATCCCCTTGTACAGACCGAAGCAGCAAACATTGAATCGAAATATCCGGACTTGATGGACCCTAAGAGCCTTCATCAGTCAGCTGATGCTTATGTTATAGCGCTCGCCAAGGTCAAAGGTGGCACTGTGGTATCGCAGGAAACCTCGGCTGCTGAGAAGAAAAGCGCAAAGAGGACACACTACATACCCGACGTATGCCGTGATCTCGGCATCCCATGCATAAACTTGCTGGGGCTGATGCGACGAGAACATTGGACCTTCTGAATGCCGAGACCAGTAAAATAGTTTGTATGTAATTATTATTAATTCAGAATTCGAGAACCGCCTCCATGACATCTCAGCCATTTTTTATGCATATGAATTACCATTTTTGAAAAAGGAGTTGTTATATGGAAATGAGGCAAGCGTTAGAAAGAATAGCTAAACTAAAGGAGACCGAAATAGGTCCCACCGAAGAGAATGTAAAACAAAAGGTTATCGTCCCCCTACTTGAGTTGTTGGGTCACAGCAGAGAGAACTTGGAATTCGAATACCGTACCCGAAGAGGAGGGAAAATAGATATTCTCATAAGAAATGTACCCCCCGACTGCAAAGTGATCATTGATACAAAAAATTATACCGAGAATTTAAACGATCACATAGAACAGATAAAAGAGTACACTTTTGATGAAGCTGCATTGCTTACGGTAATAGCGAATGGGGCAGAAGTTAGAATTTATAGTCCTCTTCGAGGGGTCGCATTTGAAAGGTCATTGCTATATTCTCTTAATAGGCAAGATTTAGTCAAACCCACGGAATGGGGAGTACTTTCGGGTCTTCTGAGCATTGATAATTTGCAGAAAAGGAATGTACTTAAATTGATAGATCAACGAGAACGTGAAATAAAAGATGCCATGACAAATGAAGAATCTCTGAAAGCGGAATATGATAGCACAACGGAGGGTATTGATAGCGAGATCG
>JBHGBJ010000057.1:0-27432 GCA_041947025.1 Thermodesulfobacteriota bacterium
CCTTCAGCTTTGAGCTTTGAGCCTTCAGCTTTGAGCTTTGAGCCTTCAGCTTTGAGCTTGATCAAATTAATTTCACTTAAGGAGGAGATATGAAACGATCGATATTTTCAACTATTCTCTTCTCATTGATGGGTGCCGTGTTTATCTCAGCCGCTTCGGCCCAGGTTTGCGTCGATTGCCACAAAAAGGTGACTCCAGGCATCGTCACCGATTGGCAGCTGAGCAAACACAGCAAGAATAAGATAGATTGCTCGGAATGCCACGGGGATCAACACAAATCGGCTAAAGATGTGGACAAAGCCGAAATTCCAACACCGGATACCTGTGCCAATTGCCACGAGGCAAGGGTGAAGCAGTTCAAAAGTGGAAAGCACGCGGTTTCATGGGCTGCAATGAAGGCCATGCCCACTGCACACTGGCAGCCGATGGCCTTGATGGAAGGGATGAAGGGCTGCGGAGGTTGTCATAAGCTTGGACTCAAAACCGAAGCAGAAATAAAGGAGTTGAAGAAAAGCGGAGCAGGTTTCGGCGTGGCCTCCTGCGATGCATGCCACACCCGTCATACGTTCTCAGTTCAGGAAGCCAGGCAGCCCCAAGCCTGTCAGACCTGTCATATGGGCTTCGACCATCCACAGTGGGAGATGTACTCGGGTTCCAAACACGGAGTCCGGTATCTTCTCAAACAAAATAAGACACTCCCTGCAACCATTGCTGCACCGACCTGCCAGACATGCCATATGCAGGATAAAAACCATGCTGTTCGAACGGCATGGGGGTTTCTTGCCGTACGGCTTCCGATGCCCGACGATAAACAATGGACGGCTGACCGCGTCACCATTCTTCAGGGCCTTGGCGTCCTCGATCCGGATGGTAAACCGACTGGCCGGCTGGATGTAGTGAAGGGGGCAGACGTGGCCCGTTTGACCCAAGAAGATTGGCAAAAAGAACGGGATAAGATGATTAAGACCTGTAATCGATGCCACTCCGTCAATTTTGTGAAAGCAGAACTTGCCAAAGGCGACCAAATGATTAGAGAGTCGGATCACCTCATGGCTGAAGCCATTCAGACCATTGCTGGTCTTTACAAAGATGGCGTTCTCCCCAAGCCCAAAAACTACGCCTCTCCGTTTCCCGACCTCCTCACCTTCCATGACGCTCCAACCGTGATCGAGCAGAAACTCTTTCTCATGTTTCTCGAACATCGAATGAGGGCGTTCCAGGGAACCTTCCATATGAACCCGGATTATGCATTTTGGTATGGCTGGAGCGAGATGCAGAGAGATCTGACCGAAATTAAGGAAAAAGCAGCAGAGATGCGTGAGAAAGCAAAAACCAAGTAATTGTAAACAATGGGGACACATACCATTTTTTCGCCGTTCATTCACTTCTTCCTGAACAAAAAAATGGTATGTGTCCCCATTGTTTTACATCTTTTCCTTTAATTCCATCGCTTCGGAAACCAGCTCGATCACCTGATCAAAAAGGAAGGGTTTGGAGACAATGAGATCGATCCCGCTCTCGTTCAGCTTTTCTCTGCTCAATTCCATTCCCCATCCGGTGATCATAATCACAGGAACTTTTGGGTTGATCTCCTTGACGGCCACTCCCACCTCCCATCCTGAAACCTTCGGCATGCCAAGATCGGTAAAGACAAGATCAAACCTCTCATTCCTGAATCGTTCAATCCCTTCCTCGCCGTCGGAGGCGGCCACGACTTCGTGACCTTTGACTTCCAATATTCGCGAAAGAATATCTCGAACCGATTCCTCATCGTCAATCACTAAAATTCGTGCTGGGCGTATCTCTTTCATAGGCTCCAATTCCTTTTTTCCCGCCTTTTTTTCTCCGAAACCTACGGGGAGATGAAGGATGAAGGTCGTCCCCTTCCTGGGTTCGCTCTCGATCAAAATCTCTCCTCCATGGCGTCGGATAATCCCGTAAGAGACGCTCATGCCCAAACCGGAACTGGATACCCCCTTCGTGGTGAAAAAAGGATCGAACACTCTCTTTCTCACCTCTTCTGTCATTCCGATTCCAGTATCGGAAATCCTCACTTCGACCCAACCATCCGGATGAGATTGTGTTAAGATTTTAATCTGCCCTCCTTCGGGCATGGCATCCGTAGCGTTAAAAATGATATTCGTAAGGACCTCTCTCAACTCCGATGGATTTCCCAGGACCGGAGGGACATCCCCCAAAGTCTTCGTCAGCTCGATCTGGATGCCCTTCTTTTGGGCCTGATCCTTCCACCGCGGTTGGGTGATGGTAACCACTTCTTCGATCGTCTCGTTGATTGTGAGAATGGTAAATTCCTTATCCCTCTTGACCCCTGTAAATTCCTGGATTCGACGAATGGTCTCCGCTCCATCTTTTGAAGACTGTTCAATGATCTTGAGCCGCTCACGAACCTCGTCCGGCCTGAGATGATCCAATTGATGAAGAAGAAGTTGGATGTTTCCAAGGATGACAGCCAGGAGATTGTTGAAATCGTGAGCGACACCGCTAGCCATCTCGCCCATGGCCCTCAACTTCTCCGTTTGAACAATCTGATCCTGAGCCTGTTTCAGCTCTTCAAGGGTCTTCTTCAGATCGGAGAAGAGCTGGGCATTTTCAATAGAGATGCTCACCTGGCTGGCAAAGGAGGACAAAACCCTCAGATCCTCCTGATCAAACCCCATCAGTTCACTGCTCTCGACTTCCAGTACCCCGATCAGCTGATTCCTCACCTTCAGAGGAAAGGCTGCCTCTGATTTGGCCACCGGAGAGCCGCGAACATAGCGGGGGTCTTTCGAAACATCAGGAACATAGATGGGCTCGCTTGTTCTGGTTACCCAACCCACGATCCCATCGACCCCTGCTCTGAACCGCATCTCCGCCACCTCTTCCAGCCTCTCCCCTGAGAAGTGCTTGATATAGAGCTCATCTTTTTCCCGATCCATGAAAAAGATGCGGCAGAGTGCGTATCCCCAGCGTTCCCTGAGGGTTTCCAGGGCTTTCTTGAGCAATTCATCGAGGTCGAGGGTGGAGGAAAGGGTCTTTCCAATCTCATAGAGGGTCGTTAATTGTCTGATCTTGGCTAATGAATCTTCATAGAGCTTGGCATTTCCAATGGCAATGGCCGCCTGGTGCGCGAAATTAAAGAGGAGGTCGATCTCATTCTGTTGAAAGTGCTTGTGCGGGTCCGCCGTCCCCACGACCATGGTTCCGATGATCATCTCCCTGACAATGAGAGGAACGCCCAAAACCTCTTTAAAATGGTAGTCGTCCAGATCTCTCAGTCGGTGAGGATGTTGATCGTAGTCTTGATAGAGTATCGGCGTCTTCTTTCGAACCACCTCCCCCAGGATCCCATTTAATGAAACGGGAAATTCTTTCCCGATCAAAGATTCAGTCAATCCATGGACAATCGCAAGGGTGTAATTTTGCTTTCGATTATCCCAGAGGGCAATGGACCCTGATTCCACCCCCAAGAGTTTGACCGCGCTCTCTATAATCTTTTGAAGAATCACTTTCAATTCCAGCCGGGAAGCAATCTCTTGGCTGATGGAAAAAAGGGTTCTCTGTTCTTCAAGACGTCTGACATTCTCCGTATAGAGAGAGATTCTTTCCATCGCGCCGCCGATGATCTGACCAATGGCATTGAAGAGGTTTCTCTCATATGGCGTGAACTGATTAAAATCCTTTCTCGCAATGTTCAGAGCTCCATAGATCTTATCTCTCCCTTTCAAGGGGATGACTGCAAGGGATTTCAGACCTTCTTCAATGGCCAATGCAAGGGCTTTGGGATGGGCAGGATAGTCTTCGATGAACAGGGGCTCCCCTATGAGGATCACCTTTCCCGCAATGTCGTTCTCCAATTTCAATCGTTTCATTCCTTCCACAAATCTCTTGGAAAAATTTCGTTGAGCCGTAAAGACCAAAGTTTCACCTTTCTCATCCAGGAGGTAGATCCCGGCAGAGCGTACCCCGATTAACTCGATCATTCGATTCAAGCTGTTATTGAGAATCTCATGAAGGTCGACGGATTCATTTACGGTCTGGCTGATTTCGTTGAGAATGAAGAACTCCCTGTTTAGCCTTTGAATCTCCTCCTCTAATTCTTTGAGTGATTTCTTCATCGATCCTCCCGACGAAATGATCTGCCTCGATGGAAAATCCACGCCGTTGATGAGGGGAATGAAGTCCCATTCATTCCACCAATATCACCCCATAGATATTTCTATCCTCTTCATGGGTTTGAACCACTTCAATTGGAAATCCGTTGTCCCTTGCGGTCTTGAAAACATCGATGCCGCAAGCCTCCATGGAAGGCCTGGCCTCATTCCCATGCTGGCAAAGACCCTCCGTGTCGCATTCCTTGCAGAGATGGCAGGGACCCGACCCCATGCTCCAAGCCTTATAATAGCCGTCCAAAAAAATCTCCCTTTCGAGGCGAACCAGGATCTCATGAAAGCCCTTTGACCTTTCCCCTTTTTCTAATCTTTGATGCAGCAGAATCGCTTTCCCATACGAATCGATCACCTTTCGCGTGGTATCGGGTGTCGGGGCATAGGGCGGACAGGTGAGTCTCTTTCCAAAGCCGCTGCATCCAAATTGGCACTTCATCCTCACCCACTCACCGGTGACAATGGAGCGAGGATCAATCTCCTGGGCTCCGGTCATCCCCAATTCTAACGCCTTCTCGCAGTAAATTTCCAACGCCTTCATGCTAATCGCAAACTCCTCCTTGCCTGATTCTCACAGCAGGGCTCGATCATCCGTTTGATCGTTCATTCCGTTAAACGATCAAAACGTTCTGAACGGTCATAATGGTTATTACTTTGCGGGTGCCAATTCCTTAATCTCCTGCTGGGCCTCTTCCCTTTCCGGACTTCCCTTCTCCAGCCACTCCAGAGCAGTTCTGAAATGAAGGAGGGCATTCTTTCCGTCTCCCCTCAACAGGAAATGCTTTCCGAAATAGAAATGAGAGAGCCCCTTTTGTCCCATTCTTCCATGAACGGATCCGAGATTGAGATAGACCTCAACAAATTCAGGCGCCTTTCTTTGGATCTTCAGAAAGAGGGGGAGAGCCTTGGCAAAATCCCCCTTTTCCCGGTATGCCCTTCCGAGATAATAAAGGCCGAATAGATCATCGTTCTGTCCGGCTCCGGTGTCGGGGGCGGCCTGGATCGCCTCGAGCGTTTCAATGGCCAGATCCAGTTTCCCTGATTGAAAATAGACGATCCCAAGCTCCCTTAAAATACCAATGTCTTGGGGCGCTAAGGCGTTCGCCTTTTGAAAAGTCTCCGTCGCCTTGTCCAGCCTTCCCATCTTCCGGTAGGCAAGTCCCAAACCATAGAATCCCTCCAGACTCTGCGAGTCAGCATCGACCAAGGATTGATAATGAGCGACCGCCACATTGGGCTGTCTCTCCTCTACAAAGGCCTTTGCCTGGATTCTCTTGAAGTCTCCAGCCGTCCGCAACGGCTCCACCCGTCTCTGCTGGGAGTGGAGAAGGTTCTCCAGCAAGGAAATTCGATTCTCAATGGCAGGGTGGGTCGAAAGGTAGGAAGGGAGCTGGGGTCCGGAGGTCAAACTCATCTTGTAAATCTTGTTCAGAAAGGTGATCATCCCATGAGGGTCATAGCCTGCTTTGATCAGATATTGCAGAGCGTTTTGATCCGCATCGACTTCCATCTCCCGGGTATATTTCAGCTCAAGAGCTTCCGCCGTGGCCATCGCCATGGCCGCCCCCGCTTGACCGCCTGTCCCCCCGCCGCCTGCCAGCATGGATGCAAGTATTGCCACCATACTGGCAATATTGATCCTCTTTGATCTCTCAATCATTTGTGCGATATGTCTCGCCGTCACATGGGAAATTTCATGGCTGAGCACACCGGCAACCTCTTCCTCGTTCTCCGCTAAGACGATCAATCCCGTCGTGACGAAAATATAGCCTCCTGGAACCGCAAAGGCGTTGGGCTCCGGCCCGTTGACTAAAAGGAATCTGAACTCAAAAGGGGTTGAACCCACTTTCGCCACCAAGGAATTGCCCAGCTTTTCCATATAGGCTTGAAGGGCCAGATCGCCTACCAACGCGCCCTTCCTCTCCATTTCAAGGAGGACCCTCTTGCCCAACTTCTTTTCTTCCTCCACCGTCAATGCCCGGACCCCCCGAATCAAGCCCCCGCAGAGAAAAAGGATCGTGAGGAATAGCATGACCCAATAAGATTTAGTTCTCTGAAGCATCCTTCTGCCACCTCAAGTGACTCAAATATTAACACGTTCCTCTTTTCTCTACAATAAAAAGAATAAGGGACAGCAATGCTTCGCCCGATCGGGGGAGGAGCGACTTCAGTCGCACTGAACAGGGAGGCGAAAGCCTTCCCTCCCCATCCTTATTCCCGGTTAATGGAGCCCTTGCAGGAGCAAAATCCAAGCAGGAAATCCACAGGGTCTCTGGAAAAAAAAGCCCTATATATCCTCTCCATTTTGGGTGGGGTTTGGATGGTGGGAGTCAGAGGATATATAGGGCGTAAATACGATGATTTGTCATAATCCCCACTATCTTCCTTGACGAAGGGGGGCGGGGAATTGATCTCACTCGTTCAGGTTTTCTTTCATTCTCCTTTCCAATTCTTTATCGACTCATTTAAATCCTTGACCGTGCCGTAGATCCCTCGGATGGAAAAACTCTTCTCCTCTCTTCCCGGACGAATAGGATAAACCCTACCGCCACCAAGGGCGACTGCCTCCCCAAAATCCACGAACTTTCCTTTCTCCTCTGCCCGGATCTTCTCCAACTCCAGACCATGTTCCAGCTTCATTTCATGTTCCGTGAGATCTCCTGTAATCCACGCCCAGCTCATCGGGTAGACGTCAGGGTTGAAGATGACCGAATAGAAATGCCATACGATGATGGTGAGGGTCGCCAGGATCGCCTCATAGAAATGGATGGCCCGGGCAACATCGAAACTCCATTTTGGAAAATATTTGAGCCACTCCACCTCGAACCAGAGGATGAAACCGGTCACCGTCATCACGATCGTTCCCCAGATCAGTCCGAAATACTCCAATTTTTCCCTGAAATTGAATCGACCCATTTTGATCTCTTTGGCTGGCCGATTGATGAATAAATTGTTTTTCAATGTTTCCCAAAGGTCCAAGGCATCTTTGAACCCAGGGATCATATCCTTGATGATCCCCCTCCCTCTCTCCGTGAAGATACAGTAAAGGACATGGTAACCGCCCAGGGTGACGGTTGCGATGCCGCAAAGCCGATGGAGGAAACCCCGGATTGTCATCCCGGCCGGAACATCCGTAATGGGAGAAGCCCAGAATGCTTCGGGATATTTCAGAGCAAAGCCGGTGATAACCAGGATCGTGAAATTGATGAATAAATTGAGGTGTTGAACCCTCTCATTCAACGTCAATCTGAGGAATTTCTTCATCGCCGTCCGCTCCTTGGTTAATGCCTCCGTTCGACCGTTTTTCTCAGCCAATCCATAAAGTTGAAGAAGGTCAATCCGCCAATGACCGACACGATCAGGAAAATGTAAGTGATCCTCACCCAGCCGACCACTTTTTCTCCGAACTCCTCCCCGGCGATGGAAGCGACGGCATGCATCTTTCCTTTTGCGAAGTTCTCCGAGGCTCCAGGATGACAGCTTCCGCAGGTCTTCTGCAAGTTATCCTTATGGATCATCGACTTCGGGTCTGAAGAAGGCCGGATGTCATGGACTCCGTGGCAACTTGCACAGTTCGCTGAAAAGGTATCTCCACCCCGGTAGGAAAGCCCATGAAAACTATCATAGTAAGATTTCACCGGCAAATTCGTGATCTTGTACTCTTTTGAAATCCGCTCTGCGGCATGGCACTGGGGACAGGTGGTTAAGGCGATCCTCCTCTCATTCACCGGAGAGTCGGGGTCCACCTTCGTCTTAATCCCGTGGAAACCATGACAGGTGGTGCAGGTGGGAGAATCGCTTCTTCCCCTCGCTGCAAGAACTCCGTGGACGCTTTCCACAAACTGCTCCGTGATATCCGGGTGGCATGAGCCGCAAGTCTGGGGGATGTTCGAACGGAAGATCGTTGATTTCGGATCGATCAGAGATCTCAGGTTATGACTTCCATGACAACTGGTGCACGTCATTTGCCCTGTTTGTCCATGGACACTCTCCTTAAACTCCTCCCTCGGAATCGCCTCTCCTAACGCATGCTGCTTGACAAATTCCACATCGGAATGGCAGCGATTGCATGTCCGGTCGATGTTGGAAATATGGGTCATCGATTTGGGATTCTTGCTTGGCAGGATATTATGCTTTCCGTGACAATTGAAGCAATTGGCTGCCCTCTCCTTCCCCATCATGATCATCTTGGAATGGAGGCCCTGCTGGTATTCCTTTTCCGCCTTGGCATGACAGGCGGCGCAGTTGACACTCTTATCCGCAGCCTTTTTTCCACCTTCTGCGTGGGTGTCGTCTTTAATGCGGGTGTGGCAGTCCGAGCAGGAGAGCTTCCCGTGGACTGACTCCTTGAATACGGCCTCCGGCACGTAAAGAGAAAGACTTTTCCCCCGGGCAACCTCTTTTTTTAACGATTCGTCCTGATGGCAGCCCAAACAGAGGGAATTGTCGCTCCAGGCAGCCCCCTGCATCAAACCCGCAAGGAAAAAAAGGCAGAATATTCCCCAGACTGCAATCCAAGTCCTATTCCCTCCATCTCTCGACTTCATGCCGGAACCCTCCTTGGAATCAGGAACGGGAAAAAACCTTCTTTGATATTTTCTCTTTCAATCTTTTCAAAGGCACATTCCACCGCCGACTTTATCTCTTCCAGATCGACCGGTTTCATCGCTTGATAAAATATTCCTGCTCCTCGGAGACGTTTCACCAATCCGAGGGAAGCTTCCGAAGAGATGACAATAACCTGGATCTTATCATTGATCTTCTTAAACAGTGGGACTAAGTCACAAGCCTCTATTCCTTCGATTCCATCGTCAAGGAGGACAACTTGGATCTTCCCATTTCTAACCTTTCGAATCGTTTCGCTTACCATCTTTGCGGTCTCGACCTTATACCCGATGCTGTGGAGAAAGGTGGAGAGCGATCTTGCCCAAAGATCGTCCTGGTAAGCGATCAGGACTGTTTTCGGTTTCATGGTAATCTCCTCTTGATCAACAGGGCCCCCCTTTCCCTTTATTCCTTCTCTGTAACGCCTCCTATTCGGTTCATCGCTTCTTCCATCATCCGTGGAGGTTAATCTCCTTAACTTTATATTCTCTTTATTCTGTCGCCCGGATGGGCATCTCTCCCCTTCGGAAGGAGGAAAAACCTGCCGTGATAAAAGAGGATAGAACAATGCCAGCCGGAATCAGCTGGGCTAAGACAACAATGATGCCGAAAGTGAGGAAGAACCAGACTCCCAAGAGGCCTATTCCTCTAACGCCTCCGGCATAGGCAATCACGAGGGAGAACATGGCGATTGCCAGAATAAGGGCTAAGCTCATCATGATTACGATCTTTTTCATTCTTTCCGACATGGTTCAGGTCCTCTCTCTAAGGGTTAAGCTTTCATTACCCTTGCCTCTCATTCTTTCACAGGAACCGGCCCAACTCCCGGAAGAACGACCTTCTCTTCAGCGCCGGCCTCTTCAACCCTCTTTCGCTTCGCAACCAGACCCGTGGTAGTCCCAATGAATGAGAAAAAGAGGATCACTGCCGGGATGAGTTGAAGGAGAACGATCACCGCTCCAATGATGATGAAGATCCACAAGGCAATCCCCGCATCTTTCAGACTGATCGACCTTGCAAAAGCTGGAGTGGCCATCAGAACAACCAAACCGCCTATCAGACCAGCGACCATCGAACTTTTCATCCTTGACATATCTCATTCCCCCTTTCTCTTGGGTTCAATCTGCAGAATTGCATTTCATATGCCAAGGCTAAAGAGAAAAAATGATGTTGTCTAAGTTATGTGAAATTATTAACTTTTTATCAATGCAGAATTCGGATGAGATTGTCTATATGTATATTTTTAATATACTTATTTTGCAGCGACTCTGTATAAATTAAGAATAAGTTTTTGAAATTAAATAGTAATTTTATAGAATAGGGAAAACATGCAGGTGGATTGTCAGAATCCCAACGTGCGGGCCAAGATCGAGAAGGCAATGATAGGGATCAACCAGCAAAAAAAAGTAATTATGAAACAGAGGCTTACATCATCGGTTTCAATCTTCTTCACCTCTCCATACTTGATGACAAGGATCGCTCCAAGGGCGCCAATGCCAACCACCACCATCGACCAACCTATGATTAACCATTTAAAGAAGTCCGACAATCTGAGATCCTCATTTGTCAATGACCAATAGTGAAGCTCCCCGCCCACAGGGCGGGGCCGACTACTGACCTTGCTTGCTCATCTTGAGCCCAATTCTTCTGGTTCTCGCTGATAAATGATCATTTGATTATTTTTTACTCTTCACGGGCTCGAAGATTGTATTTTCTCATCAGTGCCTGAAAATTTGGCCGCAGCATTCCCACCTCTTCGGCTGCTCTGGTCACATTCCATTGATGCCGCTCCAATGCATTCAGGACAAAGGCCTTCTCGATCTCTTCAACCGCTTTTTCTCTTGCCTGCTTCTTGAGCTCTTTCAGCTCTTCACTCGTCATCGGGACGTGGTCCTCCCAGCCTTCCTTTTCCTGCTGACCCGGCAGGATGAGGTGTTCCACCCGAACCATCTCATCTTCGATCATCACCACGGTCCGTTCGATCACATTCTCTAACTCCCGAACGTTGCCTGGCCATGGATATTTGACCAGTCTCTCCATCGCTTCCGGCGTGAACCCCTTGATCGTCTTTCCCATTTCCTCAGCATATTTCTTCAGGAAATGGAAGGCCAAAAGAGAAATATCTTCTTGCCGCTCTCTTAGGGGAGGGAGATAGATGGGAACGATGTTCAGCCGGTAATAAAGGTCCTCCCTGAAAGTCTCCTCCTTAATCATCTTCTCAAGGTCCTTGTTGGTGGCGGCGATGAGACGAATATCCACTTTCTTGGCCTTCGTTCCACCCACAGGGGTGAACTCCCTCTCCTGCAATACCCTCAAGAGCTTGGCCTGAATAGCAAGACTGATGTTTCCCACCTCATCGAGGAAGACAGTCCCTCCATCCGCCACTTCAAAGAGCCCTGGTTTGGTGGTCACGGCTCCCGTGAAAGACCCCCTCACATGGCCGAACAACTCGCTTTCCAGGAGATTCTCTGAAAGAACGGCGCAGTCCACCGGAACGAATTGTTTCTCCCGCCTCGGGCTGTTGAAATGGATGGCCCGTGCGATCAATTCCTTCCCTGTTCCACTCTGTCCATAGATCAGAACCGTACTATCCGTCATGGCCACCTTGGCGATGACCCGGTAGATTTCCTGCATCTTTTTGCTCTTTCCCACGATATTGTGGAATCCATATTTTTCCTGTAATTCCTGCCGTAAATAGATATTTTCCAGAAGAAGATTCTTCTTTTCAATCGCCTTCTTCACGACGACCGAAACCTCATCCGGTGTAAAGGGTTTAGGAATGTAGTCAAAGGCTCCCAATTTCATGGCCTCGACGGCAGTCTCCACGGTTGAATAGCCCGTAATCATGATGACGATTGCATCCGGATAGTCCTTCCGCAATGTTCTGAGGACCTCCATTCCGTCAATCCCTGGCATCTTGAGATCGGTAATGACAATGTCGAACGGAGCTCCTTTCATCTTTTCGAAGGCTTCCATTCCGCTAAGGGCGGTCTCCACCTCGTATCCTTCCTCTTCCAAGATCCGCCTGCAACTCTCACAAACGATCATTTCGTCATCGACCACTAATATCCTTACCCGAGACACCCCACAACCTCCCCACCCAGAGATAAATTCTAAATCTCCCAGCTTCCTTAGTTATTAAGTCACTGAGTCATTCAGTTATTCAATAACTAATAACTGATTAACCCAATAACATAATAACTTTATTATCTGGCACTTATGTTATCCTACCATAAAGTGTAGAATGCTTTCAATCTGCGATCGGCTTTCCACAATCCGCAATGGTCAGAACTATTTTTTCGAATTCTCTCAAATCCCTGAGGACGAACTCTCCCTCCTGCTTCCCCATCCGGTCTAAATAGAAGGCCTGAATTCCCAACGTCCGGGGGACGAGATAGTCAAACTCGTAGTGATCACCGACGTGAACAATCTCATCAGGTTTCGATCCCAGAATCTCACAAATCCGTTCGTAAAAGCGCGTGGTTTTCTTTACATTGCTAAAATCAGAGGTGGCCGAGAAGATCCTGTCAAAAAATTTTCTGAGCCCTGTCGCTTCCAGCTCAATACCGATAAACTCCCTTCCTGCGTTAGATGTCAAAATCAATGAGAATTTGTCCCTTAAACGCCCCAATATAGGGTTGACATCCGGATAGATCTTGATCTTGTCGACGTACTGTTCCATCAAGACCTGCCAGGGAGTCTCCAATTGAAAGAATCGAAACCAATACTTGATGTCATACCATTCAATCGCCCCTTCGCCCACCTTGCGGTATTCCCTTTCCACAAAGGCCTTGGCTTCTTCAAAGGGGATCCCCAATTTTTCTGCACAAAGCGTCGGAATCCCATGGAGCCAGACCCAATCCGTGAATTCCGGATTGATCAGTGTGCCGTCCATATCAAAAGAAATAATTTTTGGCATCTTCTCTCCCAACAACCTGTTACGAAATCTCTTCGCCCACCTTAATTTCCAAATTTCAAATCCTAAACAATCTTCAAATACCAATTCCAAATAACCTAAACGATTTTGTTTGAAGTTTTGAATTTGACAAATTGGAAATTATTTGGGATTTGGTGCTTGCCTGCCTGCCGGCAGGCATGGAACTTGGTGCTTATACAAGTAATTAAATCCTTTCTATTTCTACGTCATCTGCGGTCAGAATCTCCTTTGCCAAATCAGCAATCAGGACGGAGCGGATTGGTAGATAAGCACGGGAAGTAAAAATGGTAACGCATCGCCTCTTAAACATCAACGGTGGGGCATTGGGTTGATGGGATCGAACGAGAATGCGCTTTTGGTATCGATCCATCATCTTTTCGAAGTAGGGGGTTCCGAACTGGGGTCTTCCCCACCAATCCCCCAGGAATGCGGCATCCCTCTCCACAAAATCTCCCCAGAGAATCCTGTCCCAATTCCCATCCCCCCACTCGACTCTGCCCATCTCCTCCAGAGAATCCAATTCGGGCAGACCTCCGTGGACGGCTAAGATTCCATTCGGAGAGGTTATCGCCAAAGGGAATTTGGAGAAGAGAGACCCGTACCTCTCTCTTTCCTCCAACGAAAGCGATCCCCAAAAATTGGCGGGCTGAAACTCTTTGACCATATACCCTTCGTGATTGCCCGCCAAGAGGAAGATCTCCTCCGGATGCTCTCTTTTCAGACGAAGCAGGTAATCAACATTCTCTTTGGAGTATTGGCCTCGATCCACATAATCTCCGAGAAAGACGATTCGATAGGGCTTTCTCAGGTATTGACGGATCACCTGCTGACTTGCATCCAGGTCCCCATGGGTATCTCCGACAAAGACGACCATCCCCTTGGAGGGAAGAGGGAGGAGTCGAGGTTCCCCCTCAAAGATCTTACCGGCTTCCTCAAAAAGAGCGCCCTGATCCACTTCTATTCCTTTGACTTCAGCAATTTGACGTGGACACTTCGATTTCTCGGACCATCGAATTCACAAAGGAAGATCCCCTGCCAGGTCCCGAGGGCCAACTTTCCTGATTCGACAAAGACCGTTTGAGAAAAACCCATGAGACTCGCTTTGATGTGGGCAGGAGAGTTCCCTTCAAGATGTTGATACCGGTCTCGTGAAGGGATCACCTTGTTGATCTCCATGAGAATATCCTCGGGAACGCTGGGATCCGCATTCTCATTGATGGTGACGCCAGCCGTCGTGTGGGGAATGAATATGAAACAGATTCCATCCTCCACCCCAGTCTTTTTAACGGCCTCCTGGACGGAAGGCGTGATATCCACAAACTCTGTCTGTCGTGAAGTCTTCACCTGAAAAATCTGAATCATCTCCATAGCCACCTTGGCCTAAATTTTCCCAAATGATCCATCTCATATCATATTCATAAGAGAATCTCAATGGAACTTTTGCCAAATATTCTTGACTCTTTCGATGCAATACAATATAAATTTGAAGCGAGAAAGGAGGTCCAAAATGAAAGCGGCTCTCCGGATGTGGGGAAACACCCGGATGATCATTCTGGTATCGGTCTGCGCTTCCATTTATGGGGCGGCCCTGATCGCCTTCAAGACCGCGATCCCCCTTATTCCCGGTATCACCGAAGTCCGAGTCGCAAACATCTTTCCCATGGTATTCGGTCTGTTGTTTGGCCCAGCAGGGGCCTGGGGCACTGCCATCGGCAATCTCATCGGCGACATCTTCGGCGGCACTCTGGGACCTGGCTCCATTGCGGGCTTTGTAGGGAACTTCCTCCTCGGTTACTTACCCTATACCATGTGGACGACTTTTTTCCCTTTCGCTGAAAAATCACGAGAGTGGAATTTTTCGAGCTGGCGTAGCTGGGTCAATTACATCCTTATTACCTTTATCTCCAGTGCCTCCTGCGCCGTGGTGATCGGTATCGCCGTGGACGCCCTCGGCATTGTCCCTTACGCCATCCTGACGAAGATCATCGCTCTCAACAACACCTTCGCCAGTTGGATCGGAGTCGTCCTTTTGATCTCGGTCTTCGGGGTCACCAAGCAGCAACTCGGCCTTTTCTGGGCGGATGTCATGGAAGAGGATGACATTGGCAAGCCCATTGCGGGTACCGTCGGCGCATGGCTGGTCACTGTGGCTACGGTGACTGGCCTCTTTGCAGGAATCATCCCCTCCCTTCCGACCACGACGATCGGTTGGACCTGCGCCGGTCTCATCATTGTGGGAAGTCTCCTCATGTAGTTTCGAGATCTGAAATGGATGCTTTAGATGCCAAAGGTCAAAGATCGAAGTTCAGTCATTCGTTATTGAGTCATTGGATTATTTGGTCATTGAATGACCATTGACTTCGTGACCGAATGACCCTGTTTTTAAAAGATGGGTGTTGCGATTTCAATCGAAAACCTGACCTTTACCTATCGCCAAAGTGACCGCCCCGCCCTGCGGAATATTCAAAGCCAGATTGAAGACGGAACCTTCGTCGTTGTGATGGGGCATGGGGGTGCGGGCAAATCATCGCTCTGCTGCGCGCTCAACGGCCTCGTGCCTCATTTCTTCAGAGGAAAATATGAAGGCAGGGTTTTCGTCCAAGGAGAAGAGGTCACCCGGCATAAAGTGGCCGAGATGTCACGCATCGTTGGACTGGTGTTGCAGGACTTTGAGGCTCAACTCTTTTCCACCAATGTCGAGTTGGAAATTGCCTTTGGTCCCGAGAACCACTGCCTGCCTCGTTCGGAGATCGAGCACCGCATCCAGCGTTACTTAGCCCTGATCGGTCTCGAAAGACTGCGCCAGCGCGAGCCGGCTACCCTTTCCGGGGGGCAGAAACAGCGCCTCGCCATCGGCTCGGTGCTCGCTTTGGAACCAAAGATTCTTGTGATGGACGAGCCCACCACAGACCTCGACCCCCGGGGCCGAGAAGAGGTACTCTCTATCGCCGGGAGAATCCGGGAAGAGCGCCGTATGCTTCTCATCGTCGATCATGAGCCGGAAACAGCTGCCTCGGCTGATCAGGTCCTGCTGATGCGTGAGGGACAAGTGGTAGCACAAGGACCACCCTCCGAGCTTTTGTTGAACATGCCCCTGCTGAAATCTTGCGGGATCAAACCTCTTCCGCTGATCGAACTGTTCCAGGCGATGGATTGGCCGGGAAGGCCCTTGACCTTGGAAATGGCCATCGAGCTGATCCAGAAACACCGATTGGCCGTGCCCCGGAACCTGGCATTTACGGGAGCCCCTTTTCTTCAGGGTAACGGGACTCCTGTTCTTAGGGCTGACAGGCTTAGATATGTCTATCCCACTCCCCAGGTCGAGGCACTCAAGGGAATTGATCTCTCGATTTGGGAGGGGGAATTCGTCGCTATCCTGGGCCAGAATGGCTCGGGGAAAACGACGCTCGCCAAACACTTCAACGGTTTGCTCAAACCGGCCTCCGGATGCATGTCCGTAAGAGGCAAACCGACCACGGAATATAGCCACCGCGAACTGGCCCGGCATGTGGGGTATGTGTTCCAAAACCCGGACCACCAGATCTTCTCAAAGACCGTGAAAGAAGAGGTCGGATTCAGTCTGAGAATGCTTGGAGAAGATCCCAAAACGGTAGAGAAGCGCGTGGTTGAGGCATTGGGGGTCGTGGGATTGGAGGGGTATGAGGAGAAGGTTCCCTTCGCTTTGACAAAGGGGGAGCGACAGCGCGTGGCCGTGGCATCTGTGCTGGCTGTTCAACCCGAGGTCATCATTCTTGACGAACCGACCACGGGTCTGGATTACCACCACCAAAGAAATATCATGGAGATGCTAAAGGGTCTGAACAGAGAGGGACATACGGTGATCATCATCACCCACTCCATGTGGGTCGCCGCCGAATATACCAAACGCACGATTCTCCTGAAGGATGGGGAAATCCTTTCAGACGGCCCCACACGGTCCGTCTTCGCCGACGAGGCCCTCCTGACCCAGGCCTCCCTGCGGCCTTCCTTGCTGGTTCAGATGAGCAATTGGCTGGGCCTACAGGGGCTCACGATCGGTCAGATGGTAGAGGAGCTACGTGAAATTCCAAATCCCCTGCCTGGCGGCAGGCAGGGAATTTGGTGATTGGAATTTGAACGGAATTTTTCCAGACCTGACGGAAAGACAATCCTATGAATATTTTTCTCTACCTCGACAAAGGTACCTGGGTTCATCGTCTTGACCCCCGTGCGAAGATCATCAGCCTGCTGATGGTCTTCAGCCTCTGTCTCTGTTTCAACCATCCTTTGTACATGGGAGGAATCAGCCTGGGCTTGATGGTGATCGCCATTTCTGCCAAGGCACTGCCGAATTTCTGGCGGCTCCGTTTTATTTTAATCCTGCTCATTGTATTCAGCGCTGGGATGTGGCCCTTCTTTACCAAAGGAGTCACCCCCTTGTGGTCATGGGGACCCCTTCATGTGAGCCGAGAGTCACTCCTTTACGGCATCGCCATGGGGCTCCGTTTGGCCACATTCGTGGGAACAGGTCTGATTTTCCTTTCAACGACCCGGAATGAAGAACTAACTAATGGACTGATCCGTATGGGAATCCCTTATCCCGTCGCCTTTGCACTTTCCACTGCATTGCGATTGGTGCCGACCTTTGCCGGAGCCGGGGCCACCATTATCCAGGCCCAGGTATCCCGCGGACTGGATCTGGAGTCCGGGTCTCTCTTCAGTCGCATCGGTAAATTCATTCCTCAGGCAGTCCCTCTGTTTGTTTATGCAATTCGACACACCAACCTTCTTGCAATGGCTTTGGAATCGAAGGGCTTCAATCCTGAATCAAGACGCACCCTTTACTATGAACCTCAAATGCACAAGGCTGACTATGTGGTGCTTGCTTTGCTGTTTGTAATCCTGGGAACCTTTCTCTATCTCCGGTTAGGATTAGGACTTGGAGTCGTCGCAGGCCATATGTAGAGAGATTTCTGAAAAGTTACAGAAATCTCCGGGAGAGGGAAAGGTAGTTTTTTTTGGGCCTGAATTAAAGTCCTTGTAATCTCATTTCAGATCGGGTATGGTAGAAACGGAACCGGGAGGAGAATGCGGATGGCTCAAAAAAGGGTTTCAGAGATCCTAAAACTGGTCGAATTCTTAAATGAAGAGGTGAAAGAAGTCTCCAAGAGATTGAGTCGGATTACGCCTAAAGAGGTCAGTGAAAAGCTGGGAGCTTTGGCCCTCCTCAGGGAAAGGGTCCTCAATCTCCAGGTAGATCTTCCTCAGGATTTGGAGAAGAGGCTCTCTGAGCTCTATCCCGCCATCGATCGGATCAAACAGAAACCCTCTTAAAATCGTCTCTCTGGTCTATTTCGTCTGTTTCGTTCCTTTCGTTCAAGACCGGATAAACCAAAAAAACCAGATAAACCAGAAAAACCAGATAGACGAGAGAAACCAGAAAAACTAAACAGACCAGATAAACTAAATGAACGGTCTTAATAAAACGCAAGGCTTGCAAAGGAGACGACGGATTGGGTCTCCTGGGTAAAGGCCTGACCGTATTTGAGGAGTTTTCCTTCCCTGGCATCCAGGGATTGGAGCATGGCATAGATGGCTGGGAGGCCACAGATTTTTCTCCGGTCCTTCTCCTTCGAGATCGATGAAAAGAAACCCTCCCCATCCATTCTTTCGACATATCCCAGCATCTCCTGATCCTCTTCAGCTAAGGTCCTGAGGTCATACTCTCCGATCCCCTCCCGATCTCCGAATTGGAGGCCCATGTGGGATAGGTCGGCGCTCCCCACGTAACAAACCTTCTTTCCGGAGGAGGAAACAACCTCTTTTAGAGCTTCAATAAATTGTCGAAGGGGTTTGAGTTCCATCGGTGAAATCCCCTTCTCAACGGCCTCATGAAATGATCCACTGAGGATGGGGACGATCTTGATGGGGATGGGCTCAGGATAAAGGTAACGTAGAAACACACACTGAAACTCTACGGAATGCTCGTTCTGGTGTACCCCTTCATTCTTAAAAAGGTCATAAGGACACTGGGATTGGATGGCATCGATCAATTCCAGATCCGCATTCAAGGTGCCGAGGGGGGTCACAAAATCCTTTCGGGTCAGGCAGAAAGGGGTTTCCACGAAGGCGTGGGCTGTTCCGAAAATAATAAAAGAATGGGAGAAATTCTTTTCCCAGATCTCTCGATGGGCAAAGGCGTAACAGGGACCTCCCCTCTGGAAATCGATGTGAGGGACAATCACCCCTTTTAACCCGTCCATAGTTCTCTCCCCGAGCCCTCCCGGGCCGTCCGGTCCCCTAAAATACCCTTCCAGCTGAGCCCGCAAGGATTGGGGCTCCCTCTCATAGCTCTTCCCCGCAAAGGTCGCCTCTCTCACTGGCGCCCTTCTAAAACGCTCCTCCTTCTGCCTCAGTGCCTCTTGGAAGCGGTCTCCTTCCAGGAAGAGATTTTCCTCCAATTGGCTAATAATCTCTTCAATCTTTTCTGTGAAAAGAAATTCCCCGAATCTTCTCATCCATTCCGTCTGTATATCCAGGATTGAATGGCGACCGTCGAAAAGGGAGACGACGAAGTGAACCGGAGGAGGCAGAAACAGGGCTTTCTCGCTAATATTCAGCGGATCCTGCAGGCAGAGAAGCCTTTGCCCAGACATCTCGACGGGAAAGGCATTGACATTTCTAAGTCTTGGGAAATCCACCGATGACCGTGTCACCCCGTGCGGAAAAGGAAGAGAGATCTTTGCGTTACGCGGTGGGAGGGCTGACCGCCTCTCGCTCTTCACTGCGTGCTTCGGTGTGCTTCAACGCAAATTCGATCGCTTCATCCATTCTCTGGATGAACTTGAAACTCATCTCGTTCCGGATCCTTTCCGGAATCTCCTCCAGATCCTTCTCATTCTTTCTTGGAAGGATGATCGTCCGGATCCCCGCCCGCATCGCTGCCAGGACTTTCTCCTTGATCCCTCCCACAGGCAGGACCAGGCCTCTTAACGTGATCTCACCGGTCATCGCCACATCGTTTCGGATGGGCCGATTGGTCAGGAGGGAGGTCAGGGCTACGAACATCGTGATCCCGGCAGAGGGTCCGTCCTTTGGAATGGCACCCGCCGGAACATGGATATGAATATCATTCTTTGCGAAGAAGTCTTCGTCGATACCGAGATCTTTTCCTTTTGATCGAACATAAGCCAGTGCGGCCTGAGCAGACTCCTTCATCACGTCTCCCAGTTGGCCTGTCAGGGTGAGCCCTTTTTCTCCTCTCATCTTGGTCGCTTCAACAAAGATGATGTCTCCCCCTGTGGGTGTCCAGGCCAGACCCGTGGCCACCCCTGGCTCTGACGTCCGTTCGGCCACCTCGGGGAAAAACTTGACAGCCCCCAAGAATTTGTGCAAAATGTCGGGCCGGATGACCACCTTCTCCATAATCCCTCGGGCGACATCCTTGGCTACCCCTCGACAGATGGCCGCAATCTCCCGCTCCAAATTCCTGACCCCTGCCTCACGTGTATAGGAACTGATGATCACCTGAATGGCCGCATCTTCAAATTCAATGAATTCTCCGCTCAATCCGTGTTCCTTGATCTGTTTGGGAACGAGAAACTCCTTGGCGATCATCATCTTCTGGTCTTCACTATATCCCGGAAGCTCAAGGGTTTCCATTCGGTCCCTGAGCGCCGGAGGAATCGTATCGAGCACATTGGCAGTGGTGATGAACATCACTCTTGAGAGATCGAAAGGAACGTCGATGTAATGATCCGAGAAGGAAAAATTCTGCTCCGGATCGAGCACCTCCAAGAGGGCGGAGGATGGGTCCCCGCGAAAGTCCATTCCAATCTTATCGACCTCATCCAACATGAAAATCGGGTTATTCGATCCCGCCTTCTTGATCCCTTGAATGATCCGGCCAGGCAAGGCGCCTACATACGTCCTCCGGTGTCCCCGGATCTCCGCTTCATCCCGAACCCCGCCGAGGGAGATACGAATGAACTTCCGGCCCATGGTTCGGGCGATCGATTTACCCAGAGAGGTCTTGCCGACCCCTGGTGGCCCGACGAAACAGAGTATCGGCCCCTTCATATCCGCCTTCAGTTTTCTCACGGCAAGATATTCCAAAATCCGCTTCTTCACCTTTTCCAGATCGTAATGGTCCTCGTCCAAAATCTTCTGACCATTGTCAATGTTCAGGTTATCCTCCGTCGTCTCAGACCACGGGAGCTCGGCCAACCAATCCAAATACGTTCTGGCTACCGTATATTCCGCCGAGGCAGGAGGAATCTTCGCAAGGCGGTCTAACTCTTTCTCGGCCGCTGTCAGAGCCTCGGATGGCATCTTGGCCTTCTTGATCTTCTCCCTGAGATCCTTGATCTCCGTGGAGTGTTCATCCAACTCTCCCAGTTCCTTCTTGATGGCTTTCAACTGTTCCCGGAGATAGTATTCTCTTTGGGTCCGATCCATATCTTCTTTCACCTGAGACTGGATCTTATTGCCCAACTCCAAGACCTGGACTTCTTTATTGAGGATGAGATGAACTTTGGTGAGACGCTCTCGCGTATCAAAGGTCTCCAGGATTCCCTGTTTTTCAGTGGTCGAGAGATTTAAATTCGAGGCGATCAAATCCGCAAGGATGGAGGGCGACTTAATATTACTGACCATCGTTCCCAGTTCGGCCGTCAGGTAAGGAGCCAATTCAACAGCCCTCTGAAACAGGTTCTTCAAATTCATCATGAGGGCCTCGACCTCCACACCCTGAACGTAAGGTTCCTCCACCGTTTCGCTTCTGACTTTAAAATAGGGTTCCTTCTGAATATACTCCTTGACTTTTATCCGTGAAACGCCCTGGACGATCACACGTTGACTTCCGTCCAGCTCTCGGATCATCCTTAAAATCAGGGCAGCCACACCTACTGAATAAAGATCATTCTCCTTAGGATCCTCGATTTCAGATCTCTTTTGAGTAATGACCCCGATGATCCGATCCGAATCCATCGCATCATCAATCAGCTTCACAGATTTCTTCCTGCCCACCATGATCGGCAAAATCAAATCGGGATAGAGAACGGTTCCTCTCAAGGGAAGAATGGGGATCTCGTTGGGCACGAAGACCTTGTCATCCTTTCCTTTCTCTTCTTTGTCGGCCCCCCCTCTTGGTAGAAAAATCATTATTTCCTCCTGTGGATTCAATCAAGGTATTTTAATATATCATAATCATTCCTGATCCGAGTGTCAATGCAGCCCATCTCATGGATTTGATTACCCTTAAACCTGCTAATGTCATCTAATATAGGCTGTAGCTGATAGGCTATTCGGTCTTACTCACTGATTACTGCTTACTGGTTACTGATTACTGGATATATATAGGCTATCCGGCGTAGGGCTTCCCGCAGATATTACAGATCCCCTTCTCATTAATCGTACCGATGCAGTTTCCGTCGCTGCAGAGGGTCCTCTCGGAAAAATCAACCTTCTCCTCCACCTCCACCTTCACCCGTTCTCCACACCAACAGCAATAGAGACTCTTCTCAGGTATCTCTCCCTGACATGCCGAACAGAGAATAAAGGGTATCGCTTCATTACAGCGAGGGCATTGCATCTACTTCTCCTCGAAATCAAGATTCTTGATAAACCGCTCAATATCTCTCTTGTTTCGCCTTAATTCATAGAGAAGGTTCTTGGTCCCTTCGTCAGGAAAGAGTCGGTTTAAATCATAACCTCTCCCTGGAAAGAGGGCATTCAGATCTACGTCTTTCTTCTTCTCTTCTTCAGGGTTGGTTTGTACGGGTTGGTCTTCCTGCTCTTCCATAGACCCCTTTTCTATATAGGACATCGCCCCCGATTTTGTCAACACCACCATTGAGGAATTCGGAATGCGGAACTCGGAGTAAAAGATCTATATTCCGAATTTCGCACGATGCCCTTTTCCTTAGGAAGATTCGGCACTCCGCAATCCGCACCCCGCATTTCATGTCACTCCGAACTGTAATTGGTAAAGCCTGTAATAAAGGCCTTTCTTTGTCATCAGTTCCGAATGCGTCCCGATCTCCCGGATCCTTCCTTTATGGAGGACGATGATCCGGTCCGCATTTTGGATCGTCGAGAGACGATGGGCAATGACGATGGCTGTCCTTCCCTTAAGCAATCGGGCAAGGCCCTCTTGGATCAATCGTTCGGTTTCAGGATCGACATGGGAAGTGGCTTCGTCGAGAATGAGGATTTTCGGATCGATATACAGGGCCCTTGCAAAGGCTAAGAGTTGTTTCTCTCCAGCCGACAAGGTCCTCCCCCCTTCACCAACCTGGGTCCGATACCCGTCGGGCAATTGTTGAATGAATTTTTCCGCATTGACCACCCGGGCAGCTTGCTTCACCCTTGCCTCGCCGTTTCCCCGACCTCCCAACCGGATATTCTCCTCGACATCCCCGGCAAAGAGGAAGGTGTCCTGCATCACCAATCCGATTTGGGATCGGAGATGGGGAGTCTCTCTATCCCGAATATCGATCCCGTCGAGAAGGATTTCGCCCTCCTTCACCTCATAGAAACGCTCGAGAAGGTTGAGCAGTGAGGTCTTCCCGGCGCCGGTAGCACCCACGATGGCAATTGTCTCACCTTCTCGAACGGAGAAAGACACTTCTTTGAGGACCTTCTCCCCCCCGTTGTAAGAGAACGAGACGTTACGAAATTCGATGTTTCCCCTGATCTCCCCTTTCTTCGGGGAAAGGGGCTCGGAAACCTTCTCATTCTGGTCAAGCAGGGAGAAGATTCTCTCCAGAGAGGCCATCGCCGATTGCAGGATATTATACTTCTCCGAAAGGTCACGGATCGGCTGGAAGAACATTCGGATATAAGACAGAAAGGCAACCAGGACCCCGAGGCTGATCGTCTCCTGGATCACCTTTCCCCCTCCGTACCAGAGAAGAAGACCGATGGCTCCCGAACTCAGGATTTCGATGAGGGGGACGAAGAGACCGTAGATTCGAATCTGCTCCATATTGGCCGAGTAATGTCCTTGATTGATCTGATGGAACCGCCGGGCATTCTCCTCTTCCCTCCGAAAGAGCTGAACCACCTTGATCCCTGAGAGATTTTCCTGAAGGTAAGCATTCATTTGTGCAATCCTCAAACGGATCTCTCGAAATACGTCCCTGGCCTTGTGGCTGAAAATGAGCGTGGTGATAAAGATCAAAGGGATAAAGGAGAATGAGACCAGGGCAAGTTCACGGTTGAGGTGAAGGAGAATGACAATGATCCCGATCAGGAGAAGGATGTCGTTGAAAAAGTTGATCAGAATGGAGGTGAACATTTCGTGAATGTTCTCGATATCGTTGGTCAGCCGCGTGACCAACCTTCCCACGGGATTCTTATCAAAAAAGGAGACGGAGAGACTCTGAAGATGAGAGAAGACTTTCATCCGGAGGTCATACATCATCTTTTGTCCTGCCACCTCCATGGCATAGACCTGGAAGTAATTGAGCCCAAAATGAGCGACCAATATGAGCAAGACCAGTAGTGCGATACGGAGGACCCCTCTCACATCCTTCCCTCTCAGGACAAGAAGATCTTCCCGCGCAAGTGCTTTCATCCGGTCAAAGGTAATGAACCAGTACGAACCGCTCCTTTCAAAAGAGGAGGCATATTTTCTCACCAGGAGCTCTTCCTCCGGCTTTTGAGGAATGAAGAGGTAATATCTGCTTTCTGAAAGAAGACCCGATTTTTGAAAAAGGGCGATCTCTCTTCGATCCATGGAGCTCATGAGATCCGGCTTGATCAGGAACTTTCCCTTTTCGTTCGTTGGGATGAGCGTCTTCCCGTATCGATTCAAAAAACGTTCTTCCTCCGGCGTCCCATCTCCCTTTAAGATGACTTCCCTCGCCGAAGGGACGATATATTGATCGATCGCTTCTTTGGTCAGATAGGGGACCAGGAGGTCTAAACCCGCCATGATCAAGACGAAGAGAAGGGAGAAGGCCATCAAAACCCAATAGGGGCGAATAAACCCTCCAAGCCTTGCCATCAGCCTCAAGTCATAGGGCTTCCCCAGCTTATCTTCTTCCATGTACCCGAAATCAGTTGGCATAATCTCAAACCCTGAAATAGGGAATCAGGATATCCGGTTATCAGCTGGAAGGGTATCAGAATATCAGAACATCAGGTTTAACAATCATTCATTCTTTGCTTTTTCCTGATATCCTGGTCCCTGATATCCTGCCTACTGATCTCCTGATAGTCTGATGCGCTATTATTCTCTTTCCAGTTCTTCTTCCAATTGTCTCTGCCAGTAGAGGTCGGCATAGAGCCCGCCCTTGGCCAGAAGTGTGGGATGATCTCCCATCTCCACAATCCTTCCCTCATCCAAAACGATAATCCGATCCGCCCTTCGAAGCGGTGCGATTCGATGGGTGATGAGAATGCTCGTCTTTCCCCGGAAAAATTTCTCCATCCCTTCGAGAATGCGCTCTTCCGTCTGGATGTCTACAGAAGAAAGGGCATCGTCCAGAATGAAGATCGGAGCATCCAGCAGAAGTGCCCTCGCAATGGCAACCCTCTGCCTCTGGCCTCCGGATAGGGTGATCCCTTTCTCCCCGACCAGAGTATTCATGCCCTCCGGAAATTCCATGACCTCGTCATAAATTTGTGCGATTTGCGCCGCCTCTTTAATTTCCTTTTCAGTGGCCTCCAGTCTCCCGAACGCGATATTCTCCCGGATCGTATCCGAAAAGAGAAGAGAATCCTGAGGGACATAACCAAGGTCCCTTCTCAACACCTTAAGAGGGATGGAATGGATTTCGGTCCCATCGTAGAAAATCCTTCCCGCCGGGGGTTCTAAGATCCGGCCCAGGAGGTCACAGAGGATTGTCTTTCCGGACCCGGTTCTCCCGACGATCACAACCTTCTCGCCCTCGCGGATAGTCAGGCGGATGTCCTCAAGGAGAGGGTCTCCTCCATTTCCGGCATAGAAGGTCAGACCTCTTATCTCAATTCTTCCTCTCAACGAACCGGCCCAGACGGTCTCCGGGGAGTCCGAAATCTCCGAAACCTCTTCGAATATCCGGTTCAGCCGTTCCATCGATGCAGTCCCCCGCTGGATCACGTTGATCGACCACCCCAATGCCATCATCGGCCAGGCCAGCATTCCCAGATAGCTCATGAAGGCCACGAAATCTCCGGTCGAGATCGATTGGAAAATAGTCAGCTTTCCACCCTGGTAGAGGACGATGGCCATGGAGAGATTGGATAAAAAAAGCATGAGGGGCAAAAACATCCCCCATGCTTTTGTCACACCGATGTTCCTCCGAATGTAATCCCGGCTGAGAGAGGAGAGCTTCTCCCTCTCCACTTCCTCCTGGACATAGGCTTTGACCACCCGTATACCGGCGACAGACTCCCTGACCCTTTCGGTAAGGCTGGCAAAGGTTTTTTGAAGAACCTCGAACCGCTGGTGAATCACCTTGCTGAAGAGAAGCGTGATCACGGTGATCAACGGCATGGGCAGGATGGCATAAAGGGTCAAAAGAGGATGAATATAGATCATGAAGAAGATGGTCAATAGCCCCAGAATGATCGTATCCACAAGGAAGACGAGTCCCATCGCGATCGACATCCGCACCGCTTCGATATCATTGGTGGCGTGGGCCATCAGGTCTCCTACCTTCGTCCTGGAGAAATAGGAGAAAGACAGGGTTTGAAGGTGTTGGAAGAGCCGATCTCTCAGCGTCCTTTCCACCCGACGTGCGGTCCCCAAAAGGAGGTATCTCCACACGTACCGAAAACCGCCAATCGCCAGAGCCAGGGCGAGAACCTCGGCTCCATAGAAGAGGAGTTGGCGTGGGAGGATGATTCCAGAGGTCAGATCATCGACGGCATATTTGACCACTCTTGGGATGAAGAGTTGAAGGACATCGACGATGATCAGAGCCGAGAGCCCGATCAGAATTCGATATCGATTCTCAATAAGGTCGTTCTTAAGAGTCTTGAATGATTTGATCATCCGCTGTTTCCCGCATGAGAGGGCATTGGATGAAAACATCTCTCAGTTATTTGAAATGTAATAGGCATTCCTTCCAAAAGTCAACCCTTTGATTTCGCACCATAAATGCTGTCGTCTACCCAGCGTGCCCGCCTGCGGGCAGGGGTTGACCTTGAACAAACCTGTTCGATAGTCCCATCGTGGTGAGGCTAATCACCCGCTCACTGCCCTGAACTTACCGAAGGAACTTCCTCATCAGCCTTTAAGACGGGTCGTGGCAGCCGAATGGGCCGATGGATCCGAGCGGATGAAAAATCGGGGGTTGGTGCCGTTAAATGGTTCAAACCACTCTTACGACACGGACGGCCTGGGGGCCTTTAGGGCCATTGGAAATCTCAAATTCCACTTCTTCTCCTGCACGAAGGGACTTAAACCCTTCATTCTCGATCCCCGTATAGTGGATAAAAACGTCGTCTCCGGCAGGTTGTTTGATGAATCCATATCCTTTCTTGGTATCAAACCACTTCACAAAACCGCGTGCCAATGTCACTGCCCTCCTTTACCCCGTTAGAAAATTCCGCTGCTTCTTTTTCCCTGCCCACCGGCAGGCGGCACAAAGTAGCAAACACGGGGTTTATTAAGATAGTCTTCTCCGGACAATTCCTGCCCGCTTTGGGCAGGTGATACCATTAATCTATAAGGATGTCAAGGTTTTTGTCGTCTGATGTGTTAGCAAAGTAGAAATGTCCCCTTAACTGCTTAAGTTAAAATGTCCCCATGGA